>NZ_JBIIPA010000011.1:0-65674 GCF_044342855.1 Polynucleobacter sp.
TTTTGCTTCTCTTATTTGCCCCTGGAATTTTTGCCGTGTACTGGCTGATTCGTCTGCAGATATGCCTATCTAGAGCTCGTTATCTAGTGGATACCTATGGCATGGATCGCAAAAAATTACGCAAGTTATCTTGCGGGGAGCTCAAGAAGCTGAGAACATCCATTGATGAACTCAGGCATACGAGTGACGCCTTTGGCTTAGAGGCACTGGTTAGACCTTATAGGGCGTAAGCAAGGCTTATTTTGTGTAATAACGCTCTTTAAACCAGAGCGCCACAGTTACCAAGCCAATCATGATAGGCACCTCTACTAGAGGACCTATAACTGCAGCAAAGGCAGCGCCTGAATTGATCCCAAATACCGCAATAGCGACAGCAATAGCTAGCTCAAAGTTATTGCTAGAGGCTGTAAATGAGAGTGTGCAGCAGCGCTTGTAGTCAATACCCACTCTGCCTGTCACAAAGAATGTCAGCAAGAACATGATGAGGAAAAATACTAGCAGTGGAATGGCAATAGTGAGCACATCCATTGGCAAACTCAGAATGAATTTTCCCTTTAAGCTAAACATCACCACGATAGTGAATAGCAAAGCAATCAAAGTGAGCTTACCAATACGCGGTACAAACTGCTCGTGATACCGATCTTTGGAGATGAATTTCAACATCACCACCCGAGTCAAGATACCTGCAATGCAAGGTACACCTAGGTAGATAAAAACACTCTCCGCAATCTGCCCCATGCTCACATTGACATTAGAGGCAGCTAGGCCAAAGTAAGGTGGCAGAACAGTGAGAAAGAAATACGCATAGACACTAAAGAACAGAACCTGAAAGATGGCATTAAATGCCACTATGCCAGCCGCATACTCTGTTGAGCCTTTTGCTAAATCATTCCAAACAATTACCATCGCGATACAAGGCGCTATACCAATCAGAATCAAACCTGCCATATATTCAGGTTGATCTGGGACAAAGGTAATCGCCAAAAAGAACATTAATGTTGGGGCAACAATCCAGTTCATCAACAAAGAAATAAGGAAAATACGCTTGTCCTTAAAAACATCTGGCAAATCCTCGTAACGCACTTTGGCAAACGGCGGGTACATCATTAAGATTAGGCCAATAGCGATTGGAATATTTGTTGTTCCTACCTGAAAGGAGTTAATAAACCCCTCAATGCCAGGCATGAAGTGGCCCAGTCCAATGCCAAAGGCCATTGCAGCAAAGATCCATACCGTGAGATAACGATCTAGAAAGGAGAGTTTTTTAGTTAAGGTGTTCATGCTTTGACCTAGATTGATGTATGGATTGCTTTAAGGGTCATTGAGTCTAATTTCTCTAGAGGCATGCTAGCCAAGATATCGATCCGCTTCTTGAGACCATTCATCACGGTATTAAAGGCTGCTCGTTTTTCTAGATTATTGCCCTGCACTTGAGAGGGATCAGGAAAGCCCCAATGTGCCGTAGCCGGTTGACCTGGCCAGAATGGGCAAACCTCACCAGCGGCATTGTCACAAACCGTGATGATGAAATCCATTTTCGGCGCATTAGATTCGCCAAATACGTCCCAACTTTTTGACTTCAGTAGAGTGCGATCCATTCCTAACTCCACTGCAATGTCTGCAGCGATCGGATTGACACTCGCACCTGGAGTAGATCCAGCTGAATAACCTACAAACTTGCCACTCGGGTGAGTGGATGCCAAAGCCTCACCCAAGATAGAACGTGCGGAATTATGAGTACACAGAAAAAGGATGTTGTAGGTTTTCATAGGGCTTTGGATTTCTTGGGAGATTTGGTAGGGGTGCAGGGTCGACCACCGCAACAGTTATCCAACAGAAATGCGCTTAAGTCTTGTACTAAAGATGCATTGGGACGGTAGATTAGATTACGACTTTGGCGCTCGACAAGCAGCAGATTAGCTAGAACCAACTCCTTTAAGTGGAAGCTCAGAGTCGCATTAGGAATGCCTAGCTTTTCAATGATGTCGCCCGGAGTTAAACCAAGCTCACCGCGCTGAACGATTAACCGAAAGATATTGAGACGGGACTCCTGCCCCAAGGCTAAAAAGGCGGAAATAGCATTAGCATTTTTCATATTTCCAATTATATGGAAATATATGACAAATTAATGACAAAGCAAACATCAAATTAAGGGCTTACCGCCAAGGATTAAACATCTTCACACCAGAGTGACTGAAATCAGAAATATTTCTCGTCACAATTGTCATGCGATGCTCAATTGCAGTGGCAGCAATCATGGCATCCCTTTCGGATTTAGGGTTTGGGACGTGAAGGCTTGCACATCGTTGTGCAACTGGCAAATCAACGGGCAATATCCTTTCTGAGAAAGCTGGCAGAACATGTTTACTCAGCCACTTTCTTAGGACTTGCCCCTGTTTTTTATCCCTTCTTTCGACTTGCAAGACTCCAATCTCTAACTCTAGGATTGATATAGCCGAAAGAAACATGAGCTCAGGGTCAGTTTCCTCAGCCCACTCTTGAACATTTGAATTAATTTGACCGCTTCCCAGTTTTCTAAATTCTGAAACTACGTTTGTATCAAGCAAATACATTAAAGAAGATCCGAAATTGGCCTTGTCAGGCTAGATATTTTCGCAGGTTCAAAATCAATTTCTCCAGCGCCCTTCATACCCACAAGATCTAAGATGTTTTTCTTTTTTCCAGTCACGCGTTGATACTCTGTGAATGTCATCAAGACATGCGCAGGCCTACCCCGATCGGTGATAAAAACAGGGCCCGCTTCTGTAGCTTTTTTTACCCGACCAGTATCCTGATTAAATTCTCGGCTCGAAAAGGTAGTAATCATCTAACCCTCCAATAAAATATTGCTAATGTATAAATGTTACTACATTATTGATGGGAGGCCAAATAACCACCCTAGGTATGAGTTAACCCTTTAATTTACGCAAAGCTTCAGCCATCGCATTGTTCATTGGGGGTACAGATCTTCTATCTTCCTGAGGCTTTCTGGCTTCTGGATTTCTTGGAGCGCCTGGGCGATTTGCCCTTTGTTCTGGCTTTGCGCCTGGAGTTGATTTAGGCGCCTCATCTGATAGTCGCATGGTCAACGCAATACGCTTGCGCTTCTCATCCACCTCTAGCACTTTGACCTTAACAACCTGCCCTGCTTTGACTACAGTGTGCGGATCTTTAACAAAGGTATTGGCTAGCGCGGAAATATGAACCAGGCCATCTTGATGGACGCCAATATCTACGAATGCGCCGAAGGCTGCAACGTTAGTCACAACACCTTCCAAAATCATATCGGCCTTAAGGTCGCTGATTTTTTCTACACCATCTTTAAAGGTTGCCGTTGTGAACTCAGGACGTGGATCACGGCCTGGCTTTTCTAATTCTTTGATGATGTCGGTAACCGTAGGAACGCCAAACTTCGCATCGGCATACTTTTCTGGGATGAGGCCTTTCAAAATAGTTACATCACCAATAACTTCTTTGACGCCCTTCTTAATGTCTTTCAGAATCTTCTCTACCAAAGGATAGGATTCTGGATGGACTGCTGATGCATCTAAAGGATCTTTGCCGTTCATGATGCGCAAGAATCCAGCGGCCTGCTCAAAGGTCTTATCGCCTAAGCGTGGCACGCTACGTAAATCCGCCCGCGTCTGAAAGGCACCATTGCTATCTCGGTAAGTCACAATGCCTTCTGCAACGGTGCTGCTCAGACCTGAAACCCTTGCCAGCAAAGGCGCTGAAGCCGTGTTGACGTCTACACCAACCGCATTAACGCAATCTTCAACGACTGCCACCAATGATTTAGCAAGCTGGGTCTGCATCACATCATGCTGATACTGACCGACACCAATCGACTTCGGGTCAATCTTCACCAATTCCGCTAAAGGATCTTGCAATCTTCTGGCAATCGATACTGCTCCGCGTAAAGATACATCCATGCCGGGTAATTCTTTTGAGGCGTACTCAGAAGCTGAATAAACCGATGCGCCTGCTTCTGAGACTACGATCTTGGTGAGCTTGAGCTCAGGCTTGGCTTTAATTAAATCTTGCGCCAACTTATCCGTCTCACGTGAGGCTGTACCGTTACCGATTGAAATTAAGGTCGCCTGGTGTTTCTCGGCCAATTTCGCAAGGGTATGCAATGAACCGTCCCAATCATTCTTTGGCTGGTGGGGGTAAATCACATCCGTATCTACTACCTTGCCAGTAGCATCCACAACAGCAACCTTCACACCTGTTCTCATGCCAGGGTCTAGGCCAATGGTGACCTTTGGTCCTGCTGGTGCGGCTAGTAAAAGGGCCTTTAAATTACGAGCGAAGACATTAATTGCCTCAGTCTCAGAACGCTCACGCAAAGCGCTCATCAACTCTGACTCCAAATGCATGGAGCACTTAATGCGCCAAGTCCAACGCACTGTCTCTGCTAACCATTGGTCTGCAGGGCGACCTTCATTCTTAATCTTGAATTGGTTAGCAATGCGGGATTCACAGGGATTGTGGGGTGCATCCCATTTCGGCTTTTCTGCTTCAGTATCGAGACGTAAATTAACCATCAACATTTGTTCACGGCGACCTCTAAATAATGCCAAGGCACGATGTGACGGAATTGCGGAGACGGGCTCCGAGTAGTCAAAGTAGTCGGCGAACTTCTCGCCCTCTTGCTCTTTACCAGCGATAACCTTGGATTCCACAACGCCATGCTCTTGCAAATAGGTTCTCAGTGATTGCACTAAACCAGCGTCTTCTGCAAAGCGCTCCATCAAAATCTGACGGGCGCCTTCAAGAGCAGCTTTGGTATCAACCACGCCAGGGTTCTCACCCTGGTCGGATGTAAATGCTTCTTTAAGATATTTGACAGCCTCCACTTCTGGATCGAGTGTGGGATTTGCCAATAAATCATTTGCCAGGGGCTCTAATCCAGCCTCTAAGGCTATTTGGGCTTTAGTCCGACGCTTGAGCTTATAAGGGAGATAGAGATCTTCTAGGCGCGTCTTATCCTCAGCCAACATAATGGCTTTAAGTAACTCAGGGGTCATCTTGCCCTGCTCTTCAATGGAAGAAACAATCGCCTTGCGTCGCTCTTCCAGCTCACGCAAATACCCTAGACGGTCTTCTAGTAAACGCAGCTGCGTATCATCCAAGCCGCCTGTCGCCTCTTTACGATAACGCGCAATAAAAGGAACTGTTGCGCCCTCATCCATTAGCGCTATAGCGGCAGCTACTTGAGCGGGTTTAGCGGATAACTCTTGGGCAAGGCGTTGTTCAATTGATGGCAGCATGAAATAAATAATTTACTAAGGTTTTAAAAGAATTGGCATGAAGGAAAAATAAGAGCCACCCAAAGGTGACCCTTATTTACCAACTGAAGAGCTCCGCAATTACTCGCGGGAAGCTTTCTTACGGTCATGCTCTTTCAAATGACGCTTACGGATACGGACGCTTTTCGGCGTGACTTCAACCAACTCATCATCACTAATGAATTCAACGGCATACTCCAAAGTCAAATCAATTGGTGTCACCAAACGAACTGCTTCGTCAGTACCTGAAGAACGCACGTTGGTTAATTGCTTACCCTTAATCGGATTCACAACTAAGTCGTTATCACGACTATGAATACCAATCACCATACCTTCGTAAACAGGGTCACCATGTTTTACGAACATACGACCGCGATCTTGTAGTTTCCAAATAGCGTAAGCAACTGCTTCGCCATCGTCTTGGCTAATCAATACGCCGTTATGGCGCTCACCCAAGATGCCATCTTTTGCAGGCGCATAAGAATCAAACGTATGGCTCATCAAACCGTTACCGCGAGTCATAGTCATGAAATCGCCTTGGAAGCCGATCAGGCCACGTGCAGGAATACGGTACTCAAGACGTGTGCGACCCTTACCGTCACTCACCATATCCTGCAATTCACCCTTACGCTTACCCAAGTCTTCCATCACAGAACCTTGAGTAGCATCTTCTACGTCAACCGTTAAGTTCTCGTATGGCTCCATCTTGACGCCATTCTCTTCGTGGAACACTACGCGTGGACGGGAAACCGCCATCTCATAGCCTTCACGACGCATGGTTTCAACCAAAATCGTCAAATGCAACTCGCCGCGGCCGGATACTTCAAATACAGTATCGTCATCAGTCTCACGAACACGCAAGGCCATATTGGCCTTCAATTCACGATCTAAACGCTCACGAATTTGGCGGCTAGTAACAAACTTACCTTCACGGCCGGCCAATGGGCTAGTGTTCACCATGAAGTTCATGGTTAAAGTAGGCTCATCGATCTTGAGCATTGGCAATGCATCTGGTTTATCTA
Source organism: Polynucleobacter sp. (assembly GCF_044342855.1). Taxonomy (GTDB): domain Bacteria; phylum Pseudomonadota; class Gammaproteobacteria; order Burkholderiales; family Burkholderiaceae; genus Polynucleobacter. Next base: position 6,314 of record NZ_JBIIPA010000011.1, read on the forward strand.
CTGCGCAAACCGTTGTACCAATTGCCAACTCTTCAATACCGTTAATTAGAGCGATATCACCAGCAACTGCCTCGTCAACGATTTCGCGTTCGAGACCTTTAAATTTCAATACTTGGTTGATGCGACCTTTAAATGGCACGCCATCAGGACCGTTCATACAAACCACTTCCATGCCTGACTTCACGCGACCACGGCTAATACGGCCAACACCAATTTTACCGACATAGCTGTTGTAATCGATTGAAGAAATCTGGAATTGCAAAGGACCATCTGGATCGTCATCACGCACAGGTACGTATTTCAATACAGCGTCAAACAATGGGCGCATATCGCCTTCACGAACATCTTCTGATGTTCCTGCATAGCCATTCAAACCTGAGGCGTAAATGATTGGGAAGTCGAGCTGCTCTTCTGTAGCGCCAAGCTTGTCAAACAATTCAAAAGTAGCATTGATCACGTAGTCGCAACGTGCGCCTGGACGATCAACTTTGTTAATCACTACGATTGGCTTCAAACCAAGAGCCAAGGCTTTCTTAGTCACAAAGCGTGTTTGTGGCATTGGGCCTTCAACCGCATCAACCAAGAGCAAAACACCGTCAACCATGGAGAGCACACGCTCTACTTCACCACCGAAGTCGGCGTGTCCTGGTGTGTCTACGATGTTGATATGTGTGCCGTCATATTCAACCGCACAGTTTTTGGACAAAATAGTAATGCCACGCTCTTTTTCCAAGTCGTTTGAGTCCATGACGCGTTCGGTCATTTTTTCATTGGAACGGAATGTGCCTGATTGGCGTAAGAGTTGGTCAACCAAAGTAGTTTTACCGTGGTCAACGTGGGCGATGATGGCGATATTACGAAGTGCGCGTTTAGTCATGTGAAGCTTCTGAAGTTAAGAATAAGGTTAATAAATAAAGGGATTGAATGTATTTAATGTGCTGAAGAAATCAAACGCTTGGGATGCAATACCCCGGAGCGCCAATCACCGGTACCAATAAAGTTATGAGGTGCAGCAGTTGCGCGATAGATGCGTACTAGCGCTTCTATCGAAGGTAAATTTAGTGGGACTCGTTGACCCATCTCCAAGCGTTTTGCTTGTTGCTCATCCACAGTTAAGTGTGGCAATGTTTGCAAGAGTGCGTCGACAGGCAAGATGTAGCTTGAGCTATCTTGCAAGCCCTTCTGAATAGATTCAATTGTGAAAGACTGTTCGAGATTGAGGTGACCCACCTCTGTGCGGCGCAAACCAACCAAATGGGCGCCACAACCTAATGATTTGCCAATATCTTCCGCCAACACGCGGATATAGGTGCCTTTACTACAGCTCACCTCTAAAGTGGCTTCTGGCCAATTGATATTGGTCCAACGAATTGCATGAATCGTAATATCTCGTGGAGCACGCTCTAACTCAACACCTGCACGAGCGTACTCGTACAAAGGTTTGCCATCGCGTTTGAGGGCGGAATACATTGGCGGAACCTGACTAATCGGACCAGTAAAGACTGGTAATAAAGCATCTAATGCGGCTTTGATAGCAGCTTCATCAGCAAATGCAGGTACTGATAGCTCTTCAATAACTAAACCTTCAGCATCACCAGTATCAGTACGCTGACCGAATTTCACTTGAGCGATATAGGTTTTATCGGCCTCCAATAAATCCTGAGAGTACTTAGTCGCTTCACCCAAGCAAATCGGGAGTAGGCCAGTAGCCATTGGATCTAGCGTGCCGGTGTGCCCTGCTTTTTCCGCATTGAACGCACGCTTCACGGCAGTGACTGCACCTTGCGAGCTCATGCCCGCAGGTTTATCAAGCAAGACAACACCGTCGATACGTACAGGCATAGCTATTTACGCGTTCTCGTCTTTGCGATCACTATCCACCGCTTGATCAATTAAGCGAGACATTTCTATGCCGTGCTCAACAGAACTGTCGTAGTGGAAATGCAGGGTTGGTACAGTGTGAATATGCAAACGCTTAAACAATAAAGAATGCAAATAGCCCGCCTTATCCTGTAAGGCTTTCAATGCAACCTCAGGCTCAGCGCCTAAGACAGTAAAGAAGACTTTTGCATGCGCCAAATCTGGTGTGAGCTCAATGCTTTGCAAGGTAATCAAACCTAGGCTTGGGCTACGCAATTCACGAGGAATCAGTTCGGCCAGGTCTCGCTGAATTTGATCGGCGAGACGCTGGTTACGATGTGGACTAGTTTTATGCATTAGCTAAGTAACTCTTAGAGTGTTCTGGCAACTTCAGTAACTTCAAATGCTTCCAGTTGGTCGCCCTCTTTGATGTCGTTGTAGCCTTTTAATGACAGACCACACTCAACACCAGCACGAACTTCTTTTGCATCATCTTTGAAGCGCTTTAGAGAATCCAACTCACCAGTCCAGATCACCACGTTTTCACGCAAGAGACGAACGCTTGAGGCGCGCTTAACAACACCATCAAGTACCAAGCAGCCAGCAATTGCGCCAACTTTAGATACCAAGAAGACTTGACGAATCTCCACCATGCCGGTGATTTCTTCTTTCTTGTCTGGTGTTAGCATGCCGCTTAAGGCCGCTTTCACTTCATCAACCGCGTCATAAATAATGTTGTGATATCGAATATCTACACCATTGTTCTCAGCCAACTTACGTGCCGCACCATCTGCACGAGAGTTAAAGCCAATAATGACCGCCTTAGAAGCAACTGCTAAGTTCACGTCAGTCTCAGTAATGCCACCCACAGCTGCGTGAACAATCTGAACCTTCACCTCCGCAGTAGAAAGCTTTTGCAATGACTGTGACAAAGCTTCTTGAGAGCCTTGAACGTCGGCCTTAATAATGAGAGGCAACAACTTGACTTCAACCGCACCCTCTTCCATATTTTCCATCATGGTTTCGAGCTTGAATGCCTGCTGTTTAGCCAACTTCACATCGCGGAACTTACCTTGACGGAAGAGTGCGATCTCACGAGCTTTACGCTCATCAGGAACCACTTGCACTGACTCACCAGCTGCAGGAACTTCGGATAAACCTTGGATCTCCACGGGAATAGAAGGGCCGGCTTCGTTGCATGGCTTGCCGTTTTCATCCAACATCGCACGAACGCGACCGTAGGTTGAGCCCGCCAACAACATATCGCCACGCTTAAGCGTGCCAGACTGAACCAAAATAGTAGCAACAGGACCGCGACCTTTATCCAAACGCGCCTCAATAACGAGACCTTGCGCAGGAGCATCTTTCGCTGCCTTGAGTTCCAAAATTTCTGCTTGCAAGAGTACGTTCTCAAGCAAGGCATCAATGCCGTCACCTGTTTTAGCAGAGACGCCAATAAATGGCACATCACCACCATACTCTTCTGGAACTACTTGCTCAGCAACCAACTCAGTTTTAACGCGCTCTAAGTTCGCTTCAGGTTTATCAATCTTATTAATTGCTACAACAATTGGAACGCCACCCGCTACTGCGTGAGCAATCGCTTCTTTCGTTTGTGGCATCACACCGTCATCGGCTGCAACAACCAAGATCACGATATCCGTTGCCTTGGCACCGCGAGCACGCATGGCCGTAAAGGCTTCGTGTCCCGGAGTATCGAGAAAGGTAATCATGCCGCGTGGCGTTTCAACGTGATAAGCGCCAATATGCTGAGTAATACCACCGGCTTCGCCAGTAGCAACCTTAGCAGCACGAATCTTATCGAGCAAAGATGTTTTACCGTGGTCAACGTGACCCATCACCGTAACCACTGGTGGACGCGGTAACAGCTCTGCATCATGGCCAACAATACCAAGATCTAAATCTGGATCATCTAACTTAGCAGCATGAGCGGTATGACCCATTTCTTCTACGATGATCATTGCAGTATCTTGATCCAAGATCTGGTTAATCGTTACCATCTGGCCCATACCCATCAAGAGCTTAATTACTTCTGCGCTCTTAACTGCCATTGCATGAGCTAACTCAGCAACAGTGATGGTTTCTGGAACATGAACATCACGAACAACGGGTTCTGTTGGAACCTGGAAGTTAGTGTCGACGTTGGCTTCAGCAATTTGACGCTGCTTTCTTCTACCGCCACCAGAACGCCAACCATTTACGCCACCAGAGCTATCGCCGCGAGTCTTGATACCACCAGGCTTCTTGGCACCTTCTTCTTGCCAAGTAGATGAAGTCTCAGCAGACTTAATTGTTTTGCCGCCAACCTTAGCAACTACTTTTTTCTTATCATCGGCACCCTCAACCTTCGCAGGCTTATGCAGGGTACCTTTTTTAGCCTCTTCAGCAGCAATTTCACTTGGTGCCTTGAGAACACGTGCGGGCGCACTCATCATGTCACGAATCGCTAAAGCCTCAGCTTCAGCAGCGGCACGACGTTTTGTAATATCAGCTAACTGCGCCTTATTGGCATCAGCAATATCTTTGGCGGCTTTATCAGCTTGCGCTTTACTGTCAGCAGCTTTTGCAGCGGCTGCCAAAGCAAGAGCGGCATCGTCTTCCGACGCAACAGCTTTCTCGGCAACAGGCTTAGCAACATTTGCAGCAGCCAAAGCTTCAACTTCTTTTTGACGGGCATCTTCTGCCGCCTTCATTTCCGCTTCTTGACGAGCCAATAACTCGGCTTGACGAGTTGCTTCAGCTGCGCGTTTTTCTAACTCTTCAGCAGAAAGGATTGGTTTAGCAAGCTCTACAGGAGCAACTTCTTGAGCCACTGGAGCTGGAGTATCTTCAGGAGCTTTATCTCCCGCTTTAACTAGGACGCGCTTTTTACGAACCTCAACCTGAACGGTACGAGTGCGTCCGGCAGAGTCTGCCTGACGAATCTCGGAGTTTTCGCGCTTGATCAAGGTAATCTTTTTACGACTGCCCGTATCGGCACTACCATGCTCTTTTTGCAAATGCCCAAGCAGGACAGTCTTGTCCTTTTCGGTAATGCTGTCGTCCTCAGAACCTTTTTCGATACCGGCCGCCTTCAATTGCTCCAGAAGGTCTGGCGCGGTACGTTTTAATTCTTTAGCGAGTACTTTTACTGTTGTTGCCATGCACTACTTCCTCTCATGAAGTAAACCAATGTTCGCGCGCTTTCATGATGAGCGTTTTCGCGGTTTCTTCGTCAATTTGTGTCGCCTCAACTAGCTCATCAACAGCCAGTTCAGCTAAGTCGTCACGTGTGTGAACTTGATTGTCAGCAAGCTTGGCAACCAACTCAGTAGTCATTCCCTCGAGGGAGCGTAAATCTTGTGAGACTTCGCCAACGCGCTCTTCTTTAGCCAATTCCATGGTCAAGAGGGAGTCACGCGCACGAGTACGCAATTCATTTACCGTGTCTTCGTCGAAAGAATCGATTTCCAACATTTCAGAGAGAGGTACATAAGCAACCTCTTCCAATGTGTTGAAACCTTCTTCAATCAAAATGTCAGCAACTTCTTGGTCAACGTCCAATTTATCCATGAACAATTGACGTACAGAAGCGGCTTCTTTTTCTGTTTTCTCAGCAGACTCTTCTGGAGTCATGATGTTGATTTGCCAACCAGTCAATTCACTAGCTAGGCGAACATTCTGTCCGCTACGGCCAATCGCGATTGCCAAGTTTTCTTCATCAACCACCACATCCATGGCGTGACGCTCTTCGTCAACCACGATAGAGGAGACTTGAGCTGGAGCCAAAGCGCCAATTACAAACTGCGCTGGATCTTCAGACCACAACACAATGTCCACCGCTTCGCCAGCCACTTCGTTACGCACTGCAGTAACGCGTGTGCCACGAACGCCAACGCAAGTACCGATTGGGTCAATGCGCTTGTCATAAGTAATCACGGCAATTTTTGCGCGGATACCAGGGTCACGAGCTGCGCCCTTAATTTCTAACAAACCTTGCTCCATCTCTGGAACTTCGTTCTCAAACAACTTGATCAAGAAATCAGGGCAAGTACGTGAGAGTTCGATCTGTGGGCCACGCGCTTCACGATCTACTTTCAGAATGTAAGCGCGAACACGGTCACCAGAACGGAGGTTCTCTTTTGGAATCATTTGGTCGCGGCGCAACAATGCTTCGACACGGCCAGACTCAATAATCAAACCATTCTTATCGGCACGCTTCACGGTACCGGTCATGACTTTTTCGCCACGCTCAAGGTAGTCATTCAAAATCTGCTCGCGCTCAGCATCACGAATACGCTGCAAGATCACTTGCTTAGCGGCTTGTGCGCCGATACGGCCAAAGGCTAAAGATTCGATTTGCTCTTCGATGAACTCACCAACTTCCATATCAGGAAATTGCTCGAGTGCTTCGAAATGGAGGATTTCTTTATCCGGCTCTTGGAGACCCGCTTCATCAGGAACAACCAACCAGCGACGGAAGGTTTCGTATTCACCAGACTCGCGATCAATCGATACACGAATATCCACATCTTCTGTTGGGTAACGTTTCTTAGTGGCTGATGCCAACGCCACTTCCAGCGCTTCAAACACAATCGCTTGATCTACGTTCTTTTCACGCGCTAAGGCGTCTGCCAACATGAGAACTTCTCGGCTCATGACTTTCTTCCTTTGAAATCAATAACAGGGACCAACCGAGTCTTGTCGACCTCGGCTAAAGAAAACTCCAATTGAGATTCAGTGCCGTCAGCACCTTCAAACAACAAACCAAATTTCGCATCAGGCGAATCCAACTCGCCGCTCAGCAAACCTTGCAACACACCACGAAACTTCTTGCGATCGCCAGCAGCAACACGCAACTTCAAATCCACCTCCATTCCGGAAAAGCGCTCGTAATCAGCCGCTGACTTCACAGGGCGATCCAGCCCAGGAGAGGAAATCTCTAGACGCTCAAAGGGAATGTTTTCCACTGGCAAGGTGTAGCTCAGTTGGTGACTTACCTTTTCGCAATCCTGGACATTAATCAAGCGCTCGTAATCCGGGTTTTCAATCGTGACGCGCAGCAAACCTCCGGCTTCACGCTCGATATCGACTAGCGTGTACCCTAGGTTTTCTACTTCTGCAGAAATAATCCGCTGATCTTTCACGAACACCCTTCAATCCAAAACGGCAAAAAAAAATGGGCTTCAAAGCCCATATTCTCGAAATTCAGAACAGGCCGACTTACGTTGATCGCAACATCAGTCGGTAACAACTCAAAACAGCAGCGAAATGCTGTAAGACCGAAATTATAGCCGATTTAGAGGAAAACTCATCAAAATCAGAAGCTTTCGCTTGGATTTCGGGGTTTTCTAGCGCCTTTATTGAAAGGTTTGCGCCCTTTCGGTGCTGCCCGTTTAGGGCCATTTCCTGGACTTTGAGGACTTGCCGTCACAAAAGCAGACTGTCCATGATGGACTTTCTTGCCTTTATTGCGGTTTTGGCCTTGGCCACCTGCACCTGGACGACCGCCCTGGGTGCGACCCCGGAAAGGACCTCGACCTTCGCCAGAACCACCGCCACCAGGCTTGCCAACCCTACCCTGATGGGTTAGAGCGCCATGGCCACTGGCCTGGGTTAAAGCATCCCGTGAGCCCCAGTAAGAAACCGAGGTTTGCATTGGATCTGGCTGAAAGTCCTCACTAGCAGGGGAATGGCGATCGCGACCTTGCGCATTCGGATTGCGACCCTTATCTTGTGGCTGCGGCATTTTTAAGCCTGCAAACTTCATTAAGTTATAGATACCGCCAGCCTCAATCTCTTCCCACTTACCCCGTCTCAAACGGGGAGGCAACAAGAAAATGCCGTAACGCGTACGAATCAAGCGAGAGACAACATGCCCGACTGCTTCAAACATGCGGCGCACCTCACGGTTACGGCCTTCAGTCAAGGCAACGTGGTACCAACGGTTTGCACCTTCCCCACCGCCCATGGAAAGACGTAAGAATTTGGCTTGGCCGTCATCTAAGGTAATACCACTCTTTAATTGAGTCATATTTTCTTGACTCAAATCGCCCAGAATACGGACAGCATATTCACGCTCAACACCGTAACGAGGATGCATCAAGCGATTGGCTAACTCGCCAGAAGTGGTGAACAACAAAAGACCTTCAGTATTAAAGTCCAAACGCCCTACCGCAATCCAGCGTCCTTGGCGTGGCTTTGGTAGGCGATCAAATACGGTTGGACGACCTTCAGGATCGGACTGGCTGACGATTTCGCCAGAAGGCTTGTGATACATGATCACGCGTGGTGGCTTAGTCTGAATCTTGCGATGCACTGGCTTGCCGTTAATACGCACCTGATCAGTCGGCCCAATACGTTGACCAATATGGGCTGGCAATCCATTCACGGATACCCGGCCTTGAATAATCAGGTCTTCCATATCGCGGCGCGAACCCATACCGACATCAGCCAACACCTTATGCAACTTCACAGTATCTTCGTCGTCAGCGTCGTCGTCTAAACCATCTAAGTCTGACCAAACCTCATCACGCAAGCTAAGCGGCAAATCATCGATGTTTGCAAATTGCAAACTACTCATCTCATCGTCGCTAGGCGTATCCGCATCCTCATCATGACGCACACGTTGTGCACGACGCTCAGCACCAGTCTGATGAGAAATCTCATTCTCATTTAAGCCATCAGGATTTTTAACTTCAACGACTTCAGGCGCATCTAATGCCGCATCAAACTCACCAGAAACTACTGACGCAAACAAAGCTTCGCTCTCAGCCGGATTGGGTGCGAGCTTAGCGGATGCATTATTACCACCCTCACGCTGACCACCGGACTCACCACCCTCGCGACGAGGCCGGTCTTTATTAAATGGACCCTTCTTATTGAAGGGGTGCTTGCTAGCGCCTGCGCCTTGGCGGCGTGGACGACGTTGACCGCCCTCGCGCCCTTCACCCTTCGCACCTTCTGCAGGATTAGATGCAGACTCAGAACCAGGGGAATTATCCGATTTAGGTTTAATCGGAGATGAATCGTTTTCGTTATGACTTGTCATTAATAATTATTTTTGTTCGCCTGGTTTATCTTCAGACTCTGGAGAAACTTCTTCTTCAGCTTCTTCACTTATCTCTTCGCCGATTACATCATCAGCAATCTCTTCGCTGATAGATTCTTCATTTGTTAGCTCTTCGTCTACTGATTGAATGATCGGCTGGCCGCTTTCATCTAACTCAATGACTGTTTCAACCGTCGCGCTTGGATCAAACTCCATTACCGCTTGACCTAAATGCTCTGCCGCAGCCATTGGTGCAGCATCTTCCAACATTGGCAAGCTTTGCAAATTCGTGAGGCTCAAGTCATCTAGAAATTGTTTGGTAGTTGCGTATAAACCTGGTCGACCAACAGTCTCTTTGTGGCCAATGACCTCAACCCAACCGCGATCCTCTAACTGTTTCATCACATTACTACTCACTGCAACACCACGAATCTCTTCGATTTCACCGCGAGTCACTGGTTGACGGTAAGCAATAATCGCCAAGGTCTCCATCACTGCACGAGAATACTTTGGCGGCTTTTCTGGAGTCAAACGATCAAGATACTCGCGCATCGCTAAACGGCTTTGGAAACGCCAGCCAGTTGCAATGTGCACCAACTCCATGCCTTTGTCTTCCCAGGCTTTTTGAAGCTCTAATAGAACATCATCAATTTCGCCAGCGGCAATGTCTTCGGCAAATAAGCGCGTCAGATCAGCAACGGTGAGTGGTTCTTGCGCGCACAAGAGGGCTGTTTCAATTACGCGTTTATTGTGATCATCCATAAAATTCCGGCTATCAGGCTATGGCCTGATGAGGCTATAAAAAATGTATTTCAGTAATCGGTTGGCGGTGTTCTGGTGGCGCTATTTAGCTACTACGGGCAATTCATCTCCGAAAATCTACTTGGGAGAGCTGCCCATGCTGAAACGAAGTCTTTTTCGCTCACCGTTTGGCCATTATAAGGGAGGCTCAATACAATAGCCACATGCACGAAAATACAGCCCTACCCCTAGACTTATCCCCTAAAACAGACTCAAGACGCCGATTTCTGGGCTTAGGTCTTGGTTTGGGGGCTCTGATTGGAGGCTCAAACCTCGCCGGATGCAGCGTAATGGGCAGTCGCAAGCCAATTGTCGGCTTAGTCTTGGGAGCGGGAGCAGCTAGGGGCTTTGCCCACATAGGGATCATCAAGGTATTAGAGGCTCAAGGCATTCAACCCGATATCGTGGTGGGAAGTAGTGCCGGCAGTGTTATTGCTGCATTACTCGCATCCGGCGCTACTGGCAATGAACTAAACCGACTTGCCTTAAATCTTGATGAAGCAACTATTGCCGACTGGGGACTTCCTTTTGTAGGGAGATTTGGCGGTCTCCTCAAAGGAGATGCTCTGCAAAACATGGTCAATCGTGAAGTGCGAAATAAATCGATCGAGCAAATGCGCATTCCCTTGGGAATTGTGGCAACTGAATTGCAATCCGGCAAAGGCGCTCTATTCCGCTCCGGCAACACTGGTCTAGCGGTACGAGCCTCCTGCAGTGTTCCAGGCGTATTTCAGCCGGCCGTTATTAGCGGCAAAGAATATATTGATGGTGGCCTGGTAGCGCCAGTTCCCGTCAGCTATGCAAGGCAAATGGGCGCGACACTTGTAATTGCCGTCAATATCTCTTCAGAGCCAGCCCATCAAGATGCGAGCGGCACATTTGGCGTTATACAACAGACAATATCCATCATGCAGCGAAGTATTAATCAGTACGAACTCAAAAGTGCCGATATTGTGATTACCCCCTATCTCAAGCAAATGAGTAGTGGTGACTTCAAATCCAGAAATGCGGCAATCCTCGCTGGCGAAGTGGCAGCCCAAGAGCAGATGGCTGCCTTGAAAGAAAAACTTCGAGGCTAGCTCTCAGGCTAACTTCCCAAGTGGAAGCGATTGATTTAGGATTCAGTGCAATTGTTTATGAAATCCATCCCCACTCTACTTAAAATTTTGCTCGTGCTGATACTCGGCACGCAAGCACATCATGTTTATGCGCAGAGTGGCCAATTCTCTGCGGGGGCAAACAACTACCTCAAGAAGCGCACTGATGCTTTCATGACCATCACGGGTTACTCACTCACCCCGGATGTCACTACGGGATCACTATCGATCACCGACAAAGGTGGAAATAACCCAAACCTACAAATGATTTCTCTTGGGGGAGGCGATCGCATTAGCGCCAACTTCCCACTCTATCTTGAAGGGACAATTGCCGTTAATCGCTATAACCCAACGTTTACCGATGGTATTGGCAGCACTAGCGTTACAGTACCCGTTCATTGGAATGGCATTACAGGAACAGGCGGCATTGGCTGGGGCTTCCCGCTAACGGATAACTTACGGATTCGTCCAATTGCCAACATCATGCTTGGTCACGTTGAGAGCGATCTCTCAATTGCAGGTCGCTATATTCAAAATAATACCGGCGCAGATTTGCAGTTTTTAAACAAAGGGCGCATGAACGCCTATGGCGCTGGTGGCTCACTGATGCTGGACTATGAGGACTACAAACCCGAACGTGAATACGATGTCGAAATGCGCTATACCAATATCTCCATCAATACCTTTGATAGCTCCGCCGCAGTTCAGGGTTCCGCAGATTCACAAAGCTTAGGCCTGTGGGCTCGTGCCAGATACCCTACTCCTCTAACGGTATTGGAGAAACCTTTACGAGCTGTCTTTGAGGTGGCACATACTGAGTTTTTGGGTCAGCTCCGCGGCGCACTTGGGTTTGACTCACTTTCCTCTGTAGGCACGGGAGTAGAAATTGATCGGAGCGCCTCAGACCCCATGTTTAGCAGGGTGCGCTTGGTATTTCGGTATCAGTTTGGACAGAGCGTCCGAGGCACTTCTATTGGTCTAGCGGCAAGCTTCTAAATTAGAGACTGCGAGATTTGCGCTTGAGTTTATTCACTTCATTTAACAACTCTTGACGCTCTGTATCGCCCAAGTTGTCGCTGCCGTCCAATCGGCGAGCACCATCGAAACGTTTATCCCAATAGAGGCTACCAAGATCATCAACGCGCACGCTAGTGCCTTTAGATGGGGAGTGAATAAATTTATTGTCGCCAACATAAATGCCGACATGAGAAAACGTTAAGCGCATGGTGTTGAAAAATACTAAGTCACCAGGTTGTAATTCTTCGCGAGTAATAGGCTTGCCGACACGACTCATTTGAGTGGATTTACGTGGCAATAAAAAACCCAACTTGTCTTTGAAGACATAGCCAACAAAACTGCTACCGTCTAGACCGGATTGAGGCAACTCCGCATCCCAGCGATAACGCACGCCAATTACTTCCATAGCGCGGTTAATCAATTCATCCGATTTACCAGTAACTGAATCTGCGAAGCGATCTGATACGCGAGCAAAGTATGACTTACCCGCTTGGAACATACTTTCTTTAGGCGTTTCTTTAACCAACTCAACAGGGGCATCTTTTGCAGCCTCAGGAGTAGCGTCGACTGCCATTGCCGGACTCATGGCAAGAATCAATGCAGTCAGCGCAGCCAATGGCATGTGCTTCGCCATGCGTGGCAGGAGGTCTTTTTGAAAGGACATTCCTCTATTCTAACAAATAAGGCCTATTTCACCAACTGCTAGCCCAAGGGCTAACTCGTTGTTTTGAATGGAGTATTTCATATTGCGGTGCATAAATGCACCAATTTAGCGCCTTGGTTAGCCCACTTCAAGGGCTTTAGGTCAGCTCAGCAGCTGCAAAAAGCTCTTTTGTATAGATCTGGCGAGGATGCTTAATCAGAGTTTCAGTATCACCAAACTCCACTACCCTACCCGCTTTGAGCACCATGACCTCATGGGACATTGCCCGAATAACCGCCAAATCATGACTAATCATCAGGTAAGCCAAGTTATATTTCTTCTGGAGCTCAGTCAGTAAGGCGAGCACTTGTTTCTGAATCGATACATCCAAAGCTGAAGTGGGCTCATCCAAGACCAAGATCTGCGGCTTCAGAATTAAAGCACGCGCAATCGCAATGCGCTGTCTTTGGCCACCAGAAAATTCATGGGGATAACGTGTAAGAGAAGATCGATCAATTCCGACCTCTCGCAAAATATCTAAGACACGTGACTCACGCTCTGTAGCAGACAAGTTCGGGAAATGCACATCCAAACCTTCTGAAACAATTTGCATCACATTCATGCGCGGAGAGAGTGAGCCAAATGGATCTTGAAAAATGACCTGCAAACTAGATCGCATAGCTCGGCGCTCTACTGGCTTTAACTTTTGCCAATCATTTCCAAGCACATCTACATTGCCAGTAATTTCTGCAGCAGAGTCACCCAATAACCCTAAGACTGCCATACCTAAAGTAGTCTTACCTGAGCCAGACTCTCCAATGATACCAATGGTTTGCCCCTGCTTGAGCTCAAAACCAACCTTACACAAGACCTGATGACGCGGAGATTTTTTAAACCAGGCTGTAGTTTCAGTGCCCGGATAAGAGACAGATAAGCTCTCCGTCTTTAATAGCACTGGTGCCAATGGCATTACTGGAGCCAGATCACGAACAGGCGCGCTATTGACCAAAGCCTTTGTGTAAGGATTATCTGGGCGCTCAAATACTTGCTGGGTTGGTCCGACTTCCATCAAATTGCCTTGATTTAATACAGCAACGCGATGCGCAAAATGTTTTACCAAATTGAGGTCATGGGTAATCAATAGAATCGCCATACCGCCATGATCCTTCGACTCTTCCTGCAACTCTTTTAGCAAATCCAGAATTTGTAAACGCAAACTAACGTCTAAAGCAGTGGTTGGCTCGTCTGCAATTAATAATCTAGGTTTACACGCAAGTGCCATTGCAATCATGGCGCGTTGACGCTGTCCACCCGATAGCTGATGAGGATAAGAATGGAAGCGCTTATCTGGTTCTGGGATGCCCGTCTTCTTAAGTAGATCAATTGCTACCGACATGCAATCGGCCTTGGAGATTAAAGGCTGATATATCTGCACTGCCTCAACAATTTGATTGCCGATGGTAAATAAGGGATTGAGCGCAGTCATGGGCTCTTGGAAGACCATCGCAATCTCACGACCCCGAATCTCACGAATATCTTGTATTGGCAAATCTAGCAAATTGACTGGTGATTTGCTGGCACGAGCATTCTTGCCGCTCCACAGAATTTGCCCAGATGTTTTTGCACCCTCAGGCTCAAGGCGTAATGGGGCTAAAGCAGTCAGCGTCTTGCCTGAGCCAGACTCCCCAACCAAAGCAACTCGCTCCCCCACCCCAATCTCGAGATCCAGATGACTAACGGCAAATTTCTCACGCCGACCCGAACCAAACGAGATTGAGAAATCTTCATAACGAAGTAAAGGGTCCGCTGGTTTACTGGAGTTATTGACTTCACTCATGAGCGCCCTCCAGTCATCGTGCCCGACTTACGAGAATCAAACGCATCGCGCAAGGCCTCACCCATAAAGGTTAGTAGAAGCAAGGTGGCAACCAATACAACAAAGGTAGGTAGTGAAATCCACCACGCATCCAAATTACTCTTACCTTGAGAGAGCAACTCCCCAAGACTCGGCGTTCCCGGAGGGGCACCCAAGCCCAAGAAATCCAAACTCGTGAGCGACAAAATAGCTGCACTCATTCTGAAGGGGAGAAAGGTAATCACTGGGGTCAAGCTATTCGGCAAGATATGACGCCGCATGATTTGCAAATTGGTTAAGCCCAGCGCTCTAGCAGCGCGAACGTACTCGAGGGCGCGATTGCGGAAAAACTCTGCACGCACATAGTCAGATAAACCCATCCATCCAAAAGCAGCCAACAAAATAATCAGGAGCCAAATGCTTGGATTAAAAATAGAGGCAAAGATGATCAGTAGATATAACTCCGGCATCGCTGACCAAATCTCAATCAAGCGCTGAGAAACCAAATCAAACTTACCGCCAAAGAAACCCATTAAAGAGCCGGTGATGATGCCTACGCTAACCCCAACAATAGTGAGCGCCAAACCAAACAAAATCGATAGGCGAAATCCATAAATTAAACGTGATAAGACATCGCGCCCACGATCATCTGTGCCTAACCAGTTATCAAATGACGGTGGTGCAGGATTGGGTACTTTTGAGAAGTAGTTCAGCGTCTCATAGCTATACGGTATCGGCGGGTAAATCGCCCAATTACCATTGCTTGTAATGTTGTGGCGAATATCGGGATCTAAAAAATCGGTTGGCGTCGCAAAGTCGCCACCGAATACTTTTTCAGGTTGAGATTTCACAATCGGGAAATAAAACTTACCTTGATAGTGCACTATCAAGGGTTTGTCATTCGCTATCAACTCAGCGCACATTGACAAGCCAAACAGAATCATAAAAATCCAGAGGCTTGCATAACCCATGCGGCTGTTTTTAAATCGATGCCAGCGACTCATGATCCACCCCCTGCACCAAATTGAATGCGCGGATCAATATAGACATAACAAAGATCAGAAATCAATTTAGTAAACAAGCCAATCAGCGTGAACAGATAGAGCGTTCCGAAAACCACTGGGTAGTCACGCCGCATAACGGACTCGTAGGAAAGCAAACCCAATCCATCTAATGAGAACAGGGTTTCAATCAGCAGTGAACCAGTAAAGAAAGCGCCGATGAATGCCGCTGGGAAGCCGGTTACCAATGGCAAGAGCGCATTGCGAAACACATGTTTCCAAAGTACTTGTTTCTCTGAAAGGCCTTTAGCTCTCGCAGTCAATACATACTGCTTGCGAACCTCTTCTAAGAAGGAATTTTTCGTCAACATCGTGATGACTGCAAAACTTCCTAGGACTGAAGCGGTGATTGGTAAAACTAAATGCCACAAATAATCCATCACCTTACCCATCATGCTCAACTCACTCCAGTTATCCGAAGTGAGTCCACGCAGTGGGAAAATTTGCAAGAAACTGCCGCCGCCAAAGATAACCAGCAACAGAACACCCAATACAAATCCTGGAATGGCATAACCCACCAGAATCATCGTGCTGGTGATGGCATCAAAACGAGAGCCGTCTCTAACCGCTTTGGCAATCCCCAAGGGTATCGATACCAAGTAGGTCAAGAAGAAGGTCCATAAACCGATGCTGATGGAGACTGGTAATTTAGAAACTACCAATTGCCAAACACTTTGATGTTGATAGTAGCTCTCACCCAAATCAAATTGCGCAAAACGCTTCAGCATCATGAAATAACGCTCTACTGGAGGTTTATCAAAGCCATATAAAGTTTTGATCTCGGCCAAGCGCTCAGCATCTACGCCTTGGCGGCCACGATAGTTGCTTCCACCACCAGAAGACTCCGCCCCACTCACTGCAGCATCGCCCTTACCTTTGAGCTCCAGCATCAACTGCTCGACCGGGCCGCCAGGCACGAATTGCACCACTGCAAACGTGAGAGTTAATACACCCAACAAAGTAGGAATCATCAAGAGCACACGCTTGAAAATATAAGACCACATTTGCCCCTGCATTAGCGCGCTCCCTCTTTCCACCAATTGAGCAGAATCCAAGATTCAGCGGTGTAATACAAAGGAGGTTCTGGATAGCGCATCTCCTTACGATACGCGATTCGGTGCGTCGGGTTGTACCACTGCGGAATCACGTAATAACTATTCCATAGAACCCGGTCTAAAGCTCTGGTGGCTGCACGCAATTCTTCACGAGTCTGGGCTTTGACAACTGCATCTACCAAGGCATCGACGGCTGGAGACTGAACCCCGATCACATTATCCGAACCTTTTTCTTTTGCTGCCTGACTACCAAAGCGATCCCACAATTCATTACCAGGGCTTTGTGAGTCAGGGAAACGAATAGTCGTCATATCGAAGTCGTATTCATCCATGCGCTTCTGATGCAAAGCAAAATCGCTCGTCCGAACATCTACCTGAATACCCAGCTTCTCTAAATTGCGTACATAGGATGAAATCACCCTTAGGAAAAATGGGCCGTCTTCGACCATCTCAAAACGGAAAGGCTCGCCCTGCATATTGCGTAAGGCACCGTCACGGTATTGCCATCCAGCCTGAGCCAATAAGTCACGCGCCTTGCGCAAGTTCTGACGCAAGCTATCGGGCGAGACAGTTGAAGGAGCTGCAGGCATTGGACCAAAGACCGCATCAGGCACCCACTTAGGATATTGCGCTTTCAGGGGCTTTAGTAACTTCAATTCCGCTTCAGTAGGTTTACGAGGGCCATCGAAATTGGCACTGAGATCGCTGTTCGTAAAGTAACTATTAATGCGACTGTATTGCTCAAAGAAGAGTTGACGGTTCAGCCACTCAAAGTCGAGTGCATAACCCAAGGCTTGTCGTACACGGGGATCTTGAAAAATCGGCCTACGCACGTTCATTGCAAAACCTTGCATGCCTGCGCCGTTGTGATTGAGAAAAGCTTTCTTTTCTAAAGTGCCGTCATTAAATCGTGGTCCAACATAACTCTTTGCCCAATTCTTTGCGCGGTATTCCACTAGAGCATCAAACTCACCAGCCTTAAAGGCTTCTAGACGAACGGCATCATCGCTATAGAGCTTGTAGTTCACGCGATCAAAGTTGTAAAAACCGACTCGGACATTGAGCGTCTTACCGCCTTGATCAGCCCAGTAATTTGGGTTGCGCTTAAAGATCATGGTCTTGCCAGCTTTATAAGACTCGATCACATAAGGGCCACTTGCTATTGGCAACTCAAAGGTCAACTGATCAAATGGCGTAATCGTGCCATCGGGCTTCTTACCCCAGTTACGAGAGAACACCGGCAAGGTACCCACCATGACTGGTAATTCAGGATTGCGATTCTTAAAATCAAAACGGATGACGCGATCAGAAAGGACTACCGCCTGCTTCACATCGGCATATACCGTTTTAAATTGCGGATTAGCGAGTGAACTCATCAAGGTATCAAAGCTATGCTTCACATCGCCAGCCAAGATTGCGCTGCCATCTGAAAACTTCGCCTCAGGACGAATCCGAAACACGACCGACATCTTGTCTGGCGCTACTTGGATGTCCTCTGCAATCAAACCATAGGCGCTAGAGACTTCATCCGCACTACCTACCGCCAAAGATTCAAACATCAACTGGGCAACACCAGGGGCAGCTACACCGCGTAACGTGAATGGATTGAACTTATCAAAACTTGTCCGGCGATCCGGGTTCGGCAAAGTGAGCGTGCCGCCCCTAGGAGCATTCGGGTTCACATAGTCAAAATGGCTAAATCCATCGGCGTATTTGGGTTTGCCGTACTGAGCAATTCCCTGGGCACCCTGAGCCGAATTGACTGCCAGCCCAGCCAGAAGGGCTAAGAGCAGCAAAGCGGGGATTTGGCGGATGGCGGGGAGCATGGGCATATATGCAACAATTGTAGATAGCAAACCACATTTGAAGCAAAGGACACGATATGGGCTTTCTCGCTGGCAAAAAAATTCTGATTACAGGCCTTCTTTCTAACCGCTCTATTGCCTATGGCATAGCCAAGGCATGTCACCGCGAAGGGGCTGAACTGGCCTTTACCTACGTTGGTGAGCGCTTTAAGGACCGGATTGTCGATTTCGCTAAAGAGTTCAATACTGACTTGATTTTTGACTGCGATGTTGGCAGCGATGAGCAGATTTCTGCCCTGTTTAAGGATTTGGCAAAAACTTGGCCTCAGTTTGATGGCTTTGTTCACGCAATTGGCTTTGCACCGCGCGAAGCGATTGCTGGCGACTTTTTAGAAGGCCTTTCTCGTGAAGGCTTCAAAATCGCTCATGACATCTCTGCTTACAGCTTCCCAGCGATGGCAAAAGAAGCGTTGCCTATGTTGCGCGATAAGTCCTCTTTGTTGACTCTGACTTATCTCGGTAGCCTGCGCAATGTACCCAACTACAACACCATGGGTCTTGCTAAAGCCTCACTAGAAGCCTCGGTACGCTATATCGCTGGCTCAGTTGGACCTAAGGGCATTCGCGCTAACGGCATCTCTGCTGGCCCAATCAAAACTTTGGCCGCTGCTGGCATTAAAGGCTTCGGTAAGATTTTGGAAGCTGTCGAACAAACTGCACCAATGCGTCGCAATGTGACTATTGATGATGTTGGCAATACCGCTGCATTCTTGTTATCTGATTTAGCAAACGGTATCACCGCTGAAATCATTTATGTAGATAACGGCTTTAGCCAAGTTGTTGGTGGAATGGAAGAAGTTTGAGCGTTCCACTGCGCGAGGCCCTGAAGTTTTGGGCTAAGCTAGGCTTTATTAGCTTTGGTGGACCTGCAGGACAAATCGCAGTCCTCCACCAAGAGCTTGTTGAGAAGCGTCGCTGGATTTCCGAGCGGCGCTTTTTACATGCGCTCAACTATTGCATGCTTTTGCCCGGCCCCGAAGCCCAGCAACTAGTGACTTATATTGGCTGGCTCATGCACCGCACCTGGGGTGGCATCTTAGCGGGCACCCTCTTTGTTCTCCCCTCTCTCTTGATTTTGATTGGCCTATCTTGGGTCTACCTCACCTTTGGCCAAGTGCCTTGGATTGCCGCGATTTTCTTTGGCATCAAACCCGCGGTGACTGCCATCGTCCTGCATGCCGCAGTCCGCATTGGTAAGCGCACGATTCACAATCAAGCACTGCGTTGGATTGCGCTCGGATCCTTTCTAGCGATCTTTATTTTTAATCTAGCCTTCCCAATTATTGTTATCTTTGCAGCCTTAATTGGTATTTGGGGTGGCAAACGCTACCCAGAATATTTCCAACAAATCGCTAGCCACAATAATTCGAGCGGGGAACACGCTGCCGCACTGATTGATGATCACACTCCAACGCCAGACCACGCCAAATTTTCCAAAAAGAAACTGGCGATACAGAGTTCAACCGTTCTAGCGCTCTGGTTGATTCCGTTTTTTGCTCTAACGCTAGCGTTTGGTTGGAAAACACTTTATCCGCAAATTGCCTGGTTCTTTACTAAAGCCGCCTTCCTTACCTTTGGTGGTGCTTATGCAGTTCTGCCCTACGTCTATCAGGGTGCAGTGGATCAATTTCATTGGCTTAGCGCCGGTCAAATGATGGATGGTTTGGCGCTTGGGGAAACCACTCCGGGACCACTCATCATGGTGGTGGCATTTGTTGGCTATCTGGCTGGCCATATCCAACATCCGATTGGTAATGGCAATCCATTTTGGTTTGGCGTGCTTGGGGCCTGTGTTGCCACCTGGTTTACTTTTTTACCTTCTTTCTTCCTGGTGCTGGTCGGCGGCCCTTTGATTGAGTCCACACATGGCAAGTTAAGCTTTACTGCGCCGCTCACAGCAATCTCTGCTGCTGTAGTTGGCGTCATCGCTAACCTGGGTCTGTTCTTTGCATATCACGTCTTTTTTCCACATGGTCTTGGTGGCTCAATCTCTTGGATTTCAATTGCAATCACTCTGCTTGCAGGTTTAGCGCTCTTTAAATTTCAAAAAGGCGTGATAAGCGTATTAACTGGTTCAGCGCTGGCCGGCTTGCTCAGTTATTTACTGGCGAGTTTATTGATCTAGCTCCACTGCATTTGAGGCTGAAATTGGCATAATGGAACTTATGCGAATCGAACCTCAAACCATCGCCCATCTCCAAGAATGGCTCGGCAAAACCGAGACTCTTCAAGACATCGTCACTGCAGCACCCGTTAGAGCCCTGTCAGCAACACTCGATCGGCATGACCCTGCTCCGAATGATGGAACCTTGCTTCCGGAGTTGTGGCATTGGCTTTATTTCTTACCGTGCGCCCTTCAATCGGAAATTGGTCCCGATGGTCACCCTAAGCGTGGCGGATTTTTACCGCCCGTTCCATTGCCACGTCGGATGTGGGCCGGTAGTCGAGTTCAATGGCTAGCACCTCTCTCAGTAGGCGATGAAATCGAACGCGTTTCCAAAATTG
Organism: Polynucleobacter sp.; assembly: GCF_044342855.1. Classification (GTDB taxonomy): domain Bacteria; phylum Pseudomonadota; class Gammaproteobacteria; order Burkholderiales; family Burkholderiaceae; genus Polynucleobacter. Next base: position 27,124 of record NZ_JBIIPA010000011.1, read on the forward strand.
AATCTGTTACCCATAAAGCAGGCCGTACTGGCGACCTCATCTTCGTGCTGGTGAAGCATGCCATTTCTAATCAAAATGGTTTGGCTTTAATTGAAGAGCATGACATCGTGTATCGTGATGCACCAGGCCCGGACGATAAGCCAGTTACACCAACTCCAGTACCTACTGGAGCTATATGGTCTAAAACAATTACCCCCGATGATGTTTTATTGTTTCGCTACTCAGCTCTGACATTCAACGGTCATCGCATTCATTACGATCGCAAATACGTTACTGAAGTAGAGGGTTACCCAGGCTTAATTGTTCACGGCCCTTTAATCGCAACCCTATTGGTGGATCTTGTACGCCAAAGCATTCCAGAATGCAAACTCAAGAGCTTTGAGTTCCGCGCCATACGCCCTACTTTTGATATCAACGTATTTAAGGTGAGCGCCAAGCCAAATCTAGAAAAAGATCTTTCTGGAAAAACAATTTCCATTTGGGCTGAAGATCATGAAGGCTGGCTCACCATGCAAGCTACTGCAGTTTTGGCTTAGAAATAAATTACTCTATGACTACCCCACATTTATCCAGAGCCTTAGCAACATTTGCTGCTGAATTAAAGATTGGCGATATTCCTGAAGAGGTAATTGCGCGCACCGAAGATTTATTGGTCGATTGGTTTGGCTCAGCAATTGCGGGTAAAGGATCGCGCCCAGTAGAAACGATTACCCAGTTTGCGCAAAACATGGGCGGCTTTAAATGCTGTCAATCCTGGCTCTGCGGAAATTCTGATTAGCCGAACTAACTCAAGTCCCTTTTTGGCTGCACTTGCTAATGCGGCGGCTTCACATGTCGCCGAACAAGATGATGTTCACAATGGCTCTGTATTTCATCCAGCTACCGTGATATTTCCTGCGGCACTAGCAACTGCACAAACGATTGGCGCCTCAGGTGAAGAACTGTTGGTTGCTGCCGTTGCTGGCTATGAAGTTGGTATTCGAGTTGGTGAATTTCTAGGTCGCTCGCACTACAAAATATTTCACACTACGGGTACCGCTGGAACTCTGGCATCGGCTGCGGCCGTAGGACATTTACTTAAACTGAATCCCACCCAAATGCTGCATGCCTTTGGCTCTGCGGGAACGCAATCCGCTGGTCTTTGGGAGTTTCTGCGCGATGCTGCCGACTCCAAGCAATTACATACTGCGCATGCCGCCTCTACTGGCTTGATGTCTGCTTACTTGGCGCAATCGGGTTTTACTGGTGCAGAACATATCTTAGAAGGCAAGCAAGGTTTGGCTGCCGGTATGTCGAGTGATGCAGATCCCAGCAAGTTGATTGATCGATTAGGCGGTCGCTGGACCATCGCCGAGACGAGCTTTAAATATCATGCCTCATGTCGTCATACTCACCCAGCTGCAGACGCCTTATTACAAGTCATGCTGGCCCATCACCTCAAGCCCAGCGATATCGCCAAAGTAGAAACCTTGGTTCACCAAGGTGCGATCGATGTACTTGGTCCAGTGACGGATCCGGCAACCGTGCATCAATCCAAATTCTCAATGGGAACCGTGCTTGCGCTGATTGCCCATTATAATTTGCTGGTCTGCAAGAATTTGATCAGCACTTTCATGACCAGGAGATTTGCGCCTTCCGTGATTGCGTCACTATGACTCTGGATCCCGAAGTGGATGGCGCCTATCCGCAACGCTGGATTGGTAAAGTCAAAGTTCATTTAAATAATGGCGAAGTTTTAGAAGGACGTGTTGATGAACCTAAGGGCGACCCTGGCAATACCCTCAGTCGTGCTGAAATTACGGATAAGGCTATGCGTCTTGCTGCATTTAGCAGCGGTGCAACACCCAGTGAGATGAGTGCCGCCATTGAACGCTTGTGGAATATTCGCAAGCAGTCCAAGATTGGTCTATTAATCTCATAACTTCTGAGTTATTTATTTTATTTTTTGCTTCACATTCAATAAAGCCACACACATGAACCCACTTGATACACCTATCGGCTTTAGTAGCACCTTCTTGTTTGTTCCAGGTACGCGTCCTGAGCGCTTTATAAAAGCATTGGATAGTGGTGCAGATGGCGTCATCATCGATTTAGAGGATGCGGTAGCTGAGGAAGATAAAGAATCCGCCCGAGCAGCTATACGTGCTGCCTGGCCTACATTTACCGCAGAACAAAAAAAGCGTCTGGTCATTCGCTCGAATTCTCCAGGCACTAAGTTTTACGCGGCCGACCTCATCTTGGTTCAAGAGTTGAATGCAGCCTGCTTACTCATTCCGAAAAGTGAATCTCTTGACCAAATTAATGGTGCTGCACAAATTCTGCCAAACACTGCAATCATTCCGATGATTGAAACCGCTATTGGCCTTCACCATCTCAATGAGATTGCAAACTCTGATCAGGTATTGCGCTTGGCATTAGGCAATATTGATCTACAAGCCGACTTGGGAATGGTGTGTGACGCACAAGAAACCGAGCTGCAAATTGCGCGTTTTCAGATTGTCTTGGCCTCACGCTTGGCCCAGATTGCCCCTCCAATTGATGGGGTTACTCCTTCTACAGACAATATCGAACGAATTACGGATGATGCTGAGCGCGCCAAAAGAATGGGGTTCGGTGGCAAGCTCTGCATTCACCCAAAACAGGTTGCCTTAGTTAAGGAATCCTTTATGCCTACGGCTGCGGAGGTCTCTTGGGCGCAGCGCGTAATTGAAGCAGATAAGGCATCTAAAGGTGGCGCCGTGAAATTAGATGGCCGCATGATTGATCGACCAGTCGTCTTATTGGCCCAAAGGACACTGGCCATTGCTGGTAAACCCTAAAGCCGATAGCATCTAAAGGTGGCAAAATTAGCACGCATTACACATTAACGGAGACTTAAATGAAATTACATAAAACCCTATTTGCTGGCATTGCTGCACTTGTCAGCGCTGGCGCTTTATTGGGTAGCAACATTGCATCAGCCCAAAAGGATTGGCCTACTAAATCTATTCAATTGGTAGTTCCATTTGCAGCTGGTGGCCCAACAGATACAATCGCACGTTTAATTGCAGTGCCAATGGGTCAGGCTTTGGGTCAAACCGTTGTGGTTGAGAACGTTCCCGGCGCTGGTGGCACGATTGCCTCTACCAAGGTAGCTCGCGCGGCTCCAGATGGATACACTATTTATATTCACCATATGGGTATGGCTTCAGCAAATGCGCTGTATGACAAACTTCCATATGACCCAATGTCTAGCTTTGAATACATCGGACAAGTAGCGGATGTACCAATGGTATTGCTAGGTAAAAAAGATTTGCCAGCCAATAACTTTAAAGAGCTCGAAGCCTACATCAAGGCCAATGGCTCAAAAGTGACTATGGCTAATGCTGGTCCTGGCGCTGTATCCCAACTATGCGGCTTGTTATTCCAGAGCCGCTTAGGTGTTAGGTTGACCAATATTCCTTACAAAGGCACTGGCCCTGCTTTGACTGACCTCTTGGGTGGTCAAGTTGACCTCTTGTGCGACCAAACTACACAAACTATTCCTTACATCAAGGATGGCCGTGTAAAAGCATTCGGCACAACAACGATGAAGCGTTTGCCAGCAATTCCTAACGTACCAACTTTGAACGAACAGGGCCTCAAAGGCTTTGAAGTTAAAGTTTGGCATGGCGTGTATGCTCCAAAAGGTGTTCCACAGCCAATCCAGGACAAAATCAATGCTGCCTTGAAGAAGGCATTGAATACACCTGATGTGAAGAAGCGCTTGGAAGATGCCAACATTGATATCGTGCCAGTAGAGAAGATTTCTTCAAAAGGCCTCAAGGATCACCTTGAGAAAGAAATCAATGTCTGGGGTCCAGTCATTCGTAAAGCGAATATTCCAGATTAATTCCGGAATAGCAGCAAACAAAAAAGCCAGCGATCTGCTGGCTTTTTTATTACCTAGAAATTTGCTATCTCAGTAATCTGACGTGAATCAGCCCGCCCTAAAGAGGTAGCCCGACTGCGCCTTCTCACGACGCTTGAGATAGATCGCGTTGGGAATAGCAAGCAAAGCCCATATAGCCAAGAAAGGATCCAAGAGATAGTCCCAAAGATTTGCTGATTCGTGCCAATGCGCTGCCCAGGCAATGATCGCAAAAGAAATAATCCAAACACCCTTAGTCCAACCAACAAGACCGCAAACAATGGCGAAGAGAACGATAGCAATCAAAAAGCCAATGGAACCATAGCCCCATGCATAAGGATCCATCATTCCAAAACCAAGTGCCAAGGGATAAAACGCAATGGCAATTAGCGCCAGAGGAACTTTAAATCCAAGCGGCGTGTTTTTAGCAGCAGGAAGCATGGAACTCCACAACAAGAGCATTGTCACAATGCTGAGATCACCGGTAACGCCGCGAACATAGGCAGATAAAGGCAATTCAAGCGACATTCCTAGTGGCCAAAAAAACAAGTTAACCCATAAGAGCGCCAAGACAATGCGCACAGCAAATGGAATCTCTTTTGAGCTCAGTTTTTGCAAAAGAATAATAAACACTACTGCGCAAGTAAGCGACATCTCCAGCAAGGCAATGGGCTGTAAATATGAAGTCATCATTGCGCTTCCCTTTCTTTAAGACTGCTTACAGCATGCTTAAAGAAAGCGGCCGGAAAATAAACATGCCTAATCTTTTTCCTATCCCAGGTATAGGCAAGATGCGCATCCTCACCATTGGCAGAAATTAAGTATGGATAAGAAAATTCTCGACGCTGATCATTAGCTAAAGACTCATCATCTTCGAGAACTTGTATTACCTGCCATTGAGCAGAATTGGATTCACGCATTACCATCACCAAACGATAGCGACCTGCCTCAATATTATTGAGAACCATCAATCTCGTACCATTAGCCAAAGTCAGCGCAGCAAGAGCAGAATTCGGATTTGGAATCTCGAGGTCTTTTGTTACCACCCAAGACTGCCCAGCGTCTTTGGTTTCGCTTACGGGAATTTGCTTTGGCTGAGAACTAGACCGAGTTTGGCGGAAAAAAGCGCTTGCCTCTTGCGGCCCATCACTAAAGACTACAGGCTGGATCGCACCTCTGCCAGAACTCATCCGTCGCTTATCAATCACCTGACTTGCATCAATTCTGAGGAACTCTCCAAAGCGACCAATCCACTCGTGATAAGCAGGCAAACCTAGTCGCCCATCCGCAAACAACATAGCCGGCGACTTTACCAAAGTGCTGAGGTTAATCAATGGTGAGCTAATAAGTCGCTGTGGTCGGCTCCAAGTTAAACCTTCATCATCTGAAATCACCGATGAAATTGAGCTGCCTGCCCAACCGCCAATAGAAACAGTGACAAAAAATAACTGCATGCGACCATCGGCCATTCTTGCTGGAACGGGATTACCTAATTTGGCAATGTAGCGGGATAAACCTTTTTCCGCGCTGACTCGATCCATTACAACAGTTGGAGCGCTCCACCTAGACGCCTGCGGGTCAAAGACAGCAGTATTAATAACTACATCAGGCGCACCTTCTCGACTCCCCGCAAACCAGAAGGCTCTCACCCCACCATCCTTTAGCGCGATTAAAGATGCTGCATGCACTGATGGAGCTCCAGTATCGGGCAGCCAGTCCATCCGCAAACTGGGTTGAGCCAGTTTTACTGGAGCAGCATTTTTTAAAGTCTTTGCTGGTTTATTGCTTTCAGGTAGCTCAGGAGAATCTTCTGATTGATTTGCGCTATCGACTGGGTAAGCGAGAGCAAAAGGCGCCCATGCTGAACGACTATCAATATGGAGGTAGCCCAATACCGAGGCAAGTAATAAAAAACAGAGGGCAATTACACGGCTCATCGACAAGCATCCTTACCCACCACTGGCAACGCAATTGCTGCAGGTGTAGAAACTAAATATTCATTCACAAATAGGTGCTCTCCAATATGACCTCTGAGTATTGCCCGAATCTCCGCATCAGAATGACGGGCTCGCATCTCCATGCGTTTGCCTACAACCTTGCAAGAGTCACAAAGCTCGGGCTCTACACCGATCGGCGATTGCAGCGCCACTAATGGATGGGTGCTGCTCAATACATCGATTTGGTTGGCATCTTTTGCTAAATAGCCGTGTAACTTTGCACCCGGCAATAAGAGCCGATACTCCTCATCCTTAGCGCGATAGTCGCAAGGCACCCAAACATCTTGTCCGACAATTCCCTGAATGGTGGATTGAGAATATCGACCCAATGCACCTTCCAGCGGAGCCAGGCTACTGGTAAGCGCACAGTAGCAAAAAAAGCAGGCTGCCAAAGCAATGGTCTTGCTGCGCTCTCGGCTGAATAGGCCTAACAACACTAAAGCGATTGCAACTCCCATAAAGGCCCAGTGCCACGGTGAGTAATTCCAGATGCCCGGCTGACCCAAGAAATTCGATAGCTGTAAATTTCCGCCTACCCAAGCAAGAACAGAAAGCAATATCAACTGCAGTAGTAACGCAATTCGGAATCCCCATAAAGGAAGTCGATCCCAGTACATCGCAATCAAGGCGGCAAATGCTGGCATCACCGGCAATAGATAGCGGCCAGAGCGCTGACTTGGCAAACTAAATATGATAAAGAATGCCAAAACTAAAAGTAGCAATAAGCCTTCTTCAAGAGACATAAAGCGCCGCTGTCTCCAACATTGAATCAATGCGGATATCAATACAAAGGTAAATAGCCCAGCATTAGCTAAGGTGGTTAAAGCCAACATCCAAATACTATCGCCGCCACGCACCAGATCTAAAAGATAGTTAGAGCTACGCGCCTCGAACTTGCCGGCATTCTCACCCAAAACAAATTCTTTCCAGACCGCTTCCGGAAATGGATCTAGCAAAAACCAGAGTGCAAATACACCTAAGGCTAAAACGGCAATCAAGATTACTTTGTACAAGTCCTGCAAAAAGACCTTCGGAATGTTCCACTCACGCCAGCGCCAGTAAAACAAGCCCAAGGCAAATGTGGCAGGAACAATATAGGCAAAAGACTTTGACAATAAGGCCAAACCAAAGCAGGCGCCCGCCAATACCGGGAACAATAGTTTGGATTCAAATGCGGTCCTACCCCAATAGAGCAGTGCAAAGAATGGCAGGCTCAACCAAAACACTTCAGGGGGATCCGTCAAAAATGGTCGGCCATAGCGATAGGTCGCAAAAAAGGAAAGCCATACCAAAGCTGCCAATAAACCAGTCTGTTTTTTGCCGCTATAGCGAGCCACCGCTAGAAATAAGAGCAATGCCGTTAGGCCGGTATACAAAACACTAGGCCAACGCAACGCCAGGAGCGTCCAATCGCTTCCCCAACTCGTGCTAGCAATGCCTTCCCAAAACACCAAAGGTGGCTTGGTATTTTTAATGCCATCCATCTCAGATTGGAGGGGTAACCAGGCCCCAGCATCAGCAGTCATCCGGACGATGTGCATATAGGGATACTCATCCCCATTCTTTGGGGCAAAGCGACTATCCAAACCATACAGATAGGTGAATACACCTAGAACTAGGATGAAAATGGCATTTCGGTAAGTAAAAGAGCCTCGCATAACCATAGTTTATAGGTCTTGGGGTGAAATACTAAAAACTATCAGCATCCAGACCCTCGTTTTTAAATCTAAGCATATTGAAAATCCATCTAAGTAAAACCACCAATCCCACCGCTATCTGATTAAGATAGGATCTATTAGCATCATCCTTAGAACAGTTGTATGTATGACGGAGACTATTCCTATGCAAGTGAAGTTTTTAAAACCCATTTTGGTGGCCAGCACCCTCATTGGCCTGAGCCAATGGAGCGGACTCAGCTTCGCACAAACTGCTGACCAACTATACAAACGCAGCCTAGCTGCAACCTGCGCTAATTGTCACGGTACCGATGGCAAAGGTGTGGTTGATGGCGGTATGCCGCTGATCAACAACCTCACTAGTCAAGAGATGCTGGCTAAGCTCAAGGCATACAAGAGCGGCGCGCTAGAAGGCACCATCATGCCCCAGCTCACAAAAGGCTACACAGAAGAACAACTCACCACTATTGCCAATCAACTTGGCAAGAAACAATAAGGAGGCGCCATGGATCGTCGACATTTTATAGGTCAGAGCGCTGCAGCAGTAGGTCTACTTGCAGGGCTGTCTAGCCAAACAAAAGCAGCTACTTTACAAAAAGCAGAAATTCTAGTCATCGGCGGCGGATATGGTGGCGCTACTGCTGCCAAATATTTACGTCTGTTCTCCAATAACACCGCGCGAGTAACTCTCATTGAGCCAAATACTTCATTTATCTCGTGCCCAATGTCCAATTTAGTTATTGGCGGCTCACGCACTTTAGCTGAAATTACCTCTCCATATGACACCCTCAGCAAACGTCATGGCATCAAGATTATTCAAGACAGTGTCAGCAGCATCGATCCAGATAAGAAAACAGTTACGCTCGCTTCTGGCAAAACATTGCGTTACGACAAAGCGATCGTATCTCCTGGTGTCTCACTGAATTTCAAGAGCATTGAAGGTCTTGCTCAAGCCAACAAGGATGGCGTAACGCTCCAGGCCTGGAAAGCAGGCCCAGAAACTGTTGCCCTGCATAAGCAAATTGCCGCTATGCGCGAAGGTGGCACTTTTGCCATTACTATCCCAGAAGCCCCATATCGCTGCCCTCCTGGGCCTTATGAGCGCGCCTGCCAGGTTGCCAACTATCTCAAGACCCACAACCCCAAAGGCAAGGTCGTCATTTTGGACGCCAACCAAGATGTCACATCCAAAGGGGCTTTGTTTAAGAAGGTATGGGCTGAACAGTACGCCGGGATCATTGAATACCGACCAAAGAGCAATGTAGTTGGCGTTGATGCAAAAACCAAAACGCTCAAGCTCGAAGTTGAGGATGACGTGAAGGCTGATGTACTGAACGTTCTCCCACAAATGTCTGCTGGTGAAATCGCCATTAAAACTGACCTAGCCAATTCCAATGGTCGCTGGGTGAACGTCAACTTCCTGAACTTTGAGTCAACTGCACGCAAAGATATCCACGTATTGGGTGACTCTATTCAGATTGCGCCAGCAATGCCGAAATCCGGTCATATGGCTAACCAACATGCCAAGGTGGCAGCTGCAGCTATCGTTGCAGAGTTGAGTGGCTGGGAAGTCAATCCAGCACCAGTTCTCACCAATACTTGCTACAGCTTTGTAAATGATCGTGAAGTGGTTCACGTTGCTAGCGTTCATCAATACAACGCTGCCGAGAAAACCTTTAAGGCCGTTCCGGGATCTGGCGGCTTGTCACCAGCACCATCAACCCTTGAAGGTGTTTATGCTTGGGGTTGGGCGCACAACATCTGGGCCGATAGTCTAGGTTAAGCAGTATTTGCGTTAATTAAAAAAGAGGCCTCGGCCTCTTTTTTTAATATCTACAGAGATTTACCCATCTCAGAAATTCTCTTACGTCTTCGCTTACTAATGAACAAGAAGATGATCGCCACCACTGGAGCAGCAATTGCTGCAACAATTTCTGGATGGATAGCAAAGCCGGCCTCTTTGCCACCCTTGGCGACATAGGCCAACAAGCTCACGGCATAGCAAGTCAAAACTAGAACGGATAAGCTCTCAACAGTCTCCTGCAGACGCAATTGCAGACGTGCGCGCCGGTCCATGCTAGCAAGCAATTTTTGCGTCTGCTCTTCATTTACAAACTCAATACGAGTTCGTAGAGTTTGCGTTGTTCTCGAGATGCGGTCGGATAATTCTTTTAGCCTACGCTGAGTCCAAATACAGGTACCCATAGCAGGCTGAAAACATCGATCCATAAATTCAGAGGGGGACTGCACACCCGGAATTGGAGACTCTACTAGCTCATATAAGTTTTTACTCAGCAATTGGCTGTAGGCCTCAGCAGCAGTGAAGCGTAATCCATACCCCGATATCCACTGCTCCGCTCTTGAAGCCAAATTAGAAAGCTCTCCTAAAAACTGCCCATCTTTTTCAGTATGTACGCCTGATTCAGTTTGGAGTTGAGAGATATTTTTAGATAAATCAGCTAGTTCCGACTCAGCAGTTCTAAGCGGCATGGAAATGAGTGGCGAACCAATGCAACTACTGCGTAGAACGATGGCGGGCTATGCTCAGCATCCCAACCTCGCTGCCGCCCTCATCATTGGCCTAGGCTGCGAACGCAATCAACTCAAAGGATTGATGGAGCAAGAAGCCTTACAAGAAAACTCGACCTTGCACACCTTCATCATGCAAGAAACTGGTGGCACCCGCAAAACTATTGAAGCAGGTATTGAGGCTGTCAAAGCACTCCTTCCAGCAGCCAATAAAGTGAAACGGCAGACCGTATCTGCAAGTCACCTCTGCGTTGGTTTACAGTGCGGCGGATCGGATGGATTCTCTTCGATTACTGCAAACCCAGCCTTAGGCGCTGCGATTGATATTCTGTCGCGCCATGGCGGTACGGGTATTTTTTCTGAAACACCGGAGATTTATGGTGTTGAACATACCCTCACTCGTCGCGCAGTGAGCAAAGCCATTGATGAGAAATTAATCCAACGCATTCGTTGGTGGAAAGATGAATACTCTGTTGGCCGCGATGTCCAAATTAACGGGCAAGTTAGTCCCGGGAATCAAATTGGTGGTCTAGCTAATATTTTTGAGAAGTCACTCGGATCCTCTATGAAAGGCGGCACCGGACCCTTAATGGAAGTCTATCGATATGCAGAGCCAGTAACAGCTAAGGGTTTTGTGTTTATGGATACACCCGGTTTTGATCCTGTCTCCGCAACCGGTCAAATTGCTGGTGGCGCAAACCTGATTGCCTTCACCACGGGACGTGGTTCCATGTTTGGATCAAAGCCAGCCCCTTGCATCAAGCTTGCCACCAATACACCGATGTATGAGCGACTTACCGAAGACATGGATATCAATTGCGGTGAGATCTTAGATGGCACGGTTTCAGTTCAGGAAATGGGGCAACGTATATTTGAACTCTTCCTCAGAACAGCCTCCGGAGAGGCCTCTAAAAGCGAATTATTAGGCTTAGGGGACTATGAGTTTGTACCTTGGCAAATTGGGGTAATGGGTTAAGCTCAGAAGTAGCTGCAAATCTCTAGCTAGCGGGCAAACAGCCCGCTTTTTCTTTGCCCAAAAGAAGCCAGAAATTACCGCCGGGGACTGTAGAATTGGGCTTATTGATTTAATCAGGAATTCATTGGAATTATGAAATTCAGGGACTACTACGAAACGCTCGGTGTAGCACGAGGCGCTACGGAAGCAGAGATTAAAGCGGCTTACCGCAAGCTAGCCCGCAAATATCACCCAGACGTGAATAAAGAAGTTGGCGCTGAAGAACAATTCAAGGCAGTTGGCGAAGCCTATTCCGTTCTCAAAGATACAGAAAAGCGCGCTGCTTACGATCGTATGGGCGCTAATTGGAAAAATGGTCAAGACTTCACTCCACCACCAAACTGGAATGAAGGATTTGAATATTCTGATGGCAACTTTGGTGGCGGCTATGAAGGCGATCAAAGTGAATTCTTTGAATCGCTCTTTGGCAGAGGTCGACATCGCCAAGGTGGTCGTGGTGGCAACCCACGCCAAGGCATGGATTTCAAAGGCCAAGATCATCACGCCAAAATATTGATTGATCTAGCCGATGCCTACAATGGCGCAAAACGCACCATTGCCCTGCATATGCCAACTCAAGATGCCAATGGGCATGTCAGCACTCAAGAGCGCAAACTCGATGTCAGCATTCCAAAGGGCATTAAGGCTGGACAAAATTTACGTCTAGCTGGTCAAGGCGCTCCAGGCATGGGCTCTGGTGCGGCGGGTGATTTGTACCTCGAGATTGATTTCCATCCAAACCCGATTTACCGTGTAGATGGCAAAGATGTTTATCTTGATCTGCCCTTAGCCCCATGGGAAGCCGCTCTAGGCACTACTGTAAATATTCCTACGCCCGCTGGATCCACTCTGGAACTGAAGATTCCCGCTGGGACAGCAACCGGCCGCAAGATGAGGCTAAAAGGCAAAGGTATTCCTAGCAAAGAAGCTGGCGATCTTTATGTCATACCAAGTATCGTTTTACCAAGCGCTGAAACTGATGCACAGAAAGAAGCTTATCAATCACTAGAGAAGGCTTTTGATTTCAACCCCAGAACCCACTTGAAGGGATGATGAATATGACGCAAACACAAATCACCTGGATTGAAGGTAGCCTTGTTGAAGAAGAGGTGCATATGAGCATTGTGGAAATTTCACAAGCCACACGCGCACCAGAGGATCTCATCATGTCTTGGGTCACAGAAGGTGTTCTTAGCCCCACTGGTTCATCACCAGAAGACTGGCGCTTTGGTGGAGATTCACTTCAGCGAGCAAAAACTGCAGCACATCTTGCTCATGACTTGGAGCTGAATACTCCTGGGGTCGCATTAGCGCTCGATCTCTTAGATGAAATCACCCGCTTACGTAGCCAACTGCTTCGCACAAATGTAGGTTAAACACCATTGAACTCAGGCTTACTTAAACGCAACCCCCAAACAAGCAAAGCACGTTAGTCTTTTTTCTGCAACCGCGTTAGGCATCGGCGGAATGATGGGTGCAGGCCTCTATTCCCTACTTGGCTTGGCAAGCTCGCATGCGGGCACCCACGTGCCTTTAGCCTTTCTGATTGGCGCTATTGCAGCTTCTTTCTCAGTCTACTCTTATGCAAAACTCGGTGCCGCCTATCCAAGCAGCTGTGGAGCAGCCACTTTTACAGTAATGAGTTTTGGCCCTGGGTTTATTTCTGGCGGCATCAATCTATTTCAATACATTGCCTACTTAATTGCAGCCGCCCTATACGCAGCCGGTTTTGTTGAATACACCAATACACTTTTTGGCGGCGATCTCTCGCCCACTCTTCTGAAATGCATTACCGCAGCAATCATTTTGATTTGTACATTTCTGAATCTTCTCGGGCCGAGCCTGGTTGGCAAGGCTGAAACATTTGCTATTGGTCTAGTTGTAATTAGCCTTCTAGTATTTTCAGCGATGGGGTTTAATCATGCGGACTTCAAGAGTTACCACATGGCAGGAGGCTCCATAGAGGGTATTGCGGTAGCTGCAGGCATTCTCTATATTAATTTCCAAGGCTTTGGTGTGGTGACCAATTCTTCATCAGCCATGAAGAGTCCCCAGAAAGAATTGTCTCTAGCAATGTTTTCTGCGCTGATCTTAGTGACGATTGCCTATTTAGCCGTGAGCATGGCTGTTGTGATGCTCCTGCCCTTGAACGTCATGCAATTAGATAATGGACACGTACTAGCTGATGCAGCAAAATTGGTAGCAGGCCAGCTTGGATTTATTCTCATTAGTATTTCTGCATTACTAGCCTGTGCTGCAGCGGTCAACGCTACTATTTTTGCAGCTTCTAATATTGCGGCCGACCTTGCAGAAAAGCATGAAGTCTCTAGCGTCTTGGGAAATACCGTTCTGAAAAATAACCTTCACGCACTGACCGTCTCATCGCTTGGCGTAATTATCCTAGCCCTAATCTTCCCTTTGAGTGAAGTGGGTCAAATGGCTAGCCTAGCTTTTCTATTGGTTTATGCGGTGATTACCTATGGACATCTTCGGGTACACAAACATACTAGAGCGAATCCAAAAATTCTGTGGTGTGCGATTGCAATCAACCTGAGTTTATTTACTGCACTGCTGATAAATACGATTAAGACAGCGCCATCCAGCGCTATTGCCCTTCTCATCGCCCTTGTGACCTCATTTGGACTCGAGGCATTTTCACGACTCAAATCCAAACGCCTCAAGTCACATTAAGATTCTGAGCGACTTAAAAGCAGTTCCCAGCGTTGTAGTTTGATATCGAGATCGGCAGTGATTTCAGATAGGCGCGCTTGCATACTGGCAGCCAAGTCAGGTTCATTTTTATAGAGATCGGGGTTGCTCATCGCAATCCCAATATCCGCCTGCTCCGTCTCCAAAGTTTCGATCTGCAAAGGCAATACCTCTAACTCCTGGCGCTCCTTGCCATTGAGTTTTTGTACTCCACTCTTTGCTACTACAGGCTTGGATTCAACCTTAGGCTCAATCTTGATATCTTGCTTTGGTTCGACCTTAGCGCCACCGTTGGCTGCGCGAATCTTATCTGAGCGAGCCTTCTGAATCTTCCAATCCTCGTAACCACCCTCATACTCGCGCCAAAAGCCATCGCCCTCATTGGCAATAATGCTAGTAACGACGTTATCCAAGAAGTAACGATCGTGACTGACTAAGAATACGGTGCCCTTGTAATCCTGCAGTAACTGCTCGAGCAAATCCAAGGTATCGATATCCAAGTCATTAGTTGGCTCATCTAAGACCAAGACGTTGGCAGGACGCGCAAATAAGCGCGCCAACAATAAGCGATTGCGCTCTCCACCAGACAAAGTACTTACTGGTGAATTGGTGCGCTCTGGTGCAAATAAGAAATCACTTAAATAGCTCTTAACGTGTTTCTTATTGCCATTAATTTCAATCCACTCGCTACCTGGGCTGATGTAATCCTCAAGTGAGGCATTGAGATCAAGACCTTCTCGCATCTGATCAAAATAAGCTACCTCAATACGGGTTCCCATCGTTGCCGTACCCGAATCTGGCGCAATCGTTCCGAGAATCAATTTAAGAAGCGTCGTCTTACCGGCGCCGTTAGGCCCTAGTAAGCCAACTTTATCGCCACGCAAAATCGTAGCTGTGAAATCCTTCACAATTGGGCGATCGTAAGACTTAGAGACATTCTGAAGATCGGCAACAATCTTGCCACTTCTATCGCCCGCTGAAACTGCGAGCTTCACTTGCCCAACCGCATCACGTCTCTGCGAGCGTGTTGTACGAAGTGCTTCGAGACGCGCTATACGGGCAACGCTTCGAGTACGTCTTGCCTCAACCCCTTTGCGAATCCAGACCTCCTCTTGGGCGAGCAACTTATCTGCGCGTGCATTAGCCAGGGATTCAGAATTCATTTCCTGATCTTTTAATACTTCGTATGCTGAGAAGTTACCTGGATAGGTCCGCAAGATACCGCGATCGAGCTCAACAATCTGCGTACAGACGTTATCCAAGAATGCGCGATCATGGGTAATCAGAATTACAGAGCCGTTGTACTCTTTTAGCAAATCTTCCAACCAAGAAATTGAATCTAAATCCAAATGGTTGGTAGGCTCATCTAATAGCAAGACATCTGGCATCTCTACTAAAGTGCGAGCTAAAGCAACACGCTTCTTAGTTCCGCCCGATAAAGTATTAATCTTCACTTCGGCATCTAAATGCAGACGATCTAATGTTTCATGAACGCGCTGCTCCCAATTCCAGCCACTTAAGGCCTCTAACTGGGACTGCACTTCGTCTAAGCGATGATGGGCTGCATCATCCCACTCCCCAACGCTCAGAGCCTCATATTCTTCACGCAGAGCCTTGGCTTGAGCTACGCCTTTAGATACAGCATCAAACACTGTCTCCTCAGCCTCAAATATGGGCTCTTGCGGAACATAGGCAATTCGGAGGCCTTGCTGATATTGCAGCAAACCATCATCCATTTTTTCTATGCCGGCCAAGATCTTCAATAAAGAAGATTTGCCTGTGCCATTGCGGCCAATTAAGCCAACCCGTTCCCCAGATTCCAATGAGAAAGCAGTATTTGCGAGGAGGTCAACGTGGCCAAAAGCCAGTTTTGCATCAGTGAGTACGATTAAAGCCATGGCGACATTATCGTCACTTCACCCAAAGTGGGGATATTTCCAATAAACATGGGATTGAGAAGTAGAATTTACTCAAGCAATACCTCCAAATAAAGAGATAAATGACCTGCAAGCTCAGCCCAAGCGCTCCCCGACTTATCCTCTTTGCTGGCCATGCAGGCACAGGTAAAACTACTTTGGCTAAAAAGGCGCTACCCCTCATTATTGAAAAGACTGGGGAGGACTTTTTCTTTTTGGATAAAGATACGGTGTATGGGGCCTATAGCGCCCACGTCATGGAGCTCACCACTAATAATCCCAATGATCGTGATAGCCCCTTCTATCTCGAAAACCTGAGAAATTGGGAATATGCAGGCCTGATCGCCATCGCCAAAGAAAATCTCCAGCTGGGAGTAAACGTCATCTTAGTAGGTCCGTTTTCCAGTGAGATTCAAAGTGGTCGGATGTTCAATCCCGAAGAGCTTGGAGTTCCCAGCGTATCTAGCATCAAAATCGCCTGGATAGATCTCGATGAAGATGAAGCACGGAGTCGCATGGAGAAGCGCGCAGACCCTCGAGACGAATACAAACTTAAACATTGGGAGCAATACGCCAAGCGTAGAGTGGAGCCGCCAGAACATATCGCCATACAGCGCTTCGACAATTTAAATTTCGATGAAGCCAAGTTTGAGAAATTAATCGATCATCTCATTCAATAAATAGAAGACAAAAAAAATAGAGCCCCTCAGGGGCTCTATCTCAAGAACTAAGAACTGAATTCTTAGAACTTGTATGTAACACCCACAGCTGGCATCCATGGGTTCAAAGTCAATTTACCGAGGTTTGCACCGCCATCCACCGCCTGAACATTAGTAGCCATGGTTGCGTATTTGACATCAATGTTAAGGCCCCAGTTTTTATCCAACATGTAGTCCATACCAATTTGGCCAACAAATCCAACGCTTGATGGCTGAACCTGAACGGTATTTTCAAGAGCTGGAAAGTTCTGACGGTTACCGAAAATAGTGTAGTTAATACCAGCACCAACGTAAGGCTTAAATGCGCCTAACTCAGTAAAGTGGTATTGAGCCAATAAAGATGGTGGCAAGGCAGAAACTTTACCAACATTGGCACCACCAGCGGTAATGTTGACTTGTTGCGGCCAAGTCAATACCAACTCAGCAGCGATATTTTTAGTAAAGAAGTATGAAACGTCAAACTCAGGAATCCACTGGTCTTTAGCCTTGATATCGGCAGTCTGAGCAATTCCGGTCTGACCATTATTCCAAAGCAAATCAACAGCGCGAACACGAATCATCCAAGGATTTTCTTCTGCTGCTTGTGCTTGAGCGGCGATTGGAGCTAATGAAGCTACTGCTGCCATTGCGGCTACTAGAGTTTTAATACGCATGATGTACCCTTTTTTGTTATCAATTTGATGAATTCATTTTCAAATTGATATGAGGGTAACGATTTGATGCACATCAAATGCAATGGGTACCAAAATTTTTTATTGGTTTTAAAGCAACACTGTTTTGATGAGTTTTTGATCTATATCAAATCGATCAATTTTTGGCACTTATTTGATCAAAGAACTTTGGAATAAGTGCCCTTAGCCTGAGACTCCCTCAGATGGCGATCAAAGGTCATGGCCACTCTTCTAGCCAAGAGCCTGCCCTTGATGGGTACTACCATCTTGGCACCTTGCCATTCGAGAAGGCCGGCCACCTCTAGATGCTTTAGCTCCTCAATTTCTGTCTTGAAGTAGGTTGGGAAGTCGATTTGATGGGCACTAGCAAACTGTTCTGTATCGAGAGCAAATTGGCACATCAACTCGCCAATGAGTTCGCGGCGTAGTAAGTCATCTTTATCTAGCTGTAGGCCTCGGAGGGTTGGCAAATGGCCATCATCAATGGCTGCATAGTACTCATCTAGAGTGCGGACATTTTGCGAGTAGCTGTCGTCAACCTTGCCAATAGAAGAAATCCCAAAAGCCAAGAGATCGCACTCAGCTTGCGTGGAATAACCCTGGAAATTGCGATGAAGCTTACCTTCTTTTTGCGCAATCGCTAATTCATCGTCTGGTTTAGCGAAATGGTCCATACCAATAAACACATAACCTGCATCGCTAAGTGTTTTTATGGTGTTCGACAGAATATCTAACTTATCTGCAGCCCCCGGCAAATCTTCTTCAGCAATTCTGCGCTGTGGTTTGAAAATATGGGGCAAGTGCGCATAGTTATAAACCGACAATCGATCTGGATTCATCTTGAGAACCGCATCAACAGTTTCTTTAAAGGTCTCCGGGGTCTGCTTAGGTAGGCCATAGATCAAATCCACACTTCTGGATTTAAATCCATACTTCCTAGACCAATCCATTACCGCCTGAGTTTCCTCAATGGTCTGCACGCGATGCACTGCTTGCTGCACTTCGAGGTTGAAGTCTTGTACCCCAAGACTGACACGGTTAAAGCCCAATTCAGCCAATAAGGCAATATCGGCCTCAGTCACTCGTCGTGGATCAATCTCAATCGAGTATTCACCGCCAGGAAGAAGGTCGAAATGCTCACGCGTGTGGTGCATTAACTCCGTCATCTCTTCATGGGATAAAAATGTAGGGGTACCACCACCCCAATGAAGTTGGGTCACCGGTATTTTTTTCTGAGCACCCATGGCAGCACAATCCATCGCCATCTCTTTGGCTAAATACTTAATGTATTTAGCGCTTCTACCGTGGTCTTTAGTGATGATTTTGTTACAACCACAGTAGTAACAAATATTGGGGCAAAACGGTAAATGAAAATACAGTGATAGTGGCTCGTTGACCTTAGCTACGCGCTGCAATGCTCCCAAATAGTCAGCTTCACAAAACCCATTATGAAAGCGATCAGCGCTAGGGTAAGACGTATAGCGCGGGCCATTGATATCAAACTTCTGCAATAGCTCTGGATGAAAAAGTACTTCTTTTTCATTTGATGTAGAGGCAGGCACTACAGAATTCATCAGAAATTAGCTTATTGGATTATTGAGATAGATAGTCGAGCGCTACCGCTTCTGCTACTTTAATCCCATCAACCCCAGCAGACAAGATTCCACCGGCATAACCAGCGCCCTCACCTGCGGGATAAAGACCTTTGACATTTAAACTCTGAAAGTTAGCTCCTCGCGTAATGCGTAATGGGGAGGACGTACGCGTCTCAATACCAGTCAATACCGCATCCTTCATTGAAAAGCCTTTAATCTGCTTCTCAAAAGCGGGGATCGCCTCTCGGATTGCCTCAATTGCATAAGCAGGCAATGCATCAGCGAGGTCCGTTAGATGAACACCGGGCTTATAGGATGGCATGACAGAACCAAAGTCTGTAGAAGCCTTGCCAGCCAAGAAATCCCCCACCAATTGACCCGGAGCTTCATAGGTTGATCCGCCTAATTCGTACGCCTTGGACTCTAGAGCTCTTTGAAACTCGATACCCGCCAAAGGTCCACCGGGATAGTCCTCAGGAGTAATGCCAACCACAATACCGGCATTTGCATTACGCTCATTACGAGAGTATTGACTCATCCCGTTAGTCACTACACGGTTGGGCTCAGAGGTAGCGGCAACTACCGTTCCGCCTGGGCACATACAGAAGCTA
This sequence comes from Polynucleobacter sp., assembly GCF_044342855.1. Lineage (GTDB taxonomy): Bacteria > Pseudomonadota > Gammaproteobacteria > Burkholderiales > Burkholderiaceae > Polynucleobacter. The sequence goes on from NZ_JBIIPA010000011.1 coordinate 46,451, forward strand.
TAGACTGCGCGACCATTCTTGGCGTGGTGCACTAACTTGTAATCGGCTGCACCGATGAGCTCATTGCCAGCGTGTGGCCCTAAGCGTGCTTTATCAATCAAAGACTGAGGGTGTTCAATTCGGAAACCTACTGAAAACGGTTTTGCCTCCATATAAACACCTGCCGCATGTAAAACCTCAAAGGTATCCCGAGCGCTGTGGCCAAGAGCCAGCACTACATGATTGGCAGGTAAGTCCGGATGCCCCTCAATCTTGACTCCAGCAATTTGATCATTCTGAATATCAAATCCAATGACCTTTTGTGAAAAGCGAATCTCTCCACCGAGCTCAATAATTTCTTGGCGCATTCTTTCGACAACACCTACTAGTCGAAAGGTCCCGATATGTGGCTTAGCTACATAACGAATTTCTTCTGGGGCGCCTGCTTTGATAAATTCAGCAATAACTTTGCGACCATAAAACTTCGGATCTTTAATTTGACTCCAGAGCTTGCCATCAGAAAACGTACCTGCACCACCCTCACCAAACTGCACATTCGATTCTGGATTAAGGATATTTTTACGCCACAAGCCCCAAGTATCTTGGGTACGTTCTCGGACTGGTTTGCCGCGCTCTAATACGATGGGTTTAAAACCCATCTGCGCCAACACTAAGGCAGCAAAAATTCCACAAGGACCAAATCCAATAATGACAGGACGCTCAAAGCTTGCGCTCTTAACTTGTGATGCATTTACCACAAAGTGGTAACTCGTATCCGGGGATGGTCTTACGTGAATGTCGCTCGCAAACTGCTTGAGCAATTTTTCCTCATCTTTTACCGATAAATCAACGGTATAGATAAAAGCAAGAGCGACATTTTTTCTGGCATCGTAGCTACGCTTAAAAACATCAACCCGAATCAAGTCTTGAGCCTGAATATTCAAGCGCTTCAAGATTGCCTCATCCAATGCCTCAGGGGCATGGCTAATAGGCAGACGAAGTTCTGTAATGCGGATCATGGGACTCTACGATACATAGTAAATCAAGGTAATTTTCTAAATAATACTGGGAGATCCGGTTAACCCCCTTTTAAAGGCGATAATGCGCCATGGCTCTACGCGCAACTATCCACAAAGCCGACCTTCACGTCGCAGACTCTGACCGCCACTATTACGGCAGTCACTCCCTCACCATCGCTAAACACCCCTCAGAGACTGAGGAGCGGATGATGATCCGTATCATCGCCCTTGCTCTCCAAGCCCAGGAAGATTTGGCTTTTACTAAAGGTTTGAGTGATACCGATGAGCCAGACCTTTGGGTCAAGGATCTTACGGATGCCATCAAGCTTTGGATTGAAGTAGGGCAACCCGATGAACGACGCATCCTGAAAGCCTGTGGGCGATCCGATCAAGTCATCGTCTATTGCTATGGTGGACACACTAGCAAACTATGGTGGGACGGTATTGCGAACAAGCTGACTCGTGCTCGCAACCTTCAGGTAATTTCTATTCCAGCAGAGCAAGCTAAAGAGCTCAATAAGCTGGTCGAGCGCAGCATGGTTCTGCATGTCAATATTCAAGATGGAGAAGCATACGTTTCTTCAGACATGGGTCAAGTCACCATCACCCCAGAAATCTGGCGCAATCAACAACAATGAAGCCGGTAGTTTTAGACACCAATATCTTGCTAGATATTTTTGTCTTCAATGACGAGCGGGCTATCAATCTGAAACAAGCAATTGTGGACGGCAGCATTCCTGCGGTTGCTAGCCAAAAGACTGTATTGGAGTTTGCCGACGTCATCTCGCGCCCCCTCTTTAAACTCGATGAAGTGACTCAAGCAGCCATTCTGGCTCAATGGCAGTCCATCGCAGAGCTGCATGATGATTCAAGCCTAGCTACCGCCCCTTGGAAATGCCAAGACCCTGATGATCAGATCTTCTTGGATCTAGCCTATCAATTCAGGCCAGCGATACTCATCAGCAAAGACAATGCTCTGCTCCACATTGCCAGTAGAGCCGCTCAAGAAGATATTCTGATTACGAGCGACTACAACGCCTTCAGACTTTAGAGCTAAAACGCAATCCCTTAGCTGCTTCAGCGGCAATTTCAAATGACCTTAAGCGCGCTTGATGATCATAAACTTGGCCCGTGATGATAATTTCGTTGGCGCCAGTTTGGTCGAGCCAATACTGCATCTCTTTTCTGACCGTTTCTAAAGACCCAACAGCAGAGCAACGCAAAGCGTGTGCGGCAGTGGCTTTTTCATGTGGCTCACAGAAATCATCTAAATCATCAATTGGTGGTGGCAATTGCCCACGAGTATTCCGGCGCATACGAATAACGTTCTGCTGCAAAGTGGTAAAGAGATGTGCCGCCTCCTCATCTGTATCCACAGCAACTACATTCATCACAAATGCAGAATAAGGCTTGCTTAACTTATCGGATGGTTTAAATAATTCACGATAGGTCGACATCGCATCCAGCAACTGCTCGGGGGCAAAGTGTGAGGCAAAAGCATAAGGCAATCCAAAGTGAGCCGCCAATTGAGCACCATACAAGCTGGAGCCTAAGATCCAAATCGGCACTTCTGTGTCAGCCCCTGGAATAGCCTTTACCACTTGCCCCTCCTGAATAGGGCCAAAGTAATGTTGTAGCTCTCGTACGTCCTGCGGAAAGCGGTCATCACTCCCTAATAAATCCCGCCTTAAGGCTCTAGCGGTTATTTGATCAGTGCCAGGTGCACGTCCTAAGCCCAACTCAATCCTACCGGGATAGATGGACGCCAAAGTACCGAATTGCTCTGCAATGACTAACGGGGCATGGTTTGGCAACATCACACCACCAGAGCCAACAAGGATTGTTTTGGTGCCTCCAGCTATATACCCAACCAAGACTGCAGTAGCAGAGCTGGCATTACCGGTCATATTGTGATGCTCCGCCACCCAATAGCGGGTATAGCCCAAAGCCTCCGCGTGCTGAGCAACATCTAGTGAGTTACGCAAGGCATCCCCAGCAGTAAATCCCTGTGGGATGGGAGATATATCTAGAATGGAGTATGGGACAGAATTTGTCATACGTAGATCATACTGAGAAAGCACTTTTTTAACATGAGCAAACCAAAAATGGCAGATGCCGATGACGGCCTCTTTAAGCCAGGCAGCAAGCTAAGGCACATTAAGACGGGCGGCTTTTATAAAGTGGTGATGCTTGCCAATGTTGAAGCTAACCTAGAGCCAGCCTACGTATATGAATCACTCCAGTCACACGACTTTTGGATTAGACCAAAAGCAGAAATGGAAGATGGTCGATTTGAACTAGTCGACGCCTAAGATAAAGATGAGGGAATTGAAATGACGGAAGATCGCATCACTAACCTTGAAATCAAACTCAGCTTTACTGAGGATTTGATTGACCAACTGAATCAGACCATTTACAAGCAACAACAGCAGATTGAATTTCTATATCGCGAGCTTAAATCTATTAAGGAGCAAGCCAGCAGTAGCGATGGCGCAGGCAATAGTAGTCCAAAAGATGAAATTCCTCCTCACTATTAAAGCGCCGATAACATTTAGCATAAATATCGCAGCTTTTTAAATAAAGGACATTTGTCATGGGTAACTTAGTACCGTTTTTAGTTCAATGGGGTTTAACTTCTTTATCCCTCTGGGTCGCCAGCTACCTTTTTAGCGGCTTACGCTTTGCAGATGGTGGCTCACTGTTAATCGCCGCCCTACTACTGGGTTTTGCCAACGCGGTTGTGAAACCTTTATTGATTCTCTTTACCCTGCCACTAACCGTTCTTACCATGGGGCTGTTTCTGCTGGTAGTTAATGCCTTAGTGCTAATGCTTGTGTCTGCAGTGGTAGGTGGCTTTACGATCTCCAGCTTCTGGACCGCTTTCTTTGCCAGCATCTTTATTTCTTTATTCAGCCTCTTTATCAGCGGAATATTGTTTTAAGAATCACTCCGCCCCAGGGTAGATATCTGTCCAGGGGTGGAGAGCATCACGACAAGGGTGACCTTTGGAAGTCATTGACTTAGCATTCTCTGCCAAAATACTTGCGCCGCCAGTCAAGAACCCAAGCCCAATGGAAACCGCGCTATTGACAACTCCGGCCTGATTTAACACCGCCTTAGGATTACTCAAAGTCCCACCTATTTTCACTAAACCAGCCAAACCTAAGCCGGTAGTAATTCCCGACTTTTCCTGGGGATCGATAGTGAGATTAACCGCCTCTGACTTAAGATTCAGCGAGCCAGCTACCACCACATTCAAGCGATCGGTTTCCATGCCGACAGAATTAGCGATATTAATCTGCCCATTACTAATTGGCAGGTAAGCTACTGCGCATTCCAAGGTTGTGTTGGTGGTTTTTTTGCGCAGGGGATTCATAGAATCAAGCACTGTCACAACAAAATCGCCAGCATCATTCAAAAAGTTTGCCCCCATCTGGGCATGGTCAATACTCATTTGAATTTTTCCGCTGGAATTTCCAGCTAGCTGATGAAGACTCGTTCCGGTCGAATTTAAATCAAACGCTAGCTTCATATTTCCGCCACTCACCTTCGATTGGGGATCAACGCTACCCATAAGCTGCTCTAGGGTGAAATTTTTAGTTACACCCTTCAGTGCAAGAGCGGGAGACCGGCCAGTGAATTGAGAAAGTCTTCCCTGAATATCGGCAAGTCCACTACCCAACTGAAATGTAGCCTGAGAAAGTTCAATCACATCGCCATTCAACTGAATTTGCGCAGTCAAGTTCTGCAAGGGCTTGCGTTTAGGCAGGGAAAGTTCGGCGATATTCACAGAGATTGTTCCGGTAGCCTGAGGCAATGAATTGAGTGACAAGCTGTCATCACTAAACAAATATTGAGAGCCTGAGGCTGGTCGCTGGGAGCTGGACTGTGCCCACCCTGGGGAATTGGTAACTGGAGTTGTCAAGTTAGGCCATTCAAATGCCTTGGAGGTCAACGCCATATTGACCACGGCCATAGATTGCGCATTTTTAGCCAGGCTGCCTTTTATCTGAAGCGCTTTCCCATTCATAGTGAGATTAAGATCAACCGGAAACTCCAGCGCTGAACTTCCCCAGTCCTTATAAACCTTAGACAGATAGCCGACTGAACCAGTTAACCCAACATTGACCGAGTTATATTTCATGTTGAGCGTGATATCCGACTTATCCCCGCGACCCAATACGGAAAGGCGCTGCATCTGGTAGCTAGATTTCACAGCATTCGCATCTTCATAGTAAATGTTTGCGTTTTGCATGGAAATATTTGTCAAGCTCATCAGGTTATCGTTAGCCGTGCCACTATCTGAGGTGTTGGATGCTGATGATGCGGTCGGGCTTGAGTCGACACTCAGATCCCAATTTGCTTTGCCAGCAGAATTCTTTCGCAAATAGAGCTCCAAGCCACTTAAGTTAATACTATTAATCTCAACCTGTTTACTCAAAAGAGGAAGGGTTTTGATGTCCAACTCAATCCGCTGGAGCTCCAACATGTCCGACTCTGTTGCCCACGGGGCGTTACTGAGACTCACCTGCTCAGCGGAAACAATAATCGATGGAAAGAGACTTAAAGTTACCGGCCCTGAAATTTTGAGATCCCTACCTGTGGCACTTTTCACAGAAGTTGCTAGCAGCTTGACCAGTTGAGCTGGATCTATCGCTGTGGAGGCATACCAAACCCCCGCCACTGCTAGCAGCAATAGGCTTGCAACAGAAATTAGAACAATCTTAATTTTTTTATTCATCGTCAGTCGATTCTAACTTTATGCCTGCTACCGCACACTAAAATCGAGGCTTAAATTACTTCCATCGGTCACACATCATGAATACTTCAGCCAATCTACCAAAATGCCCAGCCTGCCAAGAGGATATGACCTACCCTGACAGTGAAAATTTTGTTTGCGCGCAATGTGGCCATGAGTGGCCGATGACAGCTGCCGCAGAAGAAGATGAAGGCGCTCTGATTGTGAAAGATGCTAACGGTAACCTGCTGACCGATGGCGACACCGTCACCCTCATTAAGGATCTAAAGGTTAAAGGATCATCCACAACCCTCAAGGTTGGGACAAAGATTAAGGGAATCCGCCTAGTTTCCGGTGATCATGAGGTGGACTGCAAAACCGAAGCAGGCAATATGTTGCTCAAAGCCTGCTTTTTGAAGAAGGCCTAAGCCTCAATTAAAGACCATCAGATCCATATATGAGCTCTGATGGCCTGCCGCCATTAAGTAGCGCTGGCTTTTTTCAATACCGCGTATAGCTGATCCTTCAATAAGAGTTTTTCTTTTTTCAAAATCTCAATCTCCTCAGGAGTACTAGGCTCAGAATGGGCCTCCATTCTTTGAATCTTTTGATCCAGATTGTTGTGCTTATCAAATAAATGAGAAAAGTGACGATCTGATGTTTTCAGCTTAGTAATTAACTCACGATATTCAGGGAACATAGATTCTCTTTAGGTTGAGGTTATTCATAACTGCACAGTTCCAGTGTAGCAAGTTAGCGCTCAAATTCAAGCACCGCGCCCTTCTTTAATGCAGCTAAAAAACAATTGGGGATTGACTCTTGATATTGCAAGGTAAATCCCCATATAAATATCAGCAAAAGTAGATAGAGCTGAAGTAATATCGACTAGTGCGCTAAGCACATTAACTACCAATAGGAAGGGTAATAGACCATGGCTACAAAGAAGTCTCCAGCAAAAAAGAAAGTAGCTACTAAGGTGGTAAAAAAAGCCCCTGCAAAGAAAGCCGTTAAAAAAGTTGCCGCTAAGAAAGTGGTAGCCAAAAAGGCCGTAAAGAAGGTAGTGAAAAAACCAGCAACCAAAAAGCCGGTCGCTAAAAAGGCGACTGCGAAAAAACCCGTAGCGAAGAAGGCAGTTAAAAAGGTAGCGGCAAAGAAGCCAGCGGCCAAAAAACCTGCCCCAAAGAAAGTTGCCAAGAAGTCTCCTAAGGCAGCTGCGCCAAAGAAACTGAAAGTCGATCAGTACGGACTCGAGGAAGATGATGAGTTCTACGGTTTGTACTTTGCCAAATCAACCGATAAGGGCTTAGTTGAAGTTAAGCCTTGCACCTTCTCACTGATGTACTGGTGGAAAGGCTTGCTTGGTTACCCTGACATGATCGAAATCTCCAAAGACAGCAATACAGCAATGTTGCAATTTGAGTCTACCTTTGGTGGCGGCGATTCTGGCGAAACTGAGTTGACAGAAAAAGATGTGTTCGATGTTGACCACATCATTGAAGTCGATGAGCAAGAGCAGTTGGTATCCCTCTACTCCTACGTTCCAATTCCTGTTCCAGAAAAGCTGATTGGTGCGTTAGGCCTCTCTATTCTGAATATCAACCCAGAAACTCGCTATGGCAGCCTAGAAATTTGCTCTACGGATAACGAGGAAGGTGTGAATGAGCATTTCCTACGCTATCGTGCCGCAACTTATTTGCGTGGCGTGAAATCTGGCAAGGTTGAAGCTATTGAGAGCATGGTTACCAATGGTTCAGAGTTCTTTGGATTGGCTTTAGATGCAATGTGCGTAAACAAATCTATTAAGAAATGGTTGCTTAGCTAAGCAGCTATAAATTAATAGGTATTACACACAAAAATGTAAGTCATAGGAAAGCGGTCGTTCACTGTTTTACGAGTTTCAGCAATAGTGGCGCCTCGCTTTCCTAGTTTTTGACACTCCTCCCCCGCAGCTGCCTGAGCTTCAGTATCTTTACCGGATTTTGGGGCATGCACCCCAACAGTTCCATCAGACTGTCGATAGACGCCAAAATCGCTTTTGGGTGTTGAGCAGGCTAGCATTGCCATTGAAATGGCAAAAACTAAAATACTCGAGATGATTTTCATTTAGAAATCCAGGCCTGTAAAAGAATGGATGCATTCTAGCGACCTTTAGCACCTACAAGTCTGATGTACAAATTGCAAGCGAGCAGAGACCCTGCTGTTATTTTGAATTCTTTTTAAATGGCGGATTCAACCACAAAGTGCAACACGGTTTAAAGATTGCATAAAGACTTCGCTTGGTGTTTTAAATCCTAAGCGCTTTCTGGGTCGGTTGTTTAATTGACCTTGGATCATTTTAAGCTCCTTGTCGGTGACAGTGGATAAGGCTCTTTTCTTGGGGATGTATTACCGTAGCAAGCCATTGAAGTTTTCATTCGATCCTCTTTGCCAGCTGGCAAAAGGATCGGCAAAGTACGTGGTGCCGTTTAATGTGGCATCAATTGTGCTGTGTCCTGCAAACTCTTTCCCATTGTCAAAAGTAATGGTTTTGACTAATGGGGTCATGGGACTTAGTTTATTAATGATGGCGGTACTTACTAAATCTGAGGTTTTATTGATGACTTTGGCGATGAGGGCATAAGCACTCTTACGCTCTACTAAGGTCACTACGGCTTGCTTGTGATGGACTCCAATTGGTCTCATGGCTAATACCCACTTGATCTGCAATTTGGCCTGGGCTCCACTTCTCTAAGAGGCAATTAACTGTCTTACCCCAGTCGGCAGCAGTAATCTGGGTAGCGTTGCGAGAGCCTAAGGATCGCTCTTGCGTCAAGAGCCAGGCTTGCCTAGGTCGATAACCCTTACCTCCCGTATTACGAGCAAGCTCTTGGCTAATGGTCGACTTATGTCTATCCATCAGCTTTGCAATCTGAGTTTGGGTTTTTCCGTCTTTTATGAGGATATAAATCTGATATCGTTCATTTTGGCTAAGGTGTTGATAGGTCATGGCTACTTTGACTTGCAGGTCTAGAAGCTTTGGATGCTAAAACATCCTTAGCCACTAGGTATTTATCAAAGTTGCACTTCGTGGTTGAATCCGCCAATATTTTTTGATTTGCCGTAGCTCATTTCTGATTTTCAGATGATCACTGATGCGATCTGGCTACTGCTTTTGAAGATGTTTCTAAGAAGCGCATTGACAGTCTCCACAACTGCGGTAAAACTCTAGTCTGTACGCCTCTTATGCTGAAAGCCGGCTCTCAGCGAATTTATATCTTAAACGAAAACCTCTTAAAAGTCAAGGGTTTTCCCTAATATATTTCACTTATAGCCAACTCGATCAAGCAAGCGTTGTGCAGCAATTTGATTCTTGCCAATCGCCGCAATCGAAATATTTTCAGCTTTGAATGGACCCAACATTTTGAGTCCTTCATTTTCAATCTTGACCGACTTCACCACAGGCCATTCGTTATTACCGTTGGCAAAATATTCTTGTGCCGAATCGCTAGCGAGATATTCAAGAAACTGAATGGCAGCTTGTGAATGCGGTGCATTCTTGGCTACACCACCACCCGCAATGTTGATGTGCGTGCCAGTTGTCTGCTGATTAGGCCAAGTAAACCCAATCTTAGAAACAATTGCCTGGTCTTCTGGCTTAGTTGAACGCAAGAGCCTAACTAGGTAGTAAGAGTTTGTTAAAGCTACTCCGCATTCGCCTGAAGCTACGGCTTTAATTTGGTCGGTATCGCCGCCTCTTGGAGGGCGAGCCATATTTGCCACCATGCCCTTAGCCCACTCTTCAGCAGCTGCCTCACCGCGACGCTCAATCATGGCTCCAATCAATGACAGCATATATGGATGGGCGCCAGAGCGTGTACATACCTTACCCTTGTTCATGGGCTCAGCCAATTTCTCATAAGTGTCGACGTCTTGTGGATTTACTTTTGCTTTGTTATAGACCACGAGTCGAGCTCTAGTCGAAAAACCAAACCAAGTTGATCCCTCTGGCTCAGGCTTAGAGCGTAGGTTTGCAGGAATACGACCCTCTAGATACTTGGAATGAATCGGCTTAAAGAATCCGTCAATTTGCGCTCGCCACAATCGCGCTGCATCGACCATCAAAATCACATCCGCTGGACTATTGGCACCTTCGCTTTTCAGTCTCTCAGCCAGCGCATTGTCATCAGCCTCAATACGATTAATCCTGATGCCTGTCTTCTTAGTGAAATCGCTATAGAGCGCTTCATCTGTTTGGTAATGACGAGCGGAATAGAGATTCAACTCCCTGGCTTCTTGAGCATGTATTGGCAATGCCATAAAGCCGCTCAGTACCAATGAAGTTGCGACTAGGAACTTGTGGATTGCTTGAGTTGCCATTGCTGTATTGACGATCAGAATTAGAGTAAATCTAATTTATCACAAATACGAATGATTATCAATTAAGATTTAGAGATGACTCTGGAAAGCAGCAATACTGGAAAAAGTCCAACCAGAACAATGGTTAAGGACGGGAGGGCAAGCTCGGCTAGACGCTCATCCGCCGCCAGCTGATAGGTGGCAACAGCCAAAGTATCAAAGTTAAATGGGCGCAATAGCAGTGTTGCTGGTAACTCCTTCATCACGTCCACAAAGACAAAGAGGCCAGCAGTCAGCAGACTTCGCTTAAGCAAGGGTACGTGCACTCGCTTCAGAATCTGCGCCTTAGAAAGCCCAAGTAGCGCTGCTGATGCATCCATAGAGGGCGTGATGCGTGCCAGCCCCGCTTCGACGCTTTGCAAACTAGAAGAAAGAAAGCGCACCAAGTAAGCGTAGATCAGCACCAACATGCTGGCAGACATCCACCAAGCAAGCTGAAAAATTTCTAAAAATGAGAGGATGCCAATAGCCAATACTGCGCCGGGTAGCGCATAACCAAAACCTAATAATCGATTGACCCAGGCTAGGCGCGCATTCATTCGGACTGAGTAAGCAAAGAATATGGCGAGAGCAACGGAGATTAGCGCCGTCAGAATCGAAACAGATAAAGAATTACTCAACCAATCAAGATAACGAATATCAATCGTGAGGCCTTGCTTGAACAGTAATTGCAGGAGCGCAAATGCCGGCAACAAAAATCCACATAGGAGCGTGGCGCCACAAAATACAAAAGCAAAAAAGGCATTCTTACCCAGTAGAGCCTTGGCTAATGGCCTCCCCCGTGTTGAAGAGGCATAACGTAATTTTGAGTGACTACTTTGTTCAATAAAAAAGATGAGTAAGACAAAACTCAAAAGACCAAGAGCAAGCTGCACTGCGGCCACGCGGTCACCAAAAGAAAGCCATGCCTTAAAGATGCCAGTCGCAAAAGTCTGCACGCCAAAATAAGACACCGCTCCAAAATCCGCTAAGACCTCCATGAGGGCTAAAGCCATGCCTGCAAAGATCGCTGGCCTAGCCATTGGCAATACCAATTTCACAAATCCTTGCAGCGGACTATAGCCAAGCGTTTCTGAAACCTCAATTAATCGACCACTACGCTCTAAGAATGCAGTGCGTGTAATGAGATAAACATAAGGAAAGAGGCAGAAGGAGAAAGACCAGATAGCCCCACTCAGAGATCTTGGGTCCGGAAAGAACCAAAGAGAATCCATTCCCAGCACTGTACGAAGCGTGCTTTGTATGGGTCCAGAAAATTGCAGGAGATCTACAAACAGGTAGGCCATGACATAGGTGGGCACAGCTAAAGGCAGAATGAGTGCCCACTCAAATATTTTCTTAGCAGGGAAGTCGTAGCTAGCAATGATCCAGGCATTACCCACCCCGAGAATAAATACCCCTACTCCAACACCAAGAATAAGCACCAGGGTTGAGGCAATATATCCACCCAACACAAAGTTCCAGAGGTGACTAAGAGTGCCAGTAGCTACTTGATCACTTCCGGAGAATAGGAAAGGTACTGCCAAGCCAAATAGGGGCAAAAATAACAACAGGGCAAGTGGCACGACAATACGATTCATGAAATCGGCAATCCGTTTAGACTCTAGCTATGCATTAAACCACCAGCATTGAATACTAGTATTAATGAGAAAATTATAGGGATGAACTCCGCTCACACACTGCTTTCGATCAAAGGACTCGAAATCGACTACCCAAGCCGAGATGGTCAAGGTCGTGTCACCGCAGTTAAGGCCCTCAAGCTTGATCTTGTCCAAGGGGAAATTGGCTGTCTACTGGGATCTTCTGGTTGCGGCAAATCTACCGTCTTGAGGGCGATTTGTGGGTTTGAGCCTGTTAAAGCCGGTGAAATCCTCCTCCGTGATCAGGTCGTGAGCTCCGCCTCCATTCACCTCCCACCCAACCAAAGAAAAGTAGGCATGGTCTTTCAGGACTTTGCCCTCTTTCCTCACCTCAACGTTTTAGAGAACATTGCCTTTGGCCTGCAACACTTACCAAGCAAGCAAAGATCTTCCGTGGCGCTGGAGTGGCTCAAGCGCGTATCCCTCGCAGATAAAGCCGACGCTTTTCCTCATGAACTGAGCGGTGGGCAGCAGCAACGTGTAGCGCTAGCCAGAGCAATGGCACCAGAGCCTGGCTTAATTTTGCTTGATGAGCCCTTCTCCAGTTTGGACATTGAGCTCAGAGAGCGCCTTGCAAGTGAGATGCGAGAGATCCTCAAGGCAAACAACATTACCGCCCTACTAGTAACCCATGATCAATTTGAGGCATTTGCCATTGCCGATAAGGTCGGCGTGATGACTGATGGGAAGGTTCTTCAGTGGGATAGCCCATATGAGCTGTATCACAAGCCAGCCAATCGCTATATTGCCGATTTCATTGGTCGCGGAGTATTTGTTAAGGGGGTCGTGCAAGCCAATAACAAAGTGAAGATTGAATTGGGTGAGCTCGATCTAGAAGAAGATCGCAGTAAGGAAGCTGGAAAAGAAATCGACGTCCTCTTACGGGCTGATGATATTCAGCATGATGACAACAGCACCTTGCTAGCAGAGGTTGTACGTAAGACCTTTAGAGGCGCTGACTTTCTATATACGCTCAAGCTAGCATCGGGTACTGAGATTTTTGCTTTTGTACCTAGCCACCATGATCACGCGATTGGTGAAAAGATTGGCATCCACTTAGTAGCTGATCACGTGGTGACCTTTAGCGACTAAGTGCTGCTCCCTTATCAATAGTATGTCAGCGCAGTAGCTTTGCCTTTAAAGATGCGATAAGAAAATAGGGTGTAGCCCAGGATCGTTGGTAACACCACAATTGCGCCCCAGAAAATAACCCATAAAGACTCAGTTGCGGCGGCGGCTTGCCACAGAGTCATTTTTCCAATGATGACGTATGGAAAAATACTATAGGCGATACCAAAAAAAGATAACCAAAATATAGCGACGACACTAGCAAATGGCAGCCACTCTTTATCAACCTTCCCTACTTCCAATGCGCCAATAAATCGGTAACTAAGGATGAAGAGAAATCCAGTGGCGATAGGCACTGGAGAGAGCCAGATGATTTGAGGCCAGGCAAACCACTTGTGCATGATTTCAGGACTGAAATACGGAGTCGCAATGGACACCAAAGCGATACCAAATCCAGTTAACCATAGACTGATCTTTGCCCATCGAAATGCTTTTTTCTGGAGATCCCCTTCGGTTTTTAATATCAACCAAGTAGAGCCGAGAAGCACATAGCCAGCGGGTAAACACAGACCCACCAATACAGAAAATAACCACCCCAAAGCTCCAGAATCAAATCCCACGATCAGGCGTCCAATCATGATTCCTTGAGATACAGAAGCAACCAGGCTGCCGATATAAAACAGCAAGTTCCACAGTGGTTTTTGCTCAATATTCACTTTGACCCTAAAGTCAAAAGATACCCCCCTTAGAATCAGCCCAAGCAACATGGCGGCAACTGGCAAATACAGCTCGGTCAAAATCACACCATGCGCCAAAGGGAAGGCAACCAACAATAAGCCAACGCCTAAGACGATCCATGTTTCATTGGCATCCCAAAAAGGACCAATGGATGCAATCATCATGTCTTTCTCTGCATCGGTACCACGGTTGAGAAGCATCCCAATGCCCAAGTCATAGCCATCCAAAACAACATAGGAGAGCATGGCAATGCCCATCGCAACAAAGAAAAATAAAGGTAGCCAGACCGAGGCTTGAGTAAGGTCCATGGTGTTCATAGATTAAGCGCCAAAGGGACTAAAAGAGGAGTCTGATTTCTTAGGAGTCAATTGACTTTGAGCATCCTGACTATCAGCTTGGCGGGCCAAATAAAACACGACCCAAATATAGGCGAACAGCAGCCCCACATAAAGAGTCAGATAAGCGAACAGCGTAGAAAAGACCATGCTCGAGGGTAAGGTAGTTACTGCTTGAGCGGTGGTCAGTACACCCGTGACAAGGTAAGGTTGCCGCCCAATCTCAGTGACATACCAGCCCGCCAATACAGCTACCCAACCAGAGAAGGTCATTAATACCAGCGCTTTTGCCATCAATCTAGGTAACTGTCGATCTTGCCGCAATTGCCAACGCGCTAGCCATGAAAATATCAGCATCAATACGCCGACGCCAACCATCACACGAAAGGCAAAGAACACCGGAGCGACTGGCGGAATCTTGTCCCCAAATTGATTCAATCCCTTTACCTCACCATCCCAACTATGTGTGAGATACAAAGATGCCAACTTCGGAATACTAATCTCGTAATCATTGGTGCGGGTTTGTTGATTGGGTATTCCAAAAATGACTGCAGGAACACCAGCACCACCTTCCCAAATACCCTCCATGGCAGCAAGCTTGGCAGGCTGATGCTCAAGCGTATTCAGACCGTGCGCATCACCCAACATGATCTGAATAGGGATTAAAACAGCGGCCACAGTAAGCGAGATCTTCATCACTAGAAAATTGGCCGGTGATCGACTATTGCGTAAATAGCGGTAAGCAGAAATACCTGCCAAAAAGAATGACACCGTTAAAAATGAAGCCAACAACATATGGCCTAAACGGTACGGCATGGATGGATTAAAAATAATTGCCATCCAATCGACCGCATGCGCCCTGCCATCAATCATGATGAAACCTTGCGGGGTTTGCATCCAAGAATTTAAAGCAATGATCCAAAACGCAGAAAGACTAGTTCCAAAAGCCACTAAAAATGTTGCAATGGTATGAACCAAGGGAGACACCCGCTTGGCACCAAACAACATCACACCCAAGAAGGTGGCCTCAAGAAAAAATGCGGTTAAGACTTCATAGGCTAGTAATGGTCCTGCAATGTTGCCAACGGTCTCCATATAGCCAGGCCAGTTCGTACCAAACTGAAAACTCATCGTGATGCCGCTGACCACACCCAAAGCAAAGGTCAAAGCAAAAATCTTGACCCAAAACTGATAGGCCTCACGCCAATAATCCAAACCAGTCCGAATATGCTGAATCTTAAAAAAGAAGAGAAACCACCCCAGCGCAATCGAAATGGTCGGAAAGAGAATATGAAAAGAAATGTTCGCGCCAAACTGAATACGACTAAATAAAAGTGAATCGAGCACGGCTGCTCCCGGTAATTGAATTTTCTAAACACAATTGTGGCACCAATTGAATAATGCTGCCGAACGCCAGCCTTAAAAAAATCCCCATTGCATAGATGGGGATTTGAGCTAAATCAAGTGAGCAAGTATTACAGTTTTTTAGTACTGTAGTACCAATCTACTGTGTTGTAGCCTTCGCTGGCACGCTTATCAGCAGCCTCTGAAGTTTTTGGTGGTGGCACGATAACATCGCAACCCGGAGTCCATTCTTCTGGTGTCGCTACTGAATTCTTATCGCTAGTTTGCATTGCCTGTAATAAGCGAACAAATTCATTAATAGATCGACCATTACTCATTGGGTAATAAACCATGGCACGTAAGATGCCCTTAGGATCGATAAAGAAGGTGGCACGCACTGCTTGTGTATCGGCTGCACCTGGATGCACCATGCCGTAGGCAGAAGCTACTTCCATCTTAATATCTTCAATAATCGGGAAAGTAATCTTTTGACCAAACTTCTCTTCAATATTTCTAACCCAAGCCAAATGGGAGAAAAGACTGTCGATTGACAAGCCCAATAACTCACAATTCATGGATTTGAAGGTCTCTGCTGCTTTGGCAAAACCAATAAATTCAGTTGTGCATACTGGCGTGAAATCTGCTGGGTGCGAGAAAAGAATAAGCCACTTACCTTCATAGACTCACAATTCATGGATTTGAAGGTCTCTGCTGCTTTGGCAAAACCAATAAATTCAGTTGTGCATACTGGCGTGAAATCTGCTGGGTGCGAGAAAAGAATAAGCCACTTACCTTCATAGTCAGATAGCTTCTTTTCTCCAAAAGTGGTTTTTGCACTAAATTCTGGAGTTCTCTCGTTTAATCTTGGGAACTGCACTGTCATTTCACTCATGATGTTTTCCTTTATTTCATTAGTGCTGTTAGTGTCACAGGTTCATACTACACCAATATATAAAAATATATAATGTATATTTATATGACATAAATTAAGTGGGGCTATTCACCCCCAAAGCAAATCAACAAGGACATCAATGAAACATACATCCAACAAACTAATGGTCACAATAGTCGCTTTTATGGCAATTAGTGCAGTAAGCTGGGCTCAAAGCCCACTGCTTCGGGTTGGTGACCCAATTCCCAAAATGACACTGAGTGATCAGCATGAGAAACCATGGGTAATTCCTGCCGATACAAGGCTTGTGCTTTTTAGCGGCAGTAGAAACGCCAACACCCTTGTGCAAAGCATTCTTAGCCAAAAAAGTGCGGACTATTTAAACTCAAAAAAGGTTGTTTACTTTTCGGATCTCAGCAAAATGCCTGGATTCATCACCAGAACTTTTGCACTTCCCTCTATGAGGGATCTGCCCTACTCCGTAGGAATAGTCTTGAATGCAGAGGAAAGTCAATCTTGGCCTAGAGAAGATGATGCTGTAACAGCCCTCCTTCTTAACCAAGGAAGAGTTAGCAAGATTGAATACATCAAGAATGCCGAACTGCTTCAGCAGACTCTTGATCAGTATTAAGCCAATCCCAAGAGAAATTACATAAAAATCATTTTTCAATAGCCCCTACAATGTCTCAATGTTGATACAAATCGCCAATCTCATTCTTCAGGTACTCGTTAGCGTTGTTGCGGGAGTTTGCCTTTTACGCTGCTATTTACAGTGGCTTGCCTTCAATTTAGGCGCGGGACAAAGCAAGTCCATTGGCGCTTATATCCTGCCTTTAAGCAATTGGATTGTTCTTCCGCTAAGACGCTTCCTACCCAGCATTGGCCGCTTTGATCTAGCGAGTTGCGTTGCAGCCTATCTTTTAATTTTGTGCAAGATTGCAATCCTGCTATTAATTTCTGGCGCCACCTCGATTGATATCTCTTGGTTAGCGCTCGCATTGATTGATCTGCTTGATCTTGCCTTGTCAGGTCTAGTTGGCCTAGTCTTTGCCAGCATCATTCTTTCTTGGGTTGGCGCAGGGACTCAAATTCAGTTCTTAGTGTCGCTATTAGTTGACCCCCTGCTCGCCCCAATTAGGAAGGCAATGCCCAACTTTGGCGCCTTAGATTTATCCCCACTCGCTTTACTGCTCATCCTGCAAGTCCTACAAATCATTCTGGGGAACTTAAAGCTTTAGCAGCATATTGTTAACTGTGGCAATATTGATTTGGAATCAACTCGCTTGATTAATCATCTCAAACTAAGGAACAATATGGGCGCCAAACCAGCTAACTTCACAATTGATATCGGCATCGGTGAAAAGGATCGCAAAGCAATTGCCAAGGGCCTCTCTGCCCTGCTAGCAGATAGCTACTCCCTGTACTTGATGACCCATAATTTTCATTGGAACGTAAAAGGTCCAATGTTCAACACACTTCACACTATGTTTATGGCGCAATATACGGAGCAATGGGCCGCTTTAGATTTGATTGCAGAACGCATTCGGGCCTTAGGGGAACCTGCCCCAGGGACCTATAAAGAGTTTTCTAAATTAACCTCCATCGAGGAGGTATCAGGCACTCCCAAGGCGATGGATATGGTGAGGCTGCTAGTTAAGGCACAGGAAGCTACAGCAAAAACAGCGCGCAAATTATTTCCATTGGCAGAAAAGGCCTGCGATCAGCCAACTGCTGATCTACTCACTCAAAGACAGGATGTCCATGAGAAAACCGCTTGGATGTTAAGAAGCCTACTGGAAGAGTAATCTAATCTACAAAAAAGCCTCGCAGTTAGCGGGGCTTTTTTAATGACAAACTCAGATAGATGCATGCTAATTGGCGGCCCAGAACATACGGCATCACAAACCGCCTAAGTTTTTGATGAGCAAGCATATCAAGCACTTGGTGTCCAGTTCATCTTTCTAAATGTTGAGACAGCCGCTTTTTACGTGAGTTTCCAGACCCCTTTTTTTGGTAGGGTCGGGGATTCGAACCTGATAGGTTGATCCACTTTGCCCTTTCGACCCATTACCGACGGTCGCAGAGCTGCCTTCGGCGGCGGTGATGCAGCGATAGCAGCCATTGAGCGCGAACTAAGTACGCTCAGGTAAGGCTCTCTGGATGGCAGCAATAAGCAGGTCAACATCTGCACTGGGATTGGCCGCCACGTTGCAGAACCACTTCACACCCGCAATTGTTGTTGTAGACGTGGAACCAAGTGGCATCTTGTGCAGGACCTGGTCAAAAAAGCTCTCTTTCTTAAGCCGCCAGACCACAATACCCGTTCGGGGTTCCGCATAAAGCTCAAGGCGCTCGTCAGCAACCACAAAATCTCTCAAGCAACGGGCAAGGTCCATGCAGTGCTCGATTCGCTGAGCAATTCCTTCACGCCCCCATGCAAGCAGCGTTGCCAGAAGGGCCGTGGCAGCTGCACCATGAGAGCCAAGAACTCCAACATTGGGTGTGGCAAGGTACGCTCCACCGAAACTAACCGCCGTGTGGGCCTTCTCGGTGTCCTTGAACAATACAAGCGCAGACTCTTTTGGTTGGAAAAGCCACTTATGTGCAGATACGGCAACAGAGTCCGCCGACTCGATACCGGCAAGTAGATTGGCGTAATTACTCATCCGTAAAGGACCGGCCCACGCAGCGTCTACATGAGTCCAAGCTGCCCTACCGGCTAAGTCAAATGGGTCTATTGCGCCTGTACTGGTTGCACCGGCGGTGAGGACCAGGGCGGATTTGCTCAAGTTGGTCGGCAACCGCGCCGCGTCCATCGAGCCGTTGGCGTCTATGGGCACACTCAGGTATTTGAGACCCAAGATATGAGCCGCCTTTGCAATGGAGAGATGCGCTCCGTCTGATGCAATCACCTCCGTAATGCCAGCGCACTCTCGCGCTGACCACAAAGCGGTCAAATTGGCCACTGTCGAACCGGGCGTCATGTGTCCGCCGTTCATGCCAAAAAAGGGAGCAAGCCATGCTACGACCCGTTCTTCCAGTTGTCGAGCAACAGGTGCTGTGGCGGGGTGAAGGA
>NZ_JBIIPA010000033.1:0-18968 GCF_044342855.1 Polynucleobacter sp.
ATAACGCCCCTGCAGAAAGCTGGTTCGGTAGCTTTAAGAATGAAGCCATCTACGGCAATCGCTTTGCTACCCATGAATTAATGAAGACTACTTGCTTTGACTATATTGAAGTGCGTTACAACCGTAAGCGTCGCCACTCCAGTCTTGGCTATCAATCTCCTAAGCAATATTTACAGAACTGGCTAGCAAGAAGAAAGGAGATGCTGGTAGCATGACGACTCACGCTGATTGCAGGTGAAAAACGAGGGGAAGGTCAAAAGTTTAATGACTGACTCTGTATAGGCCCAATCACCAGAACTATCTTTCATACCTACAACGGTTTTTGGATATTCCTTAGTTAAGCGCTCTAACAAAGAAAGGCTGAGGTTAATTTTGGTAACGGGTGGAATATTGTAGATATAAATTTGTAATGCAGCATCACCCACTTTTTGAATCACTTCTGAGAAGTAGGCAAAGAGACCATCGTCAGTGACGTCTTTGTAATAAAAAGGTGGCAACATTAAGACGCCCGCGCACCGATGTTGAATTGCGTGACGTGTCATATTCACTGTGGCATCAATCGACGTAGCGCCCGTACCAGGCATCATATGCCCAGGATTTAAGCCGCCCTCAATGAGCGCTGTCAATGCGCCCATTTTTTGTGGGGCAGACATGGAATTAGCCTCTGAGTTTGTGCCGAAGATTGCCTGACCAACACCATTAGCTTCGAGCCATTGACATTGCTTCAGTAATTTTTTTTACATCTGGACTACCGTCTTCTTTAAATGGAGTCAATACGGGTGAAAGCACCGCAGGTAGTGTGGAGGGGTGTAGGGAAATGGTCATTACTTACTCCGTTTTAATTTTTTACTTCAGTCAGAAGTGGTTTTTTATTATAGAAAGCTTCTAAATTATCTATTGCTAGGTTCGTCATTAATTGTCGCGTTTCAGAGGTGGCGCTTCCAATATGCGGTGTTAGTAAGACATTATCAATATTTAAGAAGTCAGCGTTTGGATTTGGCTCATTTTCAAATACGTCGAGCGCTGCACCGGCAATGATTTTTTGCTGCAGTGCAACTAAAAGTGCAGCCTCATCCACTACGCTGCCTCGTGCAATATTAATGAGATAGCCTCTCGGTCCCAAAGCTTCCAAGACATCTGCATTAATCATTTTGTCCGTTTCTGGACTAGCCGGACATGCAAGAATAAGAATGTCAGATGCCTTTGCTAAGGACTTGATATCGCTGAAATACTCGTAAGGGAGTTCTTTGGGG
The DNA here is from genome assembly GCF_044342855.1 of Polynucleobacter sp. Taxonomy (GTDB): domain Bacteria; phylum Pseudomonadota; class Gammaproteobacteria; order Burkholderiales; family Burkholderiaceae; genus Polynucleobacter. The sequence goes on from NZ_JBIIPA010000033.1 coordinate 1,254, forward strand.
GTGGGGCCGGTGTAGACTAGTTTGACCTTAAATGGCTCTAAGCGTTTTGCTAGATCTTGCCCAATACGACCCATGCCTGCAATCCCAACGCTTTTCCCTGCAAGGGTTGTGGTGATAGTGAAGGGCGCCTTCGACCAAGCAGTGCTTTTAGCAAAGTTCTGGGCCTCAGGAATGCGACGTAATAGGCCAAACAGCATACCGATGGCCAGCTCACAGACGGCATCATTTAGAACGCCTGGGGTATTGCTGGCTTTAATTCCATGTGCCTTGAGATAGTCCAAGGGAAGGTTGTCATAGCCCACGCCACAAGTTGCGACCATTTGTATACCTGGTATTTTCTCCAGCAACTCTTGTGGGATTTGGGTGTTTGACCGGGTAAGGATGGCGGTGAAGTTGCCCTCGGGAAGTTTGCTCTGAGGATCGAGTAGCCTAGTTGTGCTTAGTCGCTTATCAATCCCCAATTGCATTATTTCTGGAAATTGTCCGACCTGCAGTACCGAATTGACTGGGATCATGTCTCACTTACTTTTTTATTGGAATAATGAAAACATTGTAAGAGGATTTGTAATCCTTATCTTGCCCCCGAAGGAGAAATGAAGATGTTGTTTACCCCATCCGAAACTAAGGTCGTCATCGTTGGTGGCGGCACTATGGGTGCTGATGTGGCAGCCGTTTGCGCACGAGGGGGGTTGTGCCGTACAGGTCCTGGAACCCACGACCGAGCGCCGTGCACTATTACCAGATTATTTTGCTAACACCATGATTGATCTTGGTTATGAGCATCGCCTACATTTGCTCTCTACTGCCGGCTCACTAGAGGAGATAGATTGGTCTGAGGTGGATTTAGTCATTGAGTGCGTACCCGAGCGTTTGGATATCAAGCAAGAGTTGTTTGCCAAGCTGGAGCAATACGCAAAACCGGAAGCAGTTTTAGCAAGTAACAGTACGAGCTTTCCGATTGGTGATATTTCAAAAGGGTTGAAAACAGCGGCGCGAATGATTGGCTTGCATTTCTTCATGCCTGCCCACTTAGTTCCGTGTGTAGAAGTAGTTTACGGACAAAAAACTTCTCCCATGGTTGGCGAAAGCCTTTCTCGATTGATGACGGCCTGCGGTATGGTGCCAGTTACTGTTAAAAAAGATTTACCTGGCTTCTTAGCAAATCGCTTGCAACACGCTTTATCACGTGAAGCCTTTGCCATGGTTGATGCCGGTATCGCTAGCCTAGAAGATATTGATAAGGCCGTACGTTTTGGTTTTGGTTTCCGCTACATCGCTGCTGGACCTGCAATGCAGAGGGACCATGCTGGTTTAGATGTGCATGGTGCCGGTGGTGCAACGATTTATCCCACTCTGAATAACTCCCCAGACATTGCAAAATGTTTGAGCGATCGTATCGCTAGTGGTAAGTTGGGAATGAAAACCGGTGAAGGTTTCTATTCTTGGACAGCAGAGACGATGAAAGCAGAGCGAGAGCGTTATCAAGAAGCTTTACGTGAAGGCTTGAAGATCATTCAGAAGGATCTGCCAGAGATTAAATAAATCGGGAGCAATCCCATGCGGTGATTTATTCTTAAGTTATGAAAAAAATCATTCGTGTTTGGGACTTGCCGATCCGCCTATTTCATTGGTGTTTGGTTATTGGGATTGTTCTGAGTTTCGTGACCGTCAAGATTGGCGGCAATGCGATGGAGTTTCATGCGCGAGTTGGCTACTGTGTTTTAGCTTTGATTGTTTTTAGAATCTGCTGGGGCTTGATTGGCTCGCACCATGCCCGTTTTATCAATTTCGTACCAAGCCCAAAAGGCCTTCTGAATTATTTATCTGGCAAAGCTAAGGCGAGTCTTGGTCATAATCCCTTGGGCGCGCTATCTGTTCTAGCTTTACTCTTTTCGATTGGCCTTCAGGCGATGACTGGTCTTTTCGCAAATGACGATATCGCTTTTGAGGGGCCGTTAGCAAAACATGTTTCCAATGAAACGGTTACGCTTTTAACTTCTATTCATCATCAGAATGAAAAGGTTCTGATTATTTTGATTGCCGTTCACCTTTGCGCAATCTTGTATTACCAAAAATTCAAGGGTGAAAATTTAATCAAGCCAATGTTGCTGGGCGATAAAGAAATCGACCCAAGCGAGGAGGCAAAGTATCTACCTGCTAACTTGGGTCAAGCCTCCAAGGATGGAGCCTGGCAACGTGGCTTGGCGTTATTGCTGCTCAGCCTGATTGCGGTGATTCTGGGTTACTTGATAACGAACTAATTACTTTTTCTTGAAGTCGTCATGGCAACCTTTGCAGGTAGCGCCAGCCGCACCAAATGCCTTTTTAATTGCTTCTTGATCGCCTGACTGCGCAGCAGTATTCAGATTTGCAACAGCAAGCTGCATCTTTTCTGAAGCAGCTTTAAATTTAGCGTTGTCCGACCAAACCTCTGGTAGCGCGTTGCCACCTTCAGTGCCCGGTCCGAAAACTTGCCATGGGAGACCAGAGAGGGTTGCAACTACAGCAGCATTCTTTGCGACTTCATCTTTATTAAATGGTGCTTCGCCTTTAACAACGGCACCAATTTTTCCAAAAGAATTTGCCATCACAGTAAACGCGCTTTGACGGTACTTGATTGCATCTTCGGGTTTCTTAAATTGCGCATAGGCAATTCCACTAACTAGCAGCGTTGGTGCAAGGGCGGCTAAAACAAGGTATTTGAGTTTCATAAGAGGCTCCAATAATTTCAATTCAGGTGTGGGTGAGACTATGTCGATTCAGCATACTCCCGAATACTGATTTTTGCCTATCGAAATCTATCTAGAAAATCATTCTTAACGGGCCGGTCAGTAAGAGAATTAACCACTCAAAAAAGGCCATTAAAGGGGTCATCCAAAGGCTGCCAATAATGCCTGTAAATACCAAACCAAGCACGATAAAAAAGCCCCAGGGCTCTAACTTACCCAAGGCAATAGATTGGCGCACCGGCAAAAGTCCCGCAAGAATCCGGCCGCCATCAAGAGGTGGCAGTGGAAATAGGTTGAAAACCAGTAATCCTAGGTTCCAGGTAATGCCAGCCTGTGACATGGAGATGAGAAACTTTTCGTTTATGCCAAGCCCAACAAATCCAATGAGTAGGATTAGCCAAATTAAAGCCTGAATGAAATTGGACCCAGGACCAGCTAAGGCCACCCAAATTGAGTCAATTCGAGGGTTACGTAGGCGCCCAAAGTTCACTGGTACAGGTTTGGCATAGCCAACCAAAAAGGGGGATCCCGACAAAATCAATAGCAGGGGGATGAGGATTGTCCCCACGGGATCTATATGTTTAATGGGGTTCAGGCTGACTCTACCCAATATATAGGCCGTATTGTCACCAAATTGCCGTGCTGCGTAGCCATGGGCAGCCTCATGGATGGTGATGGCAAAAATCAAGGGAATCGCATTAATTGCGACAGCTTGGATAGAATAGTCAGTAATCATGGCAATATGATATCCATAGGAGCAAAAAGTGACTGACGATAAAAAACCTGAATCAAAAACCCCAGCCAAGCCAGTAGCAGCGAAGCCGGTAGCCCGTCCACCAGCCCCCAAAGGCCCATCTGGTCCTGGCGGTAGGCCTCAGGCAGGCTTTGGAGGCGGAAAAGCCATGATGCGTAAGGCTGGCCGCGGCCGATAGTGGATAATTACACTACTAATTAATGTGTTTAATGAGGATTTAGCATGAACGAATGGCATAAAGAAACGAAAGACGAAATCAACAAGAAGATCATTACTTTGATCGTGATGTTGGCAGCCGCTACTAGCTTGGCTATTTTGTTTGCATTGGTTGCAGCTCATACTGGTTACGTATTCGGTTAATCTGCATTAATGACTAGCCATCGCCAACCTGCAGTATTTGCTGGCCATGGCAGTCCGATGTACGCCATCTAGCCCAATCGCTATACAGCCGCTTGGGCCAGTCTTGGTAAATCACTCAAACGCCCAGATGCGATCTTAGTCATCTCGGCTCATTGGGTAACTCGCGGAGTATGGGTTACCGCAATGCCCAAACCCAAAACGATTCATGACTTTGGCGGATTTCCGCAGGCTTTGTTTGATATTCAGTATCCAGCGCCAGGAAGTCCTGCGCTTGCCGATCGCGTAAAAGAATTGCTAGGCGTTCCTGTCGTGCTTGAAGAGAATGAGTGGGGTATTGATCACGGCGCTTGGTCTGTTCTCAAATACCTATATCCAGATGCCGATGTTCCCGTGGTTCAGTTGAGTCTAGACGGCTCTCTGTCTGCAGGCGAGCATTACGAGCTAGCTAAAAAATTACGTCCATTGCGTGACGAGAATATTTTGATTCTGGCAAGCGGCAATGTGGTGCATAGCTTGCGCACTATCCATTGGGAGGGGGGGGGCGCGACCCCTTATCCGTGGGCTAAAGAGTTCAACGATTTCTTTGTTTCAGAAATGAAGGCAAATCACCATGAGACTCTGATTCATTGGGAGCAATTTGGTGATGCTGCTCATTTATCTATTCCAACCCCCGAGCACTATTGGCCAGCATTGTATGTGCTCGCTCAGCAAGAGCAGGGTGAGGAGCCTAAGATGCAAGTTGATGGAATAGAAATGGGTTCCATTGGTATGCTTACTTTTACATTTCAATAAATATTCTTATGTGGCCATCTATCCTTGCAATCTTCTGCGGCGCCGGTCTTGGTGCATTACTGAGGGCAGGTTTTAATCTTGCGACAGTGGGTGTCGCTTCTATGCTTCCTTTGGGAACTTTTATTGCCAACATGGTTGGGGGCTATTTAATTGGCATTGCGGTTGCCTTTTTTGGCAATAACCCAAACCTCTCCCCTGAATGGAAGCTGTTCGTAATTACCGGTTTCTTGGGCGGCCTTACAACTTTCTCGAGCTTTTCTGCTGAGGTTGTGGGATTTATGCAGCGTGGCGAAGTGACTTGGGCGCTGGGTACTGCGCTCTTGCATTTAGTCGGTTCACTATGCCTTACCTTTTTAGGCATCCTGACTTATCAAGCGCTGAAGTAAGATTTTCAGTCAAACTTACTCGGGCTTGATATTGCCTGCTTTGACTACAGCACTCCATTTCGCAGCCTCAGACTTAATCAGCGCTGCGAAATCAGCAGGGCTTCCGCCGCCAATTTCATTTCCTTGAGAGAGCATTAACTCACGTAGTTGTGGGTCTTTCAAAGCTTCGTTAGCTGCGGCATTCAGTTTGTCAATAATTGGCTTGGGAGTTTTAGCGGGAGCAATAAAACCCTGCCAATTCAGTACCTCAACCTTGGGGTAGCCAACTTCGGCAAAGCTAGGAACATTTGGTAGGAGCGGGGATCTCTTTTTGCTTGTGATGGCGATAGGGCGTAATTTATCCGCTTTGATGCTGGGTACCGCCGAATACATTTGATCAAACATCATGTCTACGTTGCCACCCATGAGGTCCGTTAAGCCGGCAGACCCACTCTTGTAAGGAGCATGAATCATTTTGATGCCGGCATTCTGCATAAATAGTTCCGCAGATAATTGATGACTGCCGCCAATTCCTCCCGAAGAAAAAAAGAGAGTGCCTGGCTTTGCTTTTGCTGCCGTAACAATATCCTGAATGGTTTTATAGGGTGAGTTTGGGTGAACTACCAACACTAAAGGCCCTTTTTCAATCAAGATGATTGGGCTGATATCAGTTTCGGGGTCGTAGCGAAGGTTACCAAACAAGGTTTTATTCACCGCCATGGGTGCGAAGTTCCCCATGCCAATGGTGTAGCCATCTGGCGCTGACCTTGCAATAAATTCAGTGCCGATATTTCCGCCGGCGCCGGGTTTGTTATCAACCACAATCGGTTGCTTCAAAATCAAACTCATTTTCTGAGCTAGCTGTCTACTGCGAGAATCAGCGCTACCACCAGCGCCATAGGGCACGATCAAATTGATCGGTTTGCTGGGATAGTTTGCTTGTGCGTGTGCGGATCCAATCAAAAAAACTGCTGAGCACAAAACAGTCGTCTGTAAAAATTGCATGAATTTCATATAAGTCCCAATGCTCCTAAGGCGGCACCAAGTCCAATTAAATACAAAGGATGCCAACGAGTAAAAACAGTAATTCCAATAGTCAATAGTGTCAGTGCATAGGCTGCGTAGCTGTGATTGATTTGTAAAGCAATCTGCCATGCTGAAGATAGCACTAGGCCAATAGCTAGAGCTGCAGCTGCATATTGAATTGACTTCTTTTTATGGGCATCTTTCATGCCTAGTATCAGGCGCTGTAAGTGATAGACCAGAATAGACGACGGCCAGGAAATTGCAACAGTGGCTATTAGCGCCCCTAAAACACCATAAACATGCCAGCCAATTAAGGTGACCGTCATAAAGTTCGGCCCTGGTGCAGCTTGCGCAATCGCAAAATAATCGGCAAAAGTTTGAAGATCTATCCAATGCTCTTGATAAACCGATAATTTCAGCAAGCTTGGAAGCAAGGCATTTACGCCGCCAAAGGCAATCAAAGAAAAGGCGGAGAGTTTTAAAAATAGGCTTAGCAACATGCTCATAGATTGCGAGCCTTCTTTTGCGCCAAGAACCAGGCAAGTGGTGATGCTATGAGTACTACCCAACCAAGTCCTAGCTGGTAATAGCTGGCTGCGATTACTGTAACCAGTACAACTAGCAGCATTGCTGGAAAGCGTAACTCGTCGCGTAACATTTTGATGCCAGTGGAGGCGATTAAGCCAACCCCAACCGCAGAAATTCCTCGCAGCACGCCTTGTATCGACTCCATGTAGCTGTAATGTGTATAGAGAACAGCTAACAGCATCACAATGCAGATGGGCCCCAGGGTTAAACCAAGGACGGCTGCCAATGCGCCTCTGGCACCGGCAAAGCGAGAGCCAATACACACCGCAAGATTCACAATATTCGGGCCCGGAACAATTTGGCAGATACCTAGAATGGCACTAAATTCTTCCGAGCTTAATACCTTGTCGCGTTCAACCAGAGTGCGACGTGCCCATGGCAACACTCCACCAAAACCAGACATACCGATTTTGCTGAAGCTGATAAATAATTGTGATGGCGTGAGTGTCTTCACGGGATTAAGGTTCAAAAGGATACGGCACCGACTTTTGGTCAAGCCAAGCCTCTAGCGTTTGCGTAATGCCTTTTGAGAAAGTTTCAAAAATAGGTTCTGCAATAAAACCAAGGTGCGGAGTTGCCAGTAGATTCGGGGTATTGCGTAGCGGATCATTGGATGGCAAAGGTTCAATATCAAATACATCTACTGCAGCTTGGCCAGGACGACCCTTTTTAAGGGCAGCGCATAAGTCAGGCATATTGATTAATGCAGATCGCGATGTATTTACCAAAATCGAGTCTGGACGCATTAAGGCTAGTTGGTCAGCGCTAATAAGGCCTTTAGTTCCTGGGCCAGCTACTAAGTGCATGGTGACTACTTTGGATGTACTGAGTAATTCTTCGAGGCTAACGGATTTTGCGTTTTCAACTGCAGCGCGCTCTGGAGTCATATTGGGGCTCCAAGTGACAAGCTCCATTCCGAATGCTTTGCCAACGCGAGCAACAGAGCTGCCGATAGCACCCAGACCAATAATGCCGAGGCGCTCACCCGCAAGCATCGGCAGGACCGAGAGCTCATTACGCCAACCACCAGAAGTCACCAGATTGTTTTGGCCAACCAGCTGTTTGGATGCTCCCAAGATTAAGGCCCAGGTTAGCTCAGTGGTAGTTTCTTTAGACGGGCCTCCTGGCGTGCAAGCGATCGGAATATTTCGCGAGCGGAGGGCGGCGCTATCTAGAGTGCCATTGCGTTTGCCGGTGAACATTAGTAATTTGAGTTTTGGTAGCCTCGCAACCATTGCCTCATTAAAAGGGGATCGATCGCGCACAATCGCAATAACATCGGCGTCCTTGACGGCCTCATATAAGGCCTCATCGCGCAATGGCTCATGGTGAATGGTGAGATTTGAGCTTTGCTCTATCCGATTCCAATTAGAGAAGCGACGCAGGGCGCGCTCGTAATCCCCTAGGACGACAATGTTGGGTAAATTGGCCATGGCTCTCTTTGCTGATTTGTTATTCTGCTTGAGTTTACTATCGATCTTAAAGTAATTTTGACAAAGGAAATGCCATGATTTTGGAGCACTGCGATTTAGAAATTGACCCTAGTAAGGCCGCTGAGTTTGAAGAGGCTATTTTGCGTGGCGCTAATACCGTCATTGCCAAGGCTAAAGGGTTTCGAGGATTTAAGGTTAATCACAGCATTGAAAACCCAGCGCGTTACCTGCTATTGATTTACTGGGATAGTCTTGAGAATCATACGGTGGACTTCAGGGGTTCCGACGCCTTTGCTGAATGGCGTGCAATTGTTGGCCCATTTTTTGTAAAACCACCTTTTGTTGAGCATATGACTTTGGTGGGTAAATCGGGTTAAGACCTTTGCTATTTAGGCAGTTTGTTTTTTTCGGATAGAGCGCTCTAGTGGGATGGAGTCTAGGTTGGGCTCCAGCGCTTCCCGTTCATCAAATACAAAACAGCTCCCGGTGTAGTGTGCGGAGCCTACTTCTTCAAAGTATTTGAGGATGCCACCTTCAAGTTGATAGCTATGTTGCATGCCAATTTCACGCATATAGAGGCCGGACTTTTCACAGCGGATCCCGCCAGTACAAAAACTCACTAGCGTTTTATCAGCTAGCTCATCTTTATGCGCAGTGATTGCTGCGGGAAATTCTGTAAATTTCTCAATATTGAAATGCAGTGCATTCTCGAAAGTGCCATATTCGACTTCGAAGGCATTGCGTGTATCCACCATGACGACAGGGCGCCCTAAGTCATCGGTACCTCGGTCAAGCCACTCTTGTAATTTTTTTGGCGTAATGAAATTCGCGCGACCCTCTTCCGGACGAATCGCCGGATGATTCATGCGAATGATTTCATTTTTAATTTTGACCAGCATTTTTTTGAATGGCTGTGTTTCAGACCAGCTATCTTTTGCCTGAAGGGGTGCAAAGCGAGAATCTTGACGAAGCCAAGCTAGAAAGCCGCGTAATTCAGCTTCCTCTCCTGCCAAGAACATGTTGATGCCTTCGGCGGTCAAGAGAATGGTTCCTTTTAGATGGCGAGCATTGCAGTCATCCAATATCTTCGCGCGTAGCTCCGTCAAATTGTCTAGGCTGACAAATAAGTAGGCGGCTATGTTCAAAATTGGTTTCATGGTTAATCTCATCTGGCTCCGGCATCTATTATCGAACAAGCCGCTGAGATGGGTGGTAATCTTGCAGTCTTAATCGAGAGGGATGATGTGATGCCGATTTTCTTGAAAATAACTAAAAAAGTGCTCTTATTGAGCGTATTTCTGATGTTTGGCGCTTCTATTGCTAGCGCTCAAATCGCTGGAGTGGGTACTTGGCCCACCCAAAAGCCCATTCGCCTGATTGCTGTTTTCCCGCCAGGTGGCTCTGTGGACCAGGTAGCGAGAACCTTAGCCCCAGCACTGCAGGCTGAATTAAAGCAAAACGTCATTGTCGAAAACATAGGCGGGGCATCTGGCGTCATTGGAACTGCGGCATTAACAAGATCGGATCCAGATGGTTATACCTTTGCGGTGGTATTTGATACCCATGGAGTAAATCCAAGCCTCAAAGACAAGCTTCCCTACGACACGATTAAAGATATCGCGCCTGTCACCTTAATTGGCACCTCACCAATAGTTCTGGTTGCGAGCAAGAATTCTGGAATCACTAGCTTTAAGCAATTAGTTGATCAATCCAAGGCTGGCAAGCAATTTAGCTATGGTTCTATTGGTATCGGTAGCTTGGGACATTTAGCAATGGCACGTTTGGACAAACAAGCTGGCTTTGATTGGAATCACATTCCTTATCGCGGCGGCGGCCCTTTAATGCAAGATGTTCTTGGCGGTCAAGTGCAGTTGGCTATTGGCTCCGAGTTCTTGGTTAAGCCACACATTGATAGTGGCGGCGTAATTCCTCTGGTAATCACTACTGCTAAAAGATCTCCCGAGTTGCCGAATGTGCCAACCATTTCCGAAAGTGGCTTCCCTGGTTTTAATGCGCCAGCATGGTGGGCTGTATTAGCTCCTGGAAAAACTCCGCCTGCAATCGTGAATGCCATGAACCAGGCTGTAACAAAAGCACTGAAGACTCCAGCGGTCGCATCCAAATTGAAATCACAAGGCATTGAAATTGTTGCCGGTAATCCAGAGACGCTGCGCGACTTTATCGGCAAGCAAATTGCAGTCTGGGGCAAGTTTGTCATTGAAAACAATATCAAAGAAACGCAATAAGGATTAAATATGAGTGAACGTTTAATTCCTTACCAGCCGATGGATTTGGCTGATCCTGCTGAGCTAGTGGCGGCTATTCGCAAGAGGCGTGGTGGTCAGTTTATTAATTTAGACCGCATGCTCTTGCATAGCACCCCCATTGCTGAGGGGTGGAATCATTTTGTAGGTGAGATCCGCAATAACCTTTCTTTGGATCCAAAGTTGCGTGAACTCGCGATGTGTGGGGTCGCAGTTCTCAATGGCGCGGAATATGAGTTCTTTCATCATGCTCCGCCCTTTATCAAGGCTGGCGGTACCGAAGAGCAGGTTCAGGCATTGCGCTTAATTGGCCAAGCTAATTTTCCAAAGGCTCTTTTCTCAGATGTTGAGAATGATGCTGCAGAGTTGACTTTTCAGATGACGCGCAATATCCAAGTGGATAGTGCCTTGATGAAGCGTTTGCAAGCCACCTTAGGAAATACGGACACAGTGGAGTTGGTGACTGTGGTGGCGGCCTACAACATGGTCTCTCGATTCTTAATTGCTTTAGATGTCAACCCAGAGGAGCATCCTCCTGAGTAAGTCATGATGCAAGATATTTCCATTTTCTGGGAGGAGGGCGGTCAAGCTTGCTCTGCAGTTTGGCACTCTGAAAATGGTATTGCAGTCCATAAAAAAGTGGTCACTGCTGATGACACTTTGACGGCTGATGATGCTTATCATTTGGCCTGCGAAGGGACTGCGATCCTTTGGAAAGGTGATTTCCAGAATGCCCGCCAGCTATTACAGGCTCTGATTCGGCGTATAGATAAGCCTTCGAAAAAATCTAAGCGTGCGGGCAAGAGGGTGGATAAGTCAGATGGCGGCATGCCCAAGAAATCAGCAAAAGATATTTTCAATCAGCATCGGTTAATTCAGTCTCAACGAGCCCGAATACTGGGTATGTTGTTAATCCAATGCAACCCAGGCCATACGATTTCATTACGCCGTGCACCAAATATTTCACAGGCATGTGCAGAAGCCTATGGCGCTGTCAGTCAGTCTTACGTGGTTTCTTTGCGTGAGCTCTTGGGTGTAGTTAGTGCTCATGAGTGGCGCAAGAATGGATTACCTATTCTGGCCGATGAAAATGGTGAGCCAGTATTTGTGCACCCCCATTACGGTGTTTTCTCACCTGTTCGTGGCGAGTATATTGAGCTAGTTTGTAACGCTCCATTGCCCAAAGCTTTAGAAGCTGAATCCACGGCCTTTGATGTTGGTGTTGGCACTGGAGTGCTCTCTATTATTTTGGCGATGCGGGATGTGCAGAAAATTGTTGCCACTGACCAAGATGATCGAGCGCTCGCTTGCGCTAAAGAAAATATAGCACTGTTAAATCTGGGCTCAAAAATTGAAATTGTGAAAGCCAATTTATTCCCACCAGGAAAAGCTTCTTTGATTGTGTGTAATCCACCTTGGGTTCCTGCAAGACCTAGCTCTACGTTAGAGCATGCGGTTTACGATCCAGACAGTCAAATGCTCAAGGGATTTTTGGCTGGATTAAAAGATCATTTATCGCCTGAGGGTGAGGCCTGGTTAATTCTGTCTGATTTGGCTGAGCATCTGGAGTTAAGAACTCGGCAAGAGCTGCTCTCTTGGATTGAGAGCGCTGGTTTAGTTGTTCTAGGACATATTGATACCAAGCCAAAACATCCAAAATCAGGTGATGAGGCCGATCTGCTTTACTTTGCTAGGGCTGCAGAAACTACCTCACTCTGGCGATTGAGCGCTAAGTAAACAACGCAAGTAATCAAAAATTATTTGGCAAATAGCTGACTTGGATCTTCAAATGCTTTGAACTCCAAAGCATTGCCAGCAGGATCTAAGAAGAACATCGTAGCCTGTTCACCAACTTTGCCTTTAAACCGTATTTGCGGCTCCATGATGAATTTGATGCCACTCTTGTTTAGTCGATCTGCTAATGCGTACCAATCCGGCATCGTCAGAACCACTCCAAAATGTTTTACGGGAACTTGATGTCCATCAACCTCATTTTCAAAGGCTGAGACTTATCAACCTAAGGCTCAGCCTCAGCCCATACGGGCGCGAACAGCAACATTGGGTGCGCCAGTAGCTAGTTCTGAGCAACCAATGGATCGGATAGCTCAGCACCTAGGCAATATGGGAATTTAACTAAACATCAAACTTGATATCAACCTTATTTTGAAATCAAATCAATGTAAGGTTGATAACTAAAACTGCGGTTGCGAGATTGACCGGTCACCTCAGTAACGATTCCAAGTCCTTCTAGAGTTCTAGCGGCGGCGTTCGCAGTAGGAAAGGTAGTCTTTAGCTCCGCCTTGATCCGATCAATCGTAAAGCGCGGCATCATTGGCAGTAATTCAAAGAGGCGCAAGCTTGCAGGGCTTGCATTTTGAGATGCAAGCAATAGACGCCTATCAGCTGACACTCTAGACGCCACTTCAATAATTCCTCTTTCGGCTGACGTAGCGGCCTCAGTAACGCCTTCTAAAAAGAAGCTGACCCAGGACCCCCAATCACCCTCCGTTCTGATGGTGCCAAGTAAACGGTAGTACTCCATTTGATGCTCTTTTAAGTAAGAGCTCAAATACATCAGGGGCTCTGGCAGTAAGCCAAAGTATTCCATCAGTGCCGCAATTAACAAGCGGCCAATACGACCATTACCATCTAAAAATGGGTGAATGGTTTCAAACTGAGCGTGAACAAGGGCGATATTAACCAGGCGCGGTAGGCCATCATCTTCCTTATGAATAAATTGCTCAAGATTAGCTAGAAGCCTAGGCACTTCATCTGCCGGTGGCGGAACAAACACTGCGTTACCAGGTCTTGTGCCACCAATCCAGTTTTGGGATTTACGAAGTTCACCTGGTTGCTTGCCAGTGCCTCTTACGCCATTGAGAAGTAATTGATGGGCGCCACATAAAAGACGAACGCTAATCGGCAGACCAGCCTCATCACGCAAGTTTTCCCTAACAAACCGAAAGGCTTGCATGTAGTTGGTGACTTCTTCAATGTCATCAGCATTCTTAATATCTAAGCCGGCTTCATCATCAAATAAGTCGGTGAGAGTTGCTTGAGTGCCTTCAATCTGGGAGGTGAGTAAAGCCTCTTTACGGATTGCGCCATAAAGCAACCAATCAATCGATGGCACTAAACCTGTTACACCAGATAGGCGAGCCAATGCGAGCTCAGCCGCTTGGTTTTGCTCTACATAGCAGGCAGGTGAGAGTGCAGGATCTGTGGGTGGCAGAGGCGCAGGAACAAATGCCTTAACGGATTCGCTAAGAGTGGTTGTAACAACGTAAGTGCCGCTAACTCGGTTCATATTAAAGAACTCTTTAATGTAAATATGTATATTAAAGGATTCTTTAATAAAGAGTTAAGCTATTAAAGTCCCTATTAATGGGCGGTAAATCACTGTTCTAGAGGTATTAAAAGCACTATTTACCCATTTCTGCACCCAATTACACCCGAATAATATTCCGTCAAGGGCACCCCAAAGGGGTGGCTTGCGCACCCTTGACGGCCACGACCAAAGAAACGCTCATTTATGCCCAAGGTGGCGCACTGACACATTGGGCATAAAAGTCAAAGGCGCCTTATTCAGACATTAATTGGAATGGTAACTTTTGGCTGTATTGGGATGAGTATTGATGCGTAGCTTTGCAATATTTCGTTGTAGAGATCTTGGTGCTTTGAGGCTTCGACAGTAATTACAAGGGCATACTTAATTTTCCCTGCGCCTACTGTTGGAGCGCCTGATTCACGAGCGTTGTAGTGAATATCAAACACTGGTGCGTTGAGTGTAGCTCCAAGAAAGCCTTGTTCCGCATGAAGCGTGGTTTCCCACTTCCCCCAATCAGCTCGTCTCTCTTCTTCGGTTGCATAGCTACTTGTTTCAAAAAAAGAGGAGGTATCGGGCTGTGCTTTAGCCTTTCCAGTAGTCTTGTCATTACTGAATTTTGATAGGTTTGGTCTGAAGGTAACTTCTAATCCGGCCTGGGTATAGCAAGAGGCTTCCTGGGGATCCACCGGTGATGCGTAGCAAAAAGTTGCCTTGAGTTTTACGCGTCCAGTTAGCCCTGATTTAGGGATGGGAATAGAGGCTCGGAGATATTTTCCTGGTTTTAGCTCCCCTTGATAAACAATGCGAGCCACACCAGGAGGTGACGTAATGATTTCATTAAGAGATTCTGGTACTTTGCCCCAGCCAACCTCATTTTTGTCATTGCCATTTTGTTTTGCGCTATGTACAAGCAGCGCTTTAATGGCTAAAGGGGTTAGATCTTGACCTAATACAGCGCGTATGCCGACTGCATTACGTAATAAAAGTGGGGCCGCAAAGCTTGTGCCTTGAAGCGGGGTTAGGGTAGCTTCTTTTCCTGGGTATAGTGCATGAAAATAGCGAGTTGCGGCATCCCCGCCAAAAGCCAGGACGTCTGGCTTGATAACTCCCGGTCTTCGACCTGGTCCAATTGCGCTATATCTGGCTCTATTCCATGTGGCACCAATATCGCTCGCGCTACCAACAGCTACCGCGTTGACACAGTCCGAGGGCACCTGTATCCGGTTGTATTTTAGTAGGTGATCGCCTTCGCCGTTGTTGCCTGCAGCCACCGTCATGAAAGTGTCGCCATCGCAAAGCAAATCATCGATGACCGAGGTCCATGAGTGAACATCCTCATCCTCTATTGGTAAGTCTGGCCCAAGACTTAAATTTATAAAATCATACTGACGAGACATTAATACTTCTTCTATGTGACCTAGAGTTCTATATAGCTGAAGGGGGTCTTCTGTGTTGGCATGATCATCCAAGACTCGAACATGATTAATAGGGGCATAAGGTCGCGGAGCTACACCTCCGGGTGTGAGTGGCCCGAATAAAAATGCTGAAGATACGGCTAGTCCGTGCTCGAGAGCATCTATTTGGTCTTTTGCTGTAGGGTCACTGATTTTGTAAGAGTTAAGCCACATCGGCGTGAGAGGGTGATGCTCTGGTAACCCGCCATCAAGAATAGCAACTCGGGGCTCGTTTGAAATTGGCATTTCATTTGGTAATTGACAGCCCATAGAAATGGGTGAGCTTCTGCTAACCGGTCGAATGCCGCGCAATAGTGGCATGGGGCGCAACACGCGAATGAACGAAAATGCTGCAAGCATTTTCATGGCAATTGATGACCCTTCTACAGGAACAAACCACAGGCTTCCTGCCTGCATCGCCAATTGCTCATGAACTTTTATTTTGAGTGTATTGGCATATTCAGTAAAGGCGGATTGAATAAAGTTAGATTCTTCATTAACGAGCAAATGAATACCAACTTCAAAGAAGCGCTGCGAGTCAGTGCCGAGAGTTTTATAGCGATTTTCTGGTTCGAAGCTATTAAATCGCTCTATTCGGAGTATTTCGTTGGTTGCTGGTTCATTGTCTGGGTTATTTAGCACCCAATGATTTAATTCCTTGAAGCTATCTCTAGTACCAGCTATAAATAGTTCGGTAGTAGTAACGGCCCGAGGAGCTCCTTTTCTACTCCATTTTTCGGGTGTTATTGTGACTGTGCGACTACCAACGGAACGTAACGCATTTGCTCTTAAAAATCCCACGGGGAAATAGGATTTGGCAATATATTCTGGATGAAGTGTGAGCCTTGCTACCGCCATATTATTGGGACATGCTTGATCGGGTAGCTGAGAAAGTGATTCTGAGGTGGCTGTGATTTGTGGCACCAGTGCTTGACGTGCCTCTAGGAGAGTGTATGAATCTTTTTTTGCAGCACCACCTTTTTTGATGACAATGTCTTGAGCTAGCAACTCGCCCCGTCCAATTAAAAAATTCATTTGCGCCATTTTTTCTCCCTGATGATGTCTATTGAATTGGACGTGCTCTTCTAATCGTATCTCTCGCTAGGCCCGTGATTTCTGAAATTGTGCGTTGGGACAGCTTTGTCTTATCTGCCAAAATCACAGCGAATGCCTTGCGTTGATCTTTATCCAACTTAGGTACGCAAGTGCGAACGAAGTCCTCCACCAGCTCATCAAGCCGGGATCTGCCAAGCGCCATAGCGCGTCTAAAACGTTGCAATGTTCGCTCAATATCGCTAAATGAAGAACCTTGGAATCCATAGGTAAGTACTTCCAGCCATCTTTCCATGTAAGGCATTTCGTCGCCGGCGAAGCGTTCAATGGCTTGTTTAATCTGCTTTGTTTCTGGAAGTGTAAATTCCAATACCAGATCAAAGCGGCGCCAAAGTGCAGGGTCAATTAGTTCAGGATGATTAGTGGCAGCCAATAGGAGACCGGAGGAGGGCCAATCATCTACTTCTTGCAGCATTACAGTGACTAGCCTTTTGAGTTCGCCAATGTCAGAGTCATCGCTTCTTCGTTTTGCTATCGCATCAATTTCATCGAGAAGTAAGACTGAGGGCGTGCTCTTTGCATAGTCAAGTGCTGCACGTAAATTGGCGCCAGTTTTACCCAGTAGGCTGCTCATCACTGTTGTTAAATCAAGAACTAGTAATGGCACATTTAATTGGGCAGCTAGCCACCGCGCCGTTAGCGTCTTTCCTACGCCTGGCGGTCCAAGAAAAAATGCTGATTTAGTTGGACGTAAGCCGAGTTCGGATAGGCGCTGCACTTGTTGGCGCTCTTGAATTAACTGAGAGAAGGATTGCTCTAGATTTGCGCTCAATAAAGGGTGTAGCTGCTCCACTTGATCTTCGTACCGCCTAAATAGCGATAGGCGTGACTCATCGTCAACGGGCAGAGGGGCTTGAGGCTTGGTGATACTTTCTTTTCGTAGCAGTTGGCTGGAGCGAGCTGTACGTAGACTTTTAAGCAGATCTTCAAGTCGTTTAGCAAAGTCCGGACTGTCAATGCGATGCTTGCGAACCATCTTTGCAACAAATAGGCGCGCATCATCCTGTTGACCGCCAATTGCCAGCCTAGCAATTTGGGCGAATTCTTCTGAAGATATAATTAAATCGTCCATTTATTTCATAACCTATTGTTTTATATGTATATTAGTAATCTAATAAATTGGTATGAATATTGTCTCACAGATTAAAATTCTTGAGGAAATTCAATTTTTCTGGTGTGCAATCCCCGTACTGAAGGGGGTCTATTTCCGTCAAGGGCACCCCAAAGGGGTGGCTTGCGCACCCTTGACGGCCACGATCAAAGAAACGCTCTTTTATGCCCAAGGTGGCAGACTGGCGCATTGGGCATAAAAACTCATGGCGACGGGAATAAAAACCCCACAAATATCCCAAGCCCATATCTCCCGCCCCAATAATTGATCTCAGTGCTTCACACCATCGCGTTAAAGCTAGAGTCGCGTCTAGCAGCGTAGTAATGGATAGGTTCACGCTCTATCAATTGGAATGAGGCCAACCAATTCACAAATAGATAAATACATTGATAGGGGTG
>NZ_JBIIPA010000034.1:0-18633 GCF_044342855.1 Polynucleobacter sp.
AGATGATTCGCAATGGCTATTTACCAGAACGACCCATCCTGACCGCAGTAGGCCCTGTTCCCGTCAAGGTGCCCAGAGTACGAAACCGCAATAAGCTGGGGGTGCGCTTTAACTCTAATCTGGTGCCAGCGTATATCCGTAAGTCCGCCAGAATGACTGCCGTCATCCCCTAACTCTATCTCAAAGGCATCTCTACTGGGGATATGAGTGAGGCCTTATGTACCTTGCTGGGCGATGATGCTAAGGGGCTCTTAGCCAATGTCGTTGGCCGTCTCAAAGAAGTTTGGGTAACTGAATATAAAACCTGGAATGCCAGAGACCTATCTACCTCAAGCTATATCTACTGGTGGGCTGATGGCATCCATACAGGGGTGCGCGCTGAAGGCTCTAATGGCCAGTGTTTGCTAGTCATCATTGGCGTGCGGCCCGATGGCACTAAAGAGCGTGTGGCTATTGGCGAGGGTTTTGCTGAAACTAAAGAGGCTTGGCTAGCGGCCCACTACTAGCAACAGGTGATGGCGCTCTCGGATTTTGGGCTGCGATGCAAGAAGCCTATCCAGAAACGACTGCTCCGCGCTGCTGGGTGCATAAGATTAAGAATGTCTTCAATGCGCTACCGAAGTCCTTGCACGCCAAAGCCAAAGAAGATCTGCGATCGATCTGGATGGCGCCTGATCTGAAAGCAGCTCAGCAAGCTCTAAATCACTTTGCGCAATGCTACCAAGGCAAATACCCTAAGGCGACAGACAAGGTGATCAAAGACCAAGAGCCATTACTTGCCTTTTACGACTTCCCGGCAGAACGCGTAACTGCGTCAGTAGAAATACCTTCCTAGGCTTAGCTCACAAACTCATCGAAGAGGCGCAGAAATCTTGGCGCATCATCAGAGGCGCTGACAAGATTGAATTACTGTTGAAAGGAGCGCCATTTAAAGACGGAGAGCCCATCTCAAAATCAGCAACAGAACAACAAAAACACGCCGCTTAAACTGAATACAATTTAGGGTTCATGCACAACATTTGACAATAGCTCCTGACATGCAGATAATCATGGTGACTTTTCTAATCAAGGAGGAGTTGATGGGGTTAATGCAATAATGAAACTAAGGCCCCACTCTGAATACCTATTTATGCCAGCAAGGTCGCCAAAAAAGTTTTTGATTACCACGAGATAAAGTTAAATATGCATCCCCTGCAGTGGCTACGTTATCGCCTGGCTAAATTGGTGTATCGCCGAAAGGCGAGACAGTCAGATGCCAGAATTAATGCGTTCAATCAACAGATTTTGCAAACGCATTCATATCAAAGTGCATCTAAGAAAACTGTCTACATAGATGATTTGGATCTGCATTGGTTTTTCACATCGAATTTGTCTTCCACTCGAAACTTTTTGATTGTTAAAAGACCTGAAGATGCGCAATATATTTTCTTCATTACTGTTATGCGTGATTTAGGAGCGATTCAAGGAAAAAAGGTTTTTTTACTTTTCCAAGAGCCCGAGGATTATTCAAATTTATATCGCTGCAACTTCTCTGAGAAATTTTTTTTAGACAACGAGGTAACCGTTGTTAGTCATTTTAAAAACGCAGACTTTATTCTAAAAAATAGTAGGCATCAATATCTTCGAGCATACGCGGGTTATCGCAATTATCATGGCGCTTCTATTGAGGTTCTACAGAGATTAGATCAGCGAGACAGATCCAAAGAAATCTTTTCTATTACCTCTGGTCTTAAAGGAATTGCTGGTAATGTAAAACGTAAACAATTTATTGAGGTACTTGCCTCAAGCAATCCTAATTTTGATTATTTCGGCAGATTTAACAAAGATTCTTTTTCTCTAAAAAACTATAAAGGACTATGCGACTTCAAATTTGAGCTGCTAGGAAGTTACAAATATAATTTGGTGATCGAAAACTCTCCAGTAGAAGACTGGTATATCTCAGAAAAGATCTTCGATGCACTAATATGTGGCTGCTTTCCCATTTATCATGGCACCTCCAAAATCTTTGAAGTATTACCAAAGGAGTGGTTTTATTACCTACCAAGTTTAGAGGTATCTGAGTTAAATAAACTTAATGCCTTTTTAAAAACCAATGCCTACAAAGTCGTGGCGGAAAATAGAAATGAAATAGCAAGCTACATTGATCATAAATTTGGTTTTTACTCAGCTATTGAAGATATCGTCAACGGCAAAAATCTGCAATGCACTATTTACTCAACGCCAGAGGGCAAGGAATACATTAAACGATAATGTTTTTGCGCTTTATCTACACCCTAAGGACGCAAAGGAATAAGACTTTGTTATCGCCCATAGTGCGCGAAAAGGTATATCACTAATCAAGTGCTTTAAATATTGCTACCGCTGTGATCATGGTCCGCTTTATCTTTAATCAAGCTGATCGCAAAAACTTGAATATGCATCAGTTAAACCGTCCTCTAAAGCCATCTTCGGACTCCAACCCAAGGCATTCAGCCGACTGCAATCCATCCACTTTCTGGGTGCCCCATCAGGCTTACTAGGATCAAAGCTGATCTTGCCTTGGTATCCGGTTGCTTTGGCAATCTTACTCGCTAATTCAGCAATCGTAATATCACTTCCAAAGCCCACATTGATATGACTTTGCATTGACTCGGTATGCTGGTCGTAAATTGCTTTATCTAATTCCATAACAAAAAAAGATGCCGCAGCCATATCATCAACATAGAGAAATTCACGTCTTGGAGTGCCAGTCCCCCAAATCAGAACCTCCGGAGCATTACTTAACTTTGCCTCATGAAACCTTCTAATCAATGCAGGAATTACATGACTATTTTCAGGGTGATAGTTATCGCTAGGGCCGTATAAATTAGTTGGCATTACTGAACGATAGTCAACTCCATGGCTTTGGCCATACTGACGGTTATAACTTTCACATAACTTGATACCTGCAATCTTAGCGATAGCGTAAGGCTCATTGGTGGGCTCTAGAGTTCCCGTCAGCAAAGCATTCTCACTCATGGGCTGCTGGGCCAGTTTTGGATAAATACAGCTGGACCCTAAAAACAGAAGTCTTTTAACTCCACTCTCAAAAGCCTGATGAATGACGTTTGCCTCCATCATCAGATTTTGATAAATAAACTCTGCCGGAAAAGTGTTGTTTGCATGAATACCGCCCACCTTGGCGGCAGCTAAATACACCTGGTCAAGCTTTTCTTGCTCAAAGAAATTTGCTACTTGCGCCTGATTGGTTAAATCAAGTTCTGCATGGGTTTTAGTAACAATGTTGCTAAACCCCTTTGCTTGGAGGTTACGCACGATGGCTGAGCCCACCATACCTCGGTGTCCCGCTACATAAATCTTTTGATTCAAATCTGTGCTCATTATTTAGAATTTTAATTATTAGGTTTGCTACTTTTTTAATTCTTTTTTAATTCTTACTTAATTCTCTTTACCAACCGAAACGCTGTGTCCATGCTTTAACAGTAATGCATGTTGCTTAGCCTGATCTAAGTCGTTGACCACCATCTCAAAAATCATTTGATCAAGCGTGATTTCTGGAACCCAGCCCAGCTTTTCTTTGGCTTTAGTAGGATCGCCCAAGAGGGTTTCTACTTCAGTTGGGCGGTAGTAACGTGGATCAATCTGCACAATCACATCACCAACTTTAAGCGCAGGTGCTTTTTCGCCATCTATAGAAGCAACAATAGCCTTTTCATTCTCGGCAGCACCCTCGAACTTTAAGGTAATGCCCAGCTGTTTAGCGCTGCGAGTGATGAATTCACGAACAGTGAACTGCACGCCAGTAGCAATAACAAAATCTTCTGGAACTTCCTGTTGGAGCATCAACCACTGCATGCGTACATAGTCTTTGGCATGACCCCAATCTCGCAACGCATCGATATTGCCCATATAGAGACACTTCTCTAGGCCTTGAGCAATGTTCGCCAAACCACGGGTTACTTTGCGTGTGACAAAGGTTTCACCGCGGCGCTTAGACTCATGATTAAAGAGGATGCCATTACACGCATAGATTCCATAGGCCTCACGATAGTTCACGGTAATCCAATAAGCGTACATCTTGGCAACTGCATATGGGCTTCTAGGATAAAACGGGGTCGTTTCTTTTTGCGGAATCTCTTGCACCAAGCCGTAGAGCTCGGAAGTGGATGCTTGGTAAAAACGTGTTTTCTTCTCAAGGCCTAAGATGCGGATAGCTTCAAGCATGCGCAGCGGACCCATGGCATCGACATCTGCCGTGTACTCAGGGGACTCGAAAGAAACAGCTACGTGAGACTGGGCGCCTAAGTTATAGATTTCATCAGGCTGGCACTCTTGAATGATGCGCACCAAGTTACTGGTATCCGTTAAATCACCATAATGAAGAATTAAATCGGGATGGTTGACGTGCGGATCTTGGTACAAATGATCAATGCGCTCAGTATTAAATGAAGAGGCGCGGCGCTTAATGCCGTGAACGATATACCCTTTTTCCAATAAGAATTCAGCCAGGTAAGAGCCATCTTGGCCGGTGATACCTGTGATGAGGGCAACCTTTTGGGTATTGATTTTATGACTTGTCATATATGTAACTTTTTAATTATCTAAATTAACTTCTGCCATAGGTATCTTCAAAACGCACAATGTCATCTTCGCCAAGATAGCTTCCAGACTGCACCTCAATAATCTCTAAAGGTGTTTTTCCAGGATTGGCTAAACGATGCATTTGTCCTTGTGGTATGTAAGTACTTTGATTTTCGGTCAGCGTGATCATTTGATCGCCATTGGTGATCTCGGCAATACCCTTCACCACTATCCAATGCTCTGCGCGATGGTGATGCATTTGCAAGGAAAGACTTGCTCCTGGCTTCACCTGAATACGCTTCACCTTAAAGCGCTCACCCTCATCAACCGAGTCATACCAACCCCAAGGTCTGGCAACTTTGCGATGTAAATTCTTTTCTTCGCGTTTTTGTGATTCCAGCTGATTGACGATATGTTTTACATCTTGGCTATTTTTTCTATCAGCCACCAGCACTGCGTCCGCAGTCTCAATGATGATGAGATTTTCTATGCCCACCGCGCTCACTAATCTACTACTAGCATGGACTAATGAGTTGCTTGTATTGCTCAGTAAGGTATCGCCACTGGTGACATTACCCTGCTCGTCTTGCTTGCCCACTTGCCAAACTGCATCCCAGGCGCCCAAGTCATTCCAGCCAGCATCCAACTCAACCATCTTGACTGAATATTTGCTACCTGGGCATTTTTCAATCACGGCATAGTCAATGGATTCACTGGGAATGGTATTAAACAGTGCTTTATCTGGACGAATAAAAGTTGTCGCATCAGATCGATCGGTTGACCTTGCTTGCCAAGCTTTTTCCGTAGCGCCAAAAATATCAGGACGAAATTCTTTTAAAGCGTCAAGCCATGTACTTGCACGCAGCACGAACATGCCACTATTCCAAAGGTAGTTACCATCATCTAAATATGCTTGAGCAGTTTGAGCATCTGGTTTTTCAACAAACTGCTCAACGTTGTATTCATAATGAGTGCCCATTTCGGCGCTCCGCCGTATGTAGCCATACCCCGTTTCTGGGGAGGCGGGCGTAATACCTAAGATCGCAATCGTTTGCTTCGAACCATCAGCATCAACTAAGGCAATGCAATGCTTCAAAGCCTTAGTAAACGCTTTTGAATTTTTTACAGTCTGGTCAGCAGGTGTAATTACCAAAATGGGGTCATGCTCCCCATCCTTTGTCTGAAACGCCGCTAAAGTCAAAGCAGGTGCAGTATTGCGACCTGAAAATTCGAGCAATAAAGTAGCTTCAAAGGTCTTTAGTGTGTTTTTTAACTCTCGTAGCTGATCCAAAGCCAAGAAGCGATGGTCTTCATTAGTCACAATTAGGGTATCGCTCAACTGAATATTGGCGCCATCAATCGCATTGAGTCTTTGGACGGCTTGCTGAAAAAGGCTCTCGCTTGAATCACCCCCCGAAAGCACTAGAAACTGCTTTGGAAAACCTGAGCGTGATAACGGCCACAATCGAGTGCCGGATCCGCCGCAGAGAATAACTGGGGTAACTTGAGTCATTTAATGAAAATACTTATCGTTCTTATAAATTAGATAGTAATTTTATAGGGTTATGAAGCTCATCCACATTTATTGGGATATGCACGGGCGCCAGTCACCATAAATTAAAAAATACCAAGAGATTTCATTATGACTGCAAGCGACGCACCAAAAATTAATGTCTGATACTCCGTTATAGAGTGCGCCCAATCCCTTAAAAAGAAAAATACGGGCAAATATCACAATTACGACATCAAAGACTGCATTGCCTCTACAGCAGCCACTAAGCAAAATTAATTTGGCTTAGTGGGGTATGGTTTACCAGTTAGATTGCTGTAAACCGCCCCGGCCATCACTAGCAATATCGAATCCACCATTGCCGGGAAAAAAGCATAGCGGTAATGCATCACGTGCCCCAGCACCACAATCAAAGCTACCGCTGCAGCTGGTGGGTGCAGGCAACGCAAGGTAAACATACCCAAGATAGATAGGCTGGCAGCTAAAGGCATTGCTAATAAAGGCTCGCTAACCAAATGAATCGTTGCGATACCGATTAAAGCGGATAGGATATTGCCGGCAATCACCGCCCAAGGCTGGGCCATAGGGCTCTGCGGCAAGGCAAAAACTAGCAAAGCACTTGCCCCCCCCCAGGGAAGCCATAAGCCACTCATCCAGACCGCTAAGCTCACCAAGGTACTTAGCAGTAGTGAGTGCTAACATAAGACCAATAAAAGCCCCCAGAACCGACCGTATTCTCTCTACCCACAACACATGGGGCTGATCACCACCCAGATAAAAGGAGTAGTGCTTGAGTAGGTTCTTGTATTTAGGTCTCATGTTTTTTTATTGATATTTCTGAGCAATCATAAACCTGCATGCAATGGGAGCAAATCTGCGGGTCCAATAAAAAAGGCTGCCGAAGCAGCCTTTGAATCAAGCTAATACGAATACCGTATTAAGCCCTCTTAGCGTAAGCAGAGCACCAGCCCTTACCAGCAACTTGCTTGCCAGCAAACAATGAACAACCGCCAGCAGCTGAACCAGCTTTACCTTGATAAAGGGCGCAGTTATCGCACTGTTGACCAGCAGCGTACTTAGCGTACTTAGCTTTGTCTACCTTAGAGGCATCAGCCTTGTAACCCAAAGCGGCAGCTTGTGGATCAGTCTCAGCAACCATTGCTTGAGCTTGAACTTTACCGTTCAAAGCCAAGGTGCAAGCACCAGCAGCGGACAAAATCATAAATTGGCGGCGACTATTTTTCATACGTTCTCCAGAGAGTGAAATAGAACAAAATATGTAACTCTGAGGATCATAGATCAGATAAAATTAGTCAGCTATTAGCAATGTAAGTATTTGATTTATATGTCTATTTTGTTGAGAATTGTTCTCAAGTTGAATTTACTACCAAGATCTAATGCCAACCCTTGAGATTCATGCAGCTAATACGCTGTTTTATGTGGGCACCTGACCCTGACTCGGGATACGATTGCGCACAATCCAAAGCATCTTGACGAAATGTTGCTTTATTGTTTTTAGCTGGGTCAGTATTGACATCCGGATACAAAGAGCATCCCACCAGAAATGTAAAGATAACTCCAGTTAAATACTGACCTAATTTAGAAGGCGTCATTGGTTGGCTCTTGCTTACCTTTTATCAAGGAGAGACAAAAACTCTCGACGCAAATTCGAGTCCTTAAGGAAGGCGCCGCGCATCACGCTATTAACCATCTTCGAGTCACGATCTTTAACACCACGCCATTGCATACAGAAGTGATCTGCATCCATCACAATCGCAACACCAATCGGCTTAATTTTTTTCTCAAGCATATCCGCCAACTCCACTACCGCCTCTTCCTGAATCTGTGGACGACACATGACCCATTCAGTTAGGCGTGAGTATTTTGATAAACCAATCAAGGCAGACTCTTTGCTTGGTAATACCCCAATCCAAACACGACCCATGATTGGGCAGAGGTGATGAGAGCAAGCACTGCGAACAGTAATGGGGCCAATAATCATCAACTCATTGAGGCGACTGACATTCGGAAACTTGGTCAGCGTTGGTTGCTCTATATAGCGTCCATTAAATACTTCTTTAACAAACATCTTAGCGACGCGTTGGCTAGTATTTTTAGTATTGTGATCACTCTCAGTATCAATCACTAAGCTTTCTAAAACAGCCTGCATCTTTTCTGCCACTTCATCTACCAGGCCCTCTAACTCACCAGGCTGAATGAATTTAGAGATATTGTCATTTGCATGAAAGCGTGCCTTTTGCGCTTCAATACGCCGACGAATTACTACAGACAATGGTGTGCCAGCATCACTCTTTTTAGCGGCAATTTTTTTAGTTGGCTTAACGCTAGAGGCTTTCTTGGCAGGAAGCTTGCTAGCCGTCTTCGTAGGAATTTTTTTAGTAGGCATATAAATTGAATGTCTCGATGATTTTTGTAAATTACTTTTAGTTCTCTTAAATCTGGAAGAAGATGCTGACGACACAGGCAATGCCAGCAAGCCACACAGCAGATCGAGTAGTTGGCCAATCGGCTACATAGCAAATGAGGTAGGCAATGCGCGCCGTAACAAATCCAATAGCCAGTAAATCAACTCGCCCCTGCGGAGCATTTGCGATGCTTGCAATAATGACTGCCGCAAAGAAGAATGGAAGAGATTCAAAAAGGTTGGCTTGCGCCGCATTGGCTCGCGCCCGAAATCCCGTCTGCTTAGCCAGCCACTGTCTTGGCATGCCATTGTCATAACCCTCAAAACCTTTTTTAGCAATGCCTGCCGCTACATAAGGAAATAAGCCCATAAACAGAACACACCAGTAAGCAATCGTCATGACTGACCTTTTTTCTTTGAGCCAATACGTGACTCAGTGCCATTCATCAGATTTTGGATATTGCTACGATGACGCCATATCAATAGTAAGCACACCACCAGCAAAGCAATGCTCATAGACTGGAAACCAAATAAGAAAACAAAATAGACCGGACCAAAAACAGCAGCTGCTAAAGCTGCCAGAGATGAGTAACGCATAAACATCGCCACAATGATCCAGGTGCCCAGAGTGGCTAAACCCAAAATCCAATTAATGCCAAACAAAATTCCGCAGGCAGTAGCAACCCCTTTACCACCCTTGAAACCATGGAAGATTGGAAACAAATGCCCCAAGAACACAGCTATCACGACGCCACATAACAACCAAGAATTGAGGGTTGATGTCAGAGATTCATCGCCGAGCAATACTCTTGCCAACATTACTGCGAAGTAACCTTTAAGTGCGTCGCCAATTAAGGTGAGCGCCGCTGCAAGCTTATTGCCTGTTCGAAGAACATTAGTTGCTCCTGGATTCCCAGAGCCATAAGAATGGGGGTCGGGCAAACGCATGCACTTACTCACCACTACCGCAAAAGAGATAGAACCAATTAGGTAGGCAATGGGAATGAGTAATGGATCGAAGGTTAAATTCATGTTGATATCTTAATCACTTATTGCATTGTTGACGGCTGTAGAGACTAATACGCCCTCAACTACCTCTAGGATGATGTTGCTGATGGATCGATTTAAGACGCTCTCTAGCCACATGGGTATAAATCTGGGTAGTCGAGATATCAGCATGGCCTAAAAGGAGTTGTACCACCCTTAAATCTGCTCCGTGGTTCAGCAAGTGGGTAGCAAATGCATGGCGCAGTGTATGCGGAGATAAGGCAACGGGGATATTGGCAATGGTGGCGTATCGCTTGATCAGAGCCCAAAAAGCCTGCCGAGTTAATCCCGTCCCTGTATGGCGCCCAATAAATACGGCATCCGAAGTCTTACCTTCAAGTAATGGCGTTCTGGCATCAGCAAGATAGCGACGCAACCACTGACCCGCTTCACCACCAAATGGTACTAATCGTTCTTTGCCGCCTTTACCATTCACCACCCTAATAACACCTTCGTTTAATCCTAGAGCAACCGTCTTTAAAGCAACGATTTCTGAAACGCGCAAGCCACTGGCATACATCAACTCCAACATAGTGCGATCGCGTAATCCTAATGATGTCTCCACATCAGGCGCGTTAAGCAAGGCGGTGACCTGATCTTCACTTAATGTTTTAGGGAGGCGTAATGCTTGCTTAGCAGCACGCAAACCAATGCAAGGATCACTTTTCACCAAGTTCATGCGCAGAGCATGACGATAAAAGCGTTTGAATACAGTCAGCCGCCGATTAGCAGTGGTTGCTTTATCAGCTCGGCGATATGCAATGTATGCAGTGAGATCTTTTTCAGTGACCCTATAGAGATCGGTGCCCGAATCATTTTGAAGCCACTGGGCCAAGAGCAATAAGTCTCGACGATAAGCGGACAAACTGTTTTGAGTTAACCCATCCTCCAACCAACAAGCATCGCAGAAGCGCTCAATAGCCTCTTGGCTTATGGGATGCATGTCACTTTTGATCACAAAATTACTTAGTTACTTCTTCCAATTTTTCTGCCAACCAAATTTTCATCAAAGACTGATAGGGTACATCTATCTTGTTGGCCTGCAACTTAATGCCCTCTAGAAAGCTTTGCGACAGACGCAAAGATATAGAAGCTGTTGTAGGCTTTAAATTGGGAATGGTTACCCGCTTGGCCTTTGACAAGTCAAAGTAATCAGCGGCATCATTTTTTTCCCAAAAGATGCGCTCCTCTTTTTCATCCTTAAAGGATGGAATGGCTAATTTATTAGGCTTTTTCATAGAATGCCCTTTCTTTCTTACTCATCGATCTTGCTGAGACTATACGAATCAAAGTTTCCTGACTACGCAGAGTAAAAATAATTGATAAAAGTCTCATGGTGTTGGTAACCCCCAAAGCGAGAAAACGACTCTCCTTATGGCTATGTTTCTCATCACCCTCAATCAGTAAAGGTTGATTGAAGAAAATCTCCTCTACCTCACCTTGAGAAACATCGTGCTTATTGTGATTCTTATAAGCATTCCCCGCATCCCATTGAAACCCAACTATTTTTTGAAAATCGATCATTTATGTATATTAATATAATATACATTTCCACAAGCTGCAAGTGGGTATTGCGGCATACCCACTCACACTTTTAGACCAAATTAGTCACGGAAGTTATTAAAGCCTAATGGAGCCTCGCTAACTTCTTTCTTGAGCATAGCCATTGTTTCTTGCAAGTCATCGCGCTTAGTACCTGTTACGCGCACCGCATCACCCTGAATACTGGCCTGGACTTTGATCTTGCTGTCTTTAATGATGCGCACTACTTTTTTAGCCAACTCAGAAGTAATGCCTTTTTGGATCTTCATGGTTTGCTTGCGCTTATCGCTACCAATAGTCTCTTTTTTATCATCCTTGAGGTAACGCACGTCTACGTTGCGTTTAGCCATCTTGCCGTAGAGAACGTCACGCACTTGACCCAACTTAAAGTCGTCATCGCCAAACAAGATCAAAGTCTCGTCCTTTTGCTCAACTCGGCTATCAGAACCTTTAAAGTCAAAACGATTAGCAATCTCTTTGTTGGATTGCTCGATTGCGTTTTTCAACTCAATCATGTCAGGCTCACACACTACGTCAAATGAGGGCATCTCAAACTCCTTAAATAATCTGGGTAATCAATTCTGTAAATTCAATCATTGCATTGTTACTTTTCAAGTTTTTTCATAAATTACGAACAGAAACTCGAACACGAATAAGATTGTGGCATGAACTCCGCGAAAAATGCGCCCAATCCAGCAAAATTGACCCCCAATCTGGGACTCAAGCACCGGAACAGCTTCGGCCTGGATTCCACAGCAGAATTAGCCTACGAGATCACATCCGCAGAGCAGTTGCCAGACCTCTTGAGAGGGCTTAAGGATAAAAAAATCACCTGGCGTGCATTAGGCGGCGGAAGCAATGTGATTCTTCCAGAATCTTTGCCTGGAGCAACCCTACTCATCAATATTTTGGGTCAGGAAATGATTCGCTCCAATAATGAAAGCTCCTGGCTCTCCGTGGGTGCCGGTGTTAATTGGCATGAATTCGTTTCCTGGACGCTAGATAACAATCTCCCGGGATTTGAGAACCTCGCACTCATACCGGGTACTGTTGGCGCCGCGCCCATTCAAAATATTGGAGCATACGGTGTAGAGATGGGCGAATACATCGACAACATCGAAGCATTTGATTCTGCGGCCCATGCCTTTGTCACTCTCCCGAAGGAGGCATGTCGATTTGCCTATCGCGATAGCTATTTCAAGCAAAATCCCAATCGATTTATTGTGACAAAGGTCGTTTTTAAAATCCCCAAGGCTTGGCAAGCACGATTGCAGTACGCGGATCTAGCAAAGCAATTTAGTGAATCAAATTCCAACCCAAGTGCAAAGCAAATTTTTAATGCGGTATGCGCTATCCGATCTAAAAAATTACCAGATCCTGCAGTGATAGGTAATGCTGGAAGCTTCTTTCAGAATCCGATTGTGGATAAGAATCAATATGATCTACTGATTCAGCAATTCCCAGACTTAGTGTCCTACCCCGATGGGCTAGATAAACGTAAGCTAGCAGCTGGTTGGTTAATCGATCAGTGCGGCTTCAAGGGCAAGCGGATTGGTCCCGTTGGCGTTTATGAAAAACAAGCGCTAGTCCTAGTCAATCATGGCGGCGGTATATCAACAGATATCCTAGGTTTAGCAAAAAATATTCAAGAAGAAGTATTGCGTAAATTCGGTGTACAACTTGAAATTGAGCCAAATATTCTTTAGCTTTACTTCAGCAACTCAACCTTAGCAAACTCAATCTCTACTTGGCCTTCAGCCAAGCGCACCTGAAACGCATTCTCTGTATTGAGCTCATTTGGATTGCGTACTGCATGTATTGCTTGCTCTTCCTTACTTAGGATTACCGCATAGCCACGCTCAAGCGTTCTTTGTGGGTTGAGCATTTCAAGCTGAGATTGGAAATGGCCTTGATCACGCTTCCAATTTTTAACCCTCACTAGCCATGCTTGGTTGAGTCGTTTTTGCCAACCGCTAATTTGCTCACGCATACGATCAGGGTTAGGCAGAGCATGACTGAGACGCAAGGCTAATTGATCCAAGGTTTGCGCTTCACGCTCTACTCGCTGATTTACCCTTTGTAGCAATGCTTGCATGATGGCATCAAGCTCTTGCAACATTTGATCGCGTCTCGGCGCTGCTAATTCTGCCGCGCCCGTAGGGGTGGGTGCACGCAAATCAGCAACAAAGTCAGCAATCGTGACATCCGTTTCATGACCAACACCACTGACTATTGGGATGGGTGATTGTGCAATCGCATAAGCCAGCTTCTCATCATTAAATGCCCATAAGTCTTCAATGCTGCCACCGCCACGCACCAGCAAAATCACATCGACTGCATTTTCTTTTTCAGCGGCTTTCAGAGCGGAAATAATTCCAGCTGGTGCATCTGGTCCTTGAACCAAGGTTGGATAAATCACAATTGGTATATGCGGTGCTCTTCTAGCAAGCGTGCTTAAGACATCCTTTAGCGCTGCAGCCTGCGGCGAGGTAATGATGCCGATCGATCTCGGATGAGTTGGAATGGGACGCTTATTCTCAGCATCAAATAAACCTTCTTTGGCGAGCTTGGCTTTGAGCTTTAAAAAGGCTTCATAAAGACCGCCCATGCCAGCTCGGCGCATGCTTTGTACCGTCAGCTGAATATCCCCACGCGGAACATAGAACCCTAGATTGGCTGCAAGCTCTACCAAATCCCCCGCTTGGGGCATAAATCCCACTTGGCCATTGCGACCCCTAAACATCACGCAGCGGATCTGCCCCTCCTCATCCTTGAGAGAGAAGTACCAGTGTCCACTGTCATAGGCCTTGAAATTGGAAATCTCCCCGCTCACCCAAACGGTATCGAAGCGCTCCTCCAAAGAGCTCGCAATGGCGCGGTTTAGATCGCCAACACTGAGGATTTCCCTTAATATTTCCGACATTTTTTCTCGTTTTCTACGCAAGCATCAGGTGTTGAGGCCAATAAATATCCACAGAAACTTATTCACTCTTAGTCTAGTGTCCAGAAGTGAGTAATTACTGACCCAAACCATCTCATAAAACCAACAGACAATCTCTATCCCATTGATTTATATCATTAATTATTAAGCTCTATCTTAGACTGAATCCCAGAAAATAGGTAGTCATCACCATCAATCAAGGACTTACAGCACGACTACTAAAAAGTTTTGCACAGAGTTATCCACAGGATAGCTTTATGAAAACGGGTTTTTAATTCAGCTAAAGTACTGAGCTTATGTACTCAATCTTACTGTCTGCTGGTTGGCCTATCTGGCCCCTTCTTATCATCTCCATTATCGGGTTGGCCATTGTTATTGAGCGTGCCTGGTATTTGCGGCAACTTCACATATTCCCGAAGGGTAGTCTAGAAACGGTATTTGGCCTAACCAATACCATTTACCAGAAAAAAACAGTCTCAGAATCGGAAATTAGCGCCATTGGTCAACTTTCCCCAGTAGGCAGCCTCTTTGCCTGCATCCTTCGAGAAAAAGCCTCCAGCAGCTCGGCAGACTCGGCCTTAGAAGAATTACAAGCCAGCGCCCAATCCACCTGGTTAAAGTTAGATCGCTATCTTGGCATCTTAGCCACCATTGCGACCGTTGCCCCCCTCTTGGGACTCTTTGGAACCGTTGTCGGCATGATTGAAATCTTTGGCAGTCAAGGCGTCGGCAGTCCTCAACAACTAGCGCATGGCATCTCTATTGCTCTGTACAACACAGCTTTTGGTTTACTGATTGCCATTCCTGCTCTGGCTGCATGGCGCGGTCTGCGTGCAATGGCAAATCAACGCCAACATGAGTGCGAAGAATTTACCCGTCAATTATTTAAAAAACTCTATCCACATACTGCGGATACAAAATGAGTTGGTTAGAAAATAAGCTTCGGTATCGAGGTCAATTTTCATTAGGGATGAATGCATCTCCAATAGAGCCTGAGATCAATCTCATTCCTTTTATTGATGTGTTGCTAGTAGTGCTGATCTTTCTGATGATCTCCACAACATTTACTCGCTACCAAGAGTTGGCCATCACCCTACCTACCGCCAATGGTGCAGCAAGTCAGTCGGAGGTGAAGCAAATTCATATTGCAGTCAGTCGTGATGGGCGCTTTGCTATTAATGGCAAAGTGACTGACCGCAGCCAACTGAGCAATAGCCTCAATGCGCTCAACAAAGACAATGCCATCCAAGTCAATATTGATGCGGATGCCAAAGCCCCTCACCAGGCGGTCATGAGCGCTTTAGAAGCTGCACGTGATGCCAACCTATCTAATATTGTATTTAGCAGTCAAACTACCAAGAAATAATCCAACACACTAAAAGCATTGAGCAAAACAAGTCGCCTTAAATGTCATTGCCAAAAAAATCTTCTTTCTTTAATAAGCCCCCCCGGTTTTGGGAAAGGCGTGGGCCAACCAGCCTCATCCTCTGGCCTTTATCTAAGATTTACGGTTGGGTAAATCAAGTCTTAGATTTGGTAAATGAGCTCAACTTAGAAAGACGTAAACCAGCCCCGGTTCCAATCATTATTGTTGGCAATATTCGCGTAGGCGGGACTGGTAAAACTCCAATCGTCATTGCCTTAGCTGAGCAACTCGCACGCATGGGTTGGAAGCCTGGAATTATTAGTAGAGGTTATGGGGGCAATGTATCAAGCACGCCTCGCCAAGTGAAAAGCAATTCCAATCCTGCAGAAGTTGGTGATGAACCCGTCTTAATTGCCAAGCGGACAGACAATCAGTTTCCGATTTGGGTCCATCCCAAACGAACCCTCAGTATTCAGCCTCTGCTGAGATACGATCCCTCGGTGAACGTCATCATTAGCGATGATGGCTTACAGCATCGAAGCCTGCTGCGCTGGCCTGCCCGCGAAGGAGGTCGTGATATTGAATTTGTAGTGCGCGATCAACGTGGCGAAGGCAATGGCTTCTTGCTACCTGCCGGTCCCTTACGTGAGCTTGCATCACGCGAGCGAGATGCGACTTTAATGACTGGGGCCATCACACCCTCCAATCACATCGATGAATACTTTTTAGGGCGACGCGCTTTCACGCTAAGCAGTCAACTGGGTACGCCCTATCAACTAAATAATTCAAGCAATACACAATCCTTATCATCCATTGCAGACACCTTTCTTCCAAATAAGATTACCGCTGTCGCTGCAATTGGTAATCCACAACGCTTTTTTGATGACTTACTGAAGCAGGGGATTGCAGGTAAATGCATTGGATTGGCTGACCACGCTAACTACAGCCCGGAATTTTTCTCTGCCATCAATGCTGAATGCATCCTGATTACCGAAAAGGATGCCGTAAAATGCACCTCAATACAGGATGAACGCATTTGGGTAGTTCCGATGAGTTTAGAGATTTCAAATACATTGGCAGAATGGTTGCAATCGATTTTGCAAAGACCTGATCCAAATCAATATACCTTATAAGAAATAGTAAAGATCAAATATGGACAAGCGCTTATTAGAGATTTTGGTCTGCCCTTTGTGCAAAAGCACTTTGCATTTGGATGCAGAAAAACATGAGCTCATCTGCAAAGCGGATTGCGTGGCATACCCAATTCGTAATGACATTCCTGTCATGATCGTTGAAGAAGCCCGCAGTCTTTCTGCCGATGAAATCAATTAACTGTTGATCAGGTCAAATCCAGTTCATGAGCGTGAAGCCTCCCGAATTTTTAGTGGTCATTCCTGCAAGGCTGGGATCTACTCGCCTACCTCGCAAGCCGCTCGCTGATATTGGTGGCAAGCCAATGGTGATTCGTGTGGCTGAGCGTGCCCAGCAATCAAATGCCCAAAGCGTTGTAGTAGCAACCGACTCACCAGAAATTCAGGCAGCGTGTGATGAACATCGGATCGAGTGCTTATTAACTAGCGCAGATCACCCGACTGGAACAGACCGTATTGCAGAAGTAGCACAACTATTAAAACTTCCAGCAGATACTTTGGTAGTCAATGTGCAAGGCGATGAACCGCTTATTCCCCCAGAGTTAATCAATCAGGTTGCTCAAACTTTGGCTGACAATGCCGCATGTGCAATTTCGACTGTAGCAGTACCGATTGTTGATGCCGCAGAAATTAATAACCCGAATGTGGTCAAAGTAGTCCTCAATCGCTCTAATGAGGCGCTGTACTTCTCTAGATCCACTATTCCGTTTGTACGGGATCCGAACTCTGAGCAAGCAGTCACTCATTTACGTCACTTGGGTATCTACGCCTATCGGGCTGATTTTCTGCAGGCTTACACCCGCCTTGAGCCGGCGCCGCCGGAACAGGCGGAGGCCTTAGAACAGCTTCGCGCCCTCTGGAATGGCTACCGTATTGCAGTCCATACTGCCAGCGAAGCCCCGCAAGCTGGGGTTGATACAGCTGAAGACCTCGAGCGGGTTCGCCTCATCTTGGCCGGCTAGCCCAGAATCTGGTTGCCCTGACGTTCTCGGGGATAATCCTAGGAATTAGTTACAAAGGATCCCGAAAAAATACGGGACAATGAGGGTCTTCTAAGGGGAAAACAATGCGGTTGATTCTGCTCGGTGCACCAGGTGCTGGCAAAGGAACACAAGCTCAGTTCATTTGCGAAAAATTTGCTATTCCACAAATCTCGACAGGCGACATGTTGCGCGCTGCCGTTAAAGCTGGAACTGAACTTGGCATTGCTGCTAAAAAAATTATGGATGCTGGCGGCCTTGTTTCCGATGACATCATCATTGGTTTGGTAAAAGATCGTTTAACTCAACCTGATTGCAGCAAGGGTTACTTGTTTGATGGCTTCCCAAGAACCATTCCCCAAGCGCAAGCCATGAAAGATGCTGGCGTGCCAATCGACTACGTTTTAGAAATCGATGTACCGTTTAATGCCATTATTGATCGCATGAGCGGTCGTCGCGTTCACCCAGCTTCAGGTCGTACTTATCACGTCACCTTCAACCCACCAAAAGTGGAAGGTAAGGATGATGTCACTGGCGAAGCCTTAATTCAGCGTGATGATGACAAAGAAGAAACCGTTCGCAAGCGCCTGCAGGTTTACAACGATCAGACTCGTCCGCTAGTGGAGTACTACTCTACCTGGGCAACACAAAGTAATGCAGCTGACAAAGTAAAGGCTCCGGCCTATCGCAAGGTTAGTGGTACTGGAAACGTTGATGACATTACTGCATCAATCTTTGCAGTATTGAAGTAAGTGAATTAAAACGCCAAGTTCGACAACTTACGAACGATAAAAAAGGACTGCAATGAACTGACCCACAAAAGTTGGACAGTTTATTTAGGTTACCAGAAGGGATTGAGTTCGGTATTGCACTGGGCTTAATCCCTTTAGTTTTTGTTTGATTCGATCATGGTTGTAGTGGTGGATATATTCCTTTAGCCCTGCTTTAAACGACTGCACACTCTCAAACTTCTCTCGATAGAAGAACTCGGTCTTCATGATCCCAAGCCAGTTTTCCATGACGGCGTTATCTAAGCAGTTCCCTTTTCTAGACATGCTTTGGGTAAGACCCTTTTGCTTGAGAGCCATCTGGTATGGTGCGATTCGATAAT
>NZ_JBIIPA010000012.1:0-60943 GCF_044342855.1 Polynucleobacter sp.
AATATATCCATTACTACAACCATGATCGAATCAAACAAAAACTAAAGAGATTGAGCCCGGTAAATTACCGAACTCAATCCCTCGTGCTAACCTAACTAAACTGTCCAACTACTGGGGGTTAGTTCATTTGGGTGGCTGTTTAGTGACCCAGCATTAAGGGCAAAGGAAGTTAAATCTCCTCAACTGGAGCTACATCTGCCTTAGGCCGTTTACCCGGAATCCCCGGAGCATCAAACTGAAGCTGAACTTTGCCATCAGCATCAATGTCAACGTCAACATGACCACCCTGCGCTAATTTTCCGAAAAGTAGCTCATCTGCCAGAGCCTTACGCACCGCATCTTGAATGATGCGTTGCATTGGTCTTGCGCCCATGAGCGGGTCAAAGCCATGTTTAGCCAAATGCGCACGCAATGCTGAGCTAAATGTGGCATCCACCTTCTTCTCATGGAGTTGCTCTTCTAGTTGCATTAAGAACTTATCCACTACACGCATGATGATGGTTTCATCAAGCGCCTTGAAGGAAACAATCGCATCTAAACGGTTGCGGAACTCTGGCGTAAAGAACTTCTTAATATCGGCCATTTCATCGCCGGACTCACGCGCATTGGTAAAGCCGATCGTGGACTTCTGCATAGCTTCAGCGCCAGCATTCGTAGTCATAATGATGATGACATTACGGAAGTCAGTCTTGCGGCCATTGTTATCCGTAAGAGTGCCGTGATCCATTACCTGCAAGAGAATATTGAAAATATCTGGATGAGCCTTTTCAATTTCATCGAGCAAGAGAACGCAATGCGGTTTCTTGTTAACAGCCTCAGTCAGCAAGCCCCCTTGGTCAAAGCCTACATATCCTGGAGGCGCGCCAATTAAACGGCTAACTGCATGACGTTCCATATACTCAGACATATCAAAGCGTAGAAGCTCAATACCCAAGATGTAAGCAAGCTGCTTAGCAACCTCAGTCTTGCCAACACCAGTTGGGCCAGAGAACAAGAATGATCCAATTGGTCTATCGATCTTGCCAAGACCAGCACGAGTCATCTTAATAGCGCT
Organism: Polynucleobacter sp.; assembly: GCF_044342855.1. Lineage (GTDB taxonomy): Bacteria > Pseudomonadota > Gammaproteobacteria > Burkholderiales > Burkholderiaceae > Polynucleobacter. Next base: position 1,055 of record NZ_JBIIPA010000012.1, read on the forward strand.
CGCCAATGCCTCAATTGCAGGATCTTGACCAAACACCACACTCTTAATATCGCGATCTAATGTTTGCAGCTTGCTACGATCATCCACAGTTACAGACTGTGGCGGTATGCGAGCAATCTTGGCAACGATCTCTTCAATCTCTGGACGGCCAATGGTTTTCTTCTGCTTGGACTTCGGCAGAATACGTTGCGCAGCACCAGCCTCATCAATCACATCAATCGCCTTATCAGGCAAATGGCGATCATTGATGTAGCGTGAAGACAGCTCAGCCGCAGCCACCAAAGCGGTGGAAGCGTATTTAACACCGTGATGCTCTTCGAAGCGTGACTTCAAACCACGCAAGATTTGCACTGTCTGATCTACGGTTGGCTCAACTACATCCACCTTCTGGAATCGACGTGACAAGGCTGCATCTTTTTCGAAAATGCCACGATACTCAGTAAAGGTGGTTGCGCCGATACATTTGAGCTGACCATTCGATAGCGCAGGTTTTAGTAAATTACTCGCATCCAAGGTTCCGCCCGATGCGGCACCTGCACCGATCAAGGTGTGGATCTCGTCAATAAATAAAACGCCATGTGCGCTGTCTTTTAAAGACTTGAGAACACTCTTTAAGCGCTGCTCAAAATCTCCACGGTACTTAGTGCCCGCTAATAGCGCACCCATGTCCAAGGAATAGACTGTGGCATCAGCCAAAATCTCAGGGACATCCCCTTTTACAATTCTCCAGGCTAGACCTTCAGCAATCGCGGTCTTACCCACGCCAGCCTCACCCACCAATAGCGGATTATTTTTACGGCGACGGCAAAGCACCTGAATCACACGCTCAACTTCGCTATCACGCCCAATTAGTGGATCAATCTTGCCTTGCTTAGCCAGAACATTGAGGTTCTGGGTGTATTGCTCTAAAGGGCTCTCTTTACCACCGGACGATGCATCTTCCGTCTCTTGGGCCGCCTCAGCAGGCTTAACACTCTCAGCTTGATCTTTGCGTACACCGTGACTAATAAAGTTCACTACGTCGAGGCGAGTCACACCTTGTTGCTGCAAGAAGTACACCGCATGCGAATCTTTTTCACCAAAGATGGCTACGAGTACATTGGCGCCAGTAACTTCTTTCTTACCATTTGAGGTGGATTGCACATGCATGATGGCACGTTGAATGACGCGCTGAAAACCTAAGGTTGGCTGCGTATCCACTTCATCATTACCGGGGACAACGGGTGTGTTGTCATTAATAAAGTTCTTGAGTTGCGCACGCAGCTCAGCAATATTGACAGCGCAGGCTTTTAAAACCTCGACTGCGGTTGCGTTATCTAATAGGGCGGCAAGTAAATGCTCTACCGTAATAAATTCATGTCTTGAAGCTCGTGCGTCAACAAACGCCATGTGCAAACTGACTTCTAGTTCCTGGGCAATCATGCTTCCTCCATAGTGCACTGTAGTGGGTGACCCGCTTCGCGGGAGAGCTCGATAACTTGATGCACTTTTGTTGCCGCAACATCACGTGTAAATACACCGCAAATGCCTTTGCCAACTAAATGAACCTGCAACATGATCCGTGTAGCTGTTTCATGATCTTTATTAAAATACTCCTGAATAACCATCACCACAAATTCCATTGGCGTGTAATCGTCATTCAATAGTAAAACTTTATACATCGAAGGCGCTTTTAGTTTCTCAGCCTGCTTTTCGAGAAGAAGGATGTCTTCGATGTGAGGGCTGTTTGGATTGCCAACCGTGGGATTTTTCGTTGTACGACTCATGAGAAACATTCTAAACACAGATATAAAAAATTGGATTTGAGGGCTTTGTTGCAAAAAACCATCAAGAAAGGGCTCTTAACCCCATATTGGGGCATTTTTCGATAAAAAAAGGGGGCTTTATGAGTAACTATCTTTGCCCTACCCCTTGACACCCCACCATAAAGGGCAAACAATCAGGGGGTAGGCTTTATTTGAAGTCCTATTTAGGCGTGTTGTAGAGCGAGACTGATTAAAAAGTATTCACCCTCATCACGGTTGTTTTAAGTTTATGTAATGGAGTTCGCATGGCGACCGGAATTGTTAAGTGGTTCAATGATGCAAAAGGTTTTGGCTTTATCAAACCTGATGATGGTGAAGAAGAGTTGTTCGCGCATTTCAGCGCAATCACAATGCCTGGGTTCAAAACCCTCAAGGAAAACCAAAAGGTAACGTTTGATATTACCCAAGGCCCTAAAGGCAAACAAGCTACTAATATCCAAGCAGCTTAATCTGCTTTAGATCATTACTAAAAACCCAGGACTTGTTCCTGGGTTTTTTTTCGCCTATATTTTCTTGTCTTGCCAGCACTACCTTAGAATTACCCCCCACTCACACCAATCACTTAAAAACACCATGCGTTTACCCAATATCAAACAATTCATATTTTCATTGGCGGCGATTATCAGCAGCTTTTCAAGCGCTACATTTGCACAGCAAAATGTTGGCCTGCCGACAATTGAACTCAAGACTGGAATCTATCGTATTCAGGTAGAGTTAGCGGATACACCCAAGGCCCGTGAAGTTGGACTCATGAATCGGACCAGCATGCCCACCAACTCCGGCATGCTTTTTATCTTCGAACAAAAAGCAGGTCACTGTTTCTGGATGAGCAACACCAAGATCCCACTGTCCATCGCCTTCATTGCTGATGATGGAAAGATTGTGAACATCGAAGAGATGCAAGCGGAGACTACCAATAACCACTGTCCGAAGGCGGCAGTACGCTACGCGCTAGAGATGAACAAACAGTGGTTCTCTGAGAGAGTCATCGTCCCCGGCACGGTCATTCAAGGACTGCCTAAGAAATAAAAGTTTATTGACGCCTACACAAACAAAAACGCAGACCGAGGTCTGCGTTTTATTTGAGGGCACAAGAAACAATCGCCTTGCTTATCAACTCACTTATTCAAAGTGGCAAACATAGTGAACCGGGGACTCGGCACGAATGATGAAATAACCACCCTTTTCCACTTCCCAGCTTTGACCAGCCTTGAACTCGACCTCTGGAGCGCCGTTGATGCTAACGAAGGCATTTCCATCAACCACTTCCATGATCTCTTTAGCGCTCAGGTCAAAACGTAAAGTGCTTGGCAATACAACGCCAACTGACTTACGAACACCGTTTGGCAGAGTCACAGTATGGGATACGCACTTACCATCGAAAAATACATTGGCTTTTTTGCCTACAGAAACTTGATCAAATTCCATCTTTATTCTTTCTAATCTGAATTACTAGTTAGTTATTTATCTGAATTATTTAGCACGCTTACGTCTTGCAGTTTCAGCAATGCGCATGCGCAAAGCATTGAGCTTGATGAATCCACCGGCATCTACTTGGTTGTAAGCGCCGCCATCATCATCAAAGGTAGCAATTGTTTGATCAAATAAAGTGTTTGCTGAATCACGTGAGATTACAGAGACAGATCCCTTATAGAGCTTCAGGCGTACAACACCATTGACCATCTGTTGAGTGTGATCGATCAAGGTTTGTAAGGCCAGACGCTCTGGCGCCCACCATAAACCGTTATAGATCAAGCTAGCGTAACGTGGCATCAAGTCATCTTTGAGGTGAGCTACTTCACGATCTAGAGTAATACTCTCAATACCGCGGTGCGCCTTCAACAAAATTGTGCCACCAGGAGTTTCATAGCAACCACGGCTCTTCATACCTACGAAGCGGTTCTCAACCAAGTCGAGGCGGCCAATACCATGCATACCACCGATACGATTGAGCTCTGCCAACAACTCATGAGGCTTATAGGCTGTGCCATTAATCGCTACTGGATCACCTGCGCGGAATTCAATTTCAATTATTTCTGGGGTGTCTGGAGCTTTCTCGGGAGAGACCGTCCAACGCCACATGGATTCTTCGGCTTCAGCATTTGGATTCTCGAGATGACGACCTTCGTAACTGATGTGCAACAAGTTGGCGTCCATGGAGTATGGTGAGCCGCCTTGCTTATGCTTCATCTCAACTGGGATGCCATGCTTTTCTGCATAAGCCATCAATTTTTCACGAGAGAGTAAATCCCATTCACGCCATGGAGCAATAACTTTGATTCCTGGCTCGAGTGCATAGTAGCCCAACTCAAAACGCACCTGGTCATTACCTTTACCAGTAGCACCATGTGAAACAGCGTCCGCGCCAGTCTGACGAGCAATCTCAATTTGACGTTTGGCGATCAATGGACGCGCAATGGAGGTACCTAAAAGATACTCACCTTCATAAATCGTATTAGCGCGAAACATGGGGAATACAAAGTCGCGCACAAACTCTTCACGCAGGTCATCGATAAAAATATTTTCTGGCTTGATACCAAACTGCAGTGCCTTAGCACGCGCTGGCTCAAGCTCTTCACCCTGACCCAAATCGGCGGTAAAAGTAACGATCTCACATTGATACGTATCTTGAAGCCACTTCAAGATCACGCTAGTGTCAAGACCACCGGAATACGCTAGAACAACTTTTTTAATATCAGACATGATTTCTATTCAATCAAAAATTAACGAATAACCAACAAAGACAAATTACTTAAATTAATCCAAGCGACCACAGAGTAAATACTCCATTAAAGCCTTCTGAACATGCAAACGATTTTCAGCCTCTTCCCAAACAATACTTTGAGGGCCATCAATCACTTCAGCAGAAACCTCTTCACCACGATGTGCCGGCAAGCAATGCATGAACAAGGCATCTGGCTTGGCTAAAGACATCAACTCTTCACCCACCATCCAGTCCTTAAAAGCTGCCATACGAGAAGTATTTTCATCCTCATAGCCCATGCTAGTCCATACATCAGTAGTAACCAAGTCAGCACCTTTGCAGGCGTCTTTTGGATCAGAGCAAATTGTCAGGTGCTCCAAAGCTTTCGCAGTCAACCTGGAATCATCCAGTTGATAACCACCAGGAGCAGAGAAACGAATTTGAAAGTCCAAACACTCTGCCGCCTGAATCCAGGTATAAGCCATATTGTTGGCATCACCCACCCAAGCAACTGTTTTACCCTGAATCGGGCCGCGCGCCTCTACAAAGGTAAAGATATCGGCCAATACTTGGCAAGGATGGTATTCGTTGGTTAAGCCATTGATCACAGGCACACGAGAATTGGCTGCAAAGCGCTCAATAATCTCTTGGCCAAAAGTACGGATCATGATGATGTCAGTCATCCTGGAAATTACCTGAGCAGCGTCCTCTACAGGCTCGCCACGACCCAACTGAGTGTCGCGGGTATTTAGGTAGACAGCATGACCACCAAGCTGGTGGATGCCCGCCTCGAAGGAAAGGCGGGTGCGCGTGGAGTGCTTCTCAAAAATCATTGCTAGCGTGCGATCGTGCAAAGGATGCCAAGTCTCGTAACTCTTGAACTTGGTCTTAAGCCAAGCAGAGCGCTTAAGGAGATAGTCATACTCTTCGCACGTCAGGTCAGCAAACTGCAAGTAATGCTTAACCTGGCCGGGCACTTGAGGCTTTGCCAAAGATGTCATTGTTGAGCTTTCTACTAGAGTTTTAGCTTGCATTTTTTGTTTGGGGCATCGAACTGCACGAAAATAGTTCCTAAAGTCATCTTAAGGCCTTCGCAGACTGTTAAGCTAGAGGGCTGAGCAACACTGATTCCTTACAACGATTTCTACGCCAACTTGAACCACAAAAAGCTTTTCATTCAAGGCATTACAACTTCTGGCAAACCTTTTCGTCCCAGCGACTGGGCCGAACGTCTTTGCGGGGTGATGGCCACTTTTCGCCCGCCAGGCGATGCTGGCGACCCCCGCTTCACTTACTCACCATATGTCAGGCCAGTGGTTATTGCAAAAGTGAAATGCGTTGTTATTGATACCAGACTAAGAGACCTTGATCCGAGAGCGCTCGACTTTGTCATGAACTTTGCCAAAGACAACAGCCTACCAATCGAAGAGGCCTGTGAATTCGAACCGAATTCACAATCCCAGTCCTAAAAACAAAAACCCGCTCTGATAAGGAGCGGGCTTAGACTCAGATTACTCTAGAGTCTGCCTAAAACTATAAAAGTCTTACGCTGCCATTGCCTTGATAGCTGCAGACAAACGTGACTTCTGACGTGATGCAGTATTTTTGTGAGCAATCTTTTTGTCAGCAATCTTGTCGATTGTTGATTGAGTTGCTGCGAACACTTTAGCTGCAGCAGCTTTGTCGCCAGTTTCAATTGCTTTGCGAACTGCCTTGATGGAAGTGCGAAGCTTTGAACGCAAACTGGAGTTGTGTTCATTCTGTTTTACTGCCTGCCGTGCGCGTTTACGCGCTTGTGCGGTATTGGCCATCTTTAAACCTTGCTATATAAAAATTACAAAATACGATTAACTGAAAATCTGCGTGGGTTCGCCAAATTTGTAAGCTGACTCACCAAAACCCAAGATTTTACATTAAAGGACTAAAAAAGCCCAGTCGCTTAATAAATAGGGGAAAATTAGCCCATGAATCTGCTTTCCACTGCCGCCAAGGTCAGCTCCCTCACGATGCTCTCCAGGATCACCGGACTCCTCCGGGAGACCTTGATTGCCCGTAGTTTTGGGACCTCAGAGTGGACGGATGCCTTTAATGTAGCCTTCAGACTGCCCAATTTGCTACGCCGACTCTTTGCCGAGGGAGCCTTTTCCCAGGCATTTGTGCCTATTTTGGGGGAAATCTCGAGCCAAGGGGATGTAAAACAGTCCCAGATCCTCGTAAATGTCGTTGCTACGCTCTTATTTTGGGCTTTGCTGCTTACGGTACTCCTGGGGATTATTGGCGCGCCCCTGTTGATTCTGGCGATTGCTACAGGCTTTGAGGGAGGTCCAGCCTACGAGGCAAGCGTAGTCATGACCCGAATCATGTTCCCCTATATTGGCCTCATTTCCATGGTTTCCCTTTCTGCGGGAATCCTCAACACCTTTGGTCGCTTTGCTGTTCCGGCGTTTACCCCGGTTTTACTCAATTTAGCCCTCATTGGCAGCGCCATCTTTTTGGCACCCCATCTGGATCAACCAATTTACGCCCTGAGTATTGGCGTACTGTTGGGCGGCGTGTTGCAGTTAGCCATTCAGGTTCCAGCCCTTGCTCATTTAGGCCTACTTCCAAGAGTGGGCCTCCTACCCGGAGCAATTAAAGCGGCAGTTAAAAATCCGGATGCCCGTCGTGTCATGAAATTAATGGGTCCTGCGGTGTTTGCCGTTTCTGTTGCTCAGATTTCCCTCATCATCAATACCAACATTGCCTCTCGCCTACAAGCGGGTAGCGTATCCTGGCTCTCCTATGCAGATCGCCTAATGGAATTTCCGACGGCCCTTTTAGGCGTGGCTCTAGGAACAGTTTTGCTGCCAAGCCTGAGTAAGGCAAACGCAAAAAATGATTTAGTACATGCTGGTGAACTTCTCATTTGGGGACTGCAACTGACCTTTTTGCTAGCCGCCCCTTGCGCAATTGCGCTCTTTATTTTTGGTGAACCACTGGCAGCGGTGCTGTATCACTACGGCAAGTTCAACGCCTTAGACGTCTTAATGACGCAGCGAGCATTGGCAGCCTATGGTGTTGGACTTATTGGCCTCATTTTGGTGAAGATCTTAGCTCCCGGCTTTTACTCACGGCAAAATATCCGCACACCAGTAAAGATTGGCCTACTGGTCTTGGTAGCAACCCAATTAGCCAATTTAGTTTTTGTTCCTTGGTTTGGGCATGCCGGTCTTGCACTCTCCGTTGGTACTGGCGCCTGCCTGAACGCAACACTCCTTTGGGTGGGCTTACATCGAGGTGGCGCCCTACCCAGTGCTGCGTGGCTTAAATATCTAGGGCAGTTATTGCTGGCCTTAATTCCTTTTGCGTTCCTGCTGTATTACGCAGCCACCGCGCATGATTGGATCGCACTTCAATCTACCCCCTGGACTCGAGTAGGGTTAGTGACTGCCTGGCTAGCTGCCGCTGCAGTTATTTATTTTGCAGCCTTAGGCCTCGTTGGCATCCGCTGGCAAAAATTCCTACGTCATGCAAAATAGCTTGTATGCCAACACAACAACTCGACTATTTCACATCCCTCGTTGCTGAGGACGAGCACTTCCCTTTAACCGAGGCGACAGTAGCAGTTGCACAACATGCCTACCCTGACCTTGATGTTCAAGGAGTGCTGGATCAGATTGATCAGTGGGGCAACAAACTCAAGCAACGCATTACTTCAGATACGCCACCAATTCAGCGCCTGCAGTTGCTCAAGCATTTCTTTTATAACGAGTTGGGCTTTGGCCCCAACCCGAATGACTTCTACGCACCCGAGAATTCTTATCTACATCAGATCATTGAGAATCGCCGTGGTATTCCAATTTCTCTAGCCATCTTGATGATGGAGCTAGGCCAGCAAATTGGCTTGAATATTCGCGGAGTGTCTTTCCCGAATCACTTCATGATGCGCATCTCCTTACAACAAGGTGAAATCATCATGGATCCATTGAATGGCGAATCCCTTTCAAAAAATCAATTGCAAGAGATGCTGGACCCGTACCTTGATGCCAAAGGCTATCGCGGTGAACTCAGTCTGCCACTTAATATTTTCTTGAGAGCCTCTAGCTCGCGAGAAATCCTCTCGCGCTTTATGAGAAACCTCAAAATGATTTATTCAGAGGATGAGCGCTGGGAGAGGCTATTGGGCATTCAAGAACGTCTCGTGATTCTGTTGCCAGATTCAGCCGAGGAGGTTCGTGATCGCGGCTTGATCTTCGCTCAACTAGAGTACGTTCGTCCTGCGATAGCGGATCTGCATCACTACTTAAGCGAAATGCCTGGCGCAGAAGACGTGGCAGATATTCGTGAGCACATTGCCACGCTTGAAAGCCAGACTAAGCTGCACTAAGCAACCCGATTCAGCGATCTTATTTCTTTTTACGTTGAAATATTTTATATAGCGCGGCCAGCACGATTGGAATAGCTGCCGCACCAATACCAATCAATACGATCACATTAAGGTTTTGGCGAATGATGGGGATGTTGCCAAAAAAATAACCAGCAACAACCAAACCAAAAACCCACAAGAGCGCACCAGTCACATTGAACAACTGGAAGCGAGAGAAGTTCATTGCTGAAACGCCAGCAACAAAAGGTGCGAAGGTACGAATGATCGGTAAAAAGCGGGCCACAATAATTGTCTTGCCGCCATGCTTCTCATAAAAAGAATGTGTCTTACGTAAAGCTGCCTGATCAATCCAACGTGACTGGCTACTAAAAATTCTTTCGCCAATCCACCGACCAATAAAGTAGTTCACGGTATTGCCAGCAATGGCTGCGATTAATAAGCCAATACAAAGAGTCCACAGATTGAAATGCTCGGTAGCGCAATAGGCTCCGGCAATAAACAATAATGAATCGCCCGGCAAAAATGGAGCAACTACTAAACCAGTCTCGGCAAAAACAATAGCGAAGAGTAGGCCGTAAGCCCAATAGCCGTATTGCTGAATCACTATGTCTAAATGACGATCAATGTGCAACAGCAAATCACCTAACTGCAATAAGGTATCGATCAAATCGTGCTCCATGTATTAGTTGCAAGGATATTAACAGGCTAGCAATACCGATTGCGGCATTTCATTCCTATAATGCGGTATGCAAACTGAACTTCACATTCAGCCTACGCATCTATCTGATCAGCCACCCATACTGTGTATTGTTGGCCCAACAGGCGCAGGCAAAACCCATCTCACAATGGCATTAGCAGAGCATGCCAAATCCATTGGTCAAACCGTTGAATTAATCAGCATGGACTCCGCCTTGGTATATCGCGGATTGGATATTGGCAGCGCCAAACCAACTAAAGCAGAACAAGCTGCGGTTCAGCACCACTTGATTGATATCTTGGATCCCACCGAGTCCTATTCAGCAGCACGCTTCGCAAACGATGCCAAACGACTATGTCAGGAAATTCGAGAGCGGGGAAATATTCCGGTTGTGGTGGGTGGCACGATGCTGTATTGGCGGGCATGGGCGTATGGCCTATCCTCGCTCCCGCCAGCAGATCCAGAGATCCGCGCCCGTCTCGATGAGCAAGGGAAAGTGATTGGCTGGCCTGCGATGCATTCCGAGTTAGCTAAAGTAGACCCTGTTACCGCCGCACGTTTACAGCCCAATGACTCTCAACGCGTACAACGTGCTCTAGAGGTTTATGAAATTACTGGAAAACCCATGTCGGAGCTGTTGGCAGATTCACCAAGCGAAGATGGCCGAGAAGGTTCATCCATCCCAGAGTGGATTGATCTCATCTCACTAGAGCCGAGTGATCGCTTGCGCCTGCATCAGAACTTAGAAAAAAGATTTGATGAAATGCTGGTCGGTGGGCTACTAGAAGAGGTTAAGTTGCTCAGAAAGAATCCAGACCTGCATGGCGATCTCCCTGCCATTCGCTCTGTTGGCTATCGACAAGTCTGGGAATACTTATCTGGTGAAGTAGATCAAGCTGAAATGCGCTACAAAGCACTGGCTGCGACTAGACAGCTTGGCAAACGACAGTTAACTTGGTTGCGCGCGATTGCCGGGAGAAAAACATTTGACCCCTTCAACCCAAGCGAGTTGAGTTCAGCAATAGAGTACTGCAAACAAAGCCTAAGCAAATAGGCTTTGCTCAGTATTAAATAACGATAGTTTGCGGTGCACCAGCTGGACGCTCTACAACCTCGCCAACAGTCCAAGCATGCAAACCTTGAGCTTTGAGGGATTGGATTGCAGCATCCGCTTGATCGGCAGTGACGATCACCACCATACCAATACCGCAGTTAAATACGCGAACCATTTCTGCATCCGCTACGCCACCCTTCATCTGCAACCAACGGAAGAGTTCTGGCATCTGCCAACTGTCGCGATGCAATACAGCTTGCGTATTTTCTGGAAGCACGCGTGGTACGTTGTCCACTAAGCCGCCACCAGTGATATGCGCCATGCCTTTCACATTGACCTCTCCGATCAACTTCAGCAACTGCTTCACATAAATTTGCGTGGGGGCCATCACCACATCACCCAAGGAGCGACCACCCAAATCATCGGTTGGCTTGGCACCAGCACGCTCAATAATTTTGCGAACCAATGAATAGCCATTTGAATGTGCGCCGCTCGAAGCAATTGCCAAAACGACATCGCCAGGAGTAATGGTTGCGCCAGTAATAATTTTGGATTTTTCAACTGCGCCAACAGCAAAGCCGGCTAAGTCATATTCTCCTGGAGGGTACATGCCAGGCATCTCGGCCGTTTCTCCACCAATCAATGCACAACCTGACAACTCACAACCCTTAGCAATTCCGCCAACTACAGTGGCGGCAGTATCTACAGTGAGCTTGCCGCAGGCAAAGTAATCCAAGAAAAAGAGGGGTTCGGCGCCCTGAACCAAAATGTCGTTCACACTCATCGCCACCAAATCCTGGCCGATCGTATCGTGGCGATTCCACTCAAAAGCTAATCTCAATTTAGTACCAACGCCATCAGTGCCAGATACCAATACTGGCTCTTTATAGCGTTTTGGCACCTCAAACAGGGCGCCAAAGCCGCCAATGCCAGCTAATACTCCTTCGCGCATGGTTTTCTTGGCCAAAGGCTTGATGCGATCCACCAAGTCATCCCCAGCGTCGATGTCGACACCAGCGTCACGGTAGGAAAGGCCTTTTGAGGAAGAATTAGTAGATGAGTTCATGGCAGATATAGAAGATTAGTAAAAAACACTACTTGGTCGGTAGAATCATTGAATTCTAGAGGATTCGAGCACGATGGCTGAAATTTTTACCCCTTTTCTGACTGCATTTATTCTGGCTTACGCCCTACGCCCAGTTTGCCTGTGGCTTGAGAGGTATCGCCTACCCCGCGCAGCGGCTGCTGGGATTGCCATGATTTTTGGCCTGGGCGTGTGTTTTTTGATTTTGAGCCTGCTTATTACCCTCCTCAAAACTGAAATTCCCCTCATCAAGGCTCAATTTCCAACTTGGATCCAAAACACCCAAGCTTGGCTTCAGCCCAAATTGAATGATTTTCATATTGATGTGGATTGGGGCACCCTCAAGTCGAGCGCCACCCAAAAAATTACTACACACCTCAACGACAATTCCGATGCACTAATGTCCTCCACTTTGGATACGGTATTAATGTCAGGTAGCTCAGTAATTACAGGATTCGTTAATGTGGTTCTGACGCTATTTGTGATGTTTTATCTCTTGATCGACTGGGGGCATTTTTTCAAACTCGTCAAATCGATTGTTCCAGTACGCGCACAAGAAACTATTCACCACCTCGCAATGCATGCCGATGGTTTGTTGTCTCAATATCTCAGGGGCATGCTTATCGTCATTTCCATCATGTCCGTTTTTTACAGTGCTGGATTAAGCATTATTGGAATCAAAGGCGCTGTGGCATTAGGCGTATTCACTGCGCTCATGATTGTGATCCCCTACATCGGCATTACCTTAGGATTTACCTTGGCCATCCTTGCGGCCCTTTTGCAGTTTGGGCCTGGCGGCGCAATCATCGGGGTCCTAGTGCTCTACGGACTAGGGCAATTTATTGAAGGCTTCCTCCTCACGCCACGACTAGTAGGCGAGCGAATTGGTTTGCATCCCGTCGCAGTGCTTTTTGCTTTACTGCTATTCGGGAAATTATTTGGCTTCTTTGGTGTGTTGCTGGCGTTACCAACAAGCGCAGTCAGCTTGGTGCTACTGCAGTATGGTTGGTCACGCTATACCCAAAGCTCTTGGTATCAAAAATAAGTTTCCGCAGCAATGAATAGCTCCTCACTACCAAAACAGTTTGCGCTTGATATTGGTCACACACCTAAACCCAGCTTAAATAATTTTCTAGCTGGAGAAAACTTGGCGCTGCACTCGGCCTTGTTGGCCTTGGTCAAAGCTTGGGAAATAAACGCCCCAAGAGAGTCTAGTGAAAATCCGCTGAACCAACGCTGGATCTATTGGTGGGGACCAGAAGGCTCTGGTCGCACCCATCTGCTAAGCGCTATTGGCGATGCCGCCCAGGCGTTGGGTTTGGAGTACTTCCCCCTCACCCCCAATGAACCGATTTCCTGGGTACGCCTAGAAGAAAGCCTGCCCAACCTCTGTGCAAGCGATAAACCCTCTGTAATTACTGTGGATGACGTGGATCGACTGGATGAGCGCTTGGTGGCCTCTTTATTTCGTATTCTGAATGCTATTCATGGCAGCAAAGCCATTCACATCTTCATGGCAGGCAATGCCGCCCCCGGCGCTTTAAGCCTTAGAGAAGACCTTCGCACCCGTCTAGGATGGGGTTTGATCTTTCAAACTCATCTTTTAGGCGATGATGAGAAAATAGAAGCCTTACAGCAAGCAGCGCAAGCGCGCGGCTTGGTTTTATCCCCAGAGGTATTGCCTTGGTTGATAAATCGCTTTTATCGCGATATGCCAAACCTGATGGCCTTGATTGATGCTTTGGATGCTTATTCACTAGAAACAAAACGTGCTGTCACCTTGCCTCTGGTTAGAGAGCTCTTGCAGCCCAAATAAATATTAATGACTCAATTAGCACTGTTCGACTTAGATCACACTCTTCTCCCCTGCGATAGCGATTACGAATGGGGCCAGTTCTTGGCACGAATTGGCGTAGTAGATAGCAAATACTATGCACAGCAAAATGAACGCTTCTATCAAGATTACAAAGATGGCAAGCTCAATATTCAAGAGTTCTTGCGCTTTACTTTGAAGCCACTTTCGGAGCATTCTCGCGCGCAGCTCAAAGAATGGCATGATGCGTTTATGCAAGAAGTAATTCTTGGTCAGCTACGTCAACAAGCACTTGATTTAGTAAAACGTCACCAAGATGCCGGTGATCTTTGCTGTGTAGTGACCGCAACCAACAGCTTTGTTACTCGCCCTATCGTAGAAAGTTTTGGCATCGAACATCTCGTGGCCACCGAGCCTGCGACCGTGGGAGATAACCCGCTCGCCGATTTCACTGGCGAAGTTAAAGGTATCCCGAGTTTTCGAGAAGGCAAGATTCAACGAGTGCATGATTGGCTTGCTACACAAAATATCGCATTAGACCAATTCCCACAAAGTTATTTTTATTCAGACTCTATGAATGATTTACCTCTCCTGGAAAAAGTCAGCAACCCGGTTGCTACCAATCCAGATGCTCGCCTACGTGATGAAGCCTCAAAACGTCACTGGCCTATACTTGAACTGTTTGCATGATTACCAAATTTATTAAACGTATTTTGCGTCGTGACCCGATGGTCCGACATACTGCAGCCCATACCCCTGGCGCACCGAAACGAGTCCCTAAAAAATCTCACCGGATTGATCCGCATTTACTGTCTAAAAATGCCGTGAAGGTGACCCAAACTTTGCAGCAGGCTGGCTATGACGCTTTTATTGTCGGCGGTGCAGTACGAGATTTGGCTTTAGGAATTGGCCCAAAGGATTTCGATGTGGCAACTAATGCCACTCCCGAGCAAGTACAAAAGTTGTTCCGTAAGGCACGCCTAATTGGCCGTCGTTTTCAGATTGTGCACGTGACTTTCTTTGGCAAAGGCCAGCCTGAAATAATCGAGGTCTCCACCTTCAGAGCCTTACTGGAAAACGCTGGTGAGCACGTAGCTGAAAATGGCCGCATCCTACGAGATAACGTCTGGGGCAGCCAACATGAAGATGCCGCCCGCAGAGATTTCAGTATTAATGCGATGTACTACGATCCCGCTACTGAGACCGTACTCGACTATCACGGCGGCATGGCTGATATGCAAAAGAAAACCTTGCGCATGATTGGTGACCCCGCTAAGCGCTATCGTGAAGATCCAATTCGCATGTTGCGGGCTGTTCGTTTTGCTGCGAAGACCGGCTTTACTTTAGATGCAGCAACACGCGCGCCCATCGCTAAATTAGGCAAGCTGATTCATGATGTTCCATCTGCCCGCCTCTTCGATGAAATCCTTAAGCTACTCATGTCAGGTTACTCATGGACTGCGATTCAAGGCCTAAAAGATGCAGGACTACATCACGGCCTACTGCCCTTGCTGGATCACATCCTAGATAAAAGCGCGGATTCAAAAGAAGCAAATGATTTTGTTCGCATTGCTCTTGCAAATACCGACCAACGCATTCAATCTGGCAAGAGCGTTTCTGCAGGATTCTTGTTTGCTACTTTACTGTGGCCAGACCTGCTGAGTAATTGGAAAAAGAATATTGCCAAAGGAATTTCTAATATTCCAGCACTGCATGATGCGATGGACGAAACTATTGCAAGCCAAAGTAATGGCATGGTGATTCAACGTCGTTTCGAAAGTGACATGCGAGAAATCTGGTCTATGCAGCCCCGCTTTGAAAAGCGTGTTGGACGCTACCCTTATCGCCTGATTGAATCCCCACGCTTTAGAGCAGGCTATGACTTTATGTTGTTGCGCTGTACCACCGGCGAGAAAAACCCTTCTCTCGGTCAATGGTGGACTGACTTCATCGCTACTGATCCAGCAGGCCAAGAAGCCTTGATGGCTAGCGTCAAAAATGAGACTGGTAATAGCGCCTCCCCTGCAAAACGACGTCGTCGTAGAAAAGCCAAATTAGCCACACCCACTGAAGGTGCAGCAGTCTAAGCAGACTTGAGAAAAATTCAGTAAAGTAGATTCGGTAGTTTCCTGTAGCTTTCTCTCGTTTGGAATGGGCATGTCTCGAGCTTTTATTGGATTTGGTGGCAACATCGGTGACACGCGTCAGCTTATTACTGACGCGATTGTGTGCCTTGCGCAGCGCTGCGAACTCCAAATCCTGGCCAAAAGCTGCTTCTACCAAAGCGCGCCTTTCCAGGCCACTGGCGGCGACTATATCAATGTAGTAATTGAAATTGAAACGCAATTAAGCCCTTATGGCTTATTACACGTCTGCCAAGCGGTTGAACAAGAATTTGGCCGTGAGCGCCCCTACACCAATGCGCCCCGCACGATTGATCTGGATATTCTGGCATTTGAGGGCGTATCGCAAACAGATACCGAACTCACCATTCCTCACCCCAGAATCATTGAGCGCTCTTTTGTCCTCCTGCCTTTGCTGGAAATTGCCCCGGATTTCTTTTTACCCAACTGGGGCGAACTCAAGGCTTATTTACCCAACGTAGCTGATCAGCGCATTGAAAAACTCCCTTGCCGCAACTGTAATTGCGGTGAAAAAGACGTTTATAGCCAATCAGCATATTAATTCATTAAACTCACGCCATGGGTTACTTACAGGGCGAAAAGCCAATTACGATTTCTAAACTCCTCGCCATGCGCGCTGAGGGTGAAAAAATTGCCATGCTGACGGCATACGATTCAACGATGTCAGCTTTATTAAATCGCTGCGGGGTAGAAACTATCCTGATTGGGGATTCTCTAGGTAATGTGATTCAAGGTCACTCGAGCACTACCCCGGTAACCGTCGAGCAAGTGGCGTATCACACCGAGTGTGTGACCCGCGCCAACTCTCATGCCTTCATCATTGCGGATCTTCCTTTTGCTAGTTATGGCGATCCTGTTCAAGCCTTAGATTCAGCAGCAGAACTCATGCGTGCTGGCGCCGATATGGTCAAACTTGAGGGTGGTGATTGGCAAATCGACATCATTCAGTATTTAGTGGAACGCAGTGTGCCCGTTTGTGCGCACCTGGGTTTATTGCCGCAGTCTGTTCATATTCAGGGCGGCTATAAGGTTCAAGGTAAATCTAAAGATGCTGCAAGCTTGATGCTCGAACAAGCGATTGCTTGTGAGCAAGCTGGTGCGCAAATGATTGTGCTCGAAGCAATTCCGTCTTCATTAGGCAAGCTTATTACCGAGTCTCTCTCTATTCCTACTATTGGAATCGGTGCAGGAGCAGATTGCTCCGGTCAAGTATTGGTCCTGCAAGATATGTTGGGTATCAGCCCTGGAAAGCCACCGAAGTTTGTTAAAAACTTTTTAGATGGTCACGCCTCGATTGAAGCAGCAGTCAAAGCCTATGTTCGAGAAGTGAAATCCGGAAAGTTCCCCGGACCCGAACACGGCTTTGCTGGATAAATTTAGCTACTAGTTAACTAAAAAAACTCTTCACACCATCAAACCAACCCTTTTGATGGGGGTTATGTTTGTCACCGCCAGACTTCAAGCTGTCATCAAACTTCTTGAGCATTTTCTTTTGCTCATCAGTCAACTTCACTGGGGTCTCCACAGCAATGTGAACGAAGAGGTCGCCAACCATCGTAGAGCGCAGACCTTTAATACCCTTATTACGCAAACGGAAGGTTTTTCCAGTCTGCGTGCCCTCAGGTATCGGGAACTCGACGCGCCCTGAAAGCGTTGGCACCTCAATATCGCCACCAATCGTTGCAGTTGCAAAAGAGATCGGCATTTGTACATGCAGGTCACTGCCATCGCGCTCAAACACCTTATGGGGTTTAACTCTGACTTCTACATAAAGATCTCCGGATGGTCCACCATTGACACCTGGCTCGCCGTTACCAACGGAGCGCACTCGCATGCCATCATCAATACCCGCAGGGATTTTGATTTCGAGTGTTTTTTGTTCTTTATTCTTACCACTACCATGGCAAGTCTTGCATGGCTTCGGGATATACTCACCAGTACCGCGGCACTTGGGGCAAGTTTGCTGCATGGAGAAGAAGCCCTGCTGGACACGAACTTGGCCATGACCATCGCAAGTAGTGCATCTCTCAGCTTTGCTGCCAGGCTCTGCGCCAGTACCGTGACATGGCTT
The DNA here is from genome assembly GCF_044342855.1 of Polynucleobacter sp. Classification (GTDB taxonomy): domain Bacteria; phylum Pseudomonadota; class Gammaproteobacteria; order Burkholderiales; family Burkholderiaceae; genus Polynucleobacter. The sequence goes on from NZ_JBIIPA010000012.1 coordinate 18,793, forward strand.
GCAGTCACTCCAGCTTGGCACCCGAATTTGCGTGGTGTAGCCCTCGGCAGCTTGCTCGAGAGTGATCTCCATGTTGTAACGTAAGTCAGCACCTTTATAAACCTGGGGCCCCGACTGACGTCCACCGCCTTGGCTGAAGATATCGCCGAATATATCGCCGAAGGCATCCGCAAAACCGCCGCCGCCGAAGCCGCCGCCGCCAAAACCACTCGATTGATCCAAACCTGCATGACCATATTGATCATAAGCAGCACGCTTATTGGGATCCGTGAGGGTTTCGTAAGCTTCTTTAACTTGTTTGAATTGCGCTTCCGCTGTTTTGCTATCGGGATTGCGATCAGGGTGATGCTTCATCGCCATTTTCCGATAAGCTTTTTTTAGCTCCTCATCACTGGCACCTTTCGCAACACCAAGCACTTCGTAATAATCGGGTTTACTTTTAGGCACAAAATTCCTCTCAACAACCTGAATGACACAAGTCGGCACGAGGCCGACTTGTTATTTAAGTACTTCTAAACTACATTAAATGGCTTTCACTCTCCGGGATTACTTTTTGTCATCCACTTCTTTGAAATCCGCATCCACTACGTCAGCATCCGGAGCGGCAGCTTGCGCGCCACCAGGAGCTGCGCCAGGAGCAGCACCACCAGCTTTAGCTTGTTCAGCAGCCATGGCTTTTTCGCCCAACTTCTGACTAGCTTTACCCAAAGCTTCAGTCTTAGCTTCAATAGCAGCTTTATCGCTACCCTTGATTGCCTCATCCAATTCTTTCAAGGCAGCTTCGATTGCTTCTTTCTCAGAAGCTTCTAAAGCGGAGCTATGCTCTTCCAAGGCTTTCTTGGTTGAGTGGGCCAAAGCATCAGCAGTGTTACGCGCTGTTACTAATTCCAATGCTTTTTTATCTTCATCGGCATTTGCTTCAGCATCTTTCACCATGCGCAAAATTTCTTCTTCAGTCAAACCAGAGTTTGCCTTAATGGTGATCTTGTTTTCTTTGCCAGTCGTTTTGTCTTTTGCAGTTACATGCAAAATACCGTTGGCATCAATATCAAAAGTCACTTCAATTTGTGGCATACCGCGTTGTGCTGGAGCAATCCCTTCCAAATTAAACTCACCGAGCAATTTGTTGGCGGCGGCCATCTCACGCTCACCCTGGAAACACTTAATGGTTACAGCAGGTTGGTTATCTTCCGCTGTGGAGTAAACCTGTGAATGCTTAGTAGGAATGGTCGTGTTCTTCGGAATCATCTTGGTCATCACGCCGCCTAGGGTTTCGATACCCAATGACAATGGGGTTACGTCCAAGAGCAACACGTCTTTACGATCGCCAGACAATACAGAGCCCTGAATCGCGGCACCAACAGCAACCGCTTCGTCTGGGTTCACGTCCTTACGTGGCTCTTTGCCAAAAATCTCTTTTACCTTGTCCTGAACTGCAGGCATACGGGTTTGACCGCCAACTAAAATGACGTCATCGATGTCAGCCACATTCACGCCAGCATCTTTAATTGCAGTTAAGCAAGGACCAGCCGTACGATTGACCAACTCTTCTACCAAAGACTCCAACTTAGCGCGAGTTAACTTCAAGTTCAAATGCTTAGGACCGCCTGCATCAGCAGTTACGTATGGCAAGTTGATTTCAGTTTGTTGTGCAGATGACAGTTCAATCTTGGCTTTTTCAGCAGCGTCTTTTAAACGTTGCAATGCCAATACGTCTTTGCTCAAATCTACGCCTTGCTCTTTCTTGAACTCAGCAATGATCCAATCAATGATGCGTTGGTCAAAGTCTTCGCCACCCAAGAAGGTGTCGCCGTTAGTGGAGAGCACTTCGAACTGCTTCTCGCCATCTACGTTAGCAATTTCAATGATGGACACGTCGAATGTGCCGCCGCCCAAGTCATACACAGCGATCTTACGATCCACTTTGTCTTGCTTGTCTAAGCCAAATGCCAATGCAGCAGCAGTAGGCTCGTTGATGATGCGCTTTACATCCAAACCAGCAATACGGCCTGCATCTTTAGTTGCTTGACGCTGACTATCGTTAAAGTAAGCAGGAACAGTAATCACCGCCTCAGTTACTTCTTCGCCGAGATAGTCTTCGGCTGTCTTTTTCATTTTTCGCAGAATTTCTGCTGACACTTGTTGTGGTGCCATTTTTTTGTCACGCGCTTCAACCCAAGCATCGCCGTTGTCTGCTTGAACAATTTTGTAAGGCATCAAGCCGATGTCTTTTTGCACTTCAGTATCAGTAAATTTGCGACCCATCAAACGCTTTACTGCGTAGATGGTGTTTTTAGGGTTGGTAACTGATTGGCGTTTTGCAGGCGCGCCAACCAATACTTCGCCATCCTCAACGTAAGCAATGATGGAAGGAGTTGTGCGGCCACCTTCTGCGTTCTCGACAACTTTAGGTGCATTGTTTTCAACAACTGAAACGCACGAGTTTGTGGTTCCTAAGTCAATTCCGATAATCTTTCCCATAATGGCTCCAAAAAATTAAGTTATGTGTAATTTCGTAAAACTGCGAATAAATCGATATTCAATAAATGGGGTCAAAAAGAGGGAATTCAAGGGCTAAAAATGCAAAAAAGGCAGATTGCTGCCTTTTTATCCCGCTTTTTGGTAAAAAACCCCTAATTTAGGGGTTCCATGGCTTATTTGGGTGCGCTCACAGTTACCAGGGCTGGGCGCAGAATGCGATCGGCGATGGAATAGCCTCTCTGGAGCACTGAGACTACGGTATTAGCCTCTTGGTCCGAGGGTACGGAGGCGATTGCTTGGTGGTGGTGAGGGTCAAACTTGTCACCCACAGCAGGATTAATCTCCGTCATACGGCCTTTTTCAAAGGCTGAGAGCAACTGTTTTAAAGTGATTTCCAGACCCTCCTTAAAGGCTTTGGCATCAACTGCCTCGGCATTCAGGGCTGCATATAAGCTATCCGTTACTGGCACGAGATGCTCGGCAAAACTCTCAATCGCGAACTTATGCGCTTTAGAAATATCCTCGGCAGCACGGCGACGAATATTCTCACCTTCAGCTTTTGCGCGGAGATAGTTATCTTGCATCTCTGTTAGCTTTTGATTTAACTCAGCAATCTCTTGCTCTGGCGTCTTCGCTTCAGCCTCTGCAGGAGCTACATCGGCACCACCCTCAGCATGAGGATCGGTGGCAATATTTTCCTGCTCAGGGGATGGATTTTGATTTTCTTGGGTCATAGGTGCAAATTCACTTTTCTATCAGAATGACTACTTCTCAACAATATGGGGCCGATTAAAGCAATTTCAAGTGCAACTGAGTTAAGTAATTTTGGCTTTAGCTAACTCAGCCAGACGATCACGTTCCTGTAATACCGCATCGGACTCCACACCCAAGCTCCAGCCCGACATATGTTGCTGGGCAATGTCGTACATCGCATCGATCCATTTTGAATTGCTATTGAGACAAGGGATATAGCGGTAATCTTTACCGCCATGCTCCAAGAAGATCTCGCGCGCTTCCATGGCAATTTCTTCTAGAGTCTCCAGACAATCTGCCGGAAAGCCTGGGCAAAAAATATCTACTCGCTTGCAACCTTCTTTGCCCAACTTTTCAATCGTTGGGGCTGTGTAGGGTTTGAGCCACTCCGCTTTACCAAAGCGAGATTGGAAGGTAACTAAATATTGCCCAGGCTCTAGACCCAAAGACTCACCAAGCAGGCGACCAGTTTTTAAACACTCGCAATGATAGGGGTCACCCTTCGTTAAATTGCGCTTAGGCAGGCCATGAAAAGACATCACAAGACGGTCACCAGCAGCAAAATCTGGGCGGCCATCTTTATCCCATGCGCCGAGCACTTGATCACGTAACGCAGTGATGTAAGCAGGATTATCGTGATAGTGTTTTACCAAGCGAAGTTCTGGTTGATTGCGCCATGTTCCGAGAACACGAAACACTTCATCAAAGCTAGAAGCGGTAGTTGTCGCCGAATACTGTGGATATAGTGGCAACAACAACAGACGCTCCATACCCTGTGCCTGCAAGGCCTCCAGAGCTTGCTGAGTCGAAGGCTCACCATAGCGCATGGCTAAATCGACCAACACCACCTCACTATGTTTGGAAAATTTCTCACCCAACTCTTTCGCTTGTAGGCGTGAGTAATGCATTAATGGCGAACCGAGTTTTGGCAACCAAATAGAAGCGTATTTCTTTGCAGAAGCACCACTACGAATCGGCAAAATAATGCCATTCAAAATGCACCACCAAATAATGTGCGGGATTTCTACAACGCGTGGATCCGATAGAAATTCTTTGAGATAAGCTCTCACTGCTTTAGCAGTTGGTGCAGAAGGAGTGCCCAAGTTCAGCAATAACACTGCGGTCTTAGAGGGGCGTAGATGGGGATTTTGATTCAAGGAAGATCCGTCTTAATTAAAGAGAGTTAGAAATGGGATTGCTATCAAGACCCCGCTGGGGAACTCAATGCGCCTGATAACAATTTAGAAGTAATGTCGACAATCGGAATCACCCGATCATATGCCATGCGAGTAGGGCCAATCACGCCGAGGGTGCCAACGATCTGACCATCCACGCTATAAGGTGCGCTGATGACAGCGAGATCTTCATAAGGCAGCAAATCACTTTCGCCACCAATAAAGATCTGAATGCCATCCGCATGACTAGATACATCCAATAACTGCATGAGTACCGACTTTTGCTCCAGCATGTCGAACATCTTGCGTAACTTATCTAAATTGGTGCTGAGGTCGCCGACATTGAGCAAACGACGCTCGCCTGATAGCAGCATATCCCCTTGCCCCATGCCGTAATCGCTGACACCGCTGTGGAGTGCCAAGGCCATCAAGCCAGAAATATCGCTGCGTAAGTTATCGAGATCTGAAGCTAGATGTGCCCGCACTTCAGCAAAGCTCTTGCCAGCAAACTGCATATTGATGTAATTGCCAGCCTCCACTAACTGGCTTGGCGTGTAATCTTGCGTTGTGGGGAGGATGCGGTTTTGAACATCACCCTCAGGGGTCACCATGATGAGCAGTATCTTGCCTTCGCCAAGCCGCAAGAACTCGATGTGTTTGAACACTTGCGCCCGCTTAGGCGTCATCACCACCCCAGCAAAGTGGGTCAAATTAGACAGAATTTGCGCAGCGGAGTTCATTACCCTTTGTGGGGAATCCGGCAAAAGGCCTATTTCCATCTCACGGGTAGCAATTTCTTCTAGGGGGCGGACTGTCACCATCGTATCCACAAAGAGGCGGTAGCCCCTTGGCGTTGGGATGCGACCAGCAGAAGTATGAGGGCTAGTGACCAAACCCATCCCCTCTAAATCCGCCATGACATTACGAATCGTGGCCGCAGAAAGATCCAGTCCTGAGAACCGAGATAGGGTGCGCGAGCCAATAGGCTGCCCCTCTTCGATATAGCGCTCGATAAGAGTTTTCAGTAAGGCGCGGGAACGATCATCCATAGTGGAAGGGATTTTATGCGTATGGTTTAATCGTTATATGTTAAGCCCATCCCCAAATTCCAGCAAAAAGGCATTTAGCCGGGTTGCGCTCGTCGGCAAATATCAGGCTGACGGCATGCAAGAGCGCCTTAAGGACCTAGCCACCCTTCTAGCCGAGCAAGGCTGTGAAGTCTATGTCGAGAGCGCTACTGCAAGCCATTTGGGGCTGACCGCCTACCCGATCAAAAAAGTTGAGGAGTTTTCAGGCGCCATTGATCTAGCGGTCGTTTTGGGTGGTGATGGCACGATGCTTGGTATTGGACGCCAGCTGGCTGGCAGCAACGTACCTCTGGTGGGCATCAATATGGGCCGTCTGGGTTACATGACTGATATCCCTATTCAGAACGTTCAAACTGTCTTGCCACAAATTATTGCTGGCGAGTACGAAGCCGACACTAGAACCCTGCTTGATGCGGTGGTGATGCGCAATGGCAAAGAGATGAATCAAGCTCTTGCTCTCAACGACGTTGTAGTCAATCGCTCTGGAATTTCCGGAATGGTCGAGCTTGCAGTGCGCGTTAACGGCTCATTTATGTATAACCAACGCTCCGATGGTTTGATCGTGTCGACACCTACCGGCTCAACTGCTTATGCCCTTTCAGCTGGCGGCCCCATCTTGCATCCGCGGGTAGCAGGAATTCTATTAGCCCCAATTGCCCCACACTCTTTATCCAATCGCCCCATCGTATTACCGCAAGATATTGTGGTGAGCATCGAGGTGGTTGATGGCAGAGAAGTGATTGTGAACTTTGACATGCAATCCCAAACTGAATTGAAAAGCGGTGATGTGATTGAGGTACGCCAATCTAAAAAAACAATTACCCTACTCCACCCTCGCAGCCACAGTGACTACAAAACCTTGCGAGAAAAGTTACATTGGAATGAGTATCCCTCGACATTTTGATGTCGAATTTTTTGGTACGCTAAGGCATGCTTCAAACACTATCGCTTCGCGACTTTGTCATTGTTGACCAGTTAGAGTTAGATCTTTCCTCAGGCTTCACGGTCCTCACCGGTGAAACGGGTGCCGGCAAATCTATTCTTTTAGATGCACTCAGTCTCGTATTGGGTGAGCGTGCTGATAGCAGCCAAATTCGTGAGGGCTGTAACCGTGCGGAAATTAGCGCCCTCTTTCGGATTGATCCACAGCAAATTGACCACTTCAATCAATGGCTTGATGGACAAGGCTTTCCACTTGAAGATGAAGGGCAAAGCCTACTTCTCAAAAGAACTGTAGAAGCAAATGGTCGTAGCCGAGCCTTCATTAACGGCAGCGTAGCAACCTTGGCACAGCTGCGTGAAGCGGGCGATCAGTTGGTAGATATCCATGGGCAACATGCTCATCAACTATTACTTAAAGGTGGTGCGCAACGCGAATTGCTCGATCGCCATGCAAATCACATGGATTTGGTTGCCGAGGTTTCCCAATTATTTAAAACCTTAAATGAATCCCGTCGCAGACTGGAGCAAGCTGAAAATGCTGGCCAAGATATTGAGCGTGAGCGTGAGCGCTTGGAGTGGCAATTAGAGGAGCTCACCGAACTCTCTCCGCAAGAGGGAGAGTGGGCCACCATTCAAAGCGAGCATGCTCGGCTGGCCAATGGTGCAAAAATTATTAGCGGTTGCCAGGAGGCAATTGATTTTCTGAGTGATGCAGATAACTCGGTAGAGTCAACCCTCTCTAAAGTCAGCAGCAATATGAGTGCATTAGTAGAGCATGACTCCGCACTCAACGATATCAGTCAAGCCCTAGAGTCAGCACAAATTCAGATAGATGAGGCGGTGCACAGTCTCAATCGCTATTTACAAAAACTCGATTTAGATCCTGCACGTCTCAGTGAAGTAGAAGATCGTATGCAAGCCCTCCATGGCGCAGCTAGAAAATATCGTACCGAAGCAGATGAGCTGCCAAAACTACTTCTAGATACCAGCGAACGTTTGGAGGCATTAACAGCCTCTCAAAATATAGAAGCGTTACGTGAGAAAGTGAAACAAGAAGAGTTGACCTATCTTAAGCAAGCAAAGCAACTCTCCCAAAAACGGAACAAAGCTGCACTCGACTTGGGCAAGCAAGTTACGACCGCAATGCAGGACCTATCGATGGCAGGCGGACAATTAGAAATTGCTTTGCCACCCCTATCTGAAGGTGGCGCCCAAGGTCTTGAGCAAATTGAATTCCTGGTTGCAGGCCATGCTGGCAGCACCCCACGCTCATTAGCAAAAGTAGCTTCCGGCGGTGAATTGGCCCGTATTAGCTTGGCGATTAGCGTGATCACTAGCAAAGCTTCATTTACGCCAACCCTAATATTCGATGAAGTCGATGCCGGGATTGGCGGAGCTGTTGCAGAGACGGTTGGAAAATTATTGCGTCAACTTGGCGAATCACATCAAATTCTCTGCGTGACCCACTTGCCACAAGTAGCCGCGCAAGGCAATCATCATTTGAAGGTAAGCAAATCTCAGGCGGGTGATAAAACCCTGTCCCAAGTCATGCCACTTGGAAGAGCTGAGCGAGTGGAAGAAGTTGCTCGTATGCTGGGCGGAGCAACGATTACCGATACTACGCGTCGACACGCTCGAGAACTACTAGAACAACACTAAGTTTTTCAAGCGTCCGAGGGAGCAAGAAATATCTCCTGCCATAAGGTCAGCACCACTTCTCTTGCTTGAACTAACTCAGGCTCAAGCCCCAAATCCACCCGCGTCTTTTCTGCACCATCTAAGCGCAAGCGGTGTTGACGCGCTCGAAGCAGGCGATAAGCATCGCCAACCTCTTGAGCCATAGAAACTTGAATCAAACCCACCTCTCCCGCAATTCGTAACAAGGCAATATTGCCCAAGTTAGCAATAAGCTGTGGGTGGGTGTTTGAAAATGCCAAGACTAAAAATTGCACGATAAATTCAATATCTACCATGCCACCGGCGTCATGCTTTAAATCAAAATCGGGAATAGGGTTTGGATGTCCGGCATGAACCTTGCGACGCATTTCTAAAATCTCATGGCGCAGCTGATCAACATCACGCTTCTGACTTAAAACTTCAAAACGCACATCATCAAAGAATGCTCCAACTACCTTACTACCTGCAGAGAATCTGGCACGCGTTAGAGCTTGATGCTCCCAAACCCAAGCAGCGTTATCGCCCTCGCGTAACTGGTATTTCTTAAACGCATCGGCATTCGTCACCAAGAATCCCGCAGAGCCATTGGGGCGCAGACGTGTATCGATTTCAAACAGGCTGCCAGCCGATGTATAGGCGGTTAACCAGTTGATCATCCGCTTAGCAAGTAAGGCATAAATTTCTTGAGCCGCAAAATCCGTTTCCTCGGCTTGATATAAAAAAACCAAGTCTAAGTCGGAGGCGTATCCCAACTCCTTACCACCCAACTTTCCATAGGAGATCAGCGAAAATGGCACGGTTGCATCGATCGGTAATTCAAACTTCTGAGCAACGCTTGGCCACACACGCTCAAAAGTAGTCTGCAATATTAAGTCGGCCAAAGCGGATAAATGATCGCTGACCTTTTCCACAGAAAGCTCATGATCAACACCAATTCCCAAATCTGCCAACAAGGTAATGAAGGTTTCGGTGTGGTGGGTAATACGCAAAATATCCATGGCCTGCTCCGAGCCATCACCCTCTGCCATTACGTCATCCAGACGCATATCTAATGTCGCTTTTACTTCTTGCCAATATTGCTCTGGATGCTCAATCAGCGCCTTCTCAGTTCGCGAGTTGAGCAAGTAATCCAGGAGATGGGGGTGCCTGGTTAAATACGCCGCACCCCATTGAGAAGCCTTGAGCAAAGCTAATACATTGGATAGCGCCTGTGGATACTCTGAAAGAATCGACAAATAAGCACTGCGCCGAGCAACTGCCTCCAATAAGTCAAAAAAGCGAAGTAAAGTCTGATCCGCACTAATTCCAACAGGCCGATCTGCTTGCAAACTATCCGCAGCTTTACGAATCAGGTTGTTAAAAATGATTCTGCTTTTCTCTGGCAACTGTCTCTGCTTAGAGCTATCAGCCCATGCCGACCAACGCGTTGCAGACTCCGAGAATATCGTGCCGTCAGGCTCCCATCCAGCCGGCAAGCTTGTATTGTCCAGACGCGCAGCATCATCAAGCACAAATGCTTTTTCAAAGTACTGGGCTACTGCAGCCTGGTGTTTGTCGAGTGCAGATAAGAAAGAGGACCGCTCTTGAGTTTGATCGGGACCAACCATACTCGCCGCCAAGCGAGTACGAGCGCTCTCATCCTCAGGTAAATAGTGCGTCTGCTGATCTTCCCAGACCTGAATCCGATGCTCTAAGCAACGCAAGTACACATAAGCCGACTTCAGATCATCCACTTCATTAGCCGGCAAAATTCCTTGCTGCTTTACCAGGTCCAATACTTCTAGAGTGGGTCGAATGCGAAAGCGAGGATCTGTACCCCCACGCATTAACTGAAACATTTGCGCTAAGAACTCGATTTCACGGATACCGCCACGGCCTAACTTAATATCCCTGGATCGGCCATGATGATTAGATGAGCGCTTCTCAGCTTCATGCTGAATCTGCGCATGCAATTCACGGATGGACGCAATCACGCCGTAATCCAAATGACGGCGATAGACGAAGGGACGAATCAGTTGATCGAGCTCGCGTTCACAATAAGCAAAGGCGGGTGAGTCAGGCAATGGTGAAATCAACCTACCCTTAATCCAAGCGTAGCGCTCCCACTCTCTCCCTTGCACCAATAAGTATTCTTCAAGCATGTCGAGACTACAAACCAAAGGGCCCGAATCTCCATTTGGCCTCAGACGCATATCCACCCGAAATACAAAGCCATTTGCGTCATGCTCTGCCATGAGCTTAATTAAACGTTTACCCATTCGAGTAAACCACTCGTGATAAGACAAGCTTTTGGGTCCGCCCTGAGTGTCGCCTTCATGCTCGTACAAAAAGATGAGGTCAATATCAGAGGAGAGGTTGAGCTCTAGGCCGCCCAACTTACCCATACCCACCACCATCAAGGGCATCTCCGAGTCTGTGACTGAGCTCCAAGGAATACCAAAACGACGCTGCAGATCCTCCCGAATATAGGCAATAGAGAGCGCCAGCGCCTCCTCAGCAAAATGACTCAATGCATGAGTCACCTCACTCAGATCGGCCATGCCATTGAGATCTCGGAAGGCAATCCAAAGCATGAGGCGCTGCCTCGCCAGCCTCAGATCTGCCATAAATTGAGCCTCATCCTGCTCCGGAACGGCTAAAGCATCCTGACAAGGCCTCAATAAACCCCGAATACCTGGAACATCGACTTTGAGGGGGGGCTGAGACTGGAGCCAATCCACCCATTCAGGACGAGAATTAAGCCAGCGCTGAGCATAGCTGGAGTGCTGCTTTAAAAAATCAATTTGGGCGGCAAAATCGGTCATTCCTCCATCTTAATCCGACTCCGGAGTCAAACTACAGAAGCTTGGGGATCGCCCAAGGGCTGACGGATAATAGACCCCATGCTTCAAAATATTATCCGGACTCGCCTGCAGAGCGTGCTTCAAAAACGTCCTCCAGGTTCTGGCGGTCATTGGCGCAAGCGCGCCCTCATCCTTGCTGGTATCACAGTAGCCTTTTTTGTTGTCGGCCATTTTGGGGTGCGCTTTGTTTTATGGCCACAGATCGAAAAATCAAAACCTACCTTGGAGCGCTTAATGAGCGCTCGCTTAGGCACCCAGGTCACGATGGATGCAGTGCAAGTTTCCTGGACTGGAATTCGTCCGAAATTTGCGATTCAAGGATTGCGCTTTAACAACGGGACTACCTCTGTCCCGCCCTTACTTATTCAAAATATCAACGGGCAACTGAGTTGGCTATCTTTTTATCACCTAGCCCCCTACTTTCACGAGATCACATTTGATCAGGTTGAGTTGTACGCTCAAAGAGATGTCAAAGGCGTAGTCTCTATTGCCGGAATTCCAATTCTTAAGAGTGCCGATAATTTTGCAGCCGGGAACTGGTTGTTTGCACAAAATGACATTCAAATAAATAATGCGAAAATTTTTTGGGACGACCAACAAAGTCGAAAACTAAAAACCTCCATTGACATTCAAAATGTCCATCTCAGTAATGGCATTCGCAGCCATGAAGGTCAGTTAGTTGCACAAACACCTTGGAGCCCAAACCCAATCAAACTCGAAGCTGACTTTGTGCATCACCTTGCCGGTCAGGCAGGCGATTGGCAGGACTGGGTCGGAAGTTTTTCATGGGATCTTGCCGAACTCAACCTCAGTCAGATTTCCAAAGACCTCAGCCTTCCGCTATATGAATTGACTGGCAAACTCAACTCCAAAGGCAGTCTGAAGCTTGATGGCGGGAAGGCCAATGGCGGGCAAATGTCCTTAACAGCTGATCAGCTTCGAGTGCAGCTAAACAAAGGCGAGGATCCCCTTGAGTTTGGCAGACTAGAAACCGATCTTATCCAAGATACGGATGGCGGCCTTAACTCGATCACAACAAAAACTTTGGCATGGCGCAATATCGATAGCCTCGCCACTGCTCCTCTGGATAAATTAAGCCCGATTACTTTCCGCTGGCGCCCACCAAAAGATGGTGGGGAGATCAAAGAGTTCGGCTTCTCATCACCCAAAATACAAGTGGAAGATATTGCACTCTTCGCACTCAATCTTCCGCTGCCGAAAAAGATTCATCATTGGATCAAAATTTCCCAGGCAGATGGCGAGCTACAGGATTTGGATATGAATTGGTCTGAAAACCAATCCGCCCTTGCAGCTTTACCAGTCCCAGGGAATTGGTTTTCTTCTAATAGGCTTGATTTCACAATCAGCGCAAAGCTCAATGACATTAGCTTTACAGGGGTAAATCAATCAATGCCCTCAGCTTCGCATTTATCTGGCAACTTAGCCAGCAATCAGAAGCAAGGTAACTTTACACTTGACTCCAGCAATCTTGAGTTGGAGATGGATGATTTTTTATCCACTTCTGAAATTCAACTTGATCGAGCGAAGGGTGACATTAGCTGGTCCAAACAAAAAGGTGGCTGGCTCATCAACGCCAAGAAATTCCAGCTCAGCAATTCTGAAATCACCACTAATTTTGATCTGAGCTACCTGATTGGCGCACCTAAGCAACCCGATCAAATGACGCTGGACATGGAGTTTGTTAAAGCCAAAATCGCGACAGCCCATCGTTATCTTCCAGTCAATATTGATAAAGAAACTAGGCAGTTTCTTAGCAAAGCATTTGAGGCGGGAGATATTCAGAATGGCTCCCTCCACATTAAGGGAGATCCCGATCAGATCCCTTTCCCCCCAGGGACGGCCGGTGAACTTACCCTTCATCTCCCCATTTCACAAGCAATCTATAAACCAGCGCCCTTGCTACCAAAAAGCCAGGGAGTTTGGCAAGCATTTAACAATGTCAGTGGCAATATCGACATGAAGCAAGCAAGCCTGAGTATTGGAATTGATAAAGCCAACTATAAAAAAGTGACCCTTACGAATGTCAAATCACAAATTCCTAATCTCAGCGCCAAAAAACTAACTGCATTAATCAATGGCTCGGTTGAGGGCGATGGCTCCGAAATACTGGAGTATCTATTTACATCCCCGGTAGGTGTACAGCAAGCCAATCTGACCAAGAACCTCACATTAAAGGGTCCAGTTAGCCTAGGTCTTGATTTAAAGATTCCTTTATCCGGAAGCGATGATGTCAATTTCGATGCAAAAATTACCCTCCCAGGAAATCAAGCGCAATGGGGAGAAGTTCCCCCGCTAGAAAATTTGAAGGGCAAGATAAGGGTCACTGAAGTCAATCCTGAATTTGACAATGTCACTGCAAATTTTTTGGGGGGTGCCTTTAAGATTTCAAATGCGCCCTCTACAGCAGGGAATTCAAGCTTCAGCATCGGCGGCGATATCAATGCTAGCTTTATTAAAGATTATGTTTCAGGAAATCTAAAGTCTCGCGCCCATCCAGCGCTGCTGTCTGCAATGAGTGGATCAGCAAAATATGAGGGCTTGATCAACTTTAATAAAGCAGGAAGCCAAACTAATCTGAAATTTGATTTGCGTAATTGGGCGAGTGCTGCCCCTGCTCCTGCAAAGAAATTAGCAGGAACCCCCATGTTAGGAGAGTTCAATTTAAAAACTTATCCGGCAAGCAAAAACAATCCAGTACGCGCAGATTGGTCTGGAAAATTAGGGGATCAGTATTTCATTCAAGGCACTCTGAATTTCGCCAACGATGTAAAAAATGCCTTAGGTATTGGATCTTTAGCGCCATTGCCACAACAAGGCACTTCACTTCACTTAGCAAGCAATGAACTGAACCTCGATCAATGGATAGAGTTTTTAGATACAGGAAAGCATCAGAGTGAAGCAAAAAAAACAAATGCTCCAGAAGAAGATATTCAAATCTCTGTCCAAGTTAAAAAATTAATTGCTCTGGATCGTGATTGGGTTGACGTTAACCTTCAGTCACAGAAAAAAAATGCGGTCTGGCAGCTGCGTCTCAATTCACCTCAAATTGCTGGCCAAGCGCTATGGCATCCAAGCAGCGGTGATCACCCCAGCGGATTGATTTCCGGGAGGCTTGCGCGCCTGAAGTTGCCAGATCAACACAGGCCCGCAGACTCGCTACCCAAAGAAAATGTCCCGCAAAAATCAGTGAACCTAAAGACCCCTCTCAGCCCAAATACTATTCCCAGCCTGGATTTAACGATCGATGATTTAAGTTGGACTAAAGCAAAACTAGGCGCAGTAATAATCAAATCGAAAACTAGTCAGGACCTCATGAAGGTCGAGTCTATTCAGATTAATAATCCACAAGGTAACTCGACAATTAAGGGTCAATGGAGTGCGCGCACTCAAAACACTGCCGAGCAGAGCTCTATCACCGTCGATATGAACATCAAAGATGCAGGCCAAATCATTACCCACTGGAGTAGTGAAAAGCCAGTGGAAGGCGGGGAAGGAACACTCAACGCCTCGGTCTCATGGTCTGGACCACTCTTTGCGCCAGCTTATGATTCATTGGCCGGCGATGTCAGCATCAACCTGACAAAAGGTCGGCTACTTGAAGTCAATACGGATGGAGCAAAGTTACTAGACGTTCTAAGTCTACAAAGTTTATTCAGATTTGCCACTCTGGATTTAAAAGGCAGTCTAGGTAACTTAGCCACCAAAGGCACACCTTTTAACTCGATCAATAGCAACTTTGAGATCACGAAGGGAGTTGCACAAACCAAGCAATTTGCAATGATTCTAGATCAGGCACGTGTAGCCATGACTGGTCAAATTAACATTCCAGAACAAACACAAGATCTTCGCGTTACCATCTTCCCAACAATTGATGCCACTGCTGGCTCACTAGCAGCATTCGTGATCAATCCCATCATCGGTCTAGGAGCGGTAGTGAGTCAGTACCTCATTACCAATCAAATTAATCGCACTATGCAAACGGATTATTTGATTCAAGGCTCTTGGGAAAATCCAGAAGTGATTCCACTCGATCAAAAGGGTCAACCGCTTGATGCGAAAACGCTAGAGACGATTCGCACTAAAAATCTTTTGAAAGAGCAAACAAAACCCAGCTCACCTAATTCTGCACCTGCAAGTCCGCCCGCAAACCAAAGTCTTTCCTCCCAAATGCCAGGCTAAGCACATGCCAAAAAATTCTTCTGAACTCAGCATAGCCTCGATACAAATGGTATCAACCCCCAATCTCAATGAGAATCTCGAAGTTGCGGCACGCTTAATTAAAGCAGCTGCGGATAGCGGGGCTCAACTTGCTGCTCTCCCAGAATATTTTTGTTTGATGGGTTTAAAAGATACTGATAAGGTAAATGTGAGAGAAGCTGCAGGCTCAGGCCTAATTCAAGAACGCTTGGCAGCGATGGCACAGGAAAATAATATCTTTCTGGTTGCGGGCACAATACCTTTAGAGGCTAAAGAATCGAACAAAGTTCTCAACACCTCCCTGGTGTTTGATCCTCAGGGCAAGCAAATTGCTCGCTACGACAAAATTCATTTGTTTGGCTTTCAGACTGAAACGGAGCGCTACGAGGAATCGGAAACTATTGCTGCAGGCAGTCAACCAGGTCAATTTGCAATCAAGCTCAATGAAGTTGACTGGCGTTTTGGCTTAAGCATTTGTTATGACCTACGTTTTCCAGAGCTGTATCGCTCCCTTGGGCAAGTTGATTGCCACATCATTCCAGCCGCGTTTACTTACACTACCGGCAAAGACCATTGGGAAATTCTGCTACGCGCCCGCGCTATTGAAAACCAATGCTACGTCCTAGCCTCGGCTCAAGGTGGCATTCACCTTAATCAGCGCCGCACCTGGGGTGAGAGCATGCTCATTGACCCTTGGGGGGAGATATTGAGTAAGCTCCCTGAAGGCGGGGGTTTTATTCAAGGCACGCTCAGCAAAGGTAAATTAAAAGAGGTACGCTCTAAGCTACCCGCACTAAAACACCGCAAGCTTTAATACAGAAAGTTCAGCTAAATCAAGATGAGAGCACCAGAAGCATTATTTCCAAACGATTGGACTAAACCCAAGAAGCAGGCTGACCTTATTAAGCTAGCTAAATCTATTCTGCTTGAACCAACCGGCCTTTCTGAGCAAGATTTGCATCACACCTTCGGCAATATGTTTACCCACCAGCTTGACGATGCCGACCTTTACTTCCAACATACCCGGAGTGAGAGCTGGAGCCTAGAGGAAGGTATTGTGAAATCCGGTAGCTTCAATATCGACCAAGGCGTTGGTGTACGTGCGATTTATGGCGATAAAACCGCCTTTGCATACTCTGATGAAATTAACTTAGAAGCTCTCAATAAGGCAGCTAAATCTACTCGCGTGATTGGACCCCAAGGTGGTACACGTGCCGTTGCGAGCAAAATATTTACACCCGTATCCAACGAACTCTACTCAGATTTAAATCCCTTAGATTCACTGGCACCACAAGAAAAGATTGCCTTACTTGAAGGTATTGAACGTCGCGCAAAAGCACGTGACCCGCGCATCATTCAGGTGATGGCCAGCCTAGCTGGTGAATTTGATGTGGTGCTCGTGGTTCGAGCGGATGGCTTATTGGCTGCCGACGTTCGCCCTCTAGTGCGAGTCTCAGTACATGTGATCGCGGAACAAAATGGCCGTCGCGAATCTGGATCCTCGGGTGGTGGTGCTCGTCATGACTACCGCTACTTCAATACAGAACTCATTAATCAATATGTTAATGAAGCTGTGGATGGCGCACTGATTAACTTGGACTCTCGCCCCGCTCCCGCCGGACCAATGACCGTAGTCATGGGTCCAGGATGGCCTGGAGTGTTATTACATGAAGCGGTAGGTCACGGCCTTGAAGGTGACTTTAATCGCAAGGGTTCATCTGCTTTTGCTGGCTGTATTGGGCAGCGCGTTGCCGCTAAGGGCGTGACCGTTGTAGATGATGGAACCCTTTCTGGTCGTCGCGGCTCACTGAATATCGATGATGAAGGCACGCCTACTCAATGCACCACACTGATTGAAGACGGCATTTTGAAAGGTTATATCCAAGACAGTCTGAATGCTCGTCTTATGAATATGCCTCTGACGGGCAATGGACGACGCGAAAGCTTTGCCTCCCTACCAATGCCCCGCATGACCAATACTTACATGTTGGCCGGCAAAGATGATCCTCAAGAAATCGTGGCCAGCATCAAACGCGGCCTTTATGCAGTGAACTTTGGAGGCGGTCAAGTGGACATTACAAGCGGTAAATTCGTGTTTTCAGCCTCAGAAGCCTATTGGGTAGAAAACGGCAAAATTCAATACCCAGTTAAAGGTGCCACCATTATTGGTAGCGGTCCAGAGTCCCTAAAACAGGTCTCCATGATCGGAAATGACCTGAAATTAGACGGCGGTATTGGGGTTTGTGGCAAGGAAGGTCAGAGTGTCCCCGTGGGCGTTGGGCAGCCAACTTTACGTATCGACAGCCTGACTGTTGGAGGAACCGCTTAATACGGCTTAAAATAGCCGTATGAGCCAACAAAATACTAATCCCGCAAACTGGTACTCCGCAGTCGATAAAACGTCAGACACGGATGACCAACGCATTCATAACATTACTGTTCTGCCACCACCAGAGCATTTAATTCGCTTCTTCCCAATCTCGGGAACGCCCACTGAAGCACTCATTAGCAAGACGCGTAAAAAGATTCGCGACATCATTCATGGAAAAGATGATCGTCTTCTCGTCATCATTGGGCCTTGCTCGATTCATGATCCCCGTGCAGCACTAGAGTATTGCCAACGACTGCTTGCTGAGCGTGATCGTTTTGCTGGTGAGCTTGAAATTGTCATGCGCGTCTATTTTGAAAAACCACGGACTACTGTTGGTTGGAAGGGTTTGATTAACGACCCGTACTTAGATGAAAGCTATCGCATTGAAGAAGGCTTGAGAATTGCTCGTCAAGTATTGATGGAAATTAATCGCCTTGGCATGCCTGCTGGCAGCGAATTCTTGGATGTTATTTCTCCGCAATATATTGCTGACCTGATTTCTTGGGGCGCTATTGGAGCACGCACAACCGAAAGCCAAGTTCACCGTGAACTTGCTTCAGGCCTGTCTGCGCCGATCGGATTTAAGAATGGTACTGACGGCAACATTAAGATTGCTACCGATGCAATTCAAGCGGCTAGCCGCCCACACCATTTCTTGTCAGTGCATAAAAATGGTCAAGTTTCTATTGTGGAAACGAAAGGCAATAAAGACTGTCACGTTATTTTGCGCGGTGGTAAAGAGCCTAACTATGAAGCACAGTATGTTCAAGCTGCCTGCTCTGAGCTAGAAGCAGCAAAGCTTCCAGCCAGCTTGATGGTTGACTTGTCACATGCAAACTCCAGCAAAAAACATGAGCGTCAAATTGTGGTGGCAGAAAATATTGCCGAGCAAATTGAATCTGGCTCAAATCAAATTTTTGGTTTGATGATCGAGAGTCACTTGAATAATGGCGCTCAGAAGTTCTCACCTGGAAAAGATGATCCGAGCAAATTGGAGTACGGTAAAAGTATTACTGATGCCTGCATTAACTGGGAAGACTCAGTTAATGTATTGCAACGCTTAGCTTTGGCTGTAAAGAACCGCAGAAAAGCAAAGAAATAATAAATTGTAAAATAAAGCGAGGCTGCTTTATTGAATTAAAAAGAGACTAATTTATTTAGTCTCTTTTTTTTCGTACCTCCAGAGAACGTCTTGACCACCAGCTGCACGATTCAATACGCGTGCCAATACAAACAAGAGATCGGACAAGCGATTGACGTATTGACGGAGTGAGTCGTACAGAGGCTCTTCCCAACCTAAACGCACGATCGAACGTTCGGCACGCCGGCAAACTGTTCGGCATACGTGAGCTTGAGCAGCAGCACGCGTTCCACCCGGAAGAATAAATTCAGTTAAAGGAGGCAAAGTGGCATTGTATTTTTCAAGCCAAATGTCTAACTGAGCCACATGCCCTGGTTTGAGCAGGGTGTAATTGGGAATACAAAGCTCGCCACCCAAATCAAATAAATCATGCTGCACTTGCAAAAATAAAGCCTTTAACTCTTCAGCCAAACTCTCCGGGATCGATTCGGTCATCAAAACACCGATTTCAGAGTTCAGCTCATCTACGTCTCCCATGGCGCAGATCCGCAAATGATCCTTTTCCACCCGGCTACCGTCGCCAAGCCCGGTCATGCCGGCATCACCAGTTCTGGTGGCTATTTTTGAAAGTCGATTTCCCATAAAACTAATTATAGGTAAATGGCTAAAATGATTCCTATGAATATGGCGACCCCACCCCCTGAGCTCGCGGCTATTACCGCCCTTCAATCTAAATTGGTATCGGCCCTGCGCCCCATCCTCCCGGAGCATGCTTTGCTGTGGGAGCCTGAGGACACGATTCCCTACGAATGTGACGGATTGGCGGCCTATCGACGCATGCCACTGGCAGTTGCTCTTCCAGAGACTGAGGAGCAGGTTGCTCAGATTCTGAAGATTTGCTTTGATATGCAAGTACCCATCGTCCCGCGCGGATCTGGCACAGGCCTATCTGGTGGTGCCATGCCTATTTCCCAGGGTTTAGTGCTCTCACTAGCCAAACTCAAAAAAATCGTCAGCGTTGATCCTTTCACCAGAACTGCGGTGGTGCAACCAGGCGTACGGAATTTAGCTATCTCCGAAGCAGTTGCCCATCTTGGCCTCTATTACGCGCCAGATCCATCATCACAGATTGCCTGCTCTATTGGCGGCAATGTGAATGAAAACTCTGGTGGTGTGCACTGCCTTAAATATGGACTCACGCTTCACAACGTATTAAAAGTTCGCGGCATTTTGATGAACGGCGAGATTGTGGAATTTGGCAGTCTTGCTCCAGACTCCCCAGGACTTGATTTATTGGCGATCGTGATGGGTAGCGAAGGCATGCTTGTGGTTGTTACCGAAGTTACGGTGAAGCTCATTGCTAAGCCAAAATTGGCTCGCGTCATCATGGCGAGCTTTGACGACATTGAAAAAGGTGCAGATGCAGTTGCTGCCATCATTGCTGCTGGCATTATTCCAGCAGGCTTAGAGATGATGGATAAAGCCACCACTCGTGCTGTAGAAGAATTTGTTCATGCAGGATATGACCTCGAAGCCGAGACCATTCTCCTGTGCGAGTCAGATGGCACGCCCGAAGAAGTTGCTGAAGAAATTGAGCGAATGACTAAAGTTCTCGAACAAGCAGGTGCTAGTGGTATTCAGATTTCTCAAAATGAAGCTGAACGCCTCAAGTTTTGGAGCGGGCGAAAGAACGCATTCCCCGCAGCAGGACGCTTGGCACCGGATTACTACTGCATGGATGGGACAATCCCACGCCGAAATATTGGCACTCTACTAAGACGCATTCAGGGGATGGAAAAGAAATATGGTCTCGCCTGTTTGAACGTATTCCATGCGGGCGATGGCAATATGCACCCACTCATTTTATTTAATGGTGCTGACCAAGAAGAGTGGCACCGTGCCGAAGAGTTTGGCACTGAAATTTTAGAAGCCTGTGTTGAGCTCAATGGCACGATTACTGGTGAACATGGTGTTGGCGTTGAAAAGATCAATTCCATGTGCGTTCAATTCGGTGAAGGTGAACGCGAATCTTTCTGGGGTGTTAAAGCTGCCTTTGACCCAGAAAAACTCCTTAATCCCGATAAAGCTATTCCGACTTTAAATCGCTGCGCTGAATATGGTCGCATGCGCATTAGTGGCGGCAACTTACCGCATCCCGACTTGGAGCGCTTCTAATGTCTCAGTCCAATAATATGAATATTGATTTATTTCGTGAGCAAATTTTGGCAGCAGCCAAAAACAAAACGCCCTTATCAATTGAAGGTGGTGGTACGAAGTCTTGGTATGGCAATGCCAATTCCTATGCCAAATTAGATACCCGCCCTTACTCTGGCATCCTGGAGTACCAGCCTGAAGAGTTGGTGATTACGGCTTGCGCTGGTACGCCATTAAAGGAAATTGAAGCAGCTCTAGCTGAGAAGAATCAAGTGTTGGCTTTTGAGCCACCCCATTTTGGTGATACCGCAACTTTTGGCGGCGCTATTGCCGCAGGCTTAGCAGGGCCTGGCCGAATTAGCGTTGGCAACTTACGTGACTTTGTTCTTGGTGCGCACATCCTGGATGGCAAAGGCCAAGATTTATCTTTTGGTGGCAAGGTTATGAAAAACGTAGCTGGATATGACGTTTCACGCTTGCTGCCTGGATCGATGGGTACATTGTCACTATTGCTAGAGGCCTCCGTAAAGGTGCTGCCACGACCAGCTGCCACAACATCTCTTCGCTGCAACATTACTCAAGTACGCGCACTGCAACTTTTGAATGAATGGGCGGGGCAACCACTGCCGCTATCAGCTAGTTGCTGGACTGGAAATCCCAAGGGCGGTGATGGTGAACTTACTATTCGCTTGGCCGGTGCAGCTGCCGCAGTTAAAGCCGCGATACCTTTGATGGGCGCAGCAGTCAATGCAACAGAATTGGATCCTCAAGTTGCTACAGAATTTTGGACTGCTTTGCGTGAACAGCAACTCCCGGTTTTCTCAAAACTCGGCAGTGATGAAACTTTGTATCGCCTGGCGCTTCCTGCTGCCTGCGGACCGCTTGCTCTTGAAAATACGAGTGGCGATATTGCTTTGGAATGGCATGGACAGCAGCGTTGGTTAACAGCGCCTGGTGATGATGCTACTTTTGCATCTAT
Organism: Polynucleobacter sp.; assembly: GCF_044342855.1. Taxonomy (GTDB): domain Bacteria; phylum Pseudomonadota; class Gammaproteobacteria; order Burkholderiales; family Burkholderiaceae; genus Polynucleobacter. Next base: position 40,555 of record NZ_JBIIPA010000012.1, read on the forward strand.
AAAAGCCTTAACCAATGCTAACGGTGGGCATGCAACACGCTTTAAGCAAGGAAGTGGTGTTGACCCAAGTAAGCAACGCTTTACCCTCCTGAGTGAGCAAGCACACTCAACTGCTTTAGAGGCAGTACAAGCACGCCTAAGAGCCGCCTTTGATCCAGCAGGCGTATTTGCTACTTCACGCCTTCCTTAATTCTTTATATGCAAACTCAACTCGCCCCCCAATTCGCCAATACCCCCGAAGGTATAGAGGCCGCCAGAATTCTTGGAAAATGCGTGCACTGTGGCTTCTGCACTGCTACTTGCCCTACCTATCAAATTCTGGGTGATGAACTCGATGGGCCACGTGGTCGCATCTACCTAATTAAACAGATTGCAGAAGGCCAAGTCCCGACTGAAAAAACACGCATGCATTTAGATCGCTGCCTGACTTGCCGCAATTGCGAAAGCACTTGCCCAAGCGGGGTGCAATACGGCAACTTAGTCGATATCGGACGCAAGTGGGCAGAAGAAAATACGCCTGAACGCCCCATTGGTCAGCGACTTACACGCTGGGCTCTCAAAGAAGGCTTAACCAGCCCCAAGTTATTTAATTCAGCAATGGCAATTGGTCGCTTGGTTCGCCCACTCATGCCAGCCGGTATCCAGCGCAAGATTCCGGAAGCAAAAAATAAAGCTCTATCAAGCAATATCGATCCTTACGCTAGATCACAAGCAAGTCACTCTCGGAAGATGCTCTTGCTCGAGGGTTGCGTACAGCCAGGCATGTTGCCAAACATCAACTCAGCAACCGCACGTGTTTTAGATGCACTCAAGATTGAATTGATTAGCGCACCTAATGCCACTTGCTGCGGCGCATTGCGCTACCACCTCAACGATCAAGCTGGCGGCCTAGATAACGCTAAACAGAATATCGATGCCTGGTGGCCTCAAGTTGAGCAAGGCGTCGAGGCAATTGTGATGACCGCCTCTGGTTGTGGCGTGATGGTGAAAGACTATGGGCATTTATTTGCGAATGATCAGAAATACGCTGCTAAAGCCAAGAAAATTTCTGATCTCACTAAAGATATTTCAGAAATCTTGCCAGCACTTCAAGAAGAACTCATCGCTCTAGTGGGATCAGAACCTAAGCCTGGCGTGGTGTATCACCCACCCTGCACACTGCAACATGGTCAACAAATTCGAGGCAAGGTTGAAGGTCTTTTGACTGGTATCGGGATTGGCGTTCGACTCTGTGCTGATAGCCATCTGTGCTGCGGCTCAGCGGGAACCTATTCAGTTACTCAACCAGAGCTATCAGAGCAATTGCGCAAAAATAAACTTACGCACCTAAATGCTGCTTGTAAAGAATCGAGTGCCAAGGTGATTGTTTCTGGAAATATTGGTTGCATTACCCATCTTCAACAAGATGACACTCCAGTGTTGCATTGGATTGAGATTGTTGATCAACTCATTCACCAAGCAGGCCGAAATAAATAATGAGTCAAGTTACCGCTAACCTAATGCTGGTAAAGCAGCGTCTTGAGTTGGCAGCGCTGGCAGCCAAGCGCGAACCCGAAGATATTCAGCTGCTTGCGGTAAGTAAAACCTTTCCCGCTATGGCAGTTGAGGAAGCGATGCATGCCGGGCAAACTGCTTTTGGCGAAAACTATGTTCAAGAAGGTGTTGAGAAAATCCAGCAACTCGCTAAATTACGCCCTTGGCTCGAGTGGCACTTCATTGGCCCGCTGCAAAGCAATAAGACGCGCGATGTAGCAGAACACTTTGACTGGGTTCACAGTATCGATAGACTCAAAATCGCCGAACGCCTATCTAGTCAGCGCGGAGAGTTTCCAGACTTGGGTGACTTGCAAGTGTGCGTTCAAATCAACGTAAGTGCAGAAGAATCCAAAAGCGGTCTCGCTCTTGATGAAGCAGAGGCACTATGCGATGCAGTCGCCAAACTGCCCAATCTTGTTCTTCGCGGACTCATGGCTATCCCTGCGCCCAGCGAAGATGCGGTACAACAGCGCCAAGCCTTTGCGTCAGTCAGGGAGTGCTTTACTGGTATTAAAGCAAAGCACAGCAATGATCTTGGGTATGATTTCTTTGACACCCTCTCCATGGGAATGTCGGATGATATGGAGGCTGCAATTGTAGAAGGCAGCACCATGGTACGTATAGGAAGCGCCATTTTTGGGAAGCGCGATAAGATAAAAGCATGAGCACACAACAAACAAATCAAAACGCCCACATCTCCTTTATTGGTGGCGGCAATATGGGTCGCGCATTAATTAGCGGATTACTCGCCAATGGTTTTGAAGCCAACCAACTCTCTGTGGTCGAGGCCAATGCCAGTACTGGCTTGCAATTACATCAAGATTTTGGCGTGCAGATCATTGGCGCCTTAGATCAAATCGCTTTTGATTTTTCCAAAAACAATGTCGTCGTCATGGCCATCAAGCCTCAGGATTTCAATGTAGTTGCTAAATCCTTGAGCGCCAAACTCAAGCATGCAACAGCACCAGGTCCATTGATCCTCAGCATTGCTGCTGGTATCCGCCTCAAGGACATGAGTCGCTGGCTTGACCACCAGCGTTGCGTTCGCGCTATGCCAAATACCCCCGCCCTCATTGGCAAAGGTATCACCGGTTTGTTTGCAGATGCTGGCGTCAATGCATCCGATCGCGCCCTAGCAGAAACCATTTGCAAAGTAGTTGGGCAGGCAGTCTGGGTCAACGAAGAAAAGCTCATGGATGCCGTTACCGCCGTTTCTGGAAGTGGTCCTGCCTATGTTTTTGCTTTCTTAGAAGCCATGCAATCGAGCGGCGAGAAGCTTGGGCTTGATGCGGCTACTGCTCGCAAACTAGCCTACGCTACCTTGGAAGGCGCCACACAGCTTGCCCATAACTCCGACGAGCATGCAGGAGTATTACGCGAGCGAGTCACCTCCAAGGGCGGTACTACTGCTGCCGCACTAGATATGCTCAAGCAACTCGATTGGCATGGTGCACTGGAAAAAGCAATTGATGCTGCAAGTCAACGTGGCAAAGCCATGGGTAATGAACTAGGCAAGAACTAAAAGCGAGCTAGGCCCAATAGGATTTCTAGAAATAGGAATCCACCCAACCAGTTATTGTGGCGAAATGCTTTAAAGCATTCTTCGCGCTTGCGAGTAGAAACCAATTTGAGGTGATATACGGCGCAAGCTAGAGCCAAGCACCAACCCAGCCAAAAGTAATTATTGAGATTTGCCAACTGGGCAACCCACACCTGGCTCAGAAATAGCACACCGTAACTCAGGGCAATTGCGAGCACATCAAGGCGGCCAAATGTAATCGCAGAGGTTCTCAGACCTAAACGTAAATCATCATCACGATCGACCATGGCATAAGCCGTATCGTAGGCAATAGCCCAGAAGATGTTGCCGACAAACAAAATCCATGCCTCTAGCGGAATAAAGTCCAATACCGCCGCATAGGCCATCGGAATCCCAAAGCCAAACGCAATGCCAAGGACTGCTTGTGGAATCACAAAGAAACGCTTGGTGAAGGGATAGAAAATCGCAACTGCCAACGCAAAGAAAGAAAGTTCCTTGGTGAGTGCATTCAAAGGTTGAATCAGTAGGAAGGCTATCAGAGCAAGAGTTCCAGCCACCATCAACGCCTCTTTTCCAGAAATCTTGCCGCTGGTAATGGGGCGATCTTTAGTTCTCAAGACATGGCGATCAAAATCTTGATCCGCATAATCATTGATAGCGCAGCCCGCGCTACGCATTAAAAAAGTTCCCAAGGTAAAAATAATTAGGAGATGCCATTCGGGAAAGCCGCCACTTGCTAGCCAAAGCGCCCACAAAGTCGGCCACAATAACAGTAGCGTACCGATCGGTTTATCCAAACGGATCAAGTGGGCATAAGCAACAATACGATCACGCATCAGATAATTGATCTTTTTTTATTGATAATCATACTCATGGCGTAATTATCAAGCTTTTAGAAACTCTGTACGGGAGCCAAGCCAACGCTCCAGATGTCTTTCCACTAAATCACCATGTTCAGCCAGCAAACGCTCTGCTGCAATTTGCGCCAACTCAATCAACCAGGCATCGCGCTGAAGATCGACAAACCTCAACATAGCATCGCCTGATTGCTTCGCCCCCAGTAACTCGCCGGGACCCCGCAGAGACAAGTCGCGCTCCGCAATTACAAATCCATCTGAAGTTTCTCGTAAAGTTTGTAAGCGCTCTTTGGCCGCCAAAGATAAGGGCTCTGCATACATCAAGATACAGACTGAATCTGCCGAACCGCGCCCTACGCGTCCACGTAACTGATGAATCTGTGCATAACCAAAACGTTCTGCATGCTCAATCACCATCAGCGCTGCATTGGGCACATCAACCCCGACCTCAATCACAGTTGTTGCAACTAATAGCTGGATTTCATTGGCTTTGAAAGCTGCCATCACCGCAGCCTTCTCTTCACTCTTTAAGCGGCCATGTACTAAACCCACTTTGAAATTAGGCAATGCTTGCGTGAGCTGCTCAAAACTTTCAACAGCCGTTTGTAATTGCAATACTTCAGACTCTTCAATCAAAGGGCAAACCCAATAGGCTTGCAATCCCTTGGCAAACCAATCATGAAGACCACTAATTACCTCATCTCTTCGTGCAGCCTTCACCACCTTAGTGGCAATAGGTTTTCGCCCTGGTGGCAATTCATCAATGACAGAAACGTCTAGGTCAGCATAGTAGGTCATCGCCAAGGTACGCGGAATAGGGGTGGCTGACATCATCAATTGGTGGCAATAAAACAATTCCGAACCAACCCGCTGCTGAATTTCTAAACGCTGTCTGACTCCAAAACGATGTTGCTCATCAATCACTGCTAAACCTAATTTGGCAAAACTCACCTTATCCTGAATAAGGGCATGTGTACCAATAATGAGTTGAGCTTCACCACTCTCAATCATTTCTTGTGCCAGTCTTTTTTCTTTAGCCTTCAAGCTGCCGGAGAGCCACGCAATCTTCACACCTAGGGGCTCAAACCACTCCTGCATTTTGAGATAGTGCTGCTCGGCCAGGATTTCTGTGGGGGCCATGATGGCAGCTTGATAGCCATGATCCATTGCACGCGCAGCAGCCAATGCCGCAATCACTGTTTTCCCGCTACCCACATCACCTTGCAATAAGCGATTCATTGGGAAGTTATTGGATAGATCAAGCCCAATCTCAGACCAAACACGAGCTTGCGCACCAGTTAGTTCGAACGGCAGGACTTTCAGTAAGCCGTCTTCAATTCTGGTGGTTTTTTTGGCTGTCTTCTCAAAGCTGGGAGCACGTCGTTCTCTCCGAATAGCATGGGCTCGCCTTAAAGAAATCTGCTGTGCGAGCAATTCTTCAAACTGCACACGGCGCCAGGCAGGATGAGTGCGCTCTAGAAGAGATTGGGTATTAGCATCAGCAGGTGGCCGGTGCAAATAGGTGATTGCATCTTGCAGCGGTGGCCAATCATTGGTTGGCAAAATTTCCGCCATGAGTTTGGTCGGCAAAAATTCTACCAAACTTTCTTGCAGACTAGCGTCCTGCAGAGCCTTTAACACTGCCTTACGAATAATGGTTTGTGAGAGACCGGCGCTGGCTGGATACACCGGCGTTAAGCTAGCTGACAATGGTGCCTCTGGCACAACAGCGCGGACAGTAGGATGCACCATCTCAGGACCCTGATAGCCATCCCGGACCTCTCCTCGCACCCGCACATGGGCACCAACGGCCATTTGCTTTTGCTGGCTCGGGTAGAAATTGAGGAATCGGAGTTGCAGCGAAGCAGTGTCATCCTCAATCGTGACTAAGAGCTGCCTTCTAGGCCGAAACATGACCTGATTGCGAATCACGACCCCCTGGGTCTGGATGGAATGAAATCTTCCAAGACCCAATACTTCCTCAATAGTAAACAGCTCAGTCTCATCCTCGTAACGAGAGGGCAAGTGCAAAGCGAGTGCCATAGGGCTGTTTAAACCCATCTTTTCGAGTGTAGTTGGCGGTCGCTTAGTCGTCATCGTTAAAATCCAATACCTGATGGTAATGCTATGCAACTTTCCGACTTCAATTACGACCTCCCGCCCGAACTAATTGCCCAGCATCCCCTGGCCAATAGAACGGATAGTCGCCTCTTAGAGCTGAATATAGAGGGGGGTAATGTCGCCCAATTGATCGATCGGCAGTTCCCCGATATTCTTAACCTTATTCAGCCTGGGGATTTACTTGTCTTTAATGACACTAAAGTCATTCCTGCTCGTCTACATGGCAAAAAAGAGACTGGGGGCAATGTTGAGCTCCTGATCGAACGTATTAGCGGCGATAAGCAAGCTTGGGTACAAATTAGAGCCTCCAAGGTTCCCAAGACTGGCAGCATTGTTCATGTACATAACAAAGCAGGTGAAACCTTCCCCGTGGAAATGATTGGCTATGACGGCCGATTCTATGAAGTGCGCTTCCCAGAAAATGTATTTGATTTACTTGAGCGCTTTGGCGAATTGCCACTACCGCCGTACATTGAGCACCAGCCAGATCAAGAAGATGCCAATCGGTATCAAACCGTCGTTGCCAAGAACCCTGGTGCTGTCGCAGCCCCTACGGCAGGATTGCACTTTGATGAAGCTATTCTCAAGAAGCTAAATGAACTCGGAGTTCAGCAGGCTACCGTTACCCTTCATGTCGGCGCAGGCACTTTTACGCCAGTTCGGGAAGAAGACCTCAGCAAACACAAAATGCATTACGAATGGTTTTCGGTTCCCGCAGAAACTATTGAAGCAATTGAAACTACTCACAAAGCAGGTGGCAGAGTCATTGCTGTCGGGACAACCAGCCTGCGCGCCCTAGAGAGTCAAGCTCAAAGTCAACAAGTCAGCGGCGAAACCAATTTATTTATTACACCTGGCTACACATTCAAAACCGTAGATTGCTTACTCACAAACTTTCATCTGCCAAAATCAACCTTATTAATGTTGGTGAGCGCCTTTGCCGGCGTGGACAATATCCGCAATGCCTATCAACATGCCATTCAAAATGAATATCGCTTTTTTAGCTACGGCGATGCGATGTTCTTAACTAGACAAACTCATGACTAAACCCGTTCACTTCAATATCTTGGCGCGTGACTCTGCGAGCCCTGCACGCCTTGGCCAACTTGACCTTCCTCACGGCAGTGTTCAAACACCTATCTTTATGCCAGTGGGAACTTATGGCACTGTGAAGGCAATGACCCCGCGGGATTTAAATGAGGCCAAAGCCCAAATTATTTTGGGTAATACGTTTCATCTGTGGCTACGACCTGGTTTGGATGTCATTAAGAAGCATGGTGGCTTGCACCGTTTTATGGGCTGGGATAAGCCCATTCTTACTGACTCAGGCGGCTTTCAAGTCTTTAGCCTAGGAGCTCTAAGAAAGATTTCCGAAGAAGGCGTGACCTTTGCATCCCCGATCAATGGCGATAAATTATTTATGTCACCAGAAGTATCAATGGAAATTCAAGCGGTACTCAATAGCGACATTGCTATGCAGTTTGATGAGTGCACGCCTTACGAAGTCAAAGGACAGGCAACTTCAGAAAAAACTGCACGCGCTTCACTAGAAATGTCGCTGCGCTGGGGTGATCGCTCCTTAAAACGCTTTCGTGAGCTCGAGACAGGTAACGGCCTTTTTGGCATTGTACAAGGCGGCATGTTTGAAAATTTGCGAGAATTCTCCTTGGACGCCGTCAGTCAACAGGGCTTTGATGGCATTGCCATCGGCGGCCTTTCTGTTGGAGAACCCAAACCCGAGTTTGAGCGTATTCTGAATTTCACAGCCCCCAAGCTGCCAGAGCACATGCCCCACTACTTGATGGGGGTTGGGACACCTGAAGATCTGATGCTAGGCGTCAGCCTGGGTATTGATATGTTTGACTGCGTGATGCCGACTCGCAACGCCCGCAATGGCTGGCTCTTTACCCGCTTTGGCGACCTTAAGCTGCGTAATTCAGGTTACAAGGACGATGATCGCCCTGTTGACCCTACCTGTGCCTGCTACACCTGCAAAAACTTCACTAGATCCTACTTAAATCACCTCCAAAAGGCGAATGAAATCCTTGGATCGCAGCTCAATACTATCCACAATCTTTCCTACTATCTCCAGTTAATGGAGGAGGTCCGAGACTCCCTGGCTAAAGACCGTTTTAGCGCCTATCGCGAGGAATTTCATCGGAATCGTCAACGCGGCGTAGAGCCCGGGCAGGATTAATAGCCCCAGGGCAGTAAATCAGCCCTCAAAGCCCCATACAGTTTAGAATTGCGGGTTTACGGCTTAGCTTTAAAAGCCTAAAACTGAAGCAGTTTCCAATTGGTAATTAATGGAGGTTTTGTATGTGGATTAGTAACGCTTTTGCCCAGGCTCCAGCCGCGGGTGTAGATTCTGGCGGCTTGATGAGCTTCCTTCCCCTTATTTTGATGTTTGCAGTTCTGTACTTCATCATGATTCGCCCACAAATGAAGCGTCAAAAAGAAACTAAAGCAATGCTGAGTTCTTTGGCGGTTGGCGATGAAGTGGTGACTGTTGGCGGCATCATCGGCAAAGTAACTGCATTGAAAGATCAGGTTGTTACGGTTGAAATTTCTGCTGGCACTGAAGTGCAGATGCAAAAAGGCGCCATCACAACAGTATTGCCAAAAGGCTCACTGAAGTCCGCTTAATACGTTTGTTTAAAAGTATCTCAATATGAATCGCTACCCTTTCTGGAAATACATAGTCATCCTATTTGCTTTATTAATCGGAGGGCTATATTCATTACCCAATTTCTACGGAGAGGCTCCAGCGGTTCAAGTCTCGTCCGCCAAGCCAACCATCAAGGTTGATTTGGCGACACAGTCTCGAGTCGAAAAGATCCTGACTGATGACAGCATTAGCAATACCGGCATCTTCTTTGAATCCGCAGGCAATGTTGGTTCAATCAAAATTCGTTTTAACAATACTGACATTCAATTGCGTGCCCGCGACTTGCTGCAACAGAAGTTGAATATCGATCAAAACGAACCTAATTTCACTGTTGCATTAAATCTGCTCTCCAATACTCCGAGCTGGTTGAATGCACTTAACGCTTTACCAATGCCACTTGGTCTTGACTTACGTGGCGGCGTTTACTTCTTACTGCAAGTGGATATGAAGGGTGCAGTTCAAAAGAAGGTGACTTCTTTAGCAGCCGATATTCGCAGCCAGTTGCGCGACAAATCGATTCGCCAGCAAGGTATCGAGCGCGGCCCAGACTCCATCACTTTGACTTTCGGAAGTACTGAAGATGCTGAAAAGGCGCGCGCTGTATTAATGACTAGCCAGCCTGAACTCATTTGGCAAATTAAGCCAACTGGCCTGTCTCCTAAGTTGGCTGGTGAATTCAAGCCTACTGCCTTGAAAGAAATTCAAGACAATGCAGTAAAACAAAATATTGTGACGCTGAATAAGCGCGTAAATGAATTGGCTGTTAAAGAGCCAGTGATTCAGCAACAGGGTGCGGAACGTATTGTTGTTCAGTTACCAGGCGTGCAAGATACAGCTCGAGCAAAAGACATTATCGGTCGCACTGCAACTCTTGAATCCAGACTAGCCGACCCAATTGTTTCTACGATTGCCATTGGTGAGACCCCACCTCCAGGCATGGATGTTTTCCGCTTTGGCGAAACTCGCCAAGGTGTATTCAAAAAATCAGTCATCTTCAGTGGTGATCGCATTACCGATGCGAGCGCTGGCTTCGATCAAAACCAACGCCCCGCTGTCAATATCTCTTTAGATGCTGCTGGTGGCCGCGTGATGCAAGAAGTTACCCGTGAAAACATTGGCAAACCGATGGGCATGATCTTGTTTGAAAAAGGCAAAGGTGAGGTTCTCACGATTGCTACCATTCAAGGCGAGTTTGGCTCCAAGTTTCAGATCACTGGTCAGCCAACTACCGAGAGTGCAAATGACTTAGCCCTCTTGTTACGCGCAGGCTCACTTGCAGCCCCAATGGAAATCATTGAAGAGCGCACAATTGGACCAAGCCTTGGCGCAGAAAATATTGAGAAAGGCTTTAAATCCCTCATTATTGGTTTTGTAGCAATCTCCGTCTTCATGGTTACCTACTACCTCTTATTTGGAACCTTCTCAGTGGTAGCTCTAGCAGTGAACTTGCTACTCTTGATTTCTGTATTGTCGATGTTGCAAGCCACCTTAACTCTGCCAGGTATCGCTGCGATGGCCTTGGCACTGGGTATGGCAATTGACTCCAACGTCTTGATTAACGAACGTATTCGTGAGGAGCTGCGCAATGGCGCCGCTCCGCAAATGGCGATCGCCGTTGGCTTTGATAAAGCTTGGGCAACCATCTTGGATTCAAACGTCACCACCTTAATTGCCGGTTTGGCATTGCTAGCGTTTGGCTCAGGTCCAATCAAAGGCTTTGCGGTAGTGCATTGCCTTGGTATTTTGACTTCAATGTTTTCAGCAGTCTTTTTCTCACGTGGCCTGGTTAACCTCTGGTACGGCAGAGGTAAAAAAGTTCAGAAACTCGCTATCGGCCAAGTTTGGCGTCCACAGGAGAAATAAGCCATGGAATTTTTCCGGATCAAAAAAGATATTCCCTTTATGCGCCATGCATTGGCGCTCAATGCAGTTTCTCTAATCACCTTCTTAGCTGCTGTTTTCTTCCTTTGGCATAACGGACTTCATCTGTCGATTGAGTTCACAGGCGGTACGGTGATGGAGGTTGCCTATCCCCAAACTGCCCCCTTAGACTCCATTAGAACGAATGTAGAAAAGTTGGGTTACTCCGATACCCAAATTCAGAACTTTGGCAGCTCACGTGATGTGATGATTCGCCTGCCACTACAAAAAGATGCTGAAGGAAAAATGATTTCCTCTGCAGATCAAAGTGCAGCAGTGATGAAGGCGCTGGAACCAGCAACTTCCGGCGTCAAACTACAACGTGTCGAGTTCGTTGGCCCACAGGTTGGGCGTGAGCTGGCAATCGATGGATTAATGGCGCTGCTATTCGTAATCATCGGTATCGTGGTTTACCTTTCCTTCCGCTTTGAGTGGAAATTTGCTGTCGCCGGCATCATTGCGAACTTGCATGACATTGTGATCATTCTTGGCTTCTTCGCCTTCTTCCAGTGGGAGTTCTCACTCTCCGTATTAGCGGCCGTGCTGGCGGTATTAGGCTACTCAGTAAACGAGTCCGTGGTGATCTTTGACCGTATTCGCGAGAACTTCCGCAAATACCGCAAGATGAATACCCGCGAGATTATTGACAATGCAATTACCAGCACAATTAGCCGTACCGTGATTACTCACGGTAGTACTGAGATGATGGTTTTGGCTATGTTGATTTTTGGTGGCCCTACCCTCTTCTACTTTGCCCTGGCACTTACCATCGGTATCTTGTTCGGCATCTACTCTTCAGTGTTCGTAGCAGCAGCTCTAGCGATGTGGCTTGGAGTGACTCGTGAGGATTTAGTTAAAGGCGAACGTAAGCCTGAAGATACAACCCGCAATGATGACCCAAACTTTGGGGCGCAGGTTTAAGTTTTAACTGATTACTAGTTTAGTGTGAAATTCTGATGCTCAAGGGCGGCTAATATTTTCTTAGTCGCACCTTGATGCTCAATCGAGTAGGCCATTGCAGCACTCGACATCTTTGCCAGCTCGGCAGCATTCAATAGCAATTCTTTTAAAGTTTCCATAAGGGCAATTGGCTCGCTCAATACCAGTTCTCCCTTGATACGCTTTGCAGCACCCATCTCTATTGCATCTAATGCAGCCTGCTGGAAGTTATAAGTATGTTCACCGAGCAATACGGGGCAGCCAGCAGCACAAGCTTCAATCAGATTCTGACCGCCAAAGGGAAGTAGGCTACCACCCATCACTACTAAATCAGCGGCGCTGTAATACATGGGCATCTCACCCATCGAGTCACCAAGAATTACATCTATCTCCACCTCACTCTTAGGCGTCTCCATCCATTCTGTGCGGCGTCGAAACTTCAAGCCAGCATCATGGATTTGGTTGGCCACTTCTGAGAAACGCTCAGGGTGACGGGGGACCAAGCAGAGCAATGGGGCAATAGCAAAAGCGCTACTCAGGAGTAAATCCTTCCACGCCTTCAGAATGATTGCCTCTTCACCATCGCGAGTGCTGGCAGCGCAGACCATTAAGCGTTGTTCAGTATGCAACTCTTGCTTCCAAGATTTGCCTTGTTGAACAAGGCCTGGATCAAGCGGCACATCAAACTTGAGGTTGCCAACGATCTCCACTTTTTTGACATCGAGACTGCGATAGCGGTCAGCATCGAATTGCGTTTGAGCCAAGATGCCTGAAAAAGCCTGAAATAAAGATCTACCGGCTTTACCAAATTGATTCACTCGACGAGCACTTCGTTCAGATAGGCGTGCATTCACGAGAAATAAGGGTAGACCTATTTCTGCGCAATAGAACACTACGGTTGGCCAAGCTTCAGTCTCCATAAACAAACCGAATTTGGGTTTGAATGCACGAATGAAATTGGCTACAGACCAACAAAGGTCATAAGGCAAATAGACTTGGCGTAGCTGACCTGCAGCAATCGCTTGTGCAAATAAAACAGCGCCAGTGCGACGGCCATTGAGTGTCATATGGGTCAGCAGAACTGTTTCACCACGCTTCAGATAAGCCTCTACTAGGGGCTGAGCAGCTCTAGTCTCACCAACAGATACTGCATGAATCCACACCGAACCTTGGGTGATAGATTTGCCATAAGCAAAGCCTAGACGCTCAGAAAAATGACTTAAATATTCAGATGAGTGGCGTGTACGCCAAGCTAGACGAATAAATGCGAATGGCAAGAGTAGATGCCAAAGCAATTGATAAACAGCAAACCAGAACTTGGGTCGGGCACCGTATTGCGAATCCTGCGGTGCGCGCCCAAGGTTTGGAGTCAAACTCACTTTTTTAGACGCTCGGTCAATTCGACCGCCTTACCTAAATAAGAAGATGGAGTCATCTCAAGCAATAAGGCTTTTGCATCGTCGGGGATCTTCAATCCACGAATAAAGGCTTGTAAATCAGCCTGGTTGATACCTTTGCCACGAGTTAACTCTTTAAGCTGCTCATACGGGTTCTCGATGCCATAACGGCGCATGACGGTTTGTACTGGCTCTGCCAATACTTCCCAGCACTCATCCAAGTCAGCAGCGATCGCTGCATGGTTCACCTCTAACTTACCCAAACCACGCAAGGCGCTGTCATAAGCTAAAACGCTGTGGCCAAAAGCTGGGCCGAGGTTACGCAAAACAGTTGAATCAGTAAGGTCACGCTGCCAGCGAGAAATCGGCAGCTTCTCAGCTAAGTGACGTAACAAGGCATTGGCTACGCCCAAGTTACCTTCAGAATTTTCAAAGTCGATTGGGTTCACTTTATGCGGCATGGTTGAAGAACCAATCTCACCAGCTTTCGTACGCTGCTTAAAGTAACCAATCGAAATATAGGCCCAGAAATCACGGTCCATATCTAACAAGATTGTGTTGGCACGAGCAATCGCATCGAACAACTCGGCCATACCATCGTGCGGCTCAATCTGAATCGTATAGGGATTGAATGTAAGGCTCAAGCGCTTCTCAACTACATTTTTAGAAAAGTTTTCCCAATCAAAATTCGGGTAAGCAGATAAATGGGCGTTGTAGTTACCAACTGCACCATTCATTTTTCCTAAGAGTGGGACTGCAGCAATCGTTGCAATCGCACGCTCTAAACGTTTAGCAATGTTTGCCAACTCTTTGCCCAATGTACTTGGGGAGGCCGGCTGACCATGAGTGCGTGATAACAAAGGCACCTTAGCATTCTCAATCGCCAAATCCGTTAATACAGAAAGTACTTTTCTGAGTTGCGGTAACAACACTTCGTCACGCGCCCCACGCAACATCAAGCCATGCGAGGTATTGTTGATATCTTCAGAGGTACAGGCGAAGTGAATAAATTCACTGGCCTTCAATAGGTCTGGGCGACCGGCTACTTTTTCTTTTAAGAAATATTCGACCGCTTTGACATCATGGTTAGTAACTGCCTCGATGTCCTTAATACGTTGAGCATCCGCATCTGAGAAGTTTTCTGGCAGGGACAATAAAAACGCTTCATCGGCCGCACTAATTTTTGGAACATCTGGCAAACCTGCAGAGGCCAAAGCTAAGAGCCAATGGATCTCCACAAACACCCGCTGACGCATAAATGCAGCCTCGGATAACCAAGGGCGCAAGGCATCTAGTTTTCCGGCATAACGGCCATCTAAAGGGGAAAGTGCATTGAGGGTAGAAATCGGCTGACTCACGAATATTGCCTTTACATTGAATGTGTCAATAAACCCTGATTTTAATCGTTCTTGAGGGCGACCCAATTTGGCTGGGATGACTATACTGAGCCATATGAAACTTATCGGATCCCTCACTAGCCCCTACGTACGCAAGGTACGCGTTGTTTTCTTGGAAAAAAAGGTTGATGTAGACCTAGAACTCGAAAATGTCTGGGCCGCAGACACCAAAATTGCCCATAACAATCCTTTAGGCAAGATTCCTTGCTTGATTTTGGAGGATGGCGAGGCTATTTATGACTCTCGGGTGATTGCTGATTATGCAGACACCCTCAGTCCTGTCAGCAAGCTGATTCCAACAGGTAGTCGCGAACGCGCTACGGTTAAAACCTGGGAAGCCCTAGCTGATGGTGTGGAAGATGCAGGTATTTTGGCCCGCTTAGAAGTAACCTTACGCCCTCCAGAGCAACAAAGCCCAGACTGGCTTACGCGCCAAATGGGCAAAATTGACTTCGCTTTAGCCCAAATGTCCCGTGAATTAGGCGAAAACGCCTGGTGCCATGGCAACCAACTGACTTTAGCTGATATTGCCGTGGGTTGTGCGCTGGGTTACATGCTGTTCCGCTTCCCCAATGTTGCTTGGCAAGCGCAATACCCCAACCTGGATGCCTTGTATCAAAAGTTAATGCAAAGGCCTTCCTTTGCCCAAACAGCGCCTCCAGCAGCCTAAATCCTTAGGCGGAAATAATTCCGCCGCCTAAGCAAATGTCACCGTCGTACAAAACCGCAGACTGGCCGGGGGTGACTGCCCACTGAGCTTCCGGAAAGACCAATTCAAAACTGAGAGGTCCTTCAGCTCCTGCAGCAAGTGAGCATGCAGAGTCTGCTTGGCGATAACGGGTTTTTGCTGAATACTGCCCTGGCGTAGGAGCTTCGCCCGCAACCCAACTGGCATCAATTGCTGATAGCTGATTAGCTAGTAACCATGGGTGCTCGTGACCTTGAGCAACATATAAAGTGTTATTAACGACATCCTTACGCGCAACATACCAAGCATCGCCATTGCCATCTTGACTACCGCCTAGGCCAATGCCTTTACGCTGCCCCAGGGTAAAGAAGGCAAGCCCCATATGCTCTCCAACCGTTTTACCTTCAGGGGTTTTGATGGGGCCTGGAGTACGCGGCAGGTAGCGGTTCAAGAATTCTCGGAAAGGGCGCTCACCAATAAAGCAAATGCCGGTGGAATCTTTTTTGCGTGCATTGTGTAAACCAATTTGCTCAGCAATTTTTCGTACTTCCGTTTTCGGAATCTCTCCCAGGGGGAAAAGAGCATTCGCCAATTGGCCTTGGGTTAAGCGGTGCAAGAAGTAACTTTGATCTTTACTAGCGTCCAATGCCTTCAACAGCTGCACTCGGCCACCCTCATGTCGAACCCGGGCATAGTGACCTGTTGCGATAGCATCCGCACCCAAACTCATGGCGTGATCTAAAAACGCCTTGAACTTAATTTCTGCATTACAGAGCACGTCGGGGTTAGGGGTTCGCCCTGCAGCGTATTCACGTAAAAACTCGGCAAATACGCGCTCTCGATACTCAGCAGCAAAATTAACAGCCTCGACATCAATACCAATCAAGTCCGCCACAGACACCACATCCAACCAATCCTGACGTGCTGAGCAGTATTCATCACTATCATCGTCTTCCCAGTTTTTCATGAAAAGACCAATTACTTCATAGCCTTGCTGCTTGAGCATCCAGGCTGCAACAGACGAATCCACCCCTCCAGACATGCCAACGACGACTTTGGATGGTTTTGAGGCTGGAATTGCGGAAGAATTGAGCGGGATCATCAAAAAATGCGAGAATTCAATATAAGCTGAAAACCCCATTGTAGAAGTCTTCCTTCAAACTTACCAAGATTTGAAGGAATGCCAAACAGAAGGTGATCAGGGTAAATAAATAGGCAGTTTTTAACCTATTTAACTAAAATAGATTTTTCGAAAAATTTGCATTTGGAGATATGCCATGCGCATAGGCGTACCGCTGGAAATCAGACCCGGGGAAACTCGCGTTGCCGCCACACCAGAAACCGTTAAGAAACTGATTGGCCAAGGCCACACAGTCGTTGTTCAAAAGGATGCGGGTGTTAAAGCCAGCCAGCCAGATTCTGCGTATGAAGCAGTTGGCGCAACCATTGGAAGCGCAGCTGATGCCTTTGGGGCGGAGATCGTTCTCAAAGTGCGCGCACCTGAAGCTACAGAGCTCAAGCAAATTCAATCTGGCAGCGTGCTCATTGGCATGCTTGATCCATTTGATAACGACAACATTGCTGCTATGGCTGCACAAGGTGTGACAGCATTCTCATTAGAGGCTGCCCCTCGCACTACTCGCGCACAAAGCATGGACGTCTTATCTTCGCAAGCTAACATCGCCGGCTACAAAGCAGTGATGGTTGGTGCAAATGAATACCAACGCTTTATGCCAATGCTCATGACTGCAGCTGGAACTGTTAAAGCAGCGCGTGTACTGATCTTGGGTGCTGGTGTTGCCGGCTTGCAGGCAATTGCAACTGCCAAACGTTTAGGTGCGGTCATCGAAGCATCTGATGTACGCCCTGCCGCCAAAGAACAAATTGAATCTCTCGGCGCCAAGTTTGTTGACGTGCCTTTTGAAACAGATGAGGAGCGTGAAATTGCACAAGGTGTTAGTGGCTATGCCCGTCCAATGCCAGAAGCTTGGATGAAGCGTCAAGCAGCCTTGGTTGCAGAGCGCGCTCAACAAGCCGACATCGTGATTACTACCGCCTTGATTCCAGGTCGCAAGCCACCAGTCTTATTGCACAGCGATACCGTTGCCAATATGAAACCAGGCTCTATCGTGATCGACTTAGCGGCTGGTCGTGGCGATAACGGTTCAGGTAACTGTCCTTTGACGGAAGCTGACAAGATTGTTGAAAAGAATGGTGTAAAGATCATTGGTTATACCAACCTCGCGAGCATGGTGGCTGCAGATGCCTCTGCCTTGTACGCACGCAACTTGCTCGACTTCATGAAGCTTATTGTTGATGCAGAAGCGAAGTTAGTTATCCCAGCTGATGATGACATCGTAACTGCCTGCCTCATGTGTCGTGATGGCCAAGCCGTCCGTAAAAACTAATAAAGATTTTTCAAAGGAAATATCATGGATCTCGCTGCGTTTCAAAGCATCCTTACAGTCCAAAACATCACCGTGTTTGTATTGGCTATTTTTGTTGGCTACCACGTAGTTTGGAACGTGACACCCGCACTTCACACTCCACTCATGGCGGTTACTAACGCTATTTCTGGAATCATTATTGTTGGCGCCCTACTTCAAACTGAAGTGATTGGTGGCGATGAGATCACCCTCACCAGCATCATTGGTGCAGTGGCAGTCTTCTTAGCATCAATCAATATTTTTGGTGGCTTTATGGTCACCCGTCGCATGCTTGAAATGTTCAAGAAAAAAGCCCCTAAGGCTGATGCGGCTGGAACTAAATAAAACTAGAACAAGATCTTATAGAGACAACAATAATGCTAAACATAACCGCAATTTCTTATCTCATCTCATCGGCGCTCTTTATCCTCGCCTTGCGTGGATTGTCATCACCAACAACCTCACGTCAAGGCAATACCTTTGGCATGATCGGCATGTTGCTTGCCGTGATCACCACCTTCCTGATTCCTGGCTTTAAGCCAGTCTTCTCATTGATCATTGGCGCAATTGTTGGCGGCGCAATCATTGGAACGCTCGCAGCTAAGCGCGTGCAGATGACCAAGATGCCAGAGCTCGTGGCACTCATGCACTCCTTTGTTGGTTTGTCAGCCGTATTGATTGCGATTGCAGCGGTATATAACCCAGCGCATGACCACACTGGCGCGCAAAAGATTGAACTGTTTATCGGTGCATTTATTGGTGCAATTACCTTTACTGCCTCTGTTATTGCTTTCGGTAAATTGTCCGGCAAGGTTAGCGGTAAGCCGGCGACATTTGCTGGTCAACATTTACTCAACCTCGTTCTGGCTATTGGCATGGTTTCTGGTGGCGTCATGTACTTCATGACAGGAAGCCACGAAGCATTCTTAGTAATGTGTGCGATCGCATTGGTATTGGGTGTGACTTTGATCATCCCAATCGGTGGCGCAGATATGCCAGTTGTTGTATCCATGCTTAACAGCTACTCTGGTTGGGCGGCTGCAGGTATTGGTTTCACATTAAACAATCCGGTATTGATTATTGCTGGCGCTTGCGTAGGTTCTTCTGGCGCGATCCTGTCTTACATTATGTGTAAGGCGATGAACCGCTCCATCTTGGCAGTATTGCTTGGCGGCTTCGGCGCTGAAGCTTCTGCCGGTGGTGCTGATGATGGTGGTCCAAAGAACTACAAAACAGGCTCTCCAGAAGATGCGGCTTTCCTCATGGAGAATGCGGACACTGTTGTGATTGTTCCTGGCTACGGCTTGGCAGTTGCCCGCGCTCAACATGCTCTGAAAGAATTGGCAGAGAAGCTGACTCATCATGGCGTAACCGTGAAGTACGCGATTCACCCGGTTGCCGGTCGTATGCCTGGCCATATGAACGTGCTCTTGGCTGAAGCAGAAGTTCCATACGACCAAGTATTTGAAATGGAAGATATCAATAGCGACTTCGGACAAGCTGATGTGGTGTTGGTACTCGGTGCAAACGACGTGGTGAACCCTGCCGCTCGTACACCAGGCAGCCCAATCTTCGGCATGCCGATTTTGGAAGCCTTCAAAGCCAAGACGATTATTGTGAATAAACGCTCCATGGCCGCAGGTTATGCTGGTCTTGATAATGAGCTCTTCTACATGGATAAAACCATGATGGTCTTCGGTGATGCGAAGAAGGTAGTTGAAGACATGGTGAAATCGGTTTCTTAAAGATCGATCCAACCAGTTTTAAATAAATTACCGCCTTCTGAACTGACCCACAAAAGTTGGACGCCAAGCCCAACCAAGGGGGTTCAGTTTTATGAGCAAATACAGTCCGCAGTTCAAGCTAAAAGTAGTTAAAGACTATTTAAAGTCAGGCGGCCAAAGGTGGCTTGCTCATTTGTATGAGATCAATACCTCTGACATTCGTAAATGGACTCTAAGCTATCAATCGAACGGACTCTCTAGTCTAAAAAAGAGGGTTTATCAGCACCACACTCCCGAGTTCAAGAAGTCCGTTATTCAATACGTTAAAGTGTAGTATCCCCCGTCAAGCCGACATTCCTAAAGTGTTGTTTTCTGCCTGCGCTCGATAGTCTCTAGGCGATATTCTGCCAAGCGATCTGTGTGGTCGTTCTTCGTTGTAAATCGTAATCCAGCTTTCTGTAATTTCACGCACCTCCGTAAGGTTTTCAAATAAATACGCATTGAGTACTTCATGACGGTAGGTTTTATTAAAGCGTTCTATAAACGCATTTTGTTGCGGTTTGCCCGGTTGGATAAATTTGATCTCAACACCTTTAGATTCACACCAACCCATAAAGATGGCAGACCGTAGTTCACTTCCGTTATCCAGACGTATCGCTTGAGGTAAACCATGGATCTCTTCTAACTGCTCTAAGGTTCGCACTACTCTGGCTGCTGGCAGGCTAATATCGATTTCAATAGCCAAGATTTCGCGGTTGGATTCATCAATGACATTCAGGGTCCTAAAAGGTCTGCCGTAATGCAAGGTGTCGTACATAAAGTCCAAGGCCCACATCGAGTTGGCTTCGGTCGGGGCAATGAGCGGAACTCTCGGCATCTTGGGGATGCGCTTCTTAGTTCTTCTGGGTAAGTTCAAGCCCATCTCCTTGTAAATACGCCATACCCGCTTGTGATTCCATGCATAGCCCTGATTTCGCATCCAATCAAAACACAATCTAAAACCCCAGCGGCCATGTTTGGCGACCACCTGATTAAGCACTTCAATGACAGGCGCATCAGCCTTAGCCCTACTTGCTGGGCGCTCGTAATACGATGACCTGGCCAGCCCCAGATGAGCGCAAGCCCTTGTAATGGGTACCGCTTCTTCGTCAACCAGGTAATCGACTACATCTCTTT
>NZ_JBIIPA010000013.1:0-60522 GCF_044342855.1 Polynucleobacter sp.
AAGAAGGTGCGCACCACCGTTCCTGATGAGTTGGCTGATCGTCCATCGGATTTAGTCAAGCGTCAGTTCAAAGCCGATCGCCCCAATCAGCTTTGGGTGTCGGACTTTACCTACGTCTCGACCTGGCAGGGCTGGCTCTATGTGGCTTTTGTGATTGATGTTTATGCCAGATACATTGTTGGTTGGCGGGTGAGTAGATCCATGGCCAGCGATTTTGTTCTTGATGCACTAGAACAGGCGCTGCATGCAAGGCAGCCAGATAAGGATGGCAGTCTGATCCATCACAGCGATAGAGGATCGCAATATGTCTCTATTTGCCATACGGAACGGTTGGCCTTGGCTGGCATTGCGCCTTCGGTGGGCAGCAAGGGTGACAGCTATGACAACGCCTTAGCTGAAACCATCAATGGCCTATACAAGGCAGAAGTCATCCATCGCCGTGGGCCTTGGAAAACCAGAGAATCAGTGGAGCTAGCTACCTTGGAATGGGTCTCTTGGTTTAACAACCAAAGACGCTTAGAGCCCATTGGATATGTTCCTCCAGCAGAATATGAAGCATACTATTACCAGCAGCAAAAGCAGTGCCAACAGCAGCAAAGCAAGATGGGTCAGAATATCGACCTTACTTAAACCAAATGGCCTCCATGAAAGTCGGGGCGGTTCAATATATTAATTAAATGAAGGGGTATCAAATGCGTAAATATCTCATTGGTCTGCTGGCACTGGCGGTAGTATTGCTCTCAGGTTGCGGATATAACCAAATTCAGTCTCAAGATGAGCAAGTTACCTCTAGTTGGTCTGAGGTGTTAAATCAGTATCAGCGTAGGGCCGATCTTATTCCAAATCTAGTGAGCACGGTTAAGGGTGAGGCTAAGTTTGAACAAGATACCTTAACTAAGGTGGTGGAGGCCAGATCTAAGGCAACCTCAATTCAGGCTACGCCTGATTTAGTGAATAACCCAGAGGCTTTCCAAAAATTCCAGCAGGCACAAGGGCAGCTAACTTCGGCCTTATCTAGACTGCTGTTAGTTTCGGAGAACTACCCTAGCTTACGAGCAAATCAAGGGTTTAGGGATTTGCAGGCGCAGCTAGAGGGAACTGAAAATCGTATCACGGTGGCACGCAATCGCTACATTAAATCCGTACAAGAGTACAACGTGACTATCCGCTCGTTTCCATCGAATTTAACTGCATTAGCCTTTGGTTATAAAGCTAAGGCCAATTTTACTGTTGAGAATGAAAAGGAATTGGCAAGCCCTCCTAGCGTTTCATTTGATGCGCCTGCAGCCAAATAATTAGCACATGTCCTTTGAATTGGATCTTTCTAATGTCTAAAAGCCTCCTGGCGTTGCTGTCGCTTTTGGGGCTGCTTTGTTGGACTTCATTTTCCTTAGCCCAGCAAGCAGTACCAGCCTTGTCAGGGCGGGTAATTGATCAAACGGGCACTTTAACGCCTAGCCAGATTAGTTCGCTAGATCAATCCTTAAGTAGTTTTGAGGCTCGCAAGGGTAGTCAAATTGTGGTCTTGATGGTGACATCTACTGCTCCTGAAGCGATTGAGCAATACGCAATTCGGGTTGCTGAGAAATGGAAGATTGGCAGAAAGAAAGTGGACGATGGAGCGATTCTCATTATTGCTAAAGCAGATCGAGCTCTTCGGATTGAGGTGGGTTATGGGCTTGAGGGTGTTTTGACTGATGCGACTAGCAAGAGAATTATCGATCAAATTATTGTGCCCCGATTTAAACAACAGGATTTCTATGGTGGCATTAGCGAAGGGGTGAATGCTGTTATTGGAGTGGTTGATGGTGAGGCGCTACCAGCACCAACCCCAAATAACTCCGATATACGTGAGCCAGGGGATATACGCTCGTTTTTGCCAATCATCTTCATTGCGGCTTTAGTGCTTGGGGGGATATTGCGATCAATGATGGGGAGATTGCCCGGCTCCCTAGTTACTGGGGGATTTGTGGCTCTGATTACATGGTTTATGTTTGGCGCCATTTCTATGGCTTTAATCGCCGGTGTTGTGGCGCTAGTGGTGGCCCTATCTGGAATAGGATTGGGTAGACATGGTTTTGGTGGCTATAGCAGTGGGGGGCGAAGCGGTGGTGGTGGATTTAGCGGAGGTGGAGGTGGTTTTGGCGGTGGCGGATCTTCGGGGAGATGGTGAATATGGTTATGGATCGACTAATTAAGCATCTCTGGTCCCATGGTCGCAAGGTGGAAAAATTCTTTTCGAAGCAAGACCTTGCTGTAATCACACAAGCTATTCAAGATAGTGAGGCTAAGCATTCTGGCCAAATCTGCTTTGCTGTTGAAGGCGCCCTAGAAGTCTCTTCTGTATTTAAAGGTGTAAACCCTCACGATCGTGCAATTGAGGTCTTCGCAAGTCAAAAAGTTTGGGACACGGAGCACAATAATGGAGTGCTCATATATGTTCTATTGGCCGATCACGCAGTAGAAATTGTTGCTGATAGAGGCATTCATTCAAAAGCAGATACCGGCGCTTGGGACGTGATTTGTCATGAGATTGAATCTAAATTCGCACTTGATCAATATCGAGCCGGCATTTTGTCTGGAATTGAAATGGTGAGTCAACTATTACACAGTCAATTTCCAAAGACCTCTTATTCGGATAATGAAATTCCTGATGAACCAGTTGTATTGGATATTAAGTAATCAAGGATTAGTAATGAGCAATTGACCCTCTCCCAATAAGCTGGTAGACCTCAAAACTGGAGTAATGTCGTTTAGACCCATTTTAAAGCAGGGCTAAAGGAATATATCCGCTACTACAACCATGATCGAATCAAACAAAAACTAAAGGGATTGAGCCCAGTGCAATACCGAACTCAATCCCTTCTGGTAACCCAATCAAACTGTCCAACTTTTGTGGGTCAGTTCAATCACTTGCTGGAGTTTTGCCTTTCTAGTGGCTAGAAAGGCGTTATTGCATTACTTCTTAGCAGCTGGTGCGCTTACTACTGCAGCAATTGCTTCTGTGTAAACCACTTTAACTTGGTCGTTTACAGCAATATCTTTCATCAAGTCAGGGTTCTGAGCTTTAACTTTGAAGATGTTGCCTTGTGGGCCTTTTAAAGAAACGATGTTCTTGGCTGTATCAATCGCTTCAACATTGGCAGTAGCAGTAACAGTGTTAGTAGTGATCATGCCTGGCTTGTCGCCTTGTGGAGCAGTGGTCGTGCTAGTAGTAACTTGCTCGCTAGTTGTGCCTGGATTTTTTACTTTAACTAACTCAATGGCAACAGCGAGTTCGTATACAACGTCAAAATGGTCGCCAACTTTAATTTCAGCAAAGTTGTTAACTTCAGGACCGGCAACGATAGAAGTTTCGCCATCTTGATTTTTTAAAGTAACAGTGCGAGTAGCAGCATCAATCTTAGTTACTTCGCCGTCATAAATAAGGGCAGCTTCTTGAGCAGCTACACCAGCGATAGGTGCTTTTGGCTTAGTGAGGAAAAGGTATGCTCCAACTGCGATAGCAGCAATAACGATGGCAATGATGATTTTTTTCATAATAGTTTGGGTCCTTAAGTAGGTTAATGCACAGCCCTTCTAAAAAATTCATGGGCTAATTGGTAAAAGCTATTTTTATCAATTGTGATGATTGTATTACTCCTATCAGTAATCAGAATGATTGCGGGTCTAAATCGACCCAATCCCCTTGAAATACTTGACTATTTTGCTTATTTCTCAAAAAGCGCTGTCATATCAAAGGCGCATACTGGATAAGTGGGGCCAATATCATTAATAAGGGGTAAATATGTTTTTGAAGTTCTTCTCTGGAATGGTCTTCATGAGTCTGGCGTTTACTGCTCGAGCGGCAACGCCATCGGACTTGCTGAAGTCCTATGAGGCTCAATCCGGCCAGGCATCGCCAGCTCGTGGAGAGTAGTTCTTCAATGCCAAGCATGGCAAAGAGTGGAGTTGTGCATCCCGCCATGAAAATCCTCCCAATCACGACACCAAACATATCGTTACTGGCAAGGTAATTAAGCCATTAGCACCTAGTGCCAATCCTGTGCGATTGACTGATGAAGCTAAAGCCGATAAGTGGTTTAAGCGTAACTGCAATGATGTACTTGGTAGGGACTGTAGCGCGCAAGAAAAAGCGGACGTCCTCTCTTGGTTAATGACGGTCAAATAAACACATATGAAAATCCACCACACGTTTTACCTTTCCCTTTGCTTATGTTTCAGTACATCTTCCATCTTTGCCGCCAAGATGCCGATGCCTGCCGATGCACCGGCTTCTTATGAGGCGGAGTGCGCAAGTTGCCATATGGCCTATCCGCCAGGGCTATTAAGCGAGCAAAGCTGGAAAAATCTGATGGCTAGTCTCTCGAAACACTTTGGCACTGATGCTAGCGTGGATGCACAGACTCGGGCCGAGATTACGAACTGGTTAATTAAGAATGCGGCTACTCGCCAAAAATATAGCGAGACTGCTCCAGAAAATCGCATCACCAAAATATCTTGGTTTATTCGGAAGCATGATGAGGTGAGGCCGGATGTCTGGAAGAGGGCGGGGATTAAGAGTCCTGCCAACTGTGGAGCATGTCATATCGATGCCGCTAAGGGTATCTTTAGTGAAAATAATATTAGGATCCCTGCAAAATGAATACACCTGCAAACGACACGATTGGCGCAACCGGCAAGCCGAGGCAATTAATTATGGTGTGGGATATGCCGGTGAGAGTCTTTCATTGGCTATTGGCAGTTTGTTTTGCTGGTGCTTGGCTCACTTCAGAGAGTGAGCGCTTGGCCATGATTCACTATGCATTTGGCTATACCGCAGGCTTGCTTGTGCTCATTCGATTGGTGTGGGGTGTCATTGGTACTCGCTACGCAAGATTCAGTCAGTTCCTCAAAAGCCCTAAGGAGGTCATTGGGCATTTCATGGCGATGTTGCGTGGTCATCCCCATCATGATGTTGGCCACAACCCAGCGGGTGGCTTAGTGATGTTTGCGCTGATGCTCCTAATTCTCTTGATCGGATTTACTGGTTACCTGACAGTTAAAGAATTCTTCGGTAATTTTGCATCTGAGATGCATGAAGCTGTTGCTAGCTTAGCTTTGGCACTCGTGATTCTTCATATTTGCGCTGCAATCCTGATGAGTGTATTGGAGCGGCAAAATCTGGTGAAGTCGATGGTCAATGGGAAAAAGCTCGGTATGCCAGAGCAGGGCATTCGATATCCCCAGTACCTGATTGGATCTTTGATTTTCCTTGGTGCTATCTACTTCTTTTATCTAACTCTGAGCGGCGGCTTGCCTAGCCTCACACAGTAAATGTCTCACCTACTGGGGGTGTAGTTCCCGAACATTGCTCCTCGTTGTGCGATAGATGGCATGAAGCTTCTGATTGCCCTGTATTTCTTTATTCTGGCTACGATTCAGTTGGGTCTGATATTGGGAATCTATCACTATCATCGCTCGCAAAGTGAGCTCAGGCCAAATCCATATTGGATGGGTTCGTTTATAGTAAATATTCTTGCCTTATTGATCTTCGGTAGTGGCACCTTAGTAATTCAGAGTGTACAAAATCCTGAATTCAATTTCACCATTGCGAATTCCCTGTTTTATATCGCTGCTATTTTTCAGCTCCTATTTTGCAAATCACTGATTGGCCCAATTAGCAAGCGTTTGCAATATAGCTTTGGACTTTCCGCCATTATTTTTATGCCGACTTTCGAGTTTCTTCGCCTATACGGAAGCTATGAGATTCGAACTACATTTATGTGTGCGATAGGGATCATCTTTTTCTCTTGGCAAATTATGATGCTCAGACGCAAAAGAAGATCAGAGCCTTCTCAGCAGTTAATGTATATGCAATATGCAACTGCAGTTGAGTTATGTTTTTCCTTAGGCCGCCTGGAGGGTTTTAGCTTCAAGCGGTTTTACTATCAGCAGGATGGAGCAAATTCCGCAACTGTTGATATTGTTGACTGTTGGGCAATTAGTTACTAATACGCTCTCTTACATTGCTCTCGGGGCTTATTGGGCGGAAAGAGTGGCCTTGGCAAACGCAAAATCCAAGACTGAGAATGCGGAAATCAAGACTCTCTTATCTGAGCGGGAGGGCTTGATCTCCAGCCTGCTTAAGGCTAATAAAACTGTAGCTACTGGAGCTTTATCTGCCTCGCTTGCTCACGAGTTGAACCAACCTTTAGGTGCTTCATATTTAAATATTCAGTTTTTACAAAAGAAACTCGCCGACCGTAGTTTAAGTGCCGAACAAAATCAAGAGGTTTTATCAGCACTGCTTTCTGATAATCAAAGGGCGGCAAATATTATTAAATCACTCAGATCCATCTTTTCAGATCGAAAGATTGGAGCTACGCAAGTTGAGGCGGCTGATCTGATTGAATCTGTTTTGAAGATTACTAGTCCAGAAATTCAGTCACGCAACATACAGGTTGTTCTTGCTCTTGCATCTGGTTGCAGGGTGAATGTCAACCAGAGTGAAATGCAGCAAGTCATCCTCAATTTAGTTAATAACGCCATTCAAGCTTTGAGTGGAGTCGGTAATCGCACCGGTACTCTCACAATCGAAACTCGCAATGTTCCCAAGGGCGTAGAACTCATTTTTTCTGATAACGGCCCGGGTATTTCTATAGCAGCTCAGGCCCATCTATTTGAACTGCTGGCGGGAGGTGATAAGCGGGCTGGAATGGGCTTGGGTTTATGGCTCTGCCAGCACATTATTACTCGTCATAGTGGCTGGATTCGCTATGAGGATGTGCCGGGTGGTGGGGCGCGTTTTATCGTCTTTTTGCCAGCTATCCATGAGTAAGTTATTAGCCTTAGAGCTAATTGTCCAAAGATCTAGCCCTCTTTACATTTGTAAAAGCGTCATTTGTATTATTTCAACTCATTTTCTAGGCTTTTCATGAAAACTAAACTGCATCTAATCGCTTTTTCTATCACTCTCATTGCGACAAATTCTGCTTTGGCTGCTGGTGGCGGCGGGGTAGTAGCTGACCCGGGTGCAATGCAAGGAAAGCACTTTGACCCAAAAGGGAGGGCGCCATCAACCTATACGGTTGAATTGCAAAATGGTTTGCGCAAAACCTTGCCGTTTGAAGATAAGCGTGACTTTGAAGAGTCTAAGAGGGGATTCATTGCTGCGCCCGCTTATAAAACCATCATGGCTGATGCAGGTAACGTAGCCTGGGATATGGGTAGTTATGAGTTCCTATTACAAGGCAAGGATTTCGATAGTGTTCATCCATCCTTGCAGCGCCAAGCGATTCTCAATATGGGTTATGGCTTGTACGAAGTCGTCCCCGGAAAAATTTATCAAGTTCGCGGCTTTGACTTATCGAATATTAGTTTTGTTAAAACCAATAACGGGTGGATTGTTTTTGATCCATTGACCTCAAAAGAAACTGCTAGAGCAGCTTTGGAGTTGGTGAATGAGAAGTTAGGCAAGCGCCCAGTGGTAGCAGTGGTGTACTCGCATTCTCATGCTGACCACTTTGGTGGTGTGCGCGGTGTAGTGGATGAGGCGGATGTGAAGAGTGGCAAGGTGAAGATTATTGCCCCAGCCGGCTTCATGGATCACGCAGTTGCAGAGAACGTATACGCGGGCAATGCCATGACGCGCCGCTTGTATTTCCAGTATGGGGTTTTATTACCGCGCAGCCCATTTGGTCATGTTGACCAATCCATTGGTAAAAATACTGCAGCAGGAAACCTGGGTTTAATTGAGCCAACCATTCTGATCAATGAGCCATTTGAAAAAATGACTGTGGATGGTGTGGAGATGGAGTTCCAAAATACGCCGGGTACAGAGGCGCCTGCTGAGATGAATACCTATTTCCCACAGATGAAGGCTTTCTGGGCTGCTGAAAATATTACCGGCACCATCCACAACATCTATACCTTACGCGGTGCTCTAGTACGTGATGCTTTGGCATGGTCTAAGAATATTAACAATGCCTTATATCGCTATGGCAATGAAGCGCAGGTGATGTTTGCTTCCCATTCTTGGCCGCGCTGGGGTAATGATCGCGTGCAAGAAGTGATGCGCACGCAGCGTGATAGTTATGCACACTTGAACAATGAGGTTCTCCATTTAGCTAATAATGGCGTAACGATCAATGAAGTACATAACGTTTACAAACAACCTGAGAGCTTAAAGTCTCAATGGGCTGCACATAGCTACCACGGTTCAGAAGAGCACAACAGCCGTGCAGTGATCAATCGTTACTTAGGTTACTGGGATGCTAATCCTGCTACCTTGATTCCGTTATCACCAAAAGATTCTGCACCGCTGTATGTAGAAATGATGGGCGGCTCTGACAAGATCATGGCCAAAGGCAAGCAACTTTATAAACAGGGTAAGTATCGCGAAGCAATGGAGATCGTAAATAAATTAGTTTATGCAGAGCCAAACAATACTGCTGCTAAAGATTTGCTTGCAGATATTTTTGAGCAAATTGGCTATCAAAAAGAAAGTCCTAGTGTGCGTAACAGCTTCTTGGGTGCTGCCTACGAGTTGCGTCACGGCATGCCTTCTGGAGCGTCACCAAAGACCAATGGTCCTGACATGATCAGAGCAATGACTACAGAGCTTTGGCTCAATGCTCTGGCCATCAGCATGGATAGTAAAAAAGCTGCCGGCATGAAGTTCACTATTAACTTGAGCACTCCTGACAACGGCGAGAAGTTTGTGGTTGAGATGAGTAATTCTGCGCTGACCAATATCAAGGGTTACCAGGATAAAAATCCAAATCTGACCATCACCGTTAATCGCAGTGACTTAGAGAAAGTCATGGGCGGTCAAACTACTTTTGAAAAACTGCAGGCTGAAGGAAAGGCCAAGTTCGAGGGTGATCGCAGGGCATTTGATCAATTACGAAGCACGATGACTACCTTTACTCCGGACTTTGAGTTGATGCCTGGTACAAAAGCTAAAAAAGCTCCGCCAGCTCAACCAATCAAAGATCCGTTTGAGGCTCCTCCAATTGCCAATTCAGATGGCGCTTAACCTACGGTCGCATAAGGCCCAACTGCAATGGCAGATGTGATTGGAGATTTAATTCGTGGGGCGGAGAGCGCTTGCAATAACTATTTGAAAATATCTGGATATCCTCCGCCTGTGAGAGCTCCCGAGTCATTTGTGCAAGCAGGGGCAGCTCTACCTTTCGGGGGGGGGGGGCAAAAACTTGGGTCGAATTAGAGTCTTCTGTATCAAAAGTCATTGAGGAGGCGTTGTCCGCCTCACCTGTCGACAATAATCAATTTGCGGTCTAACCATTTATATTTTTCAGCTATATTTTTACAGCCAGAGTCTTTGTGTTCGTTTGTAAGATCTCTAAGTTTTTTGTAGTAGCCCGTGGCATCGTAGCCGTCATCAAGTTCGCTATGCAAAAAATCTGGTGAAAGGTAGTTTAAATACCGATATTCATTCTCCGGTTCTTCTGGATCTTCTGGATCTTCTGGATCTTTTGGATCTTTTGGATCTTTTGGAATAAGGCCGTCCAAAAACTCAGTTTCTTCAGCATCATCCATGGATTCCAATAAAAATTCACGGT
Organism: Polynucleobacter sp.; assembly: GCF_044342855.1. Classification (GTDB taxonomy): domain Bacteria; phylum Pseudomonadota; class Gammaproteobacteria; order Burkholderiales; family Burkholderiaceae; genus Polynucleobacter. The sequence continues at coordinate 9,567 of NZ_JBIIPA010000013.1, forward strand.
CGTTCAGGGACCGGTCAAATATAATTCGTGGGTAAAGCGCTTCTTTGCTCTCTAATGTATGTGCTTTATTTATGCCGGGACCGAAAACATATTCACTGTCGTGAAAAACTTTACCCCGAGTAACTCCGCCTCGCAATAAAACCTTGTGATTAACTAGATTGATCGCAAGATAAAAAAGCAGCATCGTCAATGTATATAGCGCATGCTCTTTTTTGACGTCAATTGAGAGAATTACCGAATCAGAAAAACAAGTTGCAGATATCACTGGTTGGCGCGCGCTTGCAACGACCTTAAATTTTTGCAAGGCGCTATAAACTTCTGTGTAACTATCGCTATTCACAAAACTCTTAAAGCCAAGCATATCAACAAACGCGCAGTAGCGATCTTTGTAGTTATGTTTATCAGCGGTTGAATTGATCATGGCTAGAATTTTTCGCTTTCGTACACATTGCATTTATCATTCATACAGGAATTAAAAAAGCCCCATCAAGAATCGTTAAAAATAACTTACCAGATTCCAGTGATTTCATTCGGGAATGTTGGTTTATACCCCTTGGAAAATTCCTACGCCTTACAAAAACATTGCCTGTAGGTTATTGAGGTAGCGCAACCCTTGTTCGGTGGCTTTGAGTTTATTGGGATTGGGATCCAATAAACCTTTTTTGCTGGCTTCATCTAATCCTTTTGAAACCACGTTCAGTGGCAAGCCAGTACGCTCGTTAAAGGTAACGGTATCAACACCATCTGTCAGGCGCAATGTATTGAGCATGAATTCAAAAGGAAGATCTTTAGCGGGAATCTCTCTTGCTTCAATTAAGGCATTGCCCTTACTTTCCATTGCCTGCATGTAGGTTTCTGGGTGACGCTCTCGAACTTGACGAGTAATTTTGTCTGGGAAGGAAATCTTCCCATGAGCACCTGCGCCAATCCCAATGTAATCCCCAAAGCGCCAGTAGTTGAGATTGTGTTTGCACTCCTGATCTTTTTTAGCATAAGCAGACACTTCATAGCGTCGATAGCCTGCCGCCTCTAGAAGGGCCAAGTTCTGCTCAAAGATCGCATCAATCTCATCTTCGTTTGGAAGCTTTGGCGGGAAGTTTGCAAAATAGGTATTGGGCTCTAGTGTGAGGTTGTAGAAGGACAGGTGTGGAGTCTTGAATGAAAGGGCGGTTTCAATATCCGCTTTAGCCGCCTCTAAAGTTTGATTCGGTAAACCAAACATCAAATCCAGATTGACGGATTTAAAGTGCTGTAAGGCAATCGCAATAGCGCGTTTGGCCTCCTCACCGTTATGAATACGCCCCAGAGCTTTGAGTTGGTGATCTTGAAAGCTCTGAATACCTAAAGAGACTCGATTGATACCAGCTTTCGCAAAGCCGGCAAACTTTTCGGCTTCGACTGAGCCGGGATTAGCTTCCATGGTGATTTCACAATCAGGCTCTAAGTTCACGCGCGCTCGAATCGCTGAGAGGAGCTCATTCATGCCATTAGCTGACATCAAGCTCGGAGTGCCGCCGCCAATAAAGATGCTATGTACTTGACGACCCCAGATGCAGGGTAATTCTGTCTCAAGATCGGCAATAAGCGCTTTGATGTAACGCGCCTCATCAAACCCTTGTGAAACTTTCCCACCTTCGTTCGTATCTTTAATTTGATGCGAGTTGAAATCACAGTATGGACACTTCTTCTCACACCACGGAAAGTGAATGTACAAAGACAGCGGGGGAAGGGCGGTGAGTTTTGGCTGAGTCGCCAACACCGGATTAAGTGGATTGAGCACGGCTTTGAAGTTCGGCGATCAGTTCGCGTAAGGCTTGACCACGATGGCTGATGAGATTTTTCTCAGGTGGTTCTAATTGGGCGGCAGTGCTGCCAAGCTCCGGCAGAAAGAAGTGGGGGTCATAACCAAATCCACGATCGCCTTTAGCCTCATCTATGATTTGTCCGTACCAGCGAGTTTGCACAATCAGCGGCTCTGGATCATTGGTGCTATTGACCATGACGAGGGCACAGACATAATGTGCCCCGCGATCCGCTTTACCTTGTAATGCTGCAATCAGCTTTTGATTGTTAGCCGCGCTATCTCCATCGGCACCTGCGTAACGAGCTGAGTAGACTCCTGGAGCTCCATCTAATGCATGAGCACAAATTCCAGAGTCGTCGGCAAGTGCGGGTAAGCCGCTGGCAGCGCTGGCATGACGCGCTTTAGCAAGCGCGTTCTCAACAAAAGTATGGTGCGGCTCTTCTGCTGACGGAATACCCAACTCGCCTTGAGGGATGACCTGAAAGCGAAAAGGCGCTAAGAGTTCCTGAAACTCCCGAACCTTACCGACATTGTTAGAGGCGAGAACGAGTTTTTGCACCATCTACCTTTAATCTTTTATTTAAATGCTTCTTTTTGTAGTTGCGTTAAATCTGCAATGCCTTGTTCTGCTAAATCTAGCAGTGCATTTAATTCGGTGCGGGAGAAGGCGGGGCCTTCAGCAGTGCCTTGCACTTCAATCATGCCGCCTTTGCCTGTCATGACGACATTCATATCGGTATCGCAAGAAGAATCTTCCGGGTAATCTAAATCGAGTACAGGGATGCCTTGATAGATACCAACAGAAATCGCTGCAACACTATCAATCATTGGATCGGCCTTGAGCGCTCCACTTTGTAGAAGGGTATTAATTGCATCACGTGCCGCTACATAGGCGCCAGTAATCGATGCAGTTCTTGTTCCGCCATCGGCTTGTAAGACATCGCAATCTAAATGGATGGTTCTTTCGCCTAAGACTTTCAGATCAAAGACGCTGCGCATCGCGCGACCGATCAAGCGCTGAATTTCTTGTGTGCGACCAGATTGTTTGCCGCGAGCCGCTTCACGATCGCTACGGGTGTGAGTAGAGCGGGGGAGCATGCCGTATTCAGCGGTAACCCAACCTTCGCCAGAGCCTTTTTTATGCGGCGGCACTTTTTCCAGAACGCTGGCCGTGCAGAGCACTTTCGTGTCACCAAAGGCAATCAGGACAGAGCCTTCCGCATGCTTGGTAAAGGCGCGGCTGATGCTCACAGGGCGCAATTCAGTGGGGGTGCGGCCACTAGGGCGGGTGATGTTGTGCTGAGTCATGGGGTGTGGTCCTAAAGATCTACAATGTCCATATGATATCGAGCATGACTGGTTATGGCAGCGCTTCTCGCCAAGTCTCCCTGGGAGCTGGCGTTTTAGCTGATCTGCAGGTGGAATGTCGGGCTGTTAATAGCCGCTTTCTGGATTTAGGCTTTCGTCTTCCGGACGAGTGTCGCGGAGCTGAGCCTGGCTTACGAGAGATGGCTACTCAAAGCCTTTCTCGGGGCAAGGTCGAGTTTCGGGCTGCCTGGCGTGTGAATTCCGGTGCTGCTGGGGCTGCTAAAGCTAACCCCCATGCCTTAGGCGCCTTAAACAAAGATCGCCTAGACGCTCTCTACACCCTTCAGGAGCATGCTCAAGTCGCCTTTCCGACTGCTGAAGCATTACGTATCGCTGATATTTTGCGCTGGCCCGGAATTGTTTCTGAGCCTAGAGGCGAAGAAGAGGGCTGGATTGCTGCCACAGTAGAAGCGGGCCGAGCTGCTTTAGCCGCCCTCTTGGAGAGTCGCCATGCAGAAGGTAAAGCCTTGGTTACGGTACTCACCAACATCACCAGCAAGATGCGTGAGATTGTTAAGGTGATTGAACCTAAGGTTCCTGTCTATGTTGCCCAGTATCAAGAGAAGCTGACTGAGCGCCTGGCAGAAGCATTGGCTGCTCAAGAACAAGGCAAAGGTAGCAGTGGATCTGGTACTGAGTTAATGGAGCGTATTCGTCAAGAGGTTGTGCTCTATGCGGTTCGTATCGATGTAGCGGAAGAGTTTGCGCGCCTCAAGACTCATCTGCAGGTAGTGGATACTGCGCTTGCAGGCAAAGGACCAGTAGGAAAGCGTTTGGATTTCTTAATGCAGGAGCTAAATAGAGAGGCTAATACCTTGAGCTCTAAATCCGTTTCTGAGGAATGTACACAAGCTGCCTTAGAGCTTAAGCTCTTGATTGAGCAGATGCGTGAGCAAGTGCAAAATTTAGAGTAACTGTTACTTACACAAATTATTATGGCCAGCCCCAAACCTAAAGCTAACTTATCTCCTGCCTACCAAGGCAGTATGTTGATGATTGTTGCCCCTTCTGGCGCCGGTAAATCCTCTTTGGTCAATGCGCTCCTGCAAGAAGATGCGGCGCTGAAGCTTTCCCTTTCCACCACAACACGCTCACCAAGACCGGGTGAGGTGGATGGCAAGGATTACCGTTTTATCAAAAGAGCGGAATTTATTGCGGAGCGTGAGCAAGGGAATTTTTTAGAGCATGCAGAAGTGCATGGCAATTTTTACGGCACTTCCAAAGCTTGGATCGAAACCCAGATGAAAACCGGGCGCGATGTCATGTTAGAAATTGACTGGCAAGGTGCCCAGCAAATTCGCCAAATCATTCCGGAAGTGCAGTGGATCTTCATCTTCCCACCATCATTTGAGGCTCTAGAAGAGCGCTTGCGTAAACGTGGGCAGGATGACGAGGCAACCATTCAGAGAAGGTTAGCTGCAGCCCATTTAGAGCTTCAGCATGCCCATGAAGCGGATTTCATTGTCATCAACGACGATTTTGAGCGGGCTTTAATTGATTTACGCCAGGTGGTTGCAGCCAGCCGCCTGCGCTCAGGACCGATTATGGCTCGAAACCCTGCGCTTTTAAGGCGTCTTGGGGTTTAATCAGTTATCCTATAGGTATTGAAGCTAATTTTAAGTGAGTTCAGCATGGCCCGTATTACTGTAGAAGATTGTCTAAAAACTATCCCAAATCGTTTTGAGCTGGTATTGGCTGCGACTTATCGCGCTCGTCAATTGGTTCAAGGTCACTCCCCACGTGTTGAGTCCAGAGATAAGGCGACTGTTGTTGCGTTGCGTGAAGTTGCTGCTGGTGTAACTGATCGTGACATGTTGACCAAAGTACCTTTGTAATTCAGGGGTTCCGTTGTGGAGCTCCCCTTAGGCGATCCAAACACTTCGGAATCCAAAGGTCAGGTCTCGCCTAAAGAGACCGCTAAGAGCGATAAGTCTTCTATCATCGCCACCTTGTTGGCCCAGTCGAGCCGACATTTATTTGGCCCTACCTCTGCGCCAACATTACCTTTAAAGCATCAAGTTGTTTCGATTGATGCCCTCATTTCTAAATTAGGCTATCTCAAGCCTGATGAAGTAGCCCTTATCAAGCGGGCCTTCCATTTTGCTGATGCGGCTCACCTCGGACAGTATCGCCATAGCGGCGAGCCATACATTACTCATCCCGTAGCCGTTGCTGAACTCTGTGCGACCTGGCGCTTGGATGCGTCCTCCATCATGGCAGCTTTAATGCATGATGTGATTGAAGATACTGGCTGCACTCAAGCTGATCTGGTTAGTAAGTTTGGTAGCAAAGTGGCGGAGCTTGTAGAAGGTTTAACCAAGCTCGATAAGTTGGAATTCCAAAGTCATGCAGAGGCGCAAGCGGAAAGCTTCCGCAAGATGTTTATGGCAATGGCGCGCGACGTCCGAGTCATTTTGGTCAAGCTCGCTGATCGCACTCACAATATGCGCACGCTTGATGCCGTTCCAATGGAAAAGCGTCGCAGAGTAGCCGCTGAAACCATTGAGATCTATGCTCCGATTGCCCATCGCTTAGGTCTGAATGTAATCTACCGCGACTTACAGGACTTGAGTTTCCGCTATTCAATGCCCATGCGTTTTAGGGTGATCGAAGATGCAGTGAAGCGGGCGCGTGGTAATCGCAAAGAGATGGTGGAAAAGATTTTGCAGAACGCCCGTATGGCTTTTGCAAAAGTGAATCTCGACGTTGATCTACAGGGCAGAGAAAAAACACTCTTTAGTATTTACAACAAAATGCGCAACAAGCATTTGAGTTTTTCTCAAATTCTTGATGTCTATGCCTTCAGGGTAACCGTCCATTCGATTGATGAGTGCTATCGTGCGCTCGGTATTTTGCATGCACTCTATAAACCCATGCCTGGCAAGTTTAAGGATTACATTGCGATTCCTAAACTCAATGGCTATCAGTCTTTGCACACGACGCTCTTAGGGCCGTCGGGTGTGCCGGTTGAGTTTCAGATTCGTACAGGTGATATGCACGCAGTTGCTGAAGCGGGTGTTGCTGCACACTGGGCTTACAAAGATGGTGGCCCGGATATGAGTGAGGTGCAAAACCGCGCACATCAATGGCTGCAATCCTTGATTGATATTCAGGATAGCAGTGGGGATTCACAAGAATTCTTAGAGCACGTCAAGATTGATTTGTTCCCAGACGCGGTTTATGTCTTTACACCAAAGGGTCAAATTAGAGCTTTGCCGCGCGGCGCTACCGCCTTAGACTTTGCGTATTCGATTCATAGTGATGTGGGCAATACCTGTGTTGCCGTCAAGATTAATGGCATGCAGTTGCCCTTACGTAGCGAATTGAAAAATAGCGATATCGTTGAGGTGGTGACATCGGCCAACTCCCAACCCAATCCTGGTTGGTTGGCATTTGTGAGAACCGGTAAGGCTCGCGCCTCTATTCGTCACTCACTCAAGACCAAACACTATGCCGAGTCTCTGCAGCTAGGCGAGCGTCTCTTGGCTCATGCCTTGCGTCAGCAGGGGGTCGATGCTGGACTGTTAACACCTGAGCTCTGGGAAAAATTATTGCATTGGACTGGTGATAAAACCCGTGAAGAGGCTTGTGTCAACATTGCCTTAGGTCGTAGATCTGCTCAAGAGCTAGCAATTCGATTGAAGATTTTGATTGATGATGAGGGCGGCTCAGAGCAAATGCGCTTGGGGGCGGGAGATTGGGTGTCTCCTCTACAGGAGATAGCCTCCCACCACCATCAACGTCAGGCTATTTTGGTAGATGGTCGCGAAGGTAATTCGATTAGTTTCCAAGCTTGCTGCCACCCGATTCCGGGTGACAACATCATTGGCTATCTCGGCAAGGGTGAAGGGCTGCAGGTTCATGCCAACGACTGTTCAATCGCCCTCAGAATGCTCTCTAAGGATAGCGATAAGTGGGTGGAGGTCGAGTGGGGCAAAGAGGTTAGCCGAGAATTTGAGGTCGATCTCGCAATCGATACGCGCCAGGGTAAGGGAGTATTAGCAAGGGTAGCCAGTAGTGTGACTGCTGCCGACTCCAACATCATGAATGTGTCGATGGATGACCGTTATAAAGAAGACGCCGTCACTATCCGCTTCACAATCCAAGTCTCAGATCGCTTACACCTCTCTAAGGTAATGCGAAGCTTGCGCGCCAACCACGATGTGATGCGCGTGACCCGCGTCCGGGTCAGCTAAATTTCTTTAAACCGGGCTTACCGGTACTGAACGTCTAGTATTTCAATCTCAGTGGGGCCTGTTGGCGTCTGAATTTTGACGCAATCACCCAAACGGGCTTTAATTAAGGCTCTAGCAATGGGGGATACCCAGCTGACGTGACCCACCTCTAAATCGACTTCATCCACCCCCACAATGGTGATGGTGGTTTCTTTGCCAGCTTCAGCACCTTCCAGACTGGCATAAGTGACCGAAGCGCCAAAAAACACCTGCTCGGCGTCCGCATCTCCTGATTTTCGGGCCTGATTATCGACCACCACGGCAAATTCAAGACGTTGATTGAGGAAGCGAATTCGGCGGTCTATCTCCCGAAGTCGCTTTTTTCCATAGATATAGTCCCCATTTTCAGAGCGGTCGCCATTGGAGGCGGCCCAGTGCACAACCCTCACAACCTCAGGCCTATCAAGGTTCAGGAGCTGTAACAGCTCACATTTGATGCGCTCGTGACCTGCTGGTGTGATGTAGTTTTTCTCTTCCATGGCATAATTATGGCTGTTGCGGCTGTAGCTCAGCTGGATAGAGTACTTGGCTACGAACCAAGGGGTCGTGGGTTCAATTCCTGCCAGCCGCACCAACTATAAGGGCCTCCTCTCGGAGGCCCTTACCTTTTGTGCTGTAGATTGTGAATTTGCCCTTTTAATTCACTGCGATCTAGCAAATTGACTATTACACATTTTCTGCGTTAGATTCAAGCAACTCTTTTTGTATTTGCGCGAGTTTAGAGATCTCCCGCATGTTTTTGCCTTCAACATCCTGCGCCCATTTGACGCATCAATCATTTTCAGGAAATCGGGTTGCCGCCTTGGTTTTACTCATGAGGTAATCCACAAAACCTGTTCGCACAGAACCAGCGGCTTCCGCCATTGCTAGATGGGACTACCCATTTAAGCGGCATCCACTCCACCCTCTTGGTGGTAGTATTTTTGTTCTAGAGTTATGCCGCCTTTTCTTACCCTGTGTTTCGGTTTGATTTGATCGGCGCATTGGGTTTAAATTTACAGTGGGTTTTAAATGAACATCAAATTATTTTTTTCTGCGACAGCAATGGCTATGCTTTTGGGCGCCTGCGCCTCTGCACCAATGGGGGATCCTGCGCAGGATGCCACGTTAAAAACATTTAAGGCTCCCGCTCAAGGTGCTGGTATCTATATCTATCGAAATGAGATCATCGGCGCTGGCGTCAAGATGGATGTGGCGGTAGATGGTGAGCCACTGGGTTATACCGTAGCCCAGACCTATCTTTATACAGAGGTTACCCCGGGGAAGCACAAGATTACATCTGAAGCGGAAAACACTTCCACGCTAGAAATTGATGCCAAGCCTGGAACTCTGATTTATGTGTGGCAGGAGGTTAAGGCGGGATTTTTATATGCCCGCAATAAGTTGCAAGAAGTGGGGGCCCAAGAAGGGCGAGCAGGCGTGTCTGAATCTAAGCTTGCTGTTGCAAAGTAAGAATTCTTACTTTGACGATGAGGTCAACCTGAAAAATGATTGACCAAGTCTCTAGCAATGGTGCTGTAATAAATCCACATAATGCGTTCAATCTAGGCAAATAGGTTTGCCTAGATTTCTATGACATTAATTAGCGAATCTCTGCGATTGCCGATGGTAATGAGGAAACAAAAATACTCATGCAGTTTTCGTGTCGATCCGTTACAACCCATGGATGTGTTTTGTAAGTGGGTTGAACATATTTTGCATGTGGCGCAATGCTTTTATAAAAAACTCGATCACCGCTGTAGTTAAGCCAATATATTTTCACCTCTTTCGCGCTATTGTTTACAAACTTCATGCGGGTATGTACATTGCCCTTTTTCGAACGAAGACCATGCTCATTGTGGCATGCAGTTGAAGTGTTTTGCTGGCCTTTTCGATTGGTTTGATGTTCATCGGCTTTATCTGCGATGTCTTTACCTTGCTGGTATAAATTATTGGCTTCTTGGCTTATTTGGCTTAGTTGGTCTAGCGAAACTGCTTGTGCTGCGCCAGCGATGGAGAGAATGTTAACTGCGCTGAGTGCCACGAGCAACTGTTTTTTTGTTTGCATCACTATCTTTCTTTTAAGGAATTAAAGTAGATACAACGCGCGCTAAATAGATTTTGTTTACAAGGGCCTCAATTTAATTTCTCGGCTTGAGTTCAGCGCATGCGCTACCAGATATGGGGCGATATTGATTTCTAAATGATTTAAAAAAGATAGGAACCACTTAAATGGGTGACTGGATTACTTAACAAACATCAAACACTGATGAAGTCATATCCGCTCAAGTGCTGTAGATTAACGACAGAACTCTAGAGCTCATGATTCGTTTTAGAAAGTCGGAACCCTCTTCTAGAAATATAAATAATTCTGTCAACCATCGAGTTTTGGGCGGCGTTGTTAGGGTAGGGGGCATGTGACCCGATAGCCATAAAAAAGGTGCCAAATGAAATGTATCGCAACCGTATGAGCATTAACTGCATTTGCTCAGTCCGCTCAACCAACAGCACAAAGCGCAGCTGATGCTCATAAACAAAAAGCTGCTGCAGATTAGGCTGGGTTAGAGAAGGCAAAGCCAGGCACTCCAAAGTCGCTAAAGCAAAAAAGAAGCGAAGTCTGAAGCAGCTCCAACTGCTTCTAAATCAGCTTGCGAAAAAAGGGCGAGAAATAGACCCCAATTAACTGAAATGAAAAGGAAACTCATTCAAGATATTGCAGCATTTGTCGTGCTCAGTTCTGGCTCAGTTTTTGCGCATGGATGGCATGGTGGTGCCATTCTGGGCAGTGTAGTGGCAAGTAACTATTACCCCATACTACCAGCCCTATGTTGTTCGGTCGGCGTATGTTCAACCACGGGTTGTCTAGACTAAACCCACCACTGTTTATATTGAGCGGCAACTGCAAGTATTGGTGATTCAAAAGCCTCAGCCACAACTTACTACTGCGTGCAAACGCGCTCATACCAACTACAGGCTCGGCAAAGCACTGGTGTCTGGAGAGTTACACGGTAGTTTTGTTTCGTCCAATACCCGAAAGCCCTATTTTTGGGGTGCAGTGGGGCTAATGTCTATTTGAGGCCAACCTTCTTTTCTAGAGATACTCCCATGTAAATCCATACCATGGACTCAATACCCTATACTCACAATTGACCAAGTGCTTCATGGTGCCCAGCCAATTTAATTGAGGTTTGGGATAAATTGGTTCAATTTCTGTTGGAATTAAGCATTCCATGACGTGTCTTGTTAAGAGATTGCCCCGATTTTTCTTTTTGGGTGTTTCACTGTAGTTTTATGCGGATACCTTATAGTTTGCTTATGAGCACTTCAGACCCTGTTTCTTTGCCCGCTGTTGCGCCGGTAGTGGTTTGGTCCCAAGTTGACCGTGACCATGCTCGGGTATCCTTAAGTGGTGCTGTTAACGTCTACTCTTTGGGGGGTATTTGGACTGACATTCGTCAGAAGCAGGCTGCTTGGTTGGAGCTGGGCGGTGGTAAGTCCCAAACTCTAATTTTCGATGCCTCCAAGGTAAGTTCTCTTGATGGGTCTGCATTTGCATTTTTGATTGACGTTGAAGTGGCTCAGAAAAAAGCAGGCGGTCAATTTGATATTCAGGGTCTAGATCCCAAATATCAACCGCTCTTGCATGAATTCGATCCCATCAATAAGCTCTTTCCCGCTCCAGTGCAAAAGCAAAAACGAAACCTGGTTGTGAGTACTGGAATGGCCGTTCAAAACCTGTTGGATGATGCGCGGGGGCTGGTAACTTTTACGGGCCACCTATCGGCTGATTTGGTTTGGTCAATACGCCACATCAATCAAGTGCGCTGGGGTGATTTTGTAAATGCCGCGGTAGAGGCGGGTATTGCGGCATTACCCATCGTGGGTTTGGTTGCCTTTTTGATTGGAGTGATTCTGTCCTTCCAGGCTGCCATTGGCATGCAGCAATTTGGCGCCGTTTCTTTTGTGGGACCGCTTGCCGCCTTAGGTATCGTGCGTGAGATGGGGCCGCTGATTACGGCGATTTTGCTCGCTGGTCGTTCATCGGCCGCCTTCGCTGCAGAGATTGGCACTATGACTGTGAATAGTGAAGTAGATGCGTTGGTCACAGGTGGCTTGAGCCCAATACGATTTTTGGTTGTGCCAAGAGTATTGGCGGGAATATTGGTAGCCCCGATATTGACCTTATTTGCCGATATCGTAAGTATTTTTTCCTCCATGCTGACGATGCAGATTTATGGCATCCCCTTTATTAATTTTTATAACGGTATGTTGGCTGCTGTAGGTGTAGAAGATGTTCTGTCAGGTCTTCTGAAGGCTACTTTATTTGGTGTAGTCATATCCGCGATGGGTTGCTTACGTGGCATGCAAACAGGTACCGGTGCCGCCGCTGTTGGTATCTCTGCAACCCGGGCAGTGGTGAGTAGTATTGTCATGATCGTCTTGGTAGACGGTATCTTTGCCTACATCTCTTACAGGACGGGTTTCTGATGGGCGCAATCGATAACGCGATCGATGTTCAAAACCTGGCTGTGGGCTATGGCTCAAAAGTACTCTTGCAGAATCTCAATTTCTCAGTCAAGAATGGTGAGATCTTTGTGATTTTAGGTGGATCGGGTTGTGGCAAATCGAGTCTCTTAAAGAATTTGTTTGGCCTATATCAACCGCTCTCTGGAGATGTATTGATTGAAGGTCAAAATATTACAAATGCTCAAGGTGCAGAGCGTCAAAAAATTATGACGAGCTTTGGGGTCATGTATCAGCAGGGCGCCTTATTTGGTTCTATGAATTTGCTCGACAACGTGACGCTCTTTATGGAGGAGTACACCCAGCTCAACAGAGACCAAATGAATCTATTGGCGCGCTGTAAGCTCGACCTTGTAGGTTTACTTCCATACGAAACTTACATGCCTAGCGAGATTAGTGGCGGCATGCAAAAGCGTGCCGCAATTGCCCGTGCGATGGCTTTAGATCCGAAGATCTTGTTTTTGGATGAGCCTTCGGCAGGTTTGGATCCCATTACATCGGCTGATCTCGATAATACGATTTTGGACCTCTCAAAAAATTTGGGTTTCACCTTTGTGATTGTGTCGCATGAGTTGGCGAGTATTTATTCGATTGCCGATAAAGTGATCATGCTAGACAAAGATGCCAAGGGCATTATTGCTGAGGGCGACCCTAAGGTATTGAGAGATACCAGTAAAGATCCTAGAGTGCATCAATTCTTTAATCGCATTATGAGCAAGGACGCAGCATGAGTAATAACTCCAATCCCAATTATTTCCGCTTGGGTGTTTTTGTCTTGGCGGCAATCGGCGTTTTGCTCGCCATTATTTTGATCTTTGGTTCAGGGCAGTTCTTTAAAAAATCATTCATGGTGGAAACCTATGTCAAGCAATCTGTCACTGGTCTAGATTCTGGAGCAGCAGTGCGTTTTCGGGGTGTCAAGATCGGCCAGGTAACGGCTATTTCTTTATCCGGTGATGTATACGAAAAAGAGGTACCGATGCCGGAGCATCGTGAATACGTTGTAGTGAGGATGCAAATCTTTGGCGATAAAGTTCAATTGAGTCATTTGGAAACCTACCTTAAAGATAATCTTCGCGCTCGTATTAAGTCCATGGGTATTACCGGTGTTAATTATGTTGAGTTAGATTTTTACTCAAGTGCAAGCCAGTACCCGCCCTTAGCGTATACGTGGTCGCCTAAATATCCGGTAGTACCGTCGATGCCAAACCAAGCGGATGAAATTATTTCTGGTATTCAGAAGTTAATTGGTGCACTCAATAGCCTGGATGTGGATGGGACCCAAAAGAAATTTGATGCACTCTTAGGTAATCTGAATAAGTTGATGGCGGGTGATGGTAAGGATAGTTCTGGCCTCATTTCCTCGGTTAAGGACCTCAATCAGCTTTTGGATCGAATTGCTAAAGCGACAGATAAAGATCAGCTCAATATTTTGATGCGTGAATTGGCTGCCACTATGGTTTCCCTGCGTCAAACTGTTACCAGCGTTCAGGGCGATACGACTGCGTCCCTGGAAAATATCCGTCAGGCAAGCGAACAGCTCAATGAGTTCACTCGTATTGCAAGTCAATCACCATCCACCGTGATTTGGGGTGAGCCACCTGCACGCATTACACCTCCAATGAATGGAGTTCAGAAATGACATCAATGAAAATTCAGATGATGAAAAACTCACGCCTCATTAAGCTCGCCGCCTTCGCATTTATTGTGACTGCATTAAGCGCCTGCTCTTTACCTAACAGACCGGCATTGGACACTGCTAGCTGGATGGTGGCGCCAGAACGTACAGGCGTGCCTTACAAACCGCGTACAGATATTTGGTTGAAGACGAGTTCAGTTTCTACAGCACCTCCTTTTGATGGTAAGTCTTTGGTTTATCGCTTGGGTGACCAGCGCTATGAAAAGGATTTCTACAATATTTATTCTGCGCTACCCAATGAGATGGTGGGTAATGCGACCCGTCAGTGGCTCAATAACGCTCAGATCTTCTCCATGACTGTAGGGCAGGGCAATAGCTTCTTTCCGTATTACATCCTGCAGACTTCTGTAGAGGAGTTTTATGGCGATTACCGAGTTCGTCCAGAGGCTGTGGTCACGGTTGAGTTTTTCCTTACCGCTACAGACCCTCAAAAACGCAATCCTGTAATTGGTAAAAACCGCTATAGCAAGAGAATTGCCCTTAAAGACAATACGCCGCAAGCTTTAGCGCTAGGTCAGCAAGAGGCTTTAGCGCAAATTCTGAAAGAGTACGAGGTGGTACTTTATAAGTACGCTGGTAATTTGCCACCACCACTAGGTCAGTAGTTATATTGAAATTGCAGTACATATAAAAATAATGGAGAAGATATGGATTTAGGGCTCAAAGGTAAGGTTGCCTTAGTAATGGCATCTAGTCGTGGTTTAGGTCAGGCGATGGCCGTTTCATTGGCGCGCGAAGGTATCAAGGTGGCGGTTACTGGTCGCAACCCTGAAGGGTTGAAAAAATCAGTGGAGTTGATTGAGGCTGCTGGTGGCAAAGCATTGGCTTTAAGCTGGGATTTATCTGACAGCTCAGTGATTGATGCGTTAGTTACAAAAGTAGAGCAAGAGCTCGGACCGATTGATATTCTGATTAATAACACTGGCGGACCGCCTCCAACACTGGCAACCGGGCAAGACCCTGCGCTATGGCAAAAGAGTTTTAACGATATGGTCTTGTCACTCATCAGCATTACTGATCGAGTTCTTCCAGGAATGCGTCAGCGTAAATGGGGTCGCATCATTACGAGCACCACTTCAGGCGCGATTGCCCCAATCAAAAACTTGGCAATCTCCAATACCTTACGCGCTGCACTGCTAGCTTGGTCTAAAACCTTGGCGGCAGAAGTAGCTGCTGAAGGCATTACGGTGAATGTGATCATGCCAGGTCGTGTTGCAACGGATCGCTTACGTCAACTAGATGAAGCGCGTGCTCAACGAGAAAATGTTAGCTACGAGTCTGCTGTGCAAGCTAGCTTAAAACAGATACCGATGGGTCGTTACGGCGATCCTCAGGAATACGGCGATACTGCTGCGTTTTTAGCCAGTCAAAGCGCTTCCTTTATCACTGGGTCAGTGATCCGTGTTGATGGTGGCCAGATTCAGGCAATTTAATATCCGTGTTAGCAAGCTTTCTTCGAACCGCAAGACGAGACCTTCGATCTAGTGAGTTGGTAGCCTTACTGGTTGCGCTGACGCTCTCTGTCGCAGCCTTATCCAGCGTCAGCTTCTTGGCAGACCGAATGCAGCGGGCTTTTCAGTTTGATGCTCGCCAACTTCTGGCTGCGGACCTGTTGCTGGTTGCTGATCAGCCTTTGCCTGAACGTTTTATTCAAGAGGCTAAGAGCTTGCAGTTGAGCTCAGCTCAAACTATTGTGTTCCCAAGCATGGCCACTGTTGGTACTCAAAGTAAGCTGGCTTCTCTTAAGGCGGTAAGTGGCGCCTATCCCCTGCGCGGGTCATTACAAGTGTCGCCGGAGCAAGTCGGCACAATTCCACCGGCTGGTTCGGTTTGGGTGGATCCTGCAATGCTCAACGCACTACAGGCTAAAGTGGGTGATCGCGTGTCATTGGGAGATAAGACTCTCCTGATTAGCGGTGTCTTGGAGCGCGAGCTCGATCGGGGTGCTGGATTCATGAACTTTGCACCACGCGTCATGATGTCGCTTGATGATTTACCTGCAACAGGTCTCATTGGTCAAGGTAGCCGCGTGACTTATCGTCTGCTGCTAGCGGGCAAGGATCAAGCTATCTCTAATTATGAGAAGTGGGCGACGCAATGGATTGAGGTCGAAGGCCTGAGAGGATTGCGCATTGAGACCTTGGAGAATGCGCAGCCTGTCATGCGTAAAACCTTAGAGCGGGCAGAGCGCTTCTTATCTTTGGTTGCCCTACTGACTGCAATGGTAGCTGCAGTAGCCATTGCTTTATCAGCACGTCGCTATGTCTTGAAGCAAGCTGATGTTTGTGCGGTGATGAAATGCCTTGGTGCAAGCCAAAAGATGATTTTGGTAAATCAAATAAAAGTATTGGGTGCTTTGTGCTTATTGGCTGCCATCATGGGGGCTACCATTGCTTACGGTGTGCAAGAAGTATTGATTCGTATTCTAGGAAACTTGGTGTTTGCCAATTTGCCTTCGCTATCCCTCTGGCCCTTAGCTTGGAGTGTTTTGTTTTCCTCTTGCTTGTTGATTGGTTTTGCTGGGCCACCTCTATTGAGTTTGGTCATGATTTCACCGGTGCGACTCATTCGGAAGGAGTTGGGCTCAGTAAACATGAAAGTACTCTGGGTGGCACTTTTTGGACTCATAACTTGCCTCGCCTTAATTGCGATTGCAGCTCAGGACTGGAAGCTAGCCTCTTGGGTTGCTGCTAGCTTTGGCGCTGCTGTCGCACTCTTTGCTCTGGTCTCCTGGTGCTCGCTACGAATTCTCAATATTCTGTTTTCTAAGTGGGGTGCTCAGAACTTTGCTTTGCGCTTTGCATTGACCGCACAAGCACGACGCGCAGGATTTGCAGTCATGCAAATTACCGCCTTAGGTATCGCCTTGATGGCCTTGCTCCTAATTCTCTTGCTCAGGCAGGATTTGCTCTCTACTTGGCAGGGAAACATTCCAGTTGATGCGCCCAATCGTTTCATGATTAATATTCAGGATGATCAAAAGCCAAGTATTACTCAGTCACTGCTCGATGCGGGCGTGGTAAAGCCGAGCTTTAGCCCTATGGTTCGCGCACGCTTGGTTGAAGTCAATGGAAAGATTATTGGCCCTAATGACTATGTTGATGAAAATGCCCGTCGCCTGGTTGATCGAGAATTCAATCTCTCTTATACCGAGCAATTGCCTGAGGGCAATCGTATTACTACTGGAAAATGGATTGAAGGAAGTGCACCGCAAGTTTCTTTGGAGGCGGGGATTGCGAAAACGTTGAAGTTAAAACTGGGCGATCAAATGACCTTTGAGCTCGCCGGTGAAAAATTGACTGCGCCAATTACTTCTTTGCGTAAGTTGGATTGGAGTTCGATGAAGGTGAACTTTTTTGTCATTATGCCCCCCGTTATGCTGGAAGAAATGCCGCAATCTTGGATTACCTCTTATTACCAAAGCGCTGAAATTGAAGGTCTCGATTATCAGCTTGCGCAGACCTATCCAAATCTCACTATTGTGGATGTGGCTACATCCTTGCAGCAAATCCAAGATGTATTAGATCGACTATCTTCTGTGCTGGGTTTGTTGTTTGCATTCACGATTGCTGCAGCGATATTAGTACTAGTAGCCGCAATTGCAGCGACGCAAGACGAACGTTTCAGAAGTGCGGCTTTACTCAAGGCGGTAGGTGCATCGCGCGCCTTGCTGAGAAAGATTGCCTTAGCTGAGCTCTTAATTATTGGGGTCCTGGCAGGCGCATTGGCTGGACTAGCGGCCGGAATAGCCGCTTGGGCACTTGGGCGTTTCGTATTGGAGATTGAGTTCAATGCATTCGCCCAGTCTCTGGCGATTGGAATTTGCTTTGGAGTGGTTGCTTGCCTCTTGGCAGGCTTTCGTTTTCAGAGAAAAATTCAAACTGCTACCGCCATGGAATGCTTGCGCGAGATCTAAGGCTCACGCATTCTCGTGCTTACGAGAGTGTCACCAAGTTCTTTGGCAGTTCCACTAAACGCGTTCTACCAAAACGATCTGGCAGACTTTGACGTAGCAGGGTGCTGGCGCGATCCAAATAAATAGTCAATGGCCACAGAAATACAGCAACCGTAAACAGCATTTCAATAATCTGCCATCTCTGCAGCTCGAAGATCCATTGCAGAAGAACGCAAGGTGCGAGCCACAAAGACCCAAAAACATAGCGCCAGATGGCCTGTCTGCGCGTCAGGTTGTAGCCGCCCGGACCAATCATGCGCACGCGCCAAGTTTGCATTGCTAGCGTCTGCCCAGACTTAGTCCAATACCAAACAAAGTAAATGCCCAGGACGACATAGAGATAGAGGAAAGTGAGCCAACTTGGTAGTGAAATATTGAAGAGCATGCCTAATCCCAAATTGGGGACAAGGAAGGTAAAGGCGATCACACCAAGCAAAACTAATTGTTCATAAAGTGTGCAAGACACCCGGCGCCAAAATTGCGGAGCAGGAAGTATGTTTAATTCAGCGGGGGTAATCACAGCTTAGGGATTTTTAAGGATTGCTTGAGTTGCTCTCAGAGCTTGCGCTCGGAGCTGGAGCTTCTTGAGCTGGAGCGCTGCTTGCTGGCAGGGTTGGTGCTAAATTGGATTTTTGCGCAATGGGATGCTGTTGCAATGTTGGTGCACTGGTAGCAGTTGGCTTCTTCTTGCCGACTTCTGCTTGAGCTAATTTCTTCTTTTGTTCATCAGTGAGTTTTTGATATGCGCTCCAGGCTTCTGCTTTTTTTTCAGCAGGGAACTTCAAACTACTTAAGTAGTTTTCGCGGGCCAAGCGACGGTCCTTTTGTGAAAGGTTTGACCAGCTAGTCATGCGAGACTGCAGTCGATTTTGATCGACCTCGCTCATTCTTGGGTATAGATTGGCAACCTGGATCCATTTCTTGCGACTATCAGGAAGCATGTAATCCCAATCGCTCTCCAGTGGCGCTAAGATTTTCTGCTGCCCTGGTTTGAGACCTTCCCAAGTTCCATCTGGCTTCTTTTCTGGAATACCAGTACTTTTTCCATGACTAGCAGTGGCAGTTTGAGCGAGCGCAACCGAAGATTGGATTGATCCAGCAATGCCAATCGCCATCATCATGGAGATGCTGAGAACAGCACGCAAAGATCCTGGATTTTTTAGCATGAGCTAATTCGGCTTAGTCTGAACCTTAGGATGGTGACTTCACTGAATCAAGGCTATCTTGATCAGATTCAGCCAAAGGACCATTTTTGAGGAAGCCCAAAAAGCCGCTATCAGCATAGGCATCTGGCGGAACATCATCGGTCAAGAGGGCGACGTCTAACTCAGCAATATCGTTAATGCGGGAGTCTTGTTGCCATTGGGCTATGCCAATCAGGCCAAATACAAGAACAACTAGCGGGGCAACCCAACCCACGTTATCCCAAAAAGAACGTGAGCCTGAGGACCAGTTTCCAGAGGTGCCGGCCAGAACATGCTGTTGAACACGTACTTTTTCTGGCTTTTTGACGGAAAGTGCCTTGAGGCGCGCTGCATATAGACGATCTTTAATGCCGGCTGGCAGGGATTGGGATCCTTGGCGGAGCAGGGCAGCAGCAGACTGGCCAAACTGGTCAGCTTCTGTTGTATTGAGGAGGTCTTGATTGCGGTTCACAGCGTAATTCCTTTTAATTTCAATGCTTTAGCTAGAGCCTGGGTGGCTCTTGAGCAGTGGGTTTTGACGCTTCCCTCGCTACAACTCATAGCAAGGGCAGTTTCAGTAATACTCAGCTCATCCCAATAACGCATCAGGAAGGCTTCTCGTTGACGGGCAGGTAATTTTGATATTTCTGATTCTAGGGACTGCAGGAGCTGACTTCGTTCTAGCTTAAATGCACCATCCTGGTGAATTTCACTGTCATCCGGAGCTGAAAGTGACTCTAATGGGTCAAAATCATCGCTTTCATCTGATTTCTTGCCCATATTGGAGAAGAGGGTGACCCAGGTGTTTCGAACCTTTTGCCGTCTGAACCAGTCGTGAATTCGATTTTGCAGAATTCTGGTGAAAACTAGTGGTAATTCCGCTGCAGGACGATCACCATACTTTTCCGCCAGTTTGATCATGGCATCTTGAACAATGTCTAAGGCTGCATCGTCATCCCGCACAGCATAGACTGCCTGCTTGAAAGCGCGCTGCTCAACACTACTCAGAAAGTCAGAAAGTTCTTGGGGTGAAGCCATTTAGTAGATTAGACCTGAATCTGATGGAATTCGTCCATTTTAGGGGATTGCTATAGAATGTAGGGCTTACTACCTAGAATCTCATTCAAGAAGTGGTTTTTTCCGGTAGCAGCGCCGTTCGAACTCAGGCCATAAGCAGGAGACAGAGCAGACCAATCAATTTTTTGCCGAAAATTGCAAAGGACGAAAGAAAATGAATACAAGCAGCGCAGAATTTTTAGCTTCTAAAGCTAACCAAGACACAGCAAACCCGAATTCCACAGCGAATGTGCCTGAAATGATTGGCGCCGAGATGTTGGTGCAGGCATTGCACAAAGAGGGTGTTGAATACGTTTGGGGTTATCCAGGCGGTTCCGTTCTCTTTATCTACGACGAAATTTTCAAGCAGGACAAGTTTGAACACATTCTTGTTCGCCATGAGCAAGCAGCAGTTCATGCGGCCGATGGCTATGCGCGTGCAACCGGTAAGGTTGGTGTCGCTTTAGTTACTTCAGGTCCTGGTGTAACCAACGCGGTTACTGGAATTGCTACTGCCTACACAGATTCCATACCGCTAGTCGTCATCAGCGGTAACGTGCCGACATACGCAATTGGTGAAGATGCTTTCCAAGAGGCCGATACCGTTGGCATCACTCGCCCGGTGGTAAAGCACAACTTCCTCGTGAAGGATGTTAAAGACCTACCCTTGGTCATTAAGAAGGCTTTCCATATTGCGCAGACAGGTCGTCCAGGCCCAGTATTGATTGATATTCCTAAGGATGTCTCTGCAGCCAAAGGACCATTCGTCTACCCAGAAACATTGGAGATGCGCTCATACAACCCAGTTGTAAAAGGGCATAGCGGACAAATTCGTAAAGCGGTTTCTTTATTGCAAGAAGCTGAGCGCCCATTCATCTACGCCGGTGGTGGGGTGATCTTGGCTGACGCCGCTCCAGAGTTAAAAGAGTTTGCTGATTTGTTAGGTTACCCAGTGACCAATACCTTGATGGGCCTTGGTGGCTTTCCAGGTACCAGTCCACAGTTTGTGGGCATGCTCGGTATGCACGGCACCTACGAAGCCAATATGTCTATGCAGCACAGTGATGTATTGATCGCGATTGGCGCACGTTTTGATGACCGCGTGATTGGTAATACTGCGCACTTTGCAAGTCATCCACGCAAGATCATTCATATTGATATTGATCCATCTGTGATTTCTAAGCGGGTGAGGGTGGACGTTCCTATTGTTGGCAATCTCAAAGAAGTATTGCGGGAGATGACTGCGCAACTAAAAGCCGCTGGTCCACGCAAGAATGAGGCTAAGTTAGCCGCATGGTGGGCGCAGATCAATGAATGGCGTAAAAAAGATTGCTTGAAGTACGACGAAGCATCGCAAATTGTTAAGCCACAGTACGTTGTTCAAAAATTGTGGGAGCTTACTGGTGGCGATGCCATCATTACTTCTGACGTAGGCCAGCATCAAATGTGGGCTGCTCAGTTCTACAAGTTTGATAAGCCACGTCGCTGGATTAACTCTGGTGGCCTTGGGACTATGGGTGTTGGTTTACCATATGCAATGGGCATCAAGAAAGCTTTCCCGGATAAAGATGTATTCGCTATCACCGGTGAAGGCTCTATTCAGATGTGTATTCAAGAGCTATCCACTTGTAAGCAGTACAACACGCCCGTAAAGATCGTGTCATTGAACAACCGTTATCTCGGTATGGTTCGCCAATGGCAAGAGCTGACTTATAACAAGCGTTATTCCAGCTCGTACATGGATTCATTGCCAGACTTTGTGAAGTTGGCTGAGGCTTTTGGTCACGTTGGTATGCGTATTGAGAAGAAGTCCGATGTTGAAGGCGCTCTTAAAGAAGCAATTCGCTTGAAAGATCGCACTGTGTTTATGGATTTCCAAACCGACCCAGAAGAAAACGTTTGGCCAATGGTTCAAGCGGGTAAGGGTATTACTGAAATGCTTTTGGGTAGCGAGGATCTCTAATGCGACATATTATTTCTGTATTGATAGAGAACGAACCAGGGGCATTGTCCCGGGTAGTTGGCTTATTTTCCGCGCGTGGTTACAACATTGAAACCTTAAGCGTTGCGCCTACTGAAGATTCTTCACTTTCCCGCATGACGATTGTGACGATTGGCTCCGAGGACGTAATTGAGCAAATTACCAAGCACTTAAATCGCTTGGTTGAAGTGGTTAAGGTTTTTGATTTGACTGAAGGTCCTCATATTGAGCGTGAGCTCATGATGATCAAAATTCGCGCCGTAGGTAAAGAGCGTGAAGAGTTGAAACGTACAACGGATATCTTCCGTGGTCGCATCATCGATGTGACCGATAAGAGTTACACCATTGAATTAACTGGTGATGGTGCCAAATTAGACGCCTTTATTGATTCGATTGATCGTGCATCGATTCTAGAAACTGTCCGTTCGGGTGGTTCTGGTATTGGGCGCGGTGAACGTATCCTCAAGGTTTAATTTTTTTAACTGATTACTGAATTAACTACATTTTCAAAACAAGGAAAGAGCATGAAAGTTTTTTACGATAAAGACGCTGATTTGTCCCTCATTAAAGGCAAAAAAGTAACCATCATTGGTTATGGTTCACAAGGTCACGCACACGCATTGAATCTGAAAGATTCAGGCTGCAACGTTACTGTTGGTTTGCGTAAAGATGGTGCTTCCTGGAGCAAAGCTGCAAATGCTGGCTTGACGGTAAAAGAAGTAGGCGAAGCCGTTAAAGACGCTGATGTAGTGATGATGCTCTTGCCTGATGAGCAAATTGCTGATGTGTACAGCAAAGAAGTTCATGGCAATATCAAGCAGGGCGCTGCATTGGCATTCGCTCACGGCTTTAACGTTCACTACGGTCAAGTTCAGCCACGCGCTGACTTGGATGTGATCATGATTGCTCCTAAGGCACCAGGTCATACTGTTCGCGGTACTTACGCTCAAGGTGGCGGCGTTCCTCATTTGATCGCTGTGTACCAAGACAAATCTGGTTCTGCGCGTGATGTTGCGTTGTCATATGCAACTGCAAACGGTGGCGGTCGTGCCGGCATTATCGAAACTAACTTCCGTGAAGAAACTGAAACTGACTTGTTCGGTGAGCAAGCTGTTCTTTGTGGCGGCGCAGTGGAATTGATTAAAGCTGGTTTCGAAACTTTGGTAGAGGCTGGTTACGCTCCTGAAATGGCTTACTTCGAGTGCTTGCATGAGCTTAAGTTGATTGTTGACTTGATCTACGAAGGTGGTATCGCCAACATGAACTACTCCATCTCTAACAATGCTGAGTACGGTGAGTATGTGACTGGCCCACGTGTTGTTACTGAAGATACTAAGAATGCAATGCGTCAGTGCTTGAAAGACATTCAGACTGGTGAGTACGCTAAGAGCTTCATCTTGGAAAACAAAGCGGGTGCGCCTACTTTGATTTCACGTCGTCGTTTGAATGCTGAGCATGACATCGAAGTGGTTGGTGCTAAGTTGCGCGCCATGATGCCTTGGATTGCGAAGAACAAGTTAGTTGACCAAACTAAGAACTAAGCAAGACGATAGTTAATCGACGAAATAAGTAGTTCATTAAATAAGGCTCAGAACAAAGATGATGTATCCGCACCCCATTATTGCGAAAGAAGGTTGGCCGTATTTGGCATTGGTGGGGGCCGTTACTTTGCTAGTCCACTATCTTGGTGGCATTGCATGGTCATGGCCTTTATGGATCATCTTTATCTTTGTTCTGCAGTTCTTTCGCGATCCACAGCGCATTGCTGCTCTTGGTCGTGATTTAGTTTTATCTCCAGCCGATGGTCGTATCGTCGTAGTGGAAGTGGCTAATGACCCTTATGCCGGTCGCGAAGCTTTGAAGATTAGTGTTTTTATGAACGTGTTTAATGTTCACTCCAACCGCGGTGCAGTGAACGGTTTGGTAAAAGAGATTCAGTATTTCCCAGGCAAGTTTGTGAATGCTGATTTAGATAAAGCCTCTACTGAGAATGAGCGTAATGCTGTTGTGATTGATGCCAATGGTCAAATCGTGACTTTGGTTCAGGTTGCAGGCCTGATTGCGCGACGCATTCTTTGCTATATCCATGTTGGCGATAGACTTAAAGCAGGTGAGCGTTATGGCTTTATTCGCTTTGGCTCTCGCGTAGATGTATATTTGCCATTAACAGCTGAACCTTTGGTCAGTGTTGGTGATAAAGTTTTTGCTACGAATACCGCATTAGCTCGCGTACCCGGCTTAGATTAATTAAGCCGTTTTAACTGGGAATATTCCTTGAGTACATTTCGTCGTCGTGGCCGCATAGACCGTAGTCGCCTTGCCCCTAAACGTGCTGAGCGTTCTGAAGCAGAATGGGCTGAAGAACTTGGTGATGGAATTGATTTCGAAGTAGAAGAGTTGCATGCGGATAAGCCGCGTCAACGTAGCAAAGGAATCTACCTACTTCCTAACGCATTTACTACAGCAGCTTTATTCTGCGGCTTCTTTGCTATTGTTAATGCAATGAACCACCAGTTTGAGATGGCCGCTATTGCCATCTTTGCATCCTTAGTTTTGGATGGTATGGATGGCCGCGTTGCCCGTATGACCAATACCCAGAGCGCTTTTGGAGAGCAGTATGACTCTTTGGCTGATATGGTGTCATTTGGCGTTGCCCCAGCCTTAGTTGCTTATGAGTGGGCTTTAAAAGATCTAGGTAAGTGGGGCTGGTTGGCTGCCTTTACTTATTGTGCAGGCGCTGCTTTGCGTCTAGCCCGTTTTAACGTCAATACCAGCGTTGTTGACAAGAAGTTTTTTCAAGGCTTGCCAAGTCCTGCGGCCGGTTCTTTGATGGCTGGTTTTATCTGGCTGGCTGATGACAATAAGATCCCGGTGCGCGATACCGCAATTCCTTGGATTACTTTCTTTATTGCTGTTTATGCTGGTTTGACCATGGTATCGAATGCCCGTTTTTATAGTGGCAAAGCCTTGGATGTTCGCTACCGCGTGCCTTTTGGTGTGATGGTCTTAATGATCCTTACCTTCGTTTTGATCTCCTCCAATCCGCCTTTAACCCTATTCGGTCTATTTGTCGTGTATTCCATCTCTGGATATGTCATTTGGGCTTGGGAGCATCTCAGCGGTCGCCGTTTTAGCTGATTTGGAATATTTAGGTTATATTTAATCCATGTTGATGAATTTCTCACTTCCTAACTTGCTTCTACTAGCACTGAGCCTAAAGCTTGGGGCAGGTAAGGCCTGAGTTAATGAGATTAAAGTAATTCATTAACCACGACATACCAGCCCCAGCAAATTGCTGGGGTTTTTGTTTTTAGATTCGCAATTGAGTAGCAAACATAATTAAGCAATATTGAACCGGAGAGTAGTGATGAGTGACAAAGTAATCATTTTTGATACCACCTTACGTGATGGCGAACAATCGCCTGGCGCCTCAATGACCAAGGATGAAAAGGTTCGCATTGCTCGCCAGTTAGAGCGTCTCAAGGTTGATGTGATCGAGGCTGGTTTTGCCGCTAGCTCTGAGGGCGACTTTCAGGCGATCTCCGCTGTAGCAGCAGCCGTGAAAGACTCCATCGTATGTTCACTCGCTCGCGCTAACGACAAAGACATTACTCGCGCTGCAGATGCCTTGAAAGCTGCCAATGCAAAACGTATTCATGCATTCTTGGCTACCAGCCCATTGCACATGGCTGTGAAGTTACGCATGTCTCCAGAAGAAGTTTTAGAGCAAGCTAAACGATCTATCCGCTTTGCCAGAAACTTGGCCGAGGATATCGAGTTCTCTGCGGAAGATGGCTATCGTTCAGAAATGGATTTCTTGTGCAGAGTGGTTGAGGCGGTCATTAATGAGGGTGCGAGCACCATCAATATTCCTGACACCGTAGGTTATGCCACGCCAGAGTTGTATGGTGAATTCATCAAGACCTTACGCACCCGTGTTCCGAATTCGGATAAAGCGATTTGGTCCGTGCATTGCCACAATGACTTGGGTATGGCTGTTGCCAACTCCTTAGCAGGCGTGAAGATCGGTGGAGCTCGACAAATTGAGTGCACCATTAACGGCTTGGGTGAGCGTGCTGGCAATACGGCATTAGAAGAGATTGTGATGGCCTTGCGCACTCGCAAGGATTACTTTGACATGGTATGCGGCATTGATGCCACTCAAATTGTTCCTGCCTCGAAGTTGGTTTCTCAGATCACGGGATTTGTGGTTCAGCCCAATAAAGCGGTCGTAGGGGCAAATGCCTTTGCGCATACTTCCGGCATTCACCAAGATGGCATCTTGAAGAATCGCGATACCTATGAAATCATGCGCGCAGAAGATGTGGGTTGGGCAACCAATAAGATTGTGTTGGGCAAGTTGTCTGGCCGCAATGCATTCAAGCAACGTTTACAAGAGATGGGTATTGCAATTGAAGCTGAAGCCGATTTGAATGAAGCATTTGTTCGCTTCAAAGCATTGGCTGATCAAAAATCAGAAATATTTGATGAAGATATTATTGCCATCATGTCGGATTCTGCTGCCGCTGAAGAGGGCGAGTTTTATAAATTTATTTCTTTGAGCCAGCATTCTGAAACAGGCGAGCGTCCAAAATCTAAGGTTACTTTCCGAGTTGGTGATAAAGAAGCAAGCTCCGAGGCTGAAGGCAATGGTCCAGTTGACGCTAGCTTGAATGCGATTGAAGAAATTGTGAAGAGTGGGGCAGAGCAGTTACTCTATTCCGTGAATGCGATTACTTCAGGCACTCAATCTCAAGGAGAGGTTACCGTGCGACTCGCTAAGGGTGGACGTATCGTCAACGGCGTTGGTACTGATCCAGACATCATTGCAGCATCAGCAAAAGCTTACTTATCTGCACTGAATAAATTGCATGATCCTAGCCAAGCTAAGCTCAATGCGCAGATGACACCTTAATCATTCTTGGTGGCATCTGCAGTATCTGAGTAATACGCCTCTTATTTATTGAGGTCTGTGTTCTTGTAGTACTTGGTACCCTTGCCGGTGATTTCTACGGCAAGGCCTGAGTCAGTTAATTGGTACATCAGTACACCAGGTGCTACCACCACGGCATCTTGGTATGCATCACCATTATTTTCATATTTGGCTGCAGCTGTAACTTGGCCCCCGAAAGTCCAGCCGGAATTAACAAAGTCATTCATAGCCGCTTGAGTTTGAAAAACAAAAATGTTTTGGAAGGATTTAATTCCAAGTCCTAAGCCGGCTTGAACCTCAGCCATGTTCATGTAAACGGGTTTAGCTCTATCTCTTGGAATCACAACGCCACTGCCTGTACCGCCGCCAGCAATCAGAATCTTCATACCGAAGTTACTAAAAGTTGCATATCCAGCTGATCTTTCAATCAATTCTTTGGCTTTGGGTTGAATTGCATAGAGCTGCTTGAGGGTGTCCTCATTCTTTTTGAGAATTTCTTGGCGCTGCTGTTCAACCGTCTTTTGGGGGCCAAAAGGGTTGGAAAATTGGGCAAATGCGTTCGTTTGAAGGAGTAGGGTGCCTAAAAATATGGCGATTATGCGGAAAGTAGATAGTTTCATTTTTATTAAGTTCTTGATTTTATTAGAGTTTCTGTAAAAACTGACTTTGGGATGTAGCTAAAGAATACCAAGTTTCGTAGGGAAGGGCTTAATTTTTGGATTCTCTCTGCTACAATTCGAGGGCTTTGATTTTTAAAGATTTTTTGTTTTATTTGATTAATAAATGCACGACACGAATTGGGTGAAAGCTCAGGTGTTCGCAAGTAAGGAGTATGAAAATGGCAGTTGCTGATATTAAAACGGCGGAAATCGTCAAAGAAAACGCGCGCAGCGCAAACGATACAGGTAGCCCTGAAGTTCAAGTTTCATTGCTAACAGCCCGTATCAATGAATTAACCCCCCATTTCAAAGCTAACGCTAAAGATCATCACAGCCGTCGTGGTTTGTTGAAGATGGTTTCACGCCGTCGCCGCCTTTTGGATTACCTCAAAGGCAAGGATTTGGGTCGCTATCGCGCATTGATCGAGAAATTAGGTCTCCGTAAGTAATTCTTATCGGTATTGCAATGCCATCTTTCTTAGGGTTGTTTCGTAACAGAATCAGTCTTAAGCAGATGGCATGTTTTTTGAGCGATTCAAGATTATTTGTGTAGGGGATCGTGTCATTCCAATGAGTTTCTGGGTTTTCGAATTCAGTGTCTCCCTGGAATGGCATCCCCTGTGATCTTCAATCGCTCCAGTGTTGTCGTGACACTGCTTTATCCCACGACAAGCGTGAAATCCATGTGGCTTTTACGTGAACAATTTGGAGAAGATCAGAATGACTATGTTTAAAAAAGTAGTGAAGACGTTTCAATGGGGCAACCATCAAGTAACAATGGAAACAGGCGAGATCGCTCGTCAAGCCGGCGGAGCTGTAATCGTCAATATCGATGACACAGTTGTAATGGGCACAGTAGTTGCCTCTAAATCAGCCAAGCCAGGCCAGTCATTTTTCCCCTTGACTGTTGATTACCTCGAAAAAACTTACGCCGCAGGAAAAATTCCTGGTGGCTTTTTCCGTCGTGAAGGTCGTCCATCAGAAGGCGAGACATTGATCTCCCGTTTGATTGACCGTCCATTGCGCCCATTGTTTCCAGAAGGCTTCTTGAACGAAGTTCAGGTGGTGATTCATGTGTTGTCTATCAACCCGGATGTTCCTTCTGATATTCCTGCTTTGATCGCTGCTTCAGCAGCATTGGCTGTTTCAGGCATTCCTTTTGCTGGCCCGGTCGGCGCAGCACGTGTTGGTTACGCTAACGGTCAATACCTCTTGAACCCAACTCGTACAGAGCAAGCTACTAGCGAAATGGATTTGATTGTTGCTGGTACACAAGCTGCTGTATTGATGGTTGAGTCAGAAGCGAATCAGTTGTCAGAAGAAATCATGTTGGGCGCGGTTGTATATGGTCATGACCAAATGCAAACTGCCATTAACGCAATTAATGAGTTGGTGACTGAAGCTGGCAAACCAGAGTGGGATTGGACTGCTGCTCCTAAAGATGAGCCATTCATCACTAAGGTAACTGCATTGGCTGAAGGGCCATTGCGCGAGGCTTATCAGATTCGTCAAAAAGGCGCTCGTTCAGACAGACTTAAAGAGACTACTAAAGCAGTATTAGCTAAGCTTGCCGAAGAGGGCGATGTTGATGCGGTTGCTGTTAGCGACATCATGTTCGAAATCGAAGCGAAGATTGTTCGTAGCCAAATTTTGAACGGCGAGCCACGAATTGATGGTCGTGATACACGTACTGTTCGTCCGATTGAAATTCGTAATGGCGTATTGCCACGCACACACGGTTCAGCATTGTTTACTCGTGGTGAGACACAGGCTCTCGTAGTAGCTACCTTAGGTACTGCACGTGATGAGCAGATCATTGACGCGCTCGAAGGTGAGTACCGTGATCGCTTCATGTTCCACTACAACATGCCTCCGTTCGCAACTGGTGAAACTGGTCGCGTAGGTAGCCCAAAGCGTCGTGAAATTGGTCACGGTCGTTTGGCTAAGCGTGCATTGATTCCAGTATTGCCTAGCGCTGAAGATTTTGCGTACAGCATTCGTGTAGTTTCAGAAATCACTGAGTCCAATGGTTCTTCATCCATGGCTTCCGTTTGCGGCGGCTGTTTGGCAATGATGGACGCTGGTGTTCCAGTTAAAGCGCACGTTGCTGGTGTTGCAATGGGCTTGATTTTGGATGGCAATCGTTTTGCCGTATTGACAGACATCTTGGGTGATGAAGATCACTTGGGCGATATGGACTTTAAAGTGGCTGGTACCGCTAACGGTATTACTGCTTTGCAAATGGACATTAAAGTTCAAGGCATCACTAAAGAAATTATGCAAGTTGCATTGGCCCAAGCTAAAGAAGGCCGTTTGCACATTTTGAGCAAGATGCAAGAAGCAATGGGTTCAGTTCGCACTGAATTGTCTGCACATGCTCCACGTATGGTTTCTTTCAAGATTCATCCAGACAAGATTCGTGAAGTAATCGGTAAGGGCGGCGCAACAATTCAAGCCTTGACTAAAGAAACTGGTTGCAGCATCGACATTAAAGATGACGGTACTGTAACTATTGCGTCTACTTCTGCTGAAGGCATGGCTGAAGCAAAAGCACGTATCGAAGGTATTACCGCTGAAGCTGAAGTAGGCAAGATCTACGAAGGTCCAGTGGTGAAATTGCTCGAATTCGGCGCTTTGGTAAACATTCTTCCTGGTAAAGATGGTCTATTGCACATCTCTGAAATCTCCAATGAGCGTGTAAAAGAAGTTAAGGACTATTTAGCAGAGGGCCAAGTGGTTCGCGTGAAGTTGTTAGCTGCTGATGAGCGTGGTCGTTTGCGTTTATCACTCAAGGCTGCAATGGCTGATGAAGGTGGCACGATTGCTCCTTTAGCAGGCGCAACTGAAGCTACTGCTGAAGCCGCTCCGGCATCTGACGAAACTGCTTAAGTAAAGTAAGCGAGCGGGAGTTCATATGCGCGTAATGGAAATCAAAGAATTTGGCGCACCAGAAATGCTGGTGTCTGCCACTCGTCCTGATCCAGTGGCTCCGGCTGCTGGTACGGGTGAGATTTTGATTAAGGTAATTGCTGCCGGCATTAATCGCCCAGATGTTTTGCAACGTAAAGGCCATTACCCAGTTCCAGCAGGCGCATCGGATATTCCCGGTCTTGAAGTAGCTGGCGAGATTGTCGGTGGTGATTTAGCTCACGCCGATAATCAGTTTGGTCTCAAAGTTGGCGATAAGGTGTGCGCGCTTGTGCAGGGTGGTGGTTACGCAGAATTCTGTACTGCTCCTATTGCGCAATGCTTACCTTACCCAAAAGGATTTACTGATCAAGAAGCGGCTTCATTGCCTGAAACTTTTTACACTGTGTGGAGCAACGTCTTCATGCGTGGTGAGTTATCTGAGGGTGAAACTTTGTTGGTGCAAGGTGGTTCGAGCGGTATTGGTGTTACTGCCATTTTGATTGCTAAAGCTTTAGGTCATAAAGTATTTGTTACTGCTGGTACTGATGAGAAGTGCGCAGCGTGTGTTGCGCTCGGTGCTGACTTGGCTATCAATTACAAGACACAAGACTTTGTTGAAGAAGTGAAAAAAGCTACAGATGGCAAAGGTGTCAATGTAGTACTCGACATGGTCACTGGTGCTTACGTACAAAAAGAAATTGATTGTTTGGCTGATGATGGCCGCATTGTGATTATTGCAATCATGGGCGGCTCAAAGGCAGAGGTGAATACTGGTCAAATTTTGCGTCGCCGTTTAACCATCACTGGTTCTACGTTGCGCCCACGTCCAGTGTCATTCAAGAAGCAAATTACCCAGCAGTTGCATGCGCGTATTTGGCCTTTGTTAGATGCGGGCAAGTTAAAGCCGGTGATTTATAAAACATTTACCTTGGACCAGGCTGCTGATGCCCATCGTTTGATGGAATCCTCTGAGCACGTTGGCAAGATTGTGTTAACTGTTTAAGTATTGAGTTAGATTTAATGCGTCCACTCACTGTTATCGGCAACTGGAAAATGAATGGCAGTCTTGCAAGCAATGCAGACTGGGTCAAAACCGTTTGTCGTGGCATGGAGCAGGGCATGCCTGCAGGTCGGAAGTATGCAGTGTGCGTTCCAGCGCCTTATTTGTCGCAGTGTGGTGAATTGATTCAAGAATGCTCACTCGCTTTTTTAAGCTTGGGTGCTCAGGATGCATCTGCTTATGTTGCTGGTGCTTATACCGGTGAAGTTGCTGCATCCATGCTTAAAGAGTTGCATTGCGCTTACGTGATTGTTGGGCACTCTGAGCGTCGCCAATACCATCGGGAGACTGATGAGCGGGTTGCTGAGAAGGCTCTTCAGGTGCTCGATGGCGGAATGATTCCGGTGATTTGCGTTGGTGAGTCTGCCGATGAGCGCAATTCAGGTCGCGAAGTTGAAGTGGTTAGAGGTCAAATTGCAAGACAGGTTGCTGTCTTGCAAGATCGTTTAGCAGACTGTCTCATTGCTTATGAGCCTATTTGGGCGATTGGCACGGGTAAGGTAGCAAGTGCTCAGATGGCTCAAGACATGCACCGAGCAATTCGCTTGCAGCTAGAGGAATTTGATGAAGATGTAGCTTCCCATGTGGGAATTTTGTATGGCGGCAGTTTAAAGCCGGACAATGCCGTTGAATTGTTTGCAATGCCAGATATTGATGGCGGATTGATTGGGGGTGCTTCATTGAACCCACAGGATTTTCTCGCTATTTGTCAGGCCTAGATTTTTTATTTGGAGATAAGCCATGGAATGGTTTAAGACTTTATTGATCGTTTTGCAGGTTATTTCAGCTTTGGCTGTGATCTTGCTTGTGTTGCTTCAGCAGGGTAAGGGTGCCGATATGGGTGCTGCTTTCGGGTCTGGATCCTCTGGCAGCCTTTTTGGCGCCAGCGGCTCAGCCAACTTCTTGTCCCACACAACTGCTATTTTTGCAGCAGCCTTTTTTGTCTGCACTTTGGGGATTACCTGGATTGGCAATAAGAAGGAAGTTAGCCCTGGTATTTTGTCTGGCACCGTTGCTCCCGCTGCAGCTCCTGCTGCCGCACCAGCCGTTCCGGTTCAAGATCCAACGAAGCCAGCGGTTCCAAAGTAAAAAAGTAGGTTTTAAACGACTTCTACCCCTATTTTTGGGGTAGCTAAGTGGTGCAATGCAGTAGAATTGACAGGTTTTACAAGATGCCGACGTGGTGAAATTGGTAGACACGCTATCTTGAGGGGGTAGTGGCTTAGGCTGTGCGAGTTCGAGTCTCGCCGTCGGCACCAAATTGTAAAAACTGTAGGGGTTTATGCTGTAAATCAAGGATTTATCTACCGGAATAATTGATAATTTGTAGCTTCTTAGGACTTACCAGACGAACGACTCAGGGCCATTTTGAATCTTGCTAATTACTTTCCTGTTCTGCTTTTTATCCTCGTAGGTATTGGGGTTGGTTTAGTCCCCATGTTCCTCGGAAAAATCTTGGCTCCCTCGAAGCCTGACGCTGAAAAACTTTCTCCATACGAGTGCGGTTTTGAAGCTTTTGAAGATGCGCGTATGAAGTTCGACGTGCGCTACTACCTCATTGCTATCCTCTTTATCTTATTTGACTTAGAAACTGCATTCCTGTTCCCATGGGGTGTGGCTTTACGTGACATTGGCTGGTTCGGCTACGCCTCTATGGTGATTTTCTTATTGGAATTCATCGTTGGCTTTGTATATATCTGGAAAAAGGGCGCTCTCGACTGGGAGTGATAGATATGGCATTAGAAGGCGTTCTCAAAGAAGGATTTGTTACCACTACTGCAGACCAGTTAATCAACTGGACACGTAATGGCTCTCTATGGCCAATGACATTTGGTCTTGCTTGCTGCGCTGTAGAAATGATGCACGCAGGCGCATCCCGTTATGACTTAGATCGATTTGGTGTGGTTTTCCGCCCATCTCCACGTCAATCAGACCTCATGATTGTTGCTGGCACCTTGTGTAACAAGATGGCTCCAGCGCTTCGTAAGGTGTATGACCAAATGCCTGAGCCACGTTGGGTTATCTCGATGGGCTCTTGTGCCAATGGTGGCGGTTATTACCATAACTCGTATTCAGTAGTTCGCGGTTGCGACCGCATCGTGCCAGTCGATATTTATGTTCCTGGTTGTCCTCCAACTGCAGAAGCGTTGATCTATGGAATCATTCAGTTGCAATCCAAGATCTCTCGCACCAGCACGATTGCGCGGAAGGCTTAAGCCATGTCAGATCGTTTAGTTCAACTCGCCGCCAATCTAGATAAAGTTTTAGGTAAGCGCGCTCAGTCTATTGAAACAGCTTTAGGTGAAGTGACTGTAGTTCTTAATGCAGACACCTATTTTGAATCCGCTATGTTGTTGCGTGACGAGCCTTCATTGGCTTTCGAGCAGCTGATTGATTTGTGTGGCGTGGATTATCAGGATTTCCGCGAAGGGCAGTGGGGTGGTCAGCGTTTTGCTGCTGTGACCCATCTATTGTCTTTGGCGCACAACTGGCGTTTACGTGTACGCGTATTTGCGCCAGAAGATGCTTACCCAGTAGTGGCTTCGCTAACTCCAGTTTGGGCTGCTGCTAACTGGTTTGAGCGCGAAGCATTTGACTTGTACGGCATTCTATTTGATGGTCACGAAGACTTGCGTCGCATCTTGACTGATTACGGTTTCATCGGCCATCCATTTAGAAAAGATTTCCCAATTTCTGGCAACGTAGAAATGCGTTATGACCCAGAGTTAAAGCGTGTGGTGTATCAGCCTGTCACGATTGAAGCGCGTGAAATTACGCCACGTATCGTGCGCGAAGAGCAGTACGGAGGTCCGGTTTAAGTCATGGCACAAATTAAGAACTACACCCTCAATTTTGGTCCTCAGCATCCTGCGGCGCACGGCGTATTGCGTCTCGTGTTAGAGCTTGATGGAGAGGTGATTCAACGCGCTGATCCGCATATTGGTTTATTGCATCGCGCTACAGAAAAATTAGCAGAGACACGTACTTGGATTCAGAACGTTCCTTATATGGATCGTTTGGACTATGTATCGATGATGGCAAACGAGCATGCTTACGTGATGGCGATTGAGAAATTGCTTCAAGTAGACGTGCCAGAACGCGCTCAATATATTCGAGTGATGTTTGACGAGTTAACTCGTTTACTCAATCACCTCTTGTGGATTGGTTGTCACGGTCTAGACGTGGGTGCTATGGCAGTGTTCCTCTATGCATTCCGTGATCGTGAAGATATTTTTGATATGTACGAAGCCGTTTCTGGCGCTCGTATGCATGCCGCTTACTACCGTCCGGGTGGCGTCTATCGTGACCTGCCAACAGAGATGGCTCAGTACTCCAAGTCGAAGATTCGTAGTGCTTCTGCAATCAAGCGTTTAAATGAAAACCGTAGCGGTACATTGCTAGACTTCATTGAGCAATTCGCTAATGGATTTGACGCTAACGTAGATGAGTATTGCAATCTCTTGACGGATAACCGTATTTGGAAGCAACGCTTAGTGGGTATTGGTGTTGTGACTCCTGAGCGCGCTTTGCAGCTCGGCTTCACTGGTCCAATGCTGCGTGGTTCTGGTATTGAGTGGGACTTGCGTAAGAAGCAACCTTACGAAACTTACGACAAACTCGACTTTGATATTCCAGTTGGCGTAAATGGCGACTCTTATGATCGTTATTTAGTTCGCATGGAAGAAATGCGTCAATCCAATCGCATCATTAAACAGTGCGTGGCTTGGCTCAAAGCAAACCACGGCCCTGTCATGAGTGACAACCACAAAGTATCTCCACCGAAGCGTGTAGATATGAAGACCAATATGGAAGAGTTGATTCACCATTTCAAACTCTTCACTGAAGGTATGCACGTTCCTAATGGCGAGGCCTACTCTGCAGTTGAGCATCCAAAAGG
The DNA here is from genome assembly GCF_044342855.1 of Polynucleobacter sp. Lineage (GTDB taxonomy): Bacteria > Pseudomonadota > Gammaproteobacteria > Burkholderiales > Burkholderiaceae > Polynucleobacter. The sequence continues at coordinate 44,812 of NZ_JBIIPA010000013.1, forward strand.
TGAGTTTGGTATTTACTTGATTTCTGATGGTGCGAACAAGCCATATCGCATGAAGATTCGTGCACCAGGATTTGTGCATCTATCCGCAATGGATGAGATGTCACGTGGTCACATGTTGGCTGATGCCGTAACTATTATTGGTACCCAAGATATTGTGTTCGGGGAGATTGACCGCTAATACAGCGCGCCAAGGATGAATTCATGACAACAACTCTTCAACTCTCAGATAAGACACTCGCAGACATTGCGCGCAATGTCGCGAAATACCCTCCAGAGCAAAAACAATCCGCTGTGATGGCTGCTCTGATTGCCGCTCAAACCGAAATAGGTTGGGTTTCACCAGAGGTGATTGAAACAGTCGCACAAATTTTAGAAATGCCAACGATTGCAGTTGATGAAGTGGCTACTTTCTACAACATGTATGACACTAAAAAAATTGGTAAGTACAAGTTGGTGATTTGTACAAACTTGCCTTGCCAGTTAACGCATGGTGAAACTGCTGCAACATATTTAAAACAAACTCTTGGCATTGGCTATAACGAGACAACGCCTTGCGGCACGTTCACTCTTAAAGAGGGTGAGTGCATGGGTGCTTGCGGTGATTCTCCAGTGATGTTGGTGAACAACAAGCGCATGTGCAGCTTCATGAGTAATGAAAAGATTGACGCTCTCTTAAATGAGCTCCGTGCAGAAGGGAAAGCAGCATGACCAGCTTGCACGACAGACACATAAAGCCTTTGATCCTAGCTGGATTGAATGGCGAGAACTGGCGTTTAAAGGATTACGAAAGCCGTGGCGGATATCAACAGCTGCGTCGCATCATTAATGACAAAATCGCACCGGATGCGATCATTGCTGAATTAAAGGCTTCATCATTGCGTGGTCGTGGAGGTGCAGGCTTCCCAACGGGATTGAAGTGGAGCTTTATGCCCCGTCAATTCCCCGGCCAAAAGTATTTAGTTTGTAATAGTGACGAAGGTGAGCCCGGTACATTTAAAGACCGCGACATCATGCGCTACAACCCACATGCTTTGATTGAAGGCATGATTATTGGTGCCTACACTATGGGCATCACCGTGGGCTACAACTATATTCACGGCGAAATTTGGGAAGTCTATTCCCGCTTCGAAGAGGCTCTTGAAGAAGCCCGTGCTGCCGGGTATCTTGGCGACAAAATCATGGGAAGTGATTTCAACTTCCAGTTGCATGCTGCTCCAGGTTGGGGTGCTTATATCTGTGGTGAAGAAACTGCTTTGCTGGAGTCTCTTGAAGGTAAGAAGGGTCAGCCACGCTTTAAGCCACCATTCCCTGCTAGCTTTGGTTTGTATGGCAAGCCAACCACGATCAATAACACTGAAACATTTGCTGCTGTGCCATTCATCATGGCAATTGGTGGCCCAGCGTATTTAGAGTTGGGCAAGCCAAATAATGGCGGTACAAAGATTTTCTCCATCTCTGGTGACGTGACTTATCCAGGGAACTACGAGATTCCATTGGGCACTCCATTTTCTGAGCTACTGAAGCTTGCTGGAGGTATGCGTGATGGCATCCCACTGAAAGCGGTAATTCCTGGTGGATCTTCCTCTCCAGTTATTCCTGGCGCCGAGATGATGACTCTCACAATGGATTACGACAGCATTGCGAAAGCAGGTTCGATGTTGGGATCTGGTGCTGTGATTGTGATGAATGAAACACGCTGTATGGTTCGCGCCTTAGAGCGCTTGTCTTACTTCTATCACGAAGAATCTTGTGGTCAGTGCACCCCATGCCGTGAAGGTACTGGTTGGTTATGGCGCATTGTGAGTCGAATTGAGCATGGCGAAGGACGTCCAGAAGATTTAGATTTATTGAATGATGTAGCAGCCAATATTCAAGGTCGCACTATTTGCGCCTTGGGTGATGCAGCTGCAATGCCAGTTCGTGGCATGTTGAAGCATTACATGGATGAATTTGCGTATCACGTAGAACATAAGCGCTGCTTAGATTCTGCTAAACCTTTATAAGACATTGAGCACGGGACATCTTAAAGTGAGCATGGTTGAAATCGAATTAGATGGTAAGGCTGTAGAAGTTCCGCAAGGTTCGATGGTGATGCACGCGGCGAACAAGATCGGCACTTATATTCCTCACTTCTGCTATCACAAGAAATTATCTATCGCCGCTAACTGCCGTATGTGTTTGGTGGAGGTAGAGAAGGCGCCAAAACCAATGCCAGCTTGCGCAACTCCAGTGACGCAGGGCATGAAGGTGTTTACGCATTCTGCTAAAGCAGTCGAGGCTCAGCGTTCTGTCATGGAGTTCCTGCTAATTAACCATCCTTTGGATTGCCCAATTTGCGATCAAGGTGGTGAGTGCCAGTTACAAGATTTAGCAGTTGGTTACGGTAAGTCGAATTCACGCTACGAAGAAGAGAAGCGTGTTGTATTTCATAAGAATGTAGGACCACTCATCTCGATGCAAGAGATGACGCGCTGTATTCACTGCACCCGTTGCGTACGTTTTGGTCAAGAAGTTGCTGGCGTCATGGAATTGGGTATGGTCAACCGTGGCGAGCATTCTGAAATCACGACTTTTGCAGGTCAAACCATTGATTCAGAGTTATCTGGAAATATGATTGATATTTGTCCAGTTGGCGCTTTAACAAGTAAGCCATTCCGTTACGCAGCGCGTACTTGGGAATTGGGTCGCAAGCGCTCAGTAAGTCCGCACGACAGTCTTGGTGCGAATACTACTATTCAAACTAAAGCTAACAAAGTCATGCGCGTTGTTGCTTTGGATAATGATGCAGTCAATGAGTGCTGGATTAGCGATCGTGATCGCTTTGCCTACGAAGGCTTGAATAGTGCTGATCGCATAACTACACCAATGGTGAAGCAGGGCGGTCAGTGGCTTGAGACTGATTGGCAATCTGCAATGGATTACGTTGCGCATTCACTTAAAACCATTTCCTCTGAGAGTGGCCCTGAAGCAGTTGGTGCTTTAGCGCATCCAATCTCTAGTACTGAAGAGTTATACCTCCTCCAGAAGATGATTCGTGGTTTGGGTTCTAAGCAGGTTGAGACTCGTTTGCGTCAAACTGACGTGAAGGGCGCTGCCTCTGCCCCATGGTTGGGTATGCCCATTAGCAAATTAAGTGAGTTGGATCGTGTTTTGGTGATCGGCAGCTTCTTGCGCAAAGAGCAGCCATTGATTGCTGCGCGTCTACGTACTGCAGCTAAGCGTGGCTTGCAGGTTTCACGTATTGATGCGGGTGGTGACGATTGGTTAATTCCGAATACTGGTATTGCCGCTACTCCAAGCGCATGGCTCAATACTTTGAGTGAAGTGGCATTGGCTGTGGCCAAAGCGAAGTCTGCTACTGCTCCGGCTGGCACACCAAACTTACCAGTATCCGCTTCTGCGCAAAAGATTGCAGATAGCTTGCTTTCCGGTACATCCGCTTCTGTTTTACTGGGATCTGCTGCAATCGCGCATCCACAAGCATCTGACTTGCATGTCTTGGCGCAATTCATTGCTGAGCAAACTGGTGCAACTTTAGGTTTCTTGCCTGTTGGCGGTAATGCTGTTGGTGCTAGCTTGGTCAATGCCAACGGTGCCGGTGTTGAATCCGTGTTATCCGGTGATCGCCGTGCTGTAATCTTGATGAATATCGAGCCAGACGCTGACCTGCCAAACCCTGCGCAAGCTCGTGCTGCTTTGGCTAAGGCTAATACAGTGATTGCCTTAAGCGCTTATAAGAGCGCTGATCTTCTTGAGGTGGCCGATGTGATTCTGCCGATCTCTACATTTACAGAAACAGTGTCTACTTTTGTTAATTCAGAAGGCCGTGGGCAGACGATTCAGCCAGCTGTAAAACCTTTGGGCGATTCACGTCCAGCATGGAAAGTTCTCCGTGTTTTGGGTGGCTTATTGAATTTAGATGGCTTCCTCTACAACATGCCTGAAGAGGTGTTGGGTGAGGCGCTTGGTGAAAACTACTGCACTATGTTGTCAAATCAATTTACAGCGACTAGCTTAACTAATTTAGCTAATGGCAATGCAGGTTCATCAGCAGGTTTAGAGCGCTTATCTGACGTTGGCATTTATGCCGGCGATCAAATCGTACGCCGTTCATCTGCATTGCAGTTAACGCGTGATGCTAAGCGTGGCAATCAAGTTGGATTAGGTCAGGCACTCTTTAATGAGTTGGGCCTGAAAGAGGGCGATGCTGTGCGAGTGACCCAAGGTGGTCAGTTTGTAGATTTGCCTGTCACATTAGAGGCGAACTTAGCTAAGGGTGCCGTCAGAATTTCTGCGGGCACTATGGCTAGCGCTAAATTGGGATCGATGTTTGGTCCTGTAACAGTTAGCAAGGCATAAGGGACGAGATGGATAATTTCTTGAACCTCGTTACCACCCAAGGTGAGGCCATCTTTGGCTCACTATGGCCGCTTGTTTGGGCTTTGGTGCGTATTGTGATCATCGTGTTGCCGATGTTTGGTGCTGTTGCTTACATGACGCTTTGGGAGCGTAAGTTAATCGGCTGGATGCATATCCGTCTTGGACCTAACCGCGTTGGCCCTTTAGGTTTGCTGCAGCCAATCGCTGATGCCTTGAAGCTCTTGATGAAGGAGATCATTTCTCCGACTCAAGCAAGTAAGGTGCTGTATTTCATTGCTCCAGTCATGGTGATCATGCCGGCATTTGCTGCTTGGGCAGTGATTCCTTTCCAGGCCAAAATGGTCTTAGCTGATGTCAATGCTGGATTGTTATATGTAATGGCAATCTCATCCATTGGTGTTTATGGTGTGATTTTGGCGGGTTGGTCATCTAACTCCAAGTACCCGTTCCTTGGTGCAATGCGCGCTTCGGCTCAAATGATTTCTTATGAGATCGCTATGGGTTTTGCATTGGTTACCGTGTTGTTGACTTCCGGCTCTTTGAACTTGAGCACGATCGTGGCTTCACAAGAGCAGGGCTACTTTGCCAACATGGGCCTGAATTTCCTATCTTGGAATTGGTTGCCGCTGCTGCCAATGTTCGTGATTTACTTCATCTCTGGCGTTGCTGAAACGAACCGTCATCCATTTGACGTGGTTGAGGGTGAGTCTGAGATTGTTGCGGGTCATATGGTCGAGTACTCTGGCATGGCCTTTGCAATGTTCTTCTTGGCTGAATACGCCAATATGATCTTGATCGCGGCATTAGCAGCAACGATGTTCCTAGGCGGCTGGTTGCCTATCGTTGATTTACCAATCCTTCGTGATATCCCAGGCTTTTTCTGGTTGTTTGCAAAAACCTTCTTCCTCTTGTCTTGCGTTATCTGGTTGCGTGCCACATTGCCACGTTATCGCTATGACCAAATCATGCGTTTGGGTTGGAAGATCTTTATTCCTATCTCTGTATTCTGGGTAGTTGTCGTTGGCGCATGGGTTGTATCCCCATTGAATATTTGGAAATAAGTTGATCAATCATGTTTAAGAAAATTTCCCAATTCCTCGATAGCTTGATGTTGAGAGATATCTTGGTCGGTATGTCGATTACTGGTCGCTATCTCTTCAAACCAAAAATTACCGTTCAATATCCTGAAGAGAAGACGCCGCAGTCCGTGCGCTTCCGCGGTTTACATGCTTTGCGCCGTTATGAAAATGGGGAAGAGCGTTGTATCGGTTGCAAATTGTGCGAGGCTGTTTGTCCTGCTTACGCAATCACGATTGAAACTGCTGAGCGCGATGATGGTACGCGCCGTACTAGTCGTTACGACATTGATTTAACCAAGTGCATTTTCTGCGGCTTCTGCGAAGAAGCTTGTCCAGTTGATGCCATTGTTGAAACGAATATTTTTGAGTATTTCGGTGATAAGCGCGGCGATTTGTATTTCACTAAAGAAATGCTTTTGGCAGTAGGCGATAAGTATGAAAAAGATATTGCCGCTAACCGCGCAGCTGATGCGCCTTACCGTTAATCGAATAAAGCACAACGACATATGACATTCGATACTTCCACACTTTTTGCAGCATTCTTCTATGCCTTTGCTGGCCTTTTAGTGCTCTCAGCATTGCGCGTGATTACTGCTCGTAACCCAGTGCATGCCGCACTGTTCCTAGTTTTAGCTTTCTTCTGCGCTTCTGGCCTTTGGATGCTTCTGAAGGCGGAGTTCTTAAGTCTAGCCTTGATCCTCGTTTACGTTGGCGCTGTTATGGTGCTCTTCTTGTTCGTGGTCATGATGTTGGACCTAGATCTTGAGCACTTACGTCGTGATTTCAAGAAATTCTTACCCGTAGCTTTCTTAATGGGTGCGGTCATCGTATTGGAGTTATCCATCGTCCTGATTCGCAGCTTTATTGGGACTAGTGCACCAGTACAGCCGATGCTCGAAGAAATGGCTACTAGTAATACCCAAGCCTTAGGAATGTTGATCTTTGTTGACTATGTTTATGCCTTCGAGGTTGCTGGCGTCATTCTCTTGGTGGCTATCATCGCTGCCGTGGCATTGACACTGCGTAATCGTAAAGATTCGAAGTCCCAGAATATTCATGAGCAAGTGAATGTGAACTCTGCGGATCGTATGCGTATCGTGAAGATGGGCTCTGATATGGCCGCAAAACAAGATACACGTGGGGAGAAGAAATGACTATTACCCTAGCTCACTACTTAGTGCTTGGCGCAATTTTGTTTGCGACTAGCGTGATCGGTATCTTCTTAAACCGTAAGAACATCATCGTGCTCTTAATGGCAATTGAATTAATGCTTCTTTCGGTGAACATGAACTTTGTAGCCTTCTCTCATTATTTGGGTGACATGGCTGGTCAAGTATTCGTATTCTTTATTTTGACTGTGGCTGCTGCTGAGGCAGCAATCGGTCTGGCAATTTTGGTTGTTCTCTTCCGTAAGGTAGATACCATCAATGCTGAAGACCTTGACCACCTAAAAGGCTAGTCATGCAATTGACCTTAACTCTTCCTATTCTCTGCGCAATTCCGCTGGCGCCATTATTTGGCTCCGCAATTGCAGGATTCTTCGGCACCAAATTGGGTGGTAATCGCATTGGTAACGGCGCTTGCCAGTTCGTAACCATCCTTGGTGTGATGATCGCCTTCGTCTTGTCTTGCTTTGTGCTCGTTCAGGTCATGGATGGCTTCTATTTCAATGGCACCGTGTACCGCTGGATGCAATTAGGCGAGCTTAATCTGGATATTGGCTTCTTAATTGATCCACTAACAGCCACCATGATGTGTGTAGTGACCTTTGTTTCTTTGATGGTCCACATCTACACCATCGGTTACATGCAGGGCGAAGAGGGTTACAACCGCTTCTTCTCATACATTTCACTCTTTACCTTCGCAATGTTGATGTTGGTAATGAGTAATAACCTCTTGCAACTCTTCTTCGGATGGGAGGCGGTGGGTGTGGTTTCCTATCTATTGATTGGCTTCTACTTTGAGCGTCAATCCGCTGTATTTGCCAACATGAAGGCCTTCTTAGTTAACCGGGTTGGTGACTTTGGCTTTATTCTCGGTATTGGCTTGCTATTAGCTAGTACTGGCTCCATGAACTACGACGTGATCTTTGCTCAGAACACAGCGCTTGCTGCGCAAACATTGCCTGGTACTAGCTGGAATTTAGTCACGGTAGCTTGTATCTGCCTATTCATCGGTGCGATGGGTAAATCAGCACAGTTCCCATTACACGTTTGGTTGCCTGACTCCATGGAAGGCCCAACCCCGATTTCAGCATTGATTCATGCTGCAACGATGGTGACTGCCGGTATCTTCATGGTGTCACGTATGTCACCGCTGTTTGAATTGTCTGATGCAGCCTTGAGCTTCATCTTGGTGATTGGCTCGATCACTGCACTCTTTATGGGTTTCTTGGGCATTGTCCAGACCGATATCAAGCGGGTAGTTGCTTACTCAACACTGTCACAGCTGGGTTACATGACTGTCGCTTTGGGTGTATCTGCTTATCCAGTAGCGATCTTCCATTTGATGACGCACGCATTCTTTAAGGCGCTCTTGTTCCTTGCTGCGGGTAGCGTGATTTTGGGTATGCACCACGAGCAAGATATGCGCAAGATGGGCGGTCTCTGGAAGTACATGCCAATTACTTGCCTGATGATGTTGCTGGGTAACTTGGCATTGATCGGTACGCCATTTTTCTCCGGCTTCTACTCAAAAGACTCCATCATTGAAGCGGTAGCTGCTAGCCACATTCCTGGTTCAGGCTTTGCTTACTTCGCAGTCATGGCTAGCGTCTTTGTAACGGCTTTGTATTCTTTCCGCCTGTACTTCTATGTATTCCACGGTAAAGCACGCTGGGGTCATGATGATGCTCATGCGCACGATCACCACCATGATCATGCAGAGCAGGGTGACGATCACGCAAATCATGGTTTGGCTCCAGGTCAAAAACCACATGAGTCACCATTTGTTGTGACCTTGCCATTGATCTTGTTGGCAATTCCTTCAGTCATCATTGGTTACTACACAATTACACCTTTGTTATTTGGTACCTATTTCGGCGATTCGATCTTTGTCGATATCGGTAAGCACCCAGCGATGAAGGAACTTGCTGAAGAGTTCCATGGTCCGATTGCCATGGCAATCCATTCATTGACATCGCCGGTATTACTGCTGGTTGTGCTGGGCGTATTGACTGCTGCGATTGGTTACCTCTGGGCTCCGAAGTTGCCGGGTGTAGTAGCACAGGCATTTGCGCCAATCAAGAAGCTATTGGATAACAAATACTATCTAGACGATTTAAACCAAGCTGTTTTCGCTAAGGGCTTGCTGTGGATCGGTGGTGTCTTATGGCATCGCGGTGATCAGCAGGTTATCGACGGTTTCTTGGTTAATGGTAGTGCGCATGCAGTAGGGCGCTTCTCCGGGGTTATTCGCCATTTGCAATCCGGCTATCTCTATCACTATGCCTTCGCAATGATTGCGGGCTTGGCGATATTGTTGGCTTGGGTTTTGTACGCTTACCTGCCTTTTGTTCGCTAGGCCTTTGTTACTTAAGTAGCCATCATGATTCTTTCTTACGCCATCTGGATCCCGATTTTCTTCGGCATCATTATTTTGTTCTACGGTTCGGAGAAGCCGACTGCCGGCGTTCGCTGGTTAGCCCTCGTCGGTTCAGTTCTTGGCTTCATTGCAACTCTGCCACTGGTGATTAACTTTGATATTGCCAACCCAGGTATGCAGTTTGTTGAAAAACTCAGCTGGATTCCGCGTTACGACATTAACTATCACTTGGGTATCGACGGTATCTCTGTGTGGTTCATCGTTTTGACCGCATTCATCAATATTATTGTGGTGATCGCAGCGTGGGAGGTAATTGATAAGAAGGTTTCGCAATACATGGCCTCCTTCTTAATCCTTTCAGGATTAATGATTGGCGTATTCGCTGCTCTAGATGCATTGCTGTTCTACGTCTTCTTCGAAGCAACCTTAATCCCGATGTACATCATTATTGGTGTGTGGGGTGGTCATAACCGCATCTACGCAGCATTTAAGTTCTTCCTGTACACCTTGCTTGGCTCATTACTCACTTTGATTGCCATGCTGTACCTGTATAGCGTAACGAATACCTTTGATATCTTGGCTTGGCACAATGCGCGCCTTGATATCGTTGAGCAAATCCTCCTCTTCTTTGCTTTCTTCATGGCCTTTGCCGTGAAGGTGCCAATGTGGCCTTTGCATACCTGGTTGCCAGATGTTCACGTGGAGGCGCCAACCGGTGGCTCTGTTGTGTTGGCTGCAATCATGTTGAAGTTGGGCGCTTACGGTTTCTTACGTTTCTCATTGCCAATCGCCCCAGATGCAAGTCAGTATCTAGGCCCATTTGTCATCTTCTTATCTTTAGTGGCTGTGATTTACGTTGGTGCAGTGGCTTTGGTGCAGAAGGATATGAAGAAGTTAGTAGCTTACTCTTCAGTAGCCCACATGGGTTTTGTGACCCTCGGTTTCTTCCTCTTTAGCCCTCTGGGGATTGAGGGCGGTATTGTGCAGATGATTTCTCATGGTTTTGTTGCCGGCGCAATGTTCCTTTCTATTGGCGTGTTGTATGACCGCATGCACACCCGTCAAATTGCGGATTACGGTGGCGTTGTCCATCGCATGCCTGCGTTCACAGCATTTGCAGTTTTGATGGCAATGGCTAACTGCGGTTTGCCTGCTACCTCTGGATTCGTTGGTGAGTTTATGGTGATTTTGGCTGCAGTTGATTACGACTTTGCCATTGGTATCTTGGCAGCTACTGCATTGATCCTCGGTGCCGCTTATTCCTTGTGGATGGTGAAGCGCGTGTTCTTCGGTGCGGTTACTAACAAGCATGTTGAGGAGTTAAAAGACCTTAATGCGCGTGAGTATTTCATGATGGCAGTGTTGTCCATCTGTGTGATCGGTATGGGTGTTTATCCAAAACCTTTTACCGACATCATTCATCCAGCCGTGATTAATCTGCTGCAGCATGTTGCTGTTAGCAAACTCTGAGTAAAAGCTAATGCAAGCATTTGACCTATACGCCGTCCTGCCGGAACTTGTTTTACTCGTAGCTGCCTGCCTCTTGTTGGTGGCAAGTGTTTATGTTCCCGAGCGTCAGCCAGCAACCCCTGGTGTCGAGCAGGATATCTTCCATACGCCGCGTGGTGTAGGTTTCGTTTACTTTTTCTCCATCATTTTGCTGGCCTATTTGATCTTTGCCTATGTAGGTCGTATTGGAGATGTTTCTGTTGTGGCCATGAATGGCTTATTTCAGTCGGACCCCTTTTCAAACCTGCTAAAGGCTTGCTCATGTGGAGCGGTATTGGTTAGCTTGGTATATTCAAAGCAATACCTGACTGATCGTGCGTTGTTCCGTCCAGACTTCATTGTCCTAACCTTGCTGGCCTTGTTGGGGCAGTGCATACTCATCTCGGGCGCAAACCTTTTGACTCTGTATTTAGGTCTTGAGTTGATGGCTTTGCCTACTTACGCATTGGTAGCGATGCGTCATAGCAATGAGAAGAGTGTTGAAGCAGGTATTAAATACTTCATTCTGGGTGCATTAGCTTCTGGTTTCTTGCTGTACGGCATGTCTATGTTGTACGGCGTAACCGGCTCACTCGATCTTATCGAAATCTTCAGAACGGTTGCTGATCCTCGTGTAAATCATTTGGTAATGGCCTTTGGTCTGGTATTTATTGTTTCTGGTCTAGCCTTTAAATTAGGCGTAGTGCCATTTCATATGTGGGTTCCTGACGTATATCAAGGCGCTCCAACAGCAGTGACACTAATGATTGCAGCTGCGCCGAAGCTTGCGGCCTTTGCCTTGTTACTCCGCTTGCTGGTAAATACTTTATTGCCTCTCATGGGAGATTGGCAGCCAATGCTGGTCTTGTTAGCGGTTTTATCCTTGGTGGTCGGTAACGTAACAGCTATCGCACAAACAAATATGAAGCGCATGTTGGCTTATTCTGCAATTGCGCAGATGGGCTTTGTGTTGCTAGGCATGTTGTCCGTATTTGATGACCATGCTTTTAGTGCTTCGATGTTCTATGCCATTACTTATGTATTGACCACCTTGGGAAGCTTCGGCCTCTTGATGATGTTGTCAGGCAAAGGGCATGATTGCGAAACCATTGATGATCTCAAGGGTTTAAATAAGCGCCATCCATGGTTTGCTTTTATTGGCTTAGTAATGATGTTCTCTTTAGCCGGTATTCCGCCAACAGTAGGCTTTGCTGCCAAGTTGGGTGTACTGGAAGCCTTGGTAGATGGCGGGCACACATCCTTAGCCATCATTGCCGTAATCGCCTCATTGATTGGCGCTTTCTACTACCTCAGGGTAATTAAGGTTATGTACTTTGATGAGCCAAAGGATGAGCAAGCTTCCGAGATCACTGGCTCAGGATTTGCTCATGGCCTTTTGAGTCTGAATGCAGTATTCGTCTTGGCTTTGGGGATTTTCCCAGCTGGGCTAATGGCTGTGTGCCTTGATGCAATGCGCCGCACTTTATTGGGCTCATAAATCAGTAGCCCAATTGGCTTGTGATGAAGGCTCCTTATTGGAGCCTTTCTCTTTTCTGTCATCTGAGTTTTGTATGATTGACATTCAATTAATGAAAGACGCGCTATGACTGAAAAATCATTCAAAGACCTTCCCATTGGTGATGCCCATTTGAGAGAGGAACGTCTCTCAGGTGAGGATATCTATGGCGGTATCTTTCTGAATATGAAGCGCGATCAAGTCAGTTTGCCCGATGGCAATCAAGCGGTACGTGAATACCTGACACATCCTGGCGCAGTAGCTATTTTGGCGATCTTGGATGATGGCAGGGTATTAATGGAGCGCCAGTATCGATACCCCGTTGCTAAGGCTTGTCTGGAGATTCCGGCGGGGAAGCTAGATCCCAAAGAGGATCATCTAGTATGTGCTCAGCGAGAATTGGAAGAGGAAACAGGTTACTCCGCAAGTAAGTGGAGTTTTATCCGCCGCATCCATCCAGTAATTTCTTATTCGACCGAGTTTATTGATATCTATCTTGCTGAAGGCTTGGTCTCCGGCAAAAGTCACCTAGATGATGAAGAGTTTTTAGATGTATTTGCCGCACCGCTGGAGCAACTATTGGAGTGGGTGGAGCAGGGTGAAATTACGGACGTGAAAACAACGATTGCAACTTACTGGTTGGACCGCTATCGCCGCGGTTTAGTAAGTCCTGCGCCTATTCCAAGGTAATCCCATAATCCTATAAAATAGGGGTATTGAATTTAGCATTTTTGCCCCTATATAGGTCTTATGAAAGTTTATAACCTCGCTTGCCCACTGGATCATCGCTTTGAGGGATGGTTCGCCTCTGAAGAGGATTGCCTTGCCCAGCAAGACAAGGGGATGCTGGCGTGTCCTATTTGCGACAGTACTGAGATTACGCGGATGCCATCGGCTCCACATATTGCTAAATCGAGCTCCAGCAAAGATGTGCCAACTTCAACTGAGTTGACTGTTGCTAGCCCTGCAGCAACGGATAATTCCGGTGTGAGTGGTGGGCTCACTGGTGATGTTGTTGCCTTGACTGGAAGCGATCATTCTCAATTGGAGGCGCAGGTACAGGCGGCCTTTTTAAAGGGTATGCGTGAGCTGATGGGGCGCTCTGAGGATGTTGGAACTTCTTTTGCCGAAGAGGTTCGCAAAATTCACTACAAGGAATCTCCTGAGCGGAGTATTCGCGGTCAAACCACTCTAGATGAAGCAGAGGCTTTGCGTGAAGAGGGGATTGAAGTCATGGCAATGCCCATGATGCCCGCCTTTAAAAACACCCTGCAGTAGCCAGTTTTCCTCCAATTCCCCTATACTTGGTGAGCACCCAGACCCTGGGCATGACTAAGTTATGAGGATAGGAGAAATACCCATGAAACGCTTTTTTCAGGCATTGTTTGCCGCTGTTCTGGCGCTCACTATTGTGGCTTGCTCCAAGTCCTCGGATACCAAAGAAATTAAGGTTGCAGTTTCACCTGCATCTCCTCCCATGCTGTTTGATAACAAGGGGCAGATTGTAGGCGTTGATATGGATATCTTTCAGGGCTACTGCCAATCTCGTGGCTGCACTTTTAAAGTAACTCCGTACGACTGGGCTGGCATGTTGGGTGCTGTGTCTAGTGGTCAGGCTGACGTTGCTTTCTCCGGAATCTCTATTACCGATAAACGCAAAGAAGTAATGGATTTTTCACAGCCGTACTATGACAATGCTTGGCATCTCGTGAGCATGAAGAATAAAAATATTCAGATTACCGATTTGAATCAGCTTAAGAAATACTCCATTGGCTACCCACGTGGCATGGCTTATGACGATCTTATTAAGAATGAGCTGGAGCCAAAAGGTTACTACTCATTAAGCAAAGTCAAACTCTATCCTTCTTACGCTGAAGTGATTATCGATCTTCAGAACGGCAATTTAGATTTGGCTTTTATTGAAGAGCCTGTATTTCTGAATTATGAAAATAAACTGAAGCTTCCGATTCAGAGTAGTTACGTCTTCAAGGGTTTTGATAAGCTTGGTTTTGCTTTTGCCAAAGGCTCCAAGCTACGTGATGACTTTGATAAATATCTGAATGAACTTGGACCAGAAAAAATCAAGGCTATTCTTGATAAGTGGATGAAATAAGCGCCCCTCATCAAGACCTTAGCAAGTAGTCGAAAGCCTGCCCTGTGACTTTTCTGGATATTCTTGTCCAGTTAGCCCAGGGCATTTCTTATACGGTTTTAGTAACGCTGGTTTGTTCTTTCACTGGATCGGTTGTTGGCTTGACCATTGCGAGTCTTCGTCGCCTGGATATCCCTTGGCTAATTTCGCTAATTGATTGCTATACCTATGTCTTTAGGGGTGTGCCAGTTTTAGTTTTGCTGTTCATGGTTTACTTTGGCTTACCAGGAGTTGGTTTCAAGGTTCCGCCACTAATGGCAATGGCACTCAGTTTAGGTCTAGTAGCATCCGCCTATTTAGCCGAGGTATTCCGAGGTGCATTCAACTCCGTGGATCCAGCGGAAGTGATTGCCGCTCAGGCCATGGGCATGACGCGTATACAGGTTCTCCGATTTATTGAGTTGCCACAGATGTTGCGATTCTCAATTCCGGGCATGGTCAATGAGTTCACCTCGGTTTTAAAGTATTCGCCATTTGCCTATACGGTCGGAATACCAGAGATTACAAAACAGGCTATGACGCTGACATCAACCACCTTACGTGGTATCGAGATATATCTAGCGGTGGGGATTTTGTATTTCGTGATTTACCGAATTTGTTTACTCGGCGTTCAACTGCTGACGAAGCGTTATCAAATTCCAGGAATGACTCCCGCATGAATATCAACATAACATTATTTAAAGAGGCAATTTCGTGGCATTAATTCAAGTACGGGATTTGGTCAAAGAGTTTGATGGGCAGACTGTCTTGTCCAGCATTAATCTCGATTTGAAAGAGGGTGATGTTCGGGTATTGATGGGCGCCTCTGGCTCTGGCAAATCCACCTTATTGCGCTGTCTCAATCGACTGGTCGAGCCCACCTCTGGATCAATTATTTTCAGGGGGCAAGAAGTATTGGGGCCCGGTGTTGATGTGTGTGAGTTACGTAAGCAAATTGGTTTTGTCTTTCAGCAGTTTGCTTTGTACAGCCATTTAACCGTTCTGGATAATGTCTCATTGGGGCTGCGTAAGCTGCATCAGATGGGTAAGGCTGAGGCTAAAGAGAAGGCCTTACTGGAGTTGTCTCATTTTGAGATGACACCTCATCAAGATAAATACCCCTCACAACTCTCGGGTGGCCAGAAGCAGCGAGTTGCTATAGCTCGGGCGCTGGCGATGGATCCAGCGGTCCTTGTTCTCGATGAGCCAACCTCTGCACTCGATCCAGTCATGTCTAGGGATGTAGCTGATCTCATTAATCGCTTGCATAGTGAAGGCATCACCATGATCTGCGTTACCCATGATCTTCACTTGGCCCGCAATATTGCGGATACTGTCATGTTCTTAGATCGCGGCGTGATTCGGGCGGATGATCGTATTGAGGTTTTGAGTAAACATACCGATCCAGAAATTAAAGCCTTTTTTGCCTCCGAGGAAAAGCTCTAATGGGGGGGGTGGTCATCTTTTATTCGTGATCTTACGGAACAGATGCCCTTGATTTTTGCTGGGCTTGTGAAGACTCTGCAATTAGCAGGCTTGATTAGCGTATCTGGATTGCTGCTAGGAATTGTGGT
>NZ_JBIIPA010000035.1:0-18152 GCF_044342855.1 Polynucleobacter sp.
ATCATGCCGGTGATATTAGTTGGTGCTGCTCTGGGTGCTTTTGCTTATGTAATGGGTAATGCAATTTACGCAAAGTATTTGTTGTTCCCCTATATTCCTGGCGCAGGTGAGCTCATGATTTTCTGTGGCGCCATGGGTGGTGCGGGGCTGGCATTCCTTTGGTACAACACACATCCTGCTCAGGTATTTATGGGTGATGTTGGCGCACTCGCATTGGGTGGCGCACTCGGCACTATCGCCGTGATTGTTCGCCAGGAAATCGTACTCTTTGTTATGGGCGGAATCTTTGTAGCAGAAACACTATCAGTCATGCTGCAAGTGTTTTGGTTCAAATTTACCAAGAAGCGTTTTGGTGAAGGCCGTCGTATTTTTAGGATGGCTCCACTACATCACCATTTCGAATTAGGTGGCTGGCGTGAAACACAAGTAGTAGTTCGTTTCTGGATCATCACCATTTTATTAGTCCTCATTGGCCTCTCCAGCCTGAAATTAAGGTAAGCCAAAGAATATGCATAACTTAGATCAAGCCTTCGCCAACCCAGCTCTCATCGCAGATGAGGGCTATCAAGCGCCTCAGCATTTCTTAATCTTAGGATTGGGAGAGTCTGGCTATGCCATGGCTAAGTGGTGTTTACGGAACGCTGCAAAGGTTAGCTTGGCCGATACGCGTGATCGCGAAAAGTTAAATGAGCGACAAAAAGCCTGGTTGGCTGATCTTGAATTTGCTGGTCTCCAAGAAGCTCATTTTGGCCCGCTTGATAGACTGAACTTACAGAACATTGATGTTATCGGCATTAGTCCTGGCCTATCACCTCTTCAAGAGCCAATGGCTTCATTCTTGGCTAATACACAAGAATCTCATATTGATATCTGGGGTGAATTGGAATTCTTTGCCAGAGCTATCGCTGCATTGGATCGCATGGCCCAAGTTGCAGAGTCTGAATACAAGCCAGCCTTATTGGCAATCACCGGAACCAATGGAAAGACAACTACGACTGCGCTGACGGGGCAGTTGTGTGAGCGTGCTGGTAAGCGAGTTGCTGTTGCTGGGAATATTAGCCCGGCAGCATTAGACAAGTTGATGTCATGCTTGGATGAGTCTGATCAGGTTGCCGATATGCCTGAGATTTGGGTGCTTGAACTTTCTAGCTTCCAATTGGTTTACACGAGCACCTTTAATGCAACAGCAGCAACCGTATTAAATATTACGCAAGATCACTTGGATTGGCATGGTGATATGCAGGCCTATGTGGATGCAAAAGCAAATATCTTTGGCCAAGACACTATCTGTATTTTGAATCGTGATGACTCGTTGGTAATGAATCTGCTGACTGATGAGCAAAAAGCAAACAAATCAGTGCTTACCTTTGGTGCAAGCCGCCCTGATGAGCAGGGCGCCTTTGGCATTGAGCATGATCTACGCGCCGGTGGAATTGATTGGCTGGTTTGGGCTGAGGTGGATGAAGATCTTGAGCCTCAACCTAAGCGCCGCCGTAAGGCTGCCGCTGTAGAGGAGGAGCCATTGAGACTGAAGCGTTTAATACCTGCCGATGCTTTACGCATTCGTGGTCGCCACAATGCCTTGAATGCATTAGCTGCTCTAGCCTTAGCGCGCTCAGCTGGTCTGCCAATGAATATGCTTTTACATGGTTTGCGTGACTACCATGGCGAGCCACATCGTGTTCAAAGTGTTTCGATTGTGTCGAATGTTGAGTATGTGGATGACAGTAAAGGCACCAATGTAGGGGCGACTGTAGCTGCACTAAATGGCCTAAGCGCCAATGAGTCTGGCAAGCGGATCTGGTTGATTGCTGGTGGTGAGGGTAAGGGTCAGGACTTTAGTCCTTTGCGCGATCCTGCATTGCGCTTTGTAAAAGGCATTTTCCTGATTGGTAAAGACGCCCCAATTATTGCTGAGGTTTTGGCTGATGCCGTGCCCTGCGTGATGAGTGAGACTCTACAAAACGCAGTGGCAGAAGCCTCAAAACAAGCTCAGGCTGGCGATATTGTTTTGCTCTCACCAGCTTGCGCTAGCTTTGATCAGTTTAGTGATTACGTAGCGCGCGCCGAAGCATTTGTTGCTGAAGTTCAAGAATTGGGAATGCAATTCGAAGGAGTCCATGCATGAGTTTGAAGGAAAAACTTTTTCCTGAGAATCGTTGGGGCCTTGGCCGCTTCTGGAATTTCTCCAGAGGCGGGATCGATAATTTCCGTAGTGGCTTGAGGGATGCGGTTTCTGGTGTCGAACAAACTCGCTCACGCATGATGGACTATGACCAGTTGTTAGTTTGGGCGGTACTGTCTTTAGCCTTAATCGGTTTAGTCATGGTCTACTCCGCATCCATTACTTTGGCTGATGGCCCTAAGTACGCAAATTACAGTAGCAACTTCTTCTTAATTCGGCATTGCATTTCGTTGGCAATTGCAATTGGTGTTGGTATTTGGGCATTCAAGATTCCAACCAAAGTTTGGGATCGTTATTCACCAGTCATTTTTGGCTTTACGGTTTTGCTCTTGATTGCTGTTCTCATCCCTGGTGTGGGTAAGGGTGTAAATGGTGCGAAGCGTTGGATTCCATTAGGACTCATGAACTTCCAGCCATCTGAATTAATGAAATTTGCCGCAGTGATTTTTGCCGCAAGCTACACAGTCCAACGCCAAGAGTATCTCCACTCATTTGTTAAGGGCATGTTGCCCATGGGTATTGCGGTTGCATTAGTGGGTGGCTTATTGATGGCCGAACCAGATATGGGCGCATTTGTTGTAGTTGCCTTAATTGCCTTTGGAATTTTGTTCTTGGGCGGTATTAACGCTAAGTTATTTGGCGGCTTGATCTTGGTTGGCTTGATGAGTGGCGCCACGATGATTGCCCTTTCACCATTCCGTCGTGGCCGTATGCTGGCGTTTATGGATCCATGGCAAGTCGACAATGCAGCAAATAAAGGCTATCAATTAACCCATTCCCTCATGGCATTTGGACGTGGCGAATGGTTTGGTCTTGGTCTGGGCGGTAGTGTTGAAAAATTGCATTACCTTCCGGAAGCGCATACCGATTTCATCATGGCAGTGATTGGTGAAGAGCTTGGATTTGTGGGTGTAGTAGTGATGATCTTCTTGTTTTATTGGATCGTACGTCGTGCATTCTTAATTGGCCGCACGGCTTTGCAATTGGATCGTAGTTTTGCGGGCCTTGCTGCTAAAGGTGTGGCGATATGGATTGGTTGGCAGGCATTTATCAATATGGGCGTGAACTTAGGTTTGCTTCCTACCAAAGGCTTGACTCTTCCTTTGGTTAGTTATGGTGGTTCAGGAATTTTGATGAATGCAGTAGCAGTCGCCATGCTCTTGCGCATTGATTATGAGAACCGAATCTTGATGCGGGGTGGCAAGTTATGACCAAGCCATCTATCTTGATTATGGCCGGTGGTACTGGGGGACATATTTTCCCGGGCCTCGCTGTTGCTGAATACCTACGCATCTGCGGCTGGAAAGTGTTTTGGCTTGGCAATCAAAGCGGTATGGAATATCGCCTAGTAAAAGCCTGTGACTTCCCATTTGAGGCAGTTGAGTTTGGCGGCTTGCGTGGCAAAGGCATCAAAGCAAAATTGATGCTTCCATTTAATCTTGCAAGAGCCAGTTTTCAGAGTTTGAAAATCATGCGCCGCATTAAGCCAAATGTCGTTTTAGGTATGGGCGGATACATTACGTTTCCTGGCGGCTTGATGACGAAGTTTTTGAAGAAGCCGTTGGTTCTGCATGAAGCAAATTCTGTAGCAGGAAGTGCCAATCGCGCTCTTGCCAAAATTGCTATGCGCACCTTAACTGGTTTTCCGGATACGATGGCTCATGCCGAGTGGGTTGGCAATCCAATTCGTGCAGAATTCGACGCTGTGGGCGCGCCAGCAAAACGATATGAAACGCGCACTGGGCCTTTGTCGATCCTCGTAGTTGGTGGCAGCTTAGGTGCGGCTGCTTTGAATGAAGCAATTCCAGCAGCCTTGGCATTGATGGATAAAGATGCACGTCCACATGTGATCCACCAAGCAGGCGATAAGCATCTCGTAGATTTACAGCAGCGTTATGCTGACTTAGGCGTCACTGCTGACATACGTCCTTTTATTGACGATATGCCAACTGCCTATGCCCAAGCAGATCTCGTAATCTGCCGCTCCGGGGCCATGACTGTTTCTGAAATCGCAGCATGTGGTGTTGCATCCTGCTTGATCCCATTCCCATATGCAATTGATGATCATCAGACTGCGAATGCTCGCTTTTTGTCGGATGCAGATGCAGCAATCCTGCTCCCACAACAAGATCTCAATCCGCAGGATCTCGCATCCATGATTCAAAACTTTAGCCGCCAAGATTTACAAGTAATAGCGGAACGTGCTCATGCTTTAGCCAAGCCCCATGCAACTCAGCGGGTAGCTGAGGTATGTGCAGACTGTGCAGGAGTTGGTATATGAAACATATCGTTCAGCAAATACATTTTGTTGGCATTGGCGGCGCAGGCATGAGCGGTATTGCCGAAGTGCTCCTGAATCTGGGCTATCAAGTATCTGGATCCGACTTAGCGGAAGGCGCTGCTACTAAGCGCTTAAAGGATTTAGGCGCAGTCATTCATATTGGCCATGACCCTAAAAATATTGGTACTGCAGAGGCGGTCGTGATTTCTACTGCGGTTGCAGGAAATAATCCAGAGGTGCTAGCCGCCCGCGCAGCTAAGGTGCCTGTGATTCAACGTGCTGTCATGCTCGGCGAACTCATGCGCTTAAAGCAGGGCATTGCGATTGCAGGCACACATGGCAAAACAACGACAACCAGTTTAGTTGCCTCAGTTTTGGCCGAAGGCGGCTTAGATCCAACCTTTGTGATCGGCGGTAAGTTAAATTCCGCAGGTGCTAATGCACGCTTAGGCCAGGGCGACTTTATTGTGGTTGAAGCGGATGAGTCTGATGCCTCATTCTTGCAATTATTCCCAGCGATGGAAGTGGTTACCAATATCGATGCTGATCATATGGATACCTATCAGCATGATATGGCAAGGTTGAAGCAAGCGTTTGTCCAGTTCATTCAGCGTATGCCTTTTTATGGTGTTGCTGTGCTTTGTATTGATGATGCGAATGTTCGCGACATTATCCCATTTGTGTCGCAGCCAGTATTACGCTACGGTTTATCTGACGATGCAGATATTCGTGCAAGTAATGTGCGCGCTGAAGGTACACGCATGCACTTTACGGTTGATCGTAAAACTGTACGCCGTCATGGCAACAAGCTTGGTCAACTCGAAGTGCAATTAAATTTACCGGGCCTACATAACGTTCGTAATGCCTTAGCGGCGATTGGTATTGCCACTGAGCTTGGTGTGGGTGATGAGGCTATCGTGAAGGCCTTATCTGAATTTAGTGGCGTTGGTCGCCGCTTCCAAAGATATGGAGAGATTCCTTTGGCATCTGGCGGAAGTTTCACACTGATAGATGACTACGGACATCATCCTGTTGAAATGGCAGCTACTTTATCTGCGGCACGCGGGGCTTATCCTGATCGACGTTTGGTATTGGCGTTCCAGCCCCATCGCTTTACAAGAACGCGTGATTGCTTTGGTGAGTTTGTGCAAGTGCTGAAAAACTTTGATGCCCTCGTATTAACCGAGGTCTACCCCGCTGGCGAAGCTAAGATTCCAGGCGCCGATGGTCAAAGCCTCATGAAAGCAGCGCTAACAACTGATAGAGCTTTGAAGAGCTTTTTAGACGGCTCAGCCGTGGCCTTTGCGCCGAGTGTTGCCGAGATGCCTGAAAAACTCAGCACCTTATTGCGTGATGGCGATGTCTTAATCACGATGGGTGCAGGCTCTATCTCTGGCTTGCCTCATGCACTGGCGGAGGCAAAACATGTCTAAGCAGAACCAACAGTTGCTTTCTTGGGGTGAGCGAGTGAAGCAAGAGCTCGCAAATCTAGATGTTCAATCTCTTGGTCGGGTCGGCGTATTGCTCGGCGGTCGATCTGGTGAGCGTGAGATTTCCTTGATGTCAGGTAATGGTGTATTGGATGCGCTGCTGTCTAAAGGAGTTGATGCGCATCCATTTGATCCAGGGTTACGTTGCCCAACTGAATTGGCAAATGAAAAATTTGACCGTATCTTGATTTCCTTGCATGGACGCTATGGTGAAGATGGCACGATCCAAGGATTACTCGAGCTTTTAGGTTTACCTTATACTGGTAGTGGTGTACTGGCCTCTGCATTGGCGATCAACAAAATTGCTACTAAGCTTGTCTGGCTCAGTAGCGGTCTTTCAACTCCTGAGTTTCAGGAGTTGAAAGCTGATAGCGATTGGAGTGCTGTCGTGAAGCACTTAGGTCTCCCATTGATTGTGAAGCCGGCACATGAGGGTTCTTCGCTTGGCTTAACTAAAGTGAAATCCGTCGACGAGTTGCCTGCAGCCTATAAGTTGGCTGCGGGGATGGATAAAAAGGTGATTGCCGAAACTTGTATTGTTGGTGATGAGTTAACTTGCCCATTAGTTGGTTTTGGAGAAAATGCTGAGGCATTGCCTGTGATCAAAATCAACCCGCCAGAAGCCAATTACGATTTCCACAATAAGTATTTTTCTGATGAGACTAAATACTTGTGCCCAACTGGCTTAGCACCAGAAGTAAATAAAGCTGTTCAAGATTTAGCCTTAGCTGCTTATCGCACCCTTGGCTGTAAAACCTGGGGGCGCGCTGATGTGATGTTGGATCAAAAAACTGGCAAGCCCTATCTCTTGGAGATGAATACATCTCCAGGTATGACTTCGCATTCTTTAGTTCCAATGGCCGCTAAAGCAGCCGGTGTTGAATATGCTGATTTAGTTCTCTGGGTCATTAGCCAAACCTTAAATACCAAAGGGGTTGCGCAAGCATGAGTCGGATGAGCGCTTTCTTAAATGGCTTCGGTGAAGTGTTTGCTTCATTGGCATCCCCACTTTGGAATCATCCAGAGCGGATGCAAAAGTTGAGTCGTTTCTTGATGCGCTGTTTCGCGGTCATGGTTTGTGTCGGAATTTTGGTGTGGTTAAGCCAGCGCCCCGTCTTTGCATTGCGCCAAGTAGTGATTGAGCCGGTAGCTGGGCAAACGCTGAAGCATATTAATAAGCCTGTAGTGAAACAACAAGTTTTAGAGACGGTCCAGGGAAACTTCTTTAGCGTGAGATTAGAGGATGTGAAGCGGGGCTTTGAGTCGATGCCATGGGTGCGTCATGCCAATGTTCGCAGGGTCTGGCCCAACGGATTGATTGTGAGTATTGAAGAGCAAAAGCCATTTGGTACTTGGGGTGGAGCTGATAGTCATACCTTAATGAACACCCATGGCGAGCTATTCGCTGGTCGTGTTTCTGATGTGGGAGACGGAATTCAGTTGATTTATTTTTCTGGTCCAGAAGATGCAAGCAAAGAAGTGATGCGCTTATATGAAAAAGCGAACGCTTGGTTTAAGCCGTGGAGTGCAGAAGTAAAAGGCTTAACTCTTTCTGAACGCTATGCCTGGCACGTGAAGTTATCGAACGGTATGAAGGTGGAGTTTGGTCGGGACGAAGAGAATTCCGATAAAACATTAACTGAGGATCGTGTAGCGCGCCTCTTTAAATATTGGCCACAAGTTCAAGAGAAGTGGGCTAATCGCGTAGATGCAATTGATTTGCGCTATGCAAATGGTTTTGCAGTGCATCTTGCTTCGGCAAGTTTGAAAAAGAATGAAGCAGACGGCAAGAAAAGTGAGCAGAAGCAATGAGGAATGAGAATGAGTAAAGACAACCGCGATTTATTGGTCGGATTAGATATTGGGACGTCCAAGGTGGTTGCTTTGGTTGCTGAGTTAGCGCCGGATGGCCAATTTAATGTAGTTGGCGTTGGCCAAACTGCATCCAAAGGCTTGAAGAAAGGCGTAGTTGTCAATATTGAGGCTACTGTTCAATCCATTCAAAAAGCGCTTGAAGAGGCTGAGGTAATGGCAGATCGCCAGATCGTGCAGGTCTTTACCGGTATCGCTGGAAATCACATTGTGAGCTTTAACTCTAGCGGTATGGTGGCCATTCGGGATAAAGAAGTTAGCGCTGGGGATGTTGAACGCGTCTTGGAAACTGCCAAAGCAATTAATATTCCAACGGATCAACAAATCCTTCACATCCTTGTTCAAGAATTCATTATTGATGGACAAGAAGATGTTCGTGAGCCAATTGGTATGAGTGGTTTGCGTCTAGAGGTGAAAGTGCACATTGTTACTGGTGCGGTTAGTGCTGCGCAAAATATTGTGAAGTGTGTGCGTCGCTGTGGCTTAGAGGTAAATGATCTTATTTTGCAGCCACTCGCATCTAGCTTAGCCGTGCTAACAGAAGATGAAAAAGAGTTGGGCGTTGTCTTGGTTGATATTGGTGGTGGCACAACTGATATCGCTATCTATTGCCAGGGCTCCATTCGACATACCGCTGTGATTCCGATTGCAGGCGATCAAATTACCAATGACATTGCGATGGCATTGCGCACGCCGACGATTGATGCTGAAGATCTCAAGATTCAATATGGTATCGCTCGCCAAGATATGGCAGACCCGACCACCATGATTGATGTACCCGGAGTTGGAGATCGCGAACCACGCCCAATGTCTAAGCAAGCCTTAGCGGCTGTCATTGAGCCGCGTGTAGAAGAGTTATTTACCTTAGTGCGTGGTGTAGTTCAAGATTCAGGTTATGAAGATATGGTGTCTTCAGGAATCGTGCTGACTGGTGGAACCTCTTTAATGCCAGGAATGGTTGAACTTGCTGAGCAAGTGTTCTTGCGCCCAGCCCGCATCGGTACTCCTGAGTACCAGGGTCATCTGCATGAAGTTTTGCGTAGCCCACGTTTTGCTACCAGTATCGGTTTATTAATGGAAGGCCAGTCGCAGTTGTTGCGTGGCCGTCGAGTATCGCAATCAGGCGCGCTGCAAAGTGTGATTTCGCGCATGAAGGAATGGTTCGCAGGAAATTTTTAAGTTTTTCGTCGTCGTCAATGTAGTACTTATTACCTAGGAGGGTATATGGAATTTGAAATGTTAGATCAAGAAACAGCTGGCAAAACCATTATTAAAGTGGTTGGTGTTGGCGGTGCAGGTGGTAATGCAGTTCAGCACATGATTCGTCGCGGTGTTAACGGCGTAGAGTTTATTTGCATGAACACCGATGCCGGCGCTTTACAGCGTTCTGAGGCATCTGTGAATTTGCAACTAGGCTCTAGCGGACTCGGTGCTGGAGCAAAACCTGAAATCGGTGCAGCTTCTGCTGAAGAAGCGCGTGCTCGTATTGCGGATACATTGCAAGGCGCACACATGGTGTTTATCACTGCTGGTATGGGTGGTGGCACAGGTACTGGTGCAGCGCCAATCGTTGCTCAAGTTGCTAAAGAGATGGGTATCTTAACTGTTGGCGTTATTAGCAAGCCATTTGACTTTGAAGGCGTTAAGCGTCTGAAGGTTGCTGAAAACGGAGCCTCTGAACTTGAGTCTTATGTAGATTCATTGATCGTAGTTCTCAACGAGAAACTATTCGAAGTGATGGGTGAAGATGCAGAGTTTGATAAGGCATTTGCATGCGCTGATGATGTATTGCACAACGCTGTTTCAGGTATTGCAGAAATCATTAACGTACAAGGTTTGATTAACGTCGACTTTGAGGACGTGAAAACAGTAATGGGTGAACAAGGTAAGGCGATGATGGGAACTGCAACAGTTTCTGGCATGGACCGTGCACGTTTAGCTGCTGAAGCGGCAGTTGCTTCACCATTGCTCGAAGGTGTTGATTTGTCTGGTGCGCGTGGCGTATTGGTCAACATCACTGCTAGCCGTTCATTGAAGTTGTCTGAAACACGTGAAGTGATGGCAGCGATTCGTGGCTATGCTGCAGATGATGCTACTGTGATCTTCGGTACTGTATATGACGAGACTTTGGGTGACGCACTGCGTGTAACTGTAGTTGCAACAGGTTTGAATAATCCACAAGCACGTCAACATCATCAGCCAGAAGTAGTTTGGAGACAAGCTACTGGTACGCATGATGCGATGCCAACGATGGCTGACTTAAACAGCTTTGCTCCAGCAAGTGCTTCCGCAGCAATGAGCAAGGTAAGTCTTGATTCAGCTTTGGGTACTAGCGCTGGTTTGGCAATGACAGGTGGTGGTAGTGCGCCTTCGATGGCCGCTCAACCAGCAGCTGGCGGTGTTGATTACAGCCAATATGATTTGCCACGTGTATTCCGTAGTTCGCGTGAAGCTACACCAGCCCCTACATTAGGTGCTGATAGCTCGCCACAGGCGAAAACTATGTTGGATAAAGGGGCTGATTACTACGAAATCCCAGCTTTTTTACGTAAGCAAGCAGACTAAGCCACTGCTCAATACAATAGATTGTGCAGAATGCCAGCGCGGCGCCCCTCCGGACGACGAATCCCGCGCTAGCGTTGGCATACTCATGACAACTATTTCATTGGAGATCTTATGATCGCAGTCGGACAAAAATTACCAAACGCTACTCTTTATGAGTTTTTAGATGAAGCAAGCGAAGGTTGCACTATTGGCCCAAACGCATTCGAAGTTGAAAAACTCACCGCCGGAAAAAAGATTGTGATCTTTGCTTTGCCTGGCGCATTTACACCGACTTGTTCAGCAAAGCACGTTCCAAGCTATGTTGAACACTTTGATGCAATCAAAGCAAAAGGTGTTGATGAAATTTGGTGTATTTCAGTAAACGACCCATTTGTAATGGGTGCTTGGGGTCGCGATCAAAAAGTGGGTAAAAAGATCCGCATGTTGGGTGATGGTAGTGCTGAGTTCACCAAGAAGCTTGGCTTGGAATTGGATCTGATTGCTCGTGGTTTGGGTGTTCGTTCAGATCGTTATGCCATGATCGTTGAAGACAGCGTAGTAACAACTTTAGATCGTGAAGCGCCTGGTAAGTTTGAAGTGAGCGATGCTGCTTCAATTTTGAAGAAGCTTTAAGAAATCACTCCTGAATTTAGATAAAACCATGATGAAGCAACGCACAATCGCCACCCCGATTAAAACCGTGGGGATTGGCTTGCACTCTGGGCGCAAGGTGACTTTGTCTATTAAGCCTGCGCCGATAAATTCAGGAATCTTATTTGTACGTGTAGACACCCCGGAGCAATCGGTCGTACCGGCTACTGCCCTGGCGGTTTGCGATACTCGCCTGGCCTCAGTGATTCAAAAAGATGGAGTACGTGTTTCCACGGTGGAGCACTTGCTTTCAGCTTGTGCGGGCCTAGGGCTTGATAATTTATTGATTGAGCTTGACGGTGAAGAAGTTCCCATCATGGATGGCAGTGCAGCTTCATTCTTGTTCCTAATGGAATCCGCTGGAATTGCAGAACAAGAGGCACCACGTCAATTTGTTGTGATTAAAAAACCGATTGAAGTAAGGGAGGGTGACAAGCTCGCGCGTCTAGAACCCTTCTTTGGTTATAAGTTGGATTTCACAATCGACTTTAAGCATCCAGCAGTAGATAAGACTGGTCAGCGCTTTGTAGTGGACTTTGCAGAACACGCATATCGAAGCGAGATCGGCCGCGCTCGTACTTTTGGTTTTGCTCATGAAGTGGAAGCATTGCGAGAAATGGGATTAGCTCGTGGTGGAAGTTTGGATAACGCGATCGTCCTCGATGAGCATCGCATCCTGAATAACGAAGAGTTACGTTATGAAGATGAGTTTGTTCGCCATAAAATTTTGGATGCCATTGGCGATCTGTATTTAGTCGGACACCCGATCGTGGGCTCCTATGTCGCTGAAAAATCAGGGCATGCCCTCAATAACGCGCTTTTGCGTAAGCTTTTAGAAGACCCTAGTTCTTACGAAGTCAGCAGCTTTCCAGAAAATAAGGCTCCCGCAGCCTATTCCAAAGAGAGTCAACCCCTCTTTTTCTAGGTTTATTTAGGTTTGCTTTGAAGTAGGCGTTCAACCGCCTTGCGCAGATCAGAATCTGGTGCTAATTTCTCCAATAAGGATTCCCAGGAAGTCCTGGCTACTGCATTAAAGCCTTTTGGCTTCTGGCTGACTTGCTGACCCTCACGGGGTTTAATGTCCCAGGTGGGTGGGGCTGGCTTTAGGCGTACCTTGATGCTGGCGCAAATTACCCCTTTTTTATTTAACTCATTGATTAGACTAGGTAAAACCTGTTGAAGACGGGTGGCGATACTTGCCCCATTCACCAGTAAAAACAATTCATTCTGACCGTCGGAACGCCAGCCAACCTCAATTTTGGGTGCTAAGTTATCCAAATCTAACTCAAAAAGAGCTGCTTTGAGGGCAATTTTGAGTTTGGCAAGATCTTCTGATTTGGCCAAGATTCCGCCCAAGCCCTCGGAGTCGCGCAAATACTCTAGCCACTCATGGGCGGCTTTCGTGCGGACGGGTTTAGGGGCGAAGTTCATATAAAAAAAGGTGCGGGTGATAAACTCAAGGTCTTAATTTACTTCAATATCCCATGGTAATCGGTCTTCTTAAAACCCTGGTCGGCAGTCGTAACGACCGCCTCTTAAAACAGTATCGCAAAGTAGTTGCCAAAGTTAGCGCTTTCGAGCCTAGCATGCAAGCTTTGGATGATGCCGCACTGCAAGCAAAAACTGCTGAGTTTAAGTCGCGTTTGGCTGCGGGCGAGTCATTGGATGACATTGCTCCAGAGGCTTTTGCGTTAGTTCGTGAGGCGAGCTCGCGCGTGATGAAGATGCGCCATTTTGATGCGCAGATGATGGGTGGCCTTGCATTGCATCAAGGCAAGATTGCTGAAATGGGAACTGGCGAAGGTAAAACCTTAACCGCTACGCTTCCTGTGTATTTAAATGCCCTCATTGGAAACGGTGTTCACGTCATCACAGTAAATGATTACTTGGCTCAGCGTGATGCTGAGTGGATGTCAATGCTCTATAACTTCTTGGGCATGACGGTTGGTGTGAATCTATCTCAGATGGATCACACAACTAAGCAAGAAGCTTATGCAGCTGATATCACTTACGGTACTAATAACGAGTTTGGTTTTGATTACCTTCGTGACAACATGGTGCAAGATTTGGGTCAACGTGTTCAACGTGGCCTAGCTTATGCGATTGTTGATGAGGTCGACTCGATTCTGATTGATGAGGCTCGTACCCCATTGATCATTTCTGGTCAGGCTGAAGACCATACTGATTTGTACATCAAGATTAATGCTTTGCCGGCTTACTTAGAGCGCCAAATTGGCGAGGAAAAAGCAGATGGTACTGGTGTTGAAAAGCCGGGTGATTACTGGGTTGATGAGAAGTCCCAGCAAGTTTATTTAACAGAGCGCGGCCACGATAAGACGGAGACAGTTTTAGTTGAGCTTGGTGCTTTGAATGATGGCGACTCTTTGTATGCTCCGCAAAATATTACTTTGATGCATCACGTGTATGCCGCATTACGTGCGCATACGCTATACAACCGTGATCAACAATATGTTGTGCAGAATGGTGAAGTCATTATTGTTGATGAGTTCACTGGTCGCTTAATGCAGGGTCGTCGTTGGTCCGATGGTCTGCATCAAGCTGTTGAGGCTAAAGAGGGTGTGCAGATTCAGAATGAGAATCAGACGCTAGCCACAATTACTTTCCAGAACTACTTCCGTATGTACGGCAAGTTGGCTGGTATGACTGGTACTGCAGACACCGAAGCTTATGAGTTCAAGGAAATTTACAACCTTGAGACCGTAGTTATTCCTCCAAATCGCATCAGCCAAAGAAAAGATCGTCAAGATCAGATCTATAAGACATCGCGCGAGCGCTACGATGCAGTAATTAAAGATATTGAGGATTGCTACAAACGTGGTCAACCTGTCTTGGTTGGTACAACCTCGATTGAGAATTCAGAATTAATTGCTGGTTTACTGGATCAGCGTCAATTACCACACCAAGTCTTGAATGCTAAACAGCATGCTCGCGAAGCAGAGATCATTGCTCAAGCTGGTAGACCAAAGATGATCACCATTGCTACTAATATGGCTGGCCGTGGAACAGATATTGTTTTGGGCGGTAACGTTGGTAAACAATCTTCCTTAATTGAAGCGGATGCTGCTCTATCTGATACGGAAAAAGCGGCCAAGATTAAGACCTTGCAGGATGAGTGGCAAAGCTTGCATGATCAAGTGTTGGCTGCGGGTGGCTTGCACATCATTGGTACAGAGCGTCATGAGAGCCGCCGTATTGATAATCAGCTGCGCGGCCGTGCAGGTCGTCAAGGGGATTCTGGCTCTTCCCGTTTTTATCTTTCTTTAGATGACTCTCTCTTGCGTATTTTTGCTGGTGATCGTCTACGCGCAGTCATGGATCGTCTCAAGATGCCTGATGGCGAGCCGATTGAAGCTGGTATGGTGACTCGTTCAATTGAGTCAGCTCAGCGTAAGGTTGAAGGTCGTAACTTTGATATTCGTAAGCAATTGTTAGAGTATGACGACGTCGCTAACGATCAGCGAAAAGAGACTTATCGCTTAAGAAATGAAGTTCTTGAAAGCGCCGATGTTGGTGAGTTGATTGCCAATTTGCGTGAAGATGTCTTGCGTGGCATTTGTGCCTTATACGTTCCCCGTGAATCGATGGAAGAGCAGTGGGACCTAGTTGGCCTGGAGAATGTGCTGGCCAGCGACTGGGGCTTAACAGTTGACCTGAAGAATTGGGTTGAAAATGCTGCATCTATGGATGATGAGCAGATTGTTGATCGCGTTTTAGAGGCCGCAAAAGAAACTTACGATGCAAAAGTAGAGCTTTCTGGACGCGCATCCTTTGCTGGATTTGAGCGTTCAGTTTTGCTCTATAGCTTAGACACCCATTGGCGTGAACATTTAGCCGCTTTGGATCATTTGCGTCAAGGTATCCATTTGCGTGGCTATGCCCAGAAAGATCCAAAACAAGAGTACCGCCGCGAAGCATTCGAGCTATATGGTGAGCTGCTTAATGTCATCAAGAATGATGTTGTGAAAAGCATCATGACGGTACAGATTCGCAGTGCAAGTGAGCTGGACGAAGCTTCTGAGTCGATGAATGAAGATTTGGCTAAGCTCTCAGATGTGCAGTATCAGCATGCTGATGCAGATCTTGAGGTGGCTGGGTCAACTGGCGATAGCGGCGCAGAGATTGAAATTGCTCCTGCTCCGATGCGCGCTGGCCCTAAAGTCGGCCGTAATGATCCCTGTACCTGCGGTAGCGGTAAGAAATATAAGAACTGCTGCGGCGCATTAAGTTAATGCTCTAAAGGTGATATGCACCAGCCCTAATGTCTTATGAATGGCTCAGATTCTTCTGAGCCATTTTTCTTAGTGAAATCCCTAGCAGTTCTTCAGGCGGGATCATTGAAGATCTGTCATGAGTTATTAAAACCAAATTTACGGAGGTGATATGGCAATTTCTTTTAATCTCAATGGCAATATTGTTAATATTGAAGGGGATCCAGAAACCCCATTATTGTGGGTGTTGCGCGATCACTTGGATGTGACTAGTCCAAAGTATGGATGTGGAGCTGCGCTTTGTGGTGCCTGTACCGTCCATCTTGAGGGTAGTGCAATTCGGTCTTGCTCAACCCCAGTCTCTGCGGCCGCAGGCAAGAAGGTGACAACACTTGAGGGCTTGCCAGAAAAAATGGGTCATGCCTTGCATGATGCATGGCTTGAATTTGATGTGCCGCAGTGCGGTTACTGTCAGACAGGTCAAATGATGTCAGCGGCAGATCTGTTGGCTAAAAAGAAGCAGCCTAATTCAGAAGACATTAAGAATGCAATGAGCGGAAATATTTGTCGTTGCGGAACCTATTCTCGGATTGAGAAGGCAGTTAAGCGCGCAGCAGATAAATTGGCATAAGAGGCGAAACATGAAAAATAACTCAGTAAAAAATATTAGTCGCCGTCACTTTATTCAGCAAGGTGCCGCGGCTACCGGTGCATTTGTTTTGGGTATGCATCTCCCCACCATTGGTAATGCAGCCATAGCATCCAAGAGTGAGTCTGCTTTAGCAAATGCATGGGTGCGCATTACGTCTGACAATCAAATCACCCTAATTTGTGCGCGCTCCGAAATGGGTCAGGACACGTATACCTCCATGCCAGCATTGCTTGCTGAAGAATTAAATTTACCTTTGTCCATGATTAAGGTCGAGATGGCGGGTGTTGCGCCTGTTTACATTAATGCCATGCTGGGCGGCCAAATTACAGGGGGCTCAACCTCTATACGTGAGGGCTTTGATAAGCTGCGCACTGCTGGTGCGGCAACACGTATGGTCTTGGTTCAGGCAGCGGCCAATCGATGGAATGTTTCCCCTGACCAATGTGCCGCTATGAATGGCAAGGTAACTCATGTCAGTGGTAAGTCGGCCACATATGGAGAATTAGCTGCGGATGCTGCAAAATTACCGCTGCCAGAAAAGCCAGCATTAAAGTCGCCCGCTAATTTTATGGTGATTGGTAAAGAGACGATGCGTCGCCTAGATACTCCCGCAAAGATTTCAGGCAAGGCGATTTACGGCATCGATGTAAAAATTCCAGGAATGGCCATTGCTTCCTTGGCCCAGTGCCCGGTCATTGGGGGTACGCCAAGCTCAGTCGATAGTTCTGCTGCGTTAAAGATATCTGGTGTCATTAAGGTGGTGCAGATTTCTGATGGCGTTGCGGTTTTAGCAAAAGATTTTTATGCAGCTCGCAAGGGTAGAGATGCTCTCCAAATTACCTGGAATGAAGGTCCTGGAGCCAACTTAAATAACGTGGAAATCCGCAAGCAGCTAGAGGCAGGTTTGACCAAGAAGGGTGCCATTATTAAAACAGTTGGGGATCCTAATGGGGCAGTTGCAAGTGGCAAGGTTATTAGCGCCCAATACTTTTTGCCGTATCTAGCGCACTCCACAATGGAGCCGGTAAATTGTTCTGCAGATGTTTCAAATGGAAAATGCAGAGTAATAGGTCCCATCCAATTTCAGCAAGGCGCACAAGCAGTTGCAGCAGCAGCTGCCGGAGTGAAGCCAGAGGATGTCACCATTGAAACGACTTTCTTGGGCGGAGGATTCGGTCGCAAATTGGAGTTGGATTTCATCCGCCAAGCGGCAGAGATTTCACGCGCTGCTGGTATGCCGGTCAAGATGCTCTGGACGAAAGAAGATGATATTACTCATGACTTCTATCGTCCGATGAGTGTCCATAAAATGGAGGCAACAATTGGCGCTGATGGCCAGTTAAATGCTCTGAAGGCCAAAATGGTTTCCCAGTCTGTTACGACTCGCGCATTCCCAGGTTTTGTAAAAGATGGCTTTGATCCTTTTATGACTGAAGGATCAAATAATCTCACCTACGGGATTCCGAACTTAGAGATTACTAACGTGATTGAGGATGTTGGGATCAGGGTGGGCTATTGGCGTTCTGTGAGCAATGCCTTGAATGCGTTTGCTGTTGAGAGCTTTATTGATGAAGTTGCTCTAGCGGCAGGCAAGGATCCCGTTGCTTTTAGGATGGCAGAGCTGAAAAAACAACCAAGAGCTTTGGCGGTTCTAAAGCTTGCTGTCGAGAAATCTGGTTACCGTGCAGGCAGCAAAAAATTTGGGGTTGCTCAAATGGAGTGTTATGACACTTACTCCACTTGTGTTGTTGAGTTAGATGGCTCAGCCCCCAAGACTAAGGTTAAGAAGATTACCTTTGTCTCGGATTGTGGAATTACTGTTCACCCCGACCAGGCTAGAGCACAATTGACTGGAGGCATTCTTTATGGCCTGGGCGCCGCCCTCAGCAATGAAATCACCATTCAAAATGGTAGGGTTCAGCAAAGTAATTTCAACAACTATCCAACACTTCGCCAAAACCAAGTTCCCATCATTGAGGTTCACTTGGTTCCTAGTCAGGAGAAGCCTGGCGGTTTGGGAGAGGTTGGAGTGCCATTGGTTGCCCCGGCCCTTACTAATGCTATAGCTGCAGCTACTGGTAAACGAATCAGAGATTTGCCAATTAGAAGCTAGTTATTACCGGTTCTACGGTTGGTAAAGCGCGCCATGTATTGGTGCGCCCGGCAGGGCGCACTTACTTGGAGGTAAAAGTTCTCTACACACCCGGTAAGGGGAAGTGTTAGCTAATGGCAAGGGCTTTGTGGGCGA
>NZ_JBIIPA010000001.1:0-170857 GCF_044342855.1 Polynucleobacter sp.
TTAGGCATCATCTCGCCGTAAGCCGCTCTGAGTTCTGGGGTATCTGCCACACTATTTAAGTGAGAAATAACTCCCCACGATCTGCTGAGTAATTCAGTTGCATCCTCAAGTGGTTCAAGCAATTCATTCCAGCTTGCTGGAGTGCTCGGATCGACTGCATGAGCTACCGCTTTTTCTGCGTGTTTCAGCAAAAAATCAATTGCTGGCTCAATGTCTTTAGGTTTTACCTCTGAGTAGGTGCAAATCCCTCTCCCACATGAAATGAGTGGATTTTTTTGGAGTTCAGCAGAAGGCTTTAAAAGTATTGATGTAGTCATCCCTATAGCTTAATGGACGACGCAAACTTTTGCTAATTAGATGCTGATCAGGGGCAAACCGGAGGGGTTTAGTTAGAAGGCTTAGCCGCTTTTTCTGCCGCTTCTAGGGTATTCATGAGCAACATCGTGATAGTCATTGGCCCAACACCTCCCGGTACGGGGGTAATCCAGCCGGCGACATATTGAGCAGCATCAAAATCCACGTCGCCACAAAGCTTGCCATCCGGCATGCGATTGATACCAACGTCAATTACAGCCGCGCCATTTTTCACCATATCACCAGTAATCATTTTGGGTTTGCCAGTAGCAACTACCAAAATATCTGCATCCTTAGTGTGGTGAGCTAAGTCGCGAGTCTTGCTATTGCAAATCGTGACTGTAGCGCCTGCTTGCAATAAAAGCATTGCCATTGGTTTACCTACAATATTAGATGCGCCTACGATCACTGCGCGCGCGCCACGAATGGGGTATTCAATGCTCTCTAAGATCTTCATGCAACCATACGGCGTGCATGGCTTGAATTCAGGCTGACCGACCATTAAGGCGCCAGCATTGGCTACATGAAAGCCGTCCACATCTTTTTCCGGGGCAATTGCCTCGAGTACACGTTCGGCTGCAATATGTTCAGGAAGGGGGAGTTGAACCAAGATTCCATGAATCGATGGATCGGCATTGAGTGTTGCGATGCGAGCAAGTAATTCTTCTTCGCCTAACTCTACAGAGTAACGCTCGAGTACCGAATGAAAACCTACATCTTCACAGGCTTTTACTTTATTTCTGACATAAACCTGGCTAGCGGGATTTTCTCCAACAACAATCACTGCTAAACCCGGTCTAACACCTTTGGCGGTGACGATGGCTCCACGCGCTGCAATCTCAGTGCGTAATTTTTTAGAGAGGGCGACACCGTCGAGTAACTGTGCAGGCATAGAGGAATTAATTAGGTTGTGGGTCTGAGAGTGCCAGGCGGAGTAAGTCTGCAACGGTATTCACGTTGAGCTTTTCCATAATATTGGCGCGGTGCGCCTCTACAGTTTTAATGGAGATACCAAGATCATCTGCAATCTGCTTATTTAAGCGGCCCGCAACAATGCGCTCGAGCACTTGGCGCTCACGGCCAGTCAATTTGCTCAAGAGGCTTTGGGTAATCTTGCGCTGGCTTGCTTGTGAGTAATCAATGCGTGCTTTAGCAAGCATGCGATCTACCAAGCCGCAGAGATCATTTTCTTTAAAAGGCTTTTCAATGAAATCAACTGCACCGCGCTTCATGGTGGAGACTGCCATTGATACATCGCCGTGACCGGTGATAAAAGCTACTGGCATTGGCAGATTTTCACTAATTAAACGTTCTTGCAATTCAAGACCAGACATCCCTGACATGCGGACATCTAGGATGGCACAAGAGATAGTCGATTTATCCGTGCTTTGCAGTGACTGCAAGAATCGTTCTGCGCTTGCATGGCAGCGAACAACATAACCATTACTTTCTAGCAACCAGGTGAGGGAGTCGCGGACAGCTTCATCGTCATCCACAACATAAACCACTTCAGCTTGATTGGGTTTGGTGCTAGCACTGGTATTCATATTGGCTCTCGCAGATCAATCTAAAAAATCTATCAATTAACTATTACCCCTTGGAGCCCGGGGCTTCCAGGGGTAATAGTATTGTAAAGGTGCAGCCCGATAGCTTTGTATGTTCTGCATCCATGTGATTTTTTGCCCAAAGACGACCCTGATGGGACTCAATCACAGACCTACAAATATTCAAACCCATGCCCATGCCATCGTTTTTAGTACTAAAAAAGGGCTCAAACATGCGTTTAATGACGGATTCAGCAATTCCGGACCCTGCATCCGTCACCTGGATGCGCAACATAGCAGGAAAGGTGCTGGTATCCAGATCTGCCGCAATCCGAACTGGGGGGGCCGACCAGCGCGAGGATAGGGGGTAAACCTCTCTTACGCTATCCAGGGAGTTCTTGAGAAGATTAACCAGCACTTGCAGAATTAAGACTGGATCGACGTCAACCATGGGGAGATTTTCGGCAATTTCAGTGGCGATGCTGAGTCGATGACGGTGCGCTTCGATCTCTACGAGGCCAGTAGCATCATTAATGATTTCGCTGATATCACACGATTTTCGTTGTGGTTCACTGCGTTTTACAAAGCCTTTGATACGCTGAATGATGGTGCCAGCTCGATGCGCTTGGTCTGAGGCTTTTTCTAATGCAGGCAGAATATCTTTCTGCATGACAGGATCCAGGTGGCCTTGTAAGCGTTTTGCTACACCCATGCAATAGTTGGAGATGGCTGCAAGGGGTTGATTTAATTCGTGGGCTAATGAAGAAGCCATTTCACCCATCGTAGTTAGGCGGCTACTAAATTGCATACGCTCTTCTTGTTGGCGCACTAAATCATCCGCTTCAATACGAATTGTAATATCAGTGGCAATCAGCAATTGCGCCAACTGCCCATCAACCCAAGGCACGAAACGTCTGCGAACTTCATACCACTTTGAAGTCCCCTGTGATTCATCTAGCAACTGAATTTCTTCTGACTCTGTTTCTTGATAAAGGGAAGAGGGTGTGGCACTTTCAGCAAGAGATTGCAAGATATTTTGTTTGATATCACCGCCAGCCAAATCAAAATGGCCTTTAGCGGTATTGCCAAATCGCTCTCGATAAAAGCGATTTGCAAAGAGTAATTCACCAGTCTCATTAGAGACTACTGATACTGCAGCATCGAGACCTTCTAAAACAGTAATGAAGCGCTCTTGTGAGGCTGCTAATTCTTCGCGAATTTTCTTTGGTTCAGAAATATCAATTAATGAAGTTACCCAACCCGTTTGCCTGCCTTTTTCATTAATCAATGGCGAGATAAAGGTGCGCGTTTGAATGATCGAGCCATTGCGGTGGAGGATTGATCCCTCGATCCCAAGTTTTTTATCTTGACTCAGCACCAGCTTGAGCGCTTGATTAAATTTCTCGGTGAGTTCACTCTTTTGATCTTCAGGCCAGAAGGCAAAGGGCGGGCTGAGTCCAATCAGTTCACCCGCTGACCAGCCCGTCATCTCGCAAAAGGCGGGATTGACATAGGTGATCATCTTATTCATATCATGCGCACGAATTCCCACTGGAGTGGAATTTTCCATTGCGCTACGGAAGTTAGTTTCCGCACGAAGATTCGCTTCAGCCTCTTGCCGAACTTGCATTTGTTTGAGTACTGACCATAAGCTCCAAACAACGAATGCACTTAAACCCAGCACCACGCCAATTAACATTCTGAAGGTTAGATTGGTGGGTGGCGGATAGGTATCAATACGCAAACTGAGGTTTGGGCTGAGCACTCCTATATCAAGACTTGTTTGATTGCTAAATGCGCGCTTAGGTATATTTTTGTCTGATGAAATTGCTAAGACTTTATCCTCATCCGTAATTAGAGTGAATCGATATAGGCCTTTGAGTTCTCCAGGGATCATTTCGAGCAAACCCTGGGTTGTATATAAGACGGCGACCATGCCTTTAATTTCATTGCCAGAGATTTGAGGCACTGTTTGCCAAAAAACATTTCGAATTTCTTTTGAAATTAACTCATCACTTGGTACTTCAAGTGCAATGAACTGACTAAATGCTGGTCTATTAGTGGCGGTACTAAGTTCTAGCGTTTTTTTCAGTGCTTGATTAAGGATGCTTGAATTATTGGTCTTATTGAACCAATCTGTTTTTAAGTTATCTAGTGGAATTTTCCACTGACGCTCATAGGCTTCATTAATCCAGACAATTTGCGCAATCTCATGATTACTTTGCAGGAGATTTTCGGCCTGAATCATGACGTTATCTTTTGATTTTGCTGCATCGCCTCCGCCAACGTAGTCACGTCCCATCGATTGAAGTATGTCGGTATTGTTAGCAAACCGCAGTTGAATGCGTTGCTTTGCAAAAGAGAGCTCTCTAAATAGCGCGGCTTCTTGTTGACTCTTTTCCTGGAGCTGCAGGGTGCCCAGAATGACACCCATTACTACGGTAAACAGAACAATTGCTATTAATGGTGTGTAGACAAGCTTAAAACCCCGTATTTGCCGGAGCCATTTCACGGGCTTGAGTTGCCAGATTGAAAATGCGATTTTTTTCATATAATTCGCTCATTTTGCCTGATAGATGCCCTTATCTTGGCTATTTAGTCGTGTTGCTGCATCTGATTGCGATGCAACAAAATACCACATAGTGATAAATATTATCATTATGTGGAAAATTGCTTGTTTACACCCATAGATCTTCCTAGAATATTGACTATGGAGTGAATAAATAAGACCGATGTGACTAATGGAGGCAGTTTATGGCAGCAGTTCCAGATCAAATTTTGGGTAGCGCGGGAAAACAAGACGCGGATCCAGGTGAAACCCAAGAGTGGTTACAGGCGCTAGACGGCGTTATTCGGAATGAGGGCCCTGAGCGCGCTGCGTATCTCATTGACCAGCAAATTTCTCATGCACGTGTGAATGGAGTTAATCAACCATTCCATGCTGAAACTCCTTACATCAATACGATTCCAGTAGAGCAGCAGGCACGCCTACCAGGAGATCAGAATGTTGAGCACCGTATTCGCTCCTACACGCGTTGGAACGCGATGGCGATGGTTCTGCGTGCTAATAAAGATACGAATGTTGGCGGACATATTTCTTCCTTCCAGTCTGCAGCTACTTTATATGACGTTGGCTTCAATCATTTCTGGCATGCGCCATCACCAGAGCATGGCGGCGATCTCATCTTCGTTCAAGGACATTCATCGCCAGGTGTTTACGCACGTGCTTATATGCTTGGTCGTTTATCAGAAGATCAGTTGAATAATTTCCGTCAAGAAGTTGGCGGTAAGGGTATCTCTAGCTATCCACATCCTTGGCTGATGCCAGATTTCTGGCAGTTCCCAACAGTCTCTATGGGCCTTGGCCCAATCATGGCTATTTATCAGGCGCGTTTTATGCGCTACATGCAGGACCGCGGATTTATTAAGGCAGAAGGTCGCAAAGTTTGGGCCTTCCTCGGTGATGGTGAGACTGATGAGCCTGAATCACTCGGTGCTATTGGTATGGCTGGCCGTGAAAAATTGGATAACCTCATTTTTGTTGTCAACTGTAACTTGCAGCGCCTTGATGGACCCGTGCGCGGAAATGGCAAGATTATTCAGGAACTCGAAGGTGAGTTCCGCGGTGCCGGTTGGAATGTAATTAAAGTTGTTTGGGGTGGCCATTGGGACGCCTTGTTTGCGCGTGACAAAAAAGGTATCTTGATGCAGCGTCTTGGAGAAATCGTAGACGGTCAGTATCAAACTATGAAGGCTAAGAACGGTGCTTACGTTCGTGAAATCGTCTTCAATACTCCTGAATTAAAGTCCCTAGTGAGCGACTGGAGTGATGATGAGATTTGGCAACTCAATCGCGGTGGCCATGATCCACATAAAGTATTTGCTGCTTTCCATTCAGCTGTAAATCACAAGAATCAACCTACAGTTATTTTGGCTCACACCATTAAGGGTTACGGTATGGGCGGTTCTGGTGAGGCGATGAATATTGCCCACCAAGCCAAGAAGATGAATGCGGATGACGTACGCCGCTTCCGTGATCGTTTTGAGATTCCAGTTCAAGATGAGCAGCTCGATGAAATGCCTTTGGTGAAGTTTGCTGAGGGTAGTGCAGAGCTGGACTACATGAAAGCCCGTCGCCAAGAGTTGGGCGGATATTTACCACAGCGCCGCATGAAAGCGGAGAGCTTGCCAGTTCCTGCGCTAGACGTATTCTCAGCATTGTTAGAAGCAACTTCAGAGGGTCGTGAGATCTCTACAACAATGGCTTTTGTTCGCATTCTGAATACGATCGTGCGCGATAAGGTTTTAGGTAAGCGTGTAGTTCCGATTGTTCCGGATGAGTCTCGTACCTTTGGTATGGAAGGCATGTTCCGCCAGCTAGGCATTTGGAATCAATTGGGTCAGCTGTATACCCCAGAAGATCATGATCAACTGATGTTCTATAAAGAGGACAAGACTGGTCAGATTTTGCAAGAAGGTATTAATGAAGCGGGTGGTATGTGCGACTGGATCGCTGCTGCAACTTCATACTCAACTCATGGCGTGCCGATGTTGCCGTTCTACATCTTCTACTCCATGTTTGGTTTCCAACGCATTGGCGATCTCTGCTGGGCTGCGGGTGATATGCGCAGCCGTGGTTTCTTATTGGGTGGTACTGCCGGGAGAACTACTCTGAACGGCGAAGGTCTTCAGCATGAAGATGGACACAGCCAGGTTTGGAGTGCTGCTATTCCAAACTGCATCAGCTATGACCCTTCATTCTCATTTGAAGTTGCTGTGGTGATTCAGGATGGTATGCGTCGCATGCTAGCCGAGCAAGAAGATGTGTATTACTACATCACTTTGATGAATGAAAACTATGCCCACCCAGCAATGCCAAAGGGTGCAGAGCAAGACATCATTAAAGGTATGTACAAACTTAAATCCGTTGGTGATGCTAATGCGAAATTACGTGTACAACTTTTAGGTTCGGGAACAATTTTCCGTGAAGTAATTGAGGCCGCTGAAATCCTACATAAAGATTGGGGTGTTGCGTCTGATCTGTGGGGCTGCCCAAGTTTTACAGAGTTAGGTCGAGATTGGAATGCAGTTCACCGTAATAATCTTCTCAATCCAACAACTGCACCCGCTTTATCACATGTAGAGAAGTGCCTTAAAGATACTGCAGGCCCAATTGTTGCCGCTACAGACTATGTTCGTTTATTTGCCGAGCAAATTCGTCCCGCAATTCAGCATATGGGTCGTCGTTTCGAAGTATTGGGTACTGATGGCTTTGGTCGTTCCGATACTCGTGAAAAATTACGTGATTTCTTTGAAGTAGATCGCCGCTGGGTTGTATTAACTGCGCTACGTTCATTGGTGGATGCTGGTCAGCTTGACCGTCAAAAACTAGCCGAGGCGATTAAGAAATATGAAATCGATAGCACTAAACCAAACCCAATGACGGTTTGATAGGAGACGGAGACTATGAGCCAACTAATTGATATTAAAGTCCCGGATATTGGGGATTACACAGATGTGCCTGTCATCGAAGTATTGGTAAAAGCCGGTGATCGCATTGAAAAAGAGCAGTCTATTGTTGTTCTGGAATCAGATAAGGCAACTATGGACGTTCCCTCATCACACTCTGGTGTGGTGAAAGAGGTCAAGGTTAAGGTGGGCGACTCGATTTCAGAGGGCGCCATTGTTTTGGTCCTTGAAGAGAGTGGTTCCGTCGCTCCGGTCGCAGCACCAGTTGCCGCTCCTGCAGTTGCAAAAGCTGACCCTACTTCAGCTCCAGCTCCAAAAGTGGAGCCACCAATTGTGCGTGCACCTGCACCGCCTCCAGTTGGTAATACTCCAGTTGAAGTTGATCCAACAGCAAGTCATGCAAGTCCTTCCGTGCGCAAATTTGCTCGTGAACTTGGCGTGGCCGTTCATCAGGTCAAAGGATCTGGCCTCAAAGGAAGAATTACTCAGGAAGACGTGCAAGCCTTTGTAAAGGCTGCTATGAGTGGTGGGGCTGGCAGTGCATCAAACACATCTGGCGGAAGCTTGGGTGGATTGAATCTGATTCCTTGGCCTAAAGTGGATTTCTCAAAATTTGGAGAAACAGAGCGTCAGCCACTGAATCGTATTAAGAAATTGACTGCAGCAAACCTAGGTCGCAATTGGGTGATGATTCCTGCTGTGACTTATCACGAAGATGCAGACATTACTGATCTTGAGGCTTTTAGAGTTCTCACTAATAAAGAGAATGAAAGGCAGGGCCTAAAAATCACGATGCTGGCTTTCTTAATGAAAGCTGCTGTGGCTGCACTCAAGAAGTTCCCTGAGTTCAATAGCTCTATTGATGGTGATGACTTGGTATTGAAGAAGTACTTCAATATTGCATTTGCCGCAGATACGCCAAATGGTTTAGTGGTGCCAGTGATTCGTGATGCAGACAAAAAAGGTATTTTTGAGCTTGCTCGAGAAACCTCGGAATTAGCTGCGCTTGCACGAGATGGAAAATTAAA
Organism: Polynucleobacter sp.; assembly: GCF_044342855.1. Classification (GTDB taxonomy): domain Bacteria; phylum Pseudomonadota; class Gammaproteobacteria; order Burkholderiales; family Burkholderiaceae; genus Polynucleobacter. The sequence goes on from NZ_JBIIPA010000001.1 coordinate 8,396, forward strand.
ACCAGATCAAATGCAAGGTGCTAGTTTCACCATTTCCTCTTTGGGTGGAATCGGCGGTACCTATTTCTCACCAATCGTAAATGCACCTGAGGTCGCAATCTTGGGTGTAAGCAAGGCTGCCATGAAACCTGTTTGGGATGGTAAGCAATTTGTCCCACGCTTAATTTGCCCATTGTCATTGAGTGCTGATCATCGTGTAATTGATGGTGCTTTGGCAACACGTTTCAATGTCTATATCGCTCAGCTGATGTCCGACTTCCGTCGCGCAGCGCTATAAGGAAAAGATATGGCTAAGCAATTTATTCTCGTACCAGATATTGGTGATTATTCAGAAGTGCCGGTTATTGAGGTTCTGATCAAGGTAGGCGACGTCATTGAAAAAGAACAGCCCTTGCTCGTTCTGGAATCTGACAAAGCAACGATGGAAGTTCCTGCTGATGTTGCTGGAACTATTCTGAGTATTTCCGTCAAGGCTGGCGATAAGGTTGGCAAAGGAAGCATGGTTGCTGAAGTTGAGGTTGGAGCTGCAGCGGCAGCTGTGCCTCAGGCTGCTACACCTGCAGCAAGTCCATCTCCTGCACCCGCACCAGCGGCTGCTCCTGTGATGAGCGCTCCAATCGCTGGTCAATATAGCGGTAAGGTTGATCACGAGTGCGAAGTGCTGGTCTTAGGTGCTGGCCCGGGCGGTTATAGCGCTGCATTCCGAAGTGCGGACTTGGGTATGAGCACCATCTTGGTAGAGCGTTACTCCACTTTGGGTGGTGTGTGCTTAAACGTGGGTTGCATCCCATCAAAAGCATTGCTTCATACGACCTCCGTGATGGATGAAGTGAGGACAATGTCTAAACATGGCATTAGTTATGGCGCTCCAAAAATTGAAATTGATCAACTGCGTGGCTATAAAGATTCTGTCATCGCCAAGTTAACGGGTGGATTGGCTGGCATGGCCAAGGCACGTAAGGTGACCGTTGTTCGTGGCCTTGGTCGTTTCTTGGATGCGAATCACGTTGAGGTTGAGTTGACCAAGGGTGATGGCCAAGATTTAGCTGGTCAAAAAGAAGTGGTGCGTTTTCAGAAGGCAATCATTGCCGCTGGAAGTCAGCCAGTAAAACTTCCGTTCTTGCCAGAGGATCCGCGCATTGTTGACAGTACAGGCGCTTTATTGCTCAAGAGCATTCCAAAGCGTATGTTAGTCATTGGCGGTGGCATTATTGGTTTGGAGATGGCTACTGTCTACAGCACCTTAGGTTCACGTATTGATATTGCTGAAATGATGGATGGCCTGATGGCGGGCGCAGACCGAGATTTAGAAAAGGTTTGGGAGAAATTTAACGCCGGCCGTTTTGAAAAGATCATGCTCAAGACTCGCGCATCCAAGGCTGAAGTTAAGGCCGATGGCATTCAAGTGAGCTTTGAAGGAGAGAGTGCTCCATCAGAACTGCAGACTTACGATCTGGTATTGGTTGCGGTGGGGCGCACACCTAATGGCAAAAAGATTGATGCATCAGCTGCAGGCGTCATTGTGGATGAGCGTGGTTTTATCCCAGTCGATAATCAAATGCGCACTAATGTAAACAATATCTTTGCAATTGGCGATATCATTGGTCAACCTATGCTGGCCCACAAAGCAGTGCATGAGGGTCACGTTGCAGCTGAAGTTGCGGCTGGTGAGAAATCCTACTTCGATGCCAAGCAGATTCCATCCGTAGCGTATACCGATCCTGAAGTGGCTTGGGCTGGCTTGACTGAGGAGCAATGTAAGTCCAAAGGTATTGCTTATGAGAAGGGCTTATTTCCTTGGGCGGCAAGCGGCAGGGCGATTGCTAACGGACGTGATGAAGGTTTCACGAAGCTTATTTTTGATGCCACAACAAAGCGCATTATTGGCGGTGGAATCGTAGGTACTCATGCTGGCGATTTAATTGGTGAAGTGTGCCTTGCAATTGAGATGGGTGCTGATGCTGTAGATATTGGTAAAACTATTCATCCTCATCCAACCTTAGGTGAGTCAGTTGGCTTGGCTGCTGAGGCTGCTCTTGGCCACTGTACTGATTTACCGCCCGTCAAAAAGAAAGCGCATTAAACAACGTCTCTTTACTATTGGTTTGATAAGAAAAGGCCCCGAGAGATCGGGGCTTTTTTATTACTACTGTTGCAACAAGAGAGCTGTAGCAACAATGTAAGGATTACTTTTTCTTGCTAGTTTTGGTCCCAGGCTTGTTACTTGTTTTGACGGTCTTTTCAACTGTGCTGGTCGCATTGCTTAAGTTTGTTTGAGCAACTTCAACCGCATGCTTTACTGCTTTTTGGCTTGTTTCAAAAACGTTATTGGTCGAAGCGATAACTTGCTTGATGACATGCGCGGCAGATTCAGATCCTGCTGGGGCATTTTTTGTCCAATCTTCTACCAAGGCATTCATTTTTGTTTGACCCGCTTCAAGTTCTTTTTCAGCAGACTTTGTAAAACTAGCTTGTGTCTCATGGGCTAATTCATATAGATGGCGACTGTAGGCCATGATTTTTTCTGCCATTGGTTGTACAGCTTCCGCTTGATGCGCGAGGAGTTGCTGTATACCTTTTACTTCCAAAGCTTTCTTTGCGCTGCTCATGCTATCGCCCAAGCTTTGCTTGACAATATGCATATTCAGTTCCACCAATTTCTCAATGCTTTGGAACGCTTGATTGGTCAGCCCACCCAAAGTCTCTAAATTTGCTTTTTGCGCTGCTGCTATCTGTTCTGGCGTTAAGTTCATTTCAATCCCTTTCTTGTGGACTCAATCTCTTTGCTCACTATGAGCCATATCTGTAGCTTGTTATTTTAATTTGGCACTATTTTACAGCAATAATGGTGCAGTGCAACATAGTAATGCGGATGCTTAGAAACGGGATGAGGGACGTACAAAAAAAGCCTAAAATCGGTAGTTAATTAAAAAATCCCACATTTTCAATAAGTTATCCATGAAATTGAAGCTAGACAGCCTAATTGCACCGCTATTCGTAGTGATCTGGAGTACAGGCTTTGTGATTGCACGTTTAGCCATGCCTTATGTTGAGCCAGCCACCTTCTTATTTTGGCGCTTTGTAGGAGTTTTGATGGCTATGGCATGCCTTAGCCTGGTTTGGAGAATCAGCTGGCCTAGCTGGTCTCAAATGAAACACATTGCAGTTGCTGGAATGTTGCTGCAGTTTGGATACCTACTGGGTGTATGGTTCGCCGTTCGTTTGGGAATGACAGCTGGTCTAGTGGCGATCATCGTCGGTCTGCAACCAATTTTGACTGCTTGGTTTGCGGCCTGGGTTTCTGAAAGAGTTGCTGGACGACAGTGGATTGGTTTAGGTTTTGGCTTTGCTGGCGTGGCATTGGTGGTGGCAGAAAAAATTGGTTTTACCCATATCCCATTACTTAGTTATGTCCTCGCTTTTGCCGCCTTACTTTCCATTACGTTTGGAACCCTTTATCAGAAGAAATTCTGTCCAGTCTTCGATCTTCGAGCCGGCTCATCAATTCAGTTTAGTGTATCGGCGGTCCTCTGCTTTATTTGCATGTATTACTTTGAATCTGGACTCATGGTTTGGAATGCTTCCGTTGTTGGTGCATTGCTCTGGGCAATTTTCCCTTTATCCATTGGATCTATTAGCCTGCTCTTCATGATGATTCGTAAAGGGGCAGCAACCAAGGTAACAAGCCTGTTGTATTTGACGCCGCCAACTACAGCAGTAATGGCGTGGCTCCTATTCGATGAGCCGTTCACTTTAATGATGGCAGGGGGCTTAATGCTGACGATGACTGGCATAGTCTTGGTGAATCGTGGACAAACTAGTGCTGTTGCAACGATTGCGGAGTAAGACTGCACTGTAAGCGGGTATTTTTACGGTGCAAGTAGGCAATAATTGCTGCATGGAAGCAAAAGTTATTTATTATTCGGTATGTTAAAAGTTTTGGAAGGTATTTGGGGATGCATTTGAATCGATTTAGGCTCATCGCTCTAGCTGTATCAATGTCATTTGGCGTAGCCACTTCTTTTCAGGTAAGTGCGGCCAACAAGAACTCTCAAACAGCGAAGACATCTAAATCATCAGCGAAGACAACTACCAAACTAGAAATAAAGAAAGTAGCTAAATCTTCCAAGAAATCAAAAGCCGTTCGCACTACAGTTACACGATCCAGTGACCCAGTTGCAGAAGCTAGACCTTCATTTGCGACCGCATTGGGATTGCGCGGGCAGCATGATGACCTTAGCCTGAAGTCCAGTGTGGCAATGGTGGTTAATCAAGATACCAAAGAAGTGTATTTTGAAAAGAACTCCTCTGTCAGTCTTCCGATTGCCTCCATTACGAAGTTAATGACTGCGATGGTGGTCCTCGACTCTAAATTGCCGCTGGATGAAACTATTGTCATTAATGCGGATGATATTCATATCTATAGAACCTCCCGCCTTGCCGGTGGCACAGTCCTAACCCGAGAAGAAGCCTTGTTGTTGGCACTAATGTCCTCTGAGAACCGCGCCGCATATACTCTTGGCCGAAACTACCCGGGTGGCATTCCTGCATTTGTGGCTGCCATGAATCGCAAGGCCAAAGAGATTGGTATGACACATTCTCATTTTGCTGACCCAACTGGATTAATGAGTGAGAACGTAGCATCCGCAGAAGATCTCACGCGTATGTTGAGCGCTGCTTATCAATACAAAATGATTCGCGAGTTTTCGACTTGGCCAGATTTAACAATGGTGATTGCAAAACGTCCACAGAAGTTCTTGAATACCAATCGTCTAGTGCGCGCTGGTGATATGAATATCGGCCTCCAAAAAACGGGCTTTATTAATGCGGCTGGCAAGTGCTTGGTTATGCAAGCTAGGGTAAATAACACGCCTTTACTACTGGTTTTCTTGGACTCTGTTGGTACACAGTCACGCTTTGCTGATGCTGTTAGGGTGCGTGACTGGTATGAGCGTATGCCTTCGGGTGAGCCGCATGCAATTCGTCGCTTAATGTAAAGAATTACATTAACGAACGAAATTCAGTTTTGAGTGTTTTGGTCGTTGACCTTGGGTTTGTAACCCATGCCTTTGGAAATCTGTAGCGCTGTATCTTGTAAAAGCTTCAACCAATCCTCTTTGATGCGATCTGTAGGGGAGCTTAACGACAGTCCTGCTACTAACTTGCCACTGTCATCAAAAATCTCAGCAGCGACACAGCTTACACCGAGTTCCAATTCTTCGTTATCCCGAGCGTGACCTAGTTTGCGCACTTGATTAAGTTCTGAATCCAATTTTCCTAATTCAGTAATGCTATTTCTAGTGTGCCCAGCTAAGCCAGTCCTAGTGACATACGCTCGAACTTGGCTTGGGTCATCGCTCGCCAAAAATAATTTACCAACTGATGTGAGGTGTAGTCGTGCGCGGCCACCAATAGCGCGAACTACTTGCATACCAGAGCGCTCGCTATAGGCGCGATCAATATAAACAATCTCATCGCCTTGGCGAACTGAAAGATTGATGGTCTCGCCAGTCAGTTTGTGTAGAGCTCGCATGGGGGCTTGCGCCGCCTCCCGAACTGAGAGGCGCGCCTTAACTAAATTTCCAAGCTCGAGTAATTTAAGGCCAAGACGATAGGTGCCACCGTCACCACGCTCTACTAGGCGGCAGGCAACTAGATCATTTAGGATGCGATGCGCTGTAGAGGGATGTAAATCAGTCTCCTCAGCGAGGTTTTTAAGGCTACTAGACTCTTCGTGTGTAGCTAGGGCATCAAGCAGGTTCATCATGCGCTCAACCACCTGGATGGCTGTTTTTCCAGCCTCGCCAGGTACTTTTGCTACTTTTTCGGATTTACTTGCAGTCATGCTGTTAATTGTAGCGATTTTTAGCAAAATTGCACAATATGAAACGGCATTTCAATGCCAAAAAAGCGTTTTAGGGTCCGCTAAGTTACTTTCTTAATGCAGATGCACACTCAGCAATCAGTTTTGGGCCACGATAGATTAGGCCGCTATAGATCTGGATCAGGCTTGCGCCAGCCCCCATTTTTTCCTCTGCATCATTGCCAGACAGAATGCCGCCAACGCCAATAACCGGAATGGCATCGCCCAAATACTGCTTTAGACTTTTGACCACTTCGGTAGAGGCAATACGAACTGGAGCGCCAGACAAGCCGCCAGCTTCTCGTCCAAATTCTAGACCTTGCACTGCTTCGCGGGCAATCGTTGTATTTGTTGCGATGATTGCATCAATCTTAAATTCGAGCAAAAGATCCGCGATGAGTTTGATGTCGCTGTGATCTAGGTCTGGTGCAATTTTTAAAAAGAGAGGCTTGCGAACGCCATACTGATCACAGAGTGCTTCACGGGCTAAATGAAGCGAGCCTAGTAATGCACGCAACATCTCTTCACCTTGAAGGGCTCGTAAATTCTGTGTATTGGGGGAGGAGATATTGACGGTAATGTATGAGGCAACTTCATATACCGCCTCCATGGCCGTGACGTAATCGCTAGCAGCGTTCTCGATCGGGGTGCTAGCGTTCTTGCCGATATTTAAACCAACGATGCCCCCATTTTGCCAATATGAGGAGTTTCGAACACGTTTGACGCACGCATCGACGCCATCATTATTAAAGCCCATGCGATTAATAATGGCCTGCACTTGCGGTAAGCGAAACATGCGGGGCTTTGGATTGCCGGGTTGTGGCTTCGGCGTGACTGTGCCGATTTCTAGAAAGCCAAAACCTAAGGAGCCAAGTGCATCAATATGTTTACCATCTTTATCTAGTCCCGCGGCAAGCCCAACTGGGTTTGGAAAGGTGATGCCACATAAGTTGCGGGGATCAGCAGCTGGTTGCTCAACTAGGTGGCGCAATAAGCCCCAGCGCTGAGCGCGATCAAGATTGCTAAGAGTCAGGTTGTGCGCTTGCTCTGGATCTAAAGAAAATAGCCAGGGGCGTAGAAGAGGGTAACTATCGATCATGGGTAGATATTATGGCCCAATGATGGGTTGCCAATGGTCATCCATTAATCCTTCAATAGACTGGAACTTGGCCTTGTAGGACATTTTTTCACTATTCTCAATGTAGTAGCCGAGATAAAGATAGGGGAGGTCTAATTCTAGGGCCTGCTGAATTTGCCAAAGGATGCTAAAGCTCCCGTAGCTGGCAGAGGTATTGCTGGTATCAAAGAAGGCATACACAGAAGAGATGCCTTGATCCAAGATATCAATCATGCTGACCATTCGAAGACGTCCTGGATGGGGATCATGCGGCCCATCACGAAATTCAACGATTCTCGAGTTCACTCGACTTTGCAATAGAAACTGCATGTATTGATCTTGGCTATCTTCGTTGCCTTGATCCATATCGCCACCAGAATGGCGGTTACTTTGGTAGGCTTGATAAAGCTGATAGTGCTCCTCTTGGTAACCCAAATTCAGAACGCGAATATCAAGCCCCGCATGTTTTTTCCAGGAGCGTTTTTGGCTGCGGTTGGGTGAGAACTGCTTAACTGGAATGCGGGTTGCTTTACAGGCATTGCATTCATCGCAATAAGGTCGGTAGGCGTGTAAACCACTACGACGAAAACCTGCATTGACTAGTTCACCATATAAATCTGCATGTATTAAGTGTGAGGGCGTTGCTACCTGCGAGCGAGCAGTTTTTCCTGGCAGATAGCTGCAAGGATAGGGTGCTGTCGCGTAGAACTGAAGCTCGGTTAAGGGGAGTTCTTTTAATTGGGTCATAGCCAGTGACGCAAAATTGCTTTATCAAATGTCCAGGGAATCTCTATATTAGTTTGCTTTAATGCAATTTGCAGATGAGTCAAAAATTCATCTCGAGATATTGGTGCGGCACCCAGAGAATCAAGGTGAGCAGTTTCTTGCTGGCAGTCAATCATTTCAACTTGATGTTGCTCACACCAAGCGGCGAGAGCGGCTAAGGCGATTTTGGACGCATCGGATTGATGGCTAAACATCGATTCTCCGAAAACCATCCCACCAAATGCAACACAATAGAGACCGCCAATCAGCAACTCATCTTCTGTTACCGCAATACTGTGGGCATGACCTTGTTCGTGAAGCTGGGTATAGGCATCCATGATTTCATGGGTGATCCATGTTCCATCTTGATCTTTTCTTCTGGCAGTTGCACAAGAGCGAACGACTGCCCCAAAATCATCATCAACGCAGATATTTTTTTGTGGATCGGTTAAAAAGTGTCGAATGGTTTTCTTCAGGGAGTCATGGCACTTAAAGTGCTTAGGTTTTAATACCATTCGGGGGTTCGGCGACCACCATAAGACTGGCTGATTATCTGAGTACCAGGGAAATATTCCCATTCGGTATGCGCGAGCTAGCTGTCCTGGATAAATACGCTCACTTACGGCTATTAAGCCGGGAACGCTCGGGTCGGGATCTGGGCAATCAATTGGGTTAGGAAATGCATCCTGAGATCCTAGCCAGTTGATATTGCTCATGCGCTTGCGATGCTTAGATTTTTTCTGTTGGCAGAATATCTCTGCTGCGAACGCCGAACTCAATACCTGAATCGAATACTCCAGCTGCGCGATCAGCAAAGAACCACTCTAAAGTTTGTTTTACTGTTGGAAAGGCAATCTCACTCCACGGAATTTCTTGTTCACTAAATAGAGCGACTTCAAGACTTTCTTCACCTGCGTTAAAGTCGGGAGAGGTCATGGTGGCTAAATAGAAGAGGTGTATTTGCTCTGCATGTGGCACATTGAGTAGCGAGTACAGTGGGCCGATCTCAACAATGGCGCCAGCCTCCTCTTGAGTTTCCCTTGCTGCCCCAGTGCACGTGCTTTCGCCAAGTTCCATAAATCCAGCGGGAAGAGTCCAATAGCCATAGCGAGGCTCTATGGCACGACGACACAATAAAACTTGCTTACCAAAGACGGGAATGCTGCCAACCACATTGCGTGGATTGAAATAATGAATACTTCCGCAAGAATCACAAACATGACGCTCCCGCGAATCATCCACGGGAATCTTGATGCTAATAGGCGCTGCGCAGTGCGAGCAAAACTTCATGCGGACTTTCTAAAAATGGGCGGGGATGTGGCCACGTAGTGCATTGCTAAGCATAATCTCTTTTGCATTTTGAACATCGGCAATAGTCAGGTTTGCCTCATGGGCATTCCATTTGGGATCATTCAATATGATTGACCTCATTACCCCTGGAAGTAGACCTGCTGTAACAGGTGGTGTAAGCCAGCGATCGCCGGACTTAATAAAGATGCTGCTTCTTCCACCTTCAGTAACAAATCCATGCTCATTTACAAAAAGAGCATCAAAGCCACCCAAGTCTTCGGCTAATTTCCAGGCCTGGTCATAAATATCTCTACTAATCACTTTATGTCTCAGCAAAACATTACCCGAGTGAAGAGTGGCCATCTTGGCATTGGGAAGAAGGTCGCTAGCCCAAAAAATCTTCACTGATTCAGGCAATGAGCTGATTGGAGAGATTTGGTAACTGGGTTTTCCAGAATGGCCCAAATCCAATCGCAACCGATAGTCGATATCGTTCGCGACTTTTTCGCAAGCACTCTCAATAATCTTAGTTATGTCAGTCATGGAGTGGGGAATGCCAAGCGCTAGAGCTGAATCAGATAAGCGCCCTAAGTGAAGTTGTAGATGTTGGGGTTTGCCTTGATGAACTAAGATAGTTTCAAATAAACCTAGCTCACTAGGGAGATTGCTTAAGAAGGCTGCTTTGATTTGGCATTCCTCCCACTCTTGCGAGGCTTCAGAATCAATCGTAATGCCGGCGCCGATGCCCAAAGTAAATGGTGCCGCATGTGAATCAATATTACGTTCAATTTCAAGTGTACGAATGGGAACGCTAAATGCAAAGTCACCACTGGGATCCATCCAGCCAAGTGCACCGCAATAGAAGCCGCGATCTTGTGACTCCAATTCTTGGATGATTTGCATGCTGCGTTTCTTGGGTGCTCCAGTTACAGAGCCACAAGGAAAGACAGCATTGAGTACATCACGTAATTCAATGCCAGGTTTTATCTCAGCCTGAATAGTTGATGTCATTTGCAATACATCACCGTACCTGGCAACTTCAAACAGTTCTGGAACAGTAACGGTTCCCGGTAAGGCCAAGCGGCTTAGATCATTGCGCAGCAAATCAACAATCATGACGTTTTCTGCTTGATTCTTAGCATCTGCTGACAAGTGCTCTGCTGAATCATTCAATGCGCTAGCAGTGCCTTTCATGGGCATAGCTTTTAGGGTATTGCCATGCTTCTGAATAAATAATTCGGGCGACTGGGAAAGAATGTAATTCGAGTCACTCTCAATAAATGCGCCAAATCTTCCTGGCTGGCGACTTCTTAATCGCGCATACAGTGCGAGCGGGTCACCATAGGCCTCTCCCGCAATCCGAAAGGTATGGTTTATTTGGTAAGTGTCGCCATTACGAATGTACTCTTGGATAGTCTCAATATCGGACTTGAACTGGTCTTCATTGATAGAAAAATGAAGATTCGCAACGCCTGCAGCTTGAGAGTCGGAATCCTGGGACGCAATCGCGCTCTTAATCAGGGCATCAGCATCCTGCTTGCTGAAGCTTTCATAGGATTTAAAAGACCATGCTTGTATTAATGGGTGACTTTTCTTACCCCCAGCTATAGGCCGGTCAATTTTATGAATGTATAGACCCAATTCATAAGCAAATGCGGCAACAACATATTCGCCCTGACGCAATGCTTCATTGATATAACCTAGGCATTGATCTACGGTGGCTAGCGTCTCTGAGAAGCTGGACTGAGGGTAAGCAGTCCAGCACTGAAGTGCATTTTCATAGAGGCGGCTACTAGGTTGTGCCTGAGTACTCTGGGCATCATCCAGCAAGATCATGCTATTGACCGTCAGAACTCAAATAGATCTGTAGAAATTACTTGAGAACAGTAGCGGATTCAATCGTGACCGTCTTGCTAGGAACATCAGACATACGCCCCATTTTTGGTGCTGGTGCAACCATAGTAGGAATTTTGCGGATTGCATCAATTGTTTGTGTGCCAGAAATCACTTTGCCGAATACCGTGTAGCCATTGCCCATTGCATTTGGATAATTTAGACCTTCATTGTCCTTAACATTAATAAAGAACTGTGCTGTTGCGGAATCAGGATCGGAAGTACGGGCCATGGAAATGGTGTAAGTATCATTCTTGAGTCCATTTTGAGCTTCTGAAACTACCGGGGCATTAGTTGGCTTTTGAACTAAGTCTGGAGTAAAGCCGCCACCCTGAATCATGAAGCCATCGATCACACGGTGAAAGATAGTGCCGTTATAAAACCCACTATTGACGTAGTTTAAAAAGTTGGCGGTTGTTTTTGGTGCCTTGACAGAATCAAGTTCAACAACAAAATTACCCATGGTGGTTTTGAATTCCACTTTAGGGCCTGCAAAGCTTGTGGCGCTTGCAATCAGACTTGAAATCATGAATAGGGAGGCAATGATTTTGCGCATAGTGAATGTCCTTAAAAGTCTAGTAAAAATAGGGTAAATCTTATTGTATTGCTCAAAGGCCGGATGGTAGTTGACCGTCATGCTGATAGGTCACTTCTTCGAACATCTCGGGTCGGTCTAGATAATCCAAGGCCCAGTCGATGGTATCTACCCCCCCCCAAAAAAACGCATGACCTTGAATTACTAGAGTTGGCAGACCAAATGCACCATCTACTTTTGCTTTTTCTGTATTGCTAATCAGCTTGGCCTTGATCTCCGGGGCATCCGGTTTTGGAGTGTCAGATGCCAAACCAAGGTATTGGCAAAATTGTGGCCAAGATAAATTGGGATCTTTGCCTTCTACCCAAACATATTCAAATGCACGTTCAACCATTTCCCATTGAGCGTCTTGCTGTGCCAGAAGTCGCTGCGCAGCTGCAGTCAGAAAAGGGTGGTGATCTGGAAACTGAAATGGTAAGCCCAGCTTGTCAGCGCGCCATACGCAGTATTGGTAGGTGTGGGGACGCTTGGCTTCCACTTCACCTGGCCCGCGATTATCGGTTGATCGAAAGAGGCCGCCGAGCAGGATCGGGGCGGGTTTAATATCTACGCGCTTAGCTAGGCGATGGCGCTGCTTGATGTAGAAATATGAAAAAGGAGAGATGATGTCGTAATAAAAAGTCCCAGCAATCGGGCTTGCACTCTTTGGCTCTTGAATCATTTCTTATTCGATTCCTCATCTAACTTGCGTAAGAAGGCCATCTTCTGGGCAATCTGACTCTCTAACCCGCGATCAACTGGCTCATACCAATGTGGCTCTGCCATTCCCTCCGGAAGATAAGACTCTCTGGCAGCATAAGCATGTGGCTCATCATGTGCATAGCGATATTCCTTGCCGTGGCCTAACTCCTTCATGAGTTTGGTTGGGGCATTGCGCAAATGATTGGGTACTGGCTTGCTTTGATCGTTTGCAACATAGGCTCGTGCTGCGTTATATGCCTTATAGCCAGCATTACTTTTGGCGGCAATGGCTAAATACACAACCGCTTGTCCAAGCGCCAACTCACCCTCAGGTGATCCCAGCCGCTCAAAAGTTTGTGCGGCATCATTTGCGAGCTGCATTGCCCTTGGATCAGCAAGACCAATATCTTCCCAGGCCATGCGAATAATTCTTCGGGCGAGATAGCGCGGATCTGCACCACCATCTAGCATTCGGCAAAACCAATACAACGCTGCATCCGGATTAGAGCCACGTACCGATTTATGCAGGGCAGAGATTTGATCATAAAAATGATCTCCGCCTTTATCAAAACGGCGGGCTTGAACAGTTAAAGCGTTTTCAATAAACTGTTGATCAACAGTTGTTACCTTGGAGTTGGGAGTGGTAACTGCATTGCGCACTTGCTCTACTAAATTGAGTAGTCGCCTAGCATCGCCATCTGCATGTGAGATTAGGCTATCAATTGCATCTGCCTCGAAAGCATTCTCAGGCATTGCATACTCACGCGCACGATTAAATAATTGCTTTAACTCTGAAGCGCCTAAGGATTTCAGTACATATACCTGTGCTCGCGAGAGCAGGGCTGAGTTGACCTCAAATGATGGATTTTCGGTAGTGGCACCAATAAAGGTAAATAAGCCAGACTCCACATGCGGCAATAAAGCATCTTGTTGGCTCTTATTAAAGCGATGTATCTCGTCTACAAACAAAATAGTTTGTCTGCCGTATTGAGACATGCTCTGTTGCGCTTGCTCAATAGACTCGCGGATTTCTTTTACGCCTGCAAGTACGGCCGATATCGCGATGAACTCTCTATCAAAAGCCTTTGCAGAAAGTCTTGCTAGGGTGGTCTTACCAACCCCTGGCGGACCCCACAGAATCATTGAGTGAGGCTTGCCTGAAGCAAAGGCTAAATTGAGTGGCTTGCCTGAAGCCAGCAGATGTGTCTGTCCAATAACTTCTTCAATCGTTTTTGGGCGCAAGGCTTCCGCCAATGGAGGCGGAGGCGCTTGATCAAAAAGATTGCCCATAACTGTCGATTTAATTCTGTACAAACAAAATTACTAAAGCTGCCCAAATTAAGCAGCTGGCAGAAACCAATGTAAGTCGATTGCGTAAAGTGATAAAAGCTGCACACGCCTCTTCACTTGAAAAATAGTATTGATAGGTTTCTTTGTCGATATTGCGCTGGATAACCAAAGCTGATGCCAGGATTACCAGGCCAACTGGAATATAAATGTGTAGCGCAAGCCAGGCTACCAATGCTGGTATCACGCCCCAAATCCAGGCATTCCGATCTTCCCAACGACCACCCGGAAGCGCCTTACCTAATGCGTGCAAATTAGCGCCCCAATGTAATGCGCCCATGAACGCAGTAATCACGGCCCCATAACCCGCCAAGGACTCTGCGCTTAAATAATTGAGTGGGGTTGGTGCCAGCTGCACCATTAAAGCGAGACCAATAAATGGGATTAGGCCAGCGTAAGCTAATTTACGGACTAGCGGAGGTAATGGGTTCACAAAAAATTCTTTACTTAAATTGATTGATGGTGAGTTGAATAATTACTGGTCGTAGTTATAGACACCGCGCCCAGTCTTACGACCAAGATACCCTGCGGCAACCATCTCGCGCAGCAGTGGGCAAGGGCGATACTTAGAGTCACTAAAGTTCTCAAAATAGACCTCCATCACCGCAAGGCAGGTATCCAAACCAATTAAGTCAGCTAAGGCAAGGGGGCCAATCGGTTGATTGCAGCCTAACTTCATGCCGGCATCAATATCCTCAGGGCTGGCGAGACCTTCGTGAAGCACGAAGAAGGCCTCGTTAATCATTGGCAGCAAAATGCGATTCACAACAAATCCAGGGGAGCTCTTTACAGTGATCGGCTCTTTGCCAATACGCTTAGCCATTTCAATGATGGCTGCGTGTGTCGCATCGGAAGTTTGCAAGCCGCGAATCACTTCAACCAATGCCATCATGGGTGGCGGATTAAAAAAGTGCATACCAATACAGCGGCCTGGGTTGGAATCTAGGGCGGCAAGCTTGGTAATGGAGAGTGAAGAGGTGTTGGTAGCAATAATAGTTTCTTTGCTGACGATCTCATCAACTTGTTTCAAAATCTTTTCTTTGATGGCTTGATTTTCAGTAGCGGCTTCGATCACCAATTGAAGGCCCTTGAAGTCAGCATATGAAGTGCTGCCTTTGATGCGCTTTAATGCCGCATCTTTTCCGTCGGTAGTCAGCGTTTCTTTTTTGACTAGCCGATCCAGGCTCTTGCTGATCTGGTTCAAACCACGCTCAACCGCTGCATCACTCATATCTACCATCACAACATCTAGCCCAGCAACTGCGAACACTTGCGCGATACCGTTGCCCATCGTACCCGCACCAATAACTCCGACCGATTGAATCTTCATGCTATTTCCTTTTTTGATACTGTGATGAACCAAATAATTGCTCTCTTGCTTTGTCATCATGCAAGGGCTTGCGCAATGCAGTTAATACTTCAACGCCACGCTTTACAGCAGGGCGCTCACCAATCATTTCAAACCAGCGCTTGAAATGCGGATACTCATTGATATCAATACCTTGATTCTTCCAATTGCGCGCCCATGGGAATATGGCAATATCGGCAATGGAGTAACTCTTTCCAGCAATATAGGGATTATCTTTCAGCTGATGATCGATCACTCCATATAAGCGCTTAGCTTCATTAGTGTAGCGATTGATTGCATACTCAATTTTTTCCGGTGCGTAGATCCGAAAATGGTGGTTTTGGCCTAAAAGTGGCCCCACCCCCCCCATTTGGAACATGAGCCATTGCAAGACCTCGTATTTAGCCCGTGTGGATTTGGGCAAAAACTTCCCTGTTTTGGCTGCTAGATAGAGCAGGATTGCGCCAGACTCAAAGAGGTGGATGGGTTTGCCATCCGGGCCGTTGGGATCCGTAATCGCTGGAATCTTGTTATTTGGACTAATTGCTAAGAAGTCGAATTTGAACTGATCGCCGGCTCCAATATCAATTGGATGTGCAATCCAATCTTTACCTAATTTATAGCCACACTCCTCGAGCATGATGTGCACCTTGTGCCCATTTGGGGTTGGCCAGCTATAAACATCAATGATGTCATTATTGGGTTTACTTATTGCCATAATCCTTCCTCTATTACAGGGTTTGTAAACGCTCTAATGCTGCAGAAAGCGTTTTTTCTTCTTTAGCAAAACAAAAACGGATAACGCCTGACTCAACAGGCTTGGAATAAAAAGCAGAAACAGGAATAGCGGCTACGCCAACCTCGGTAGTTAGCCAGGAGCAAAAATCGGCTTCGCTCATCTTGGCTTGGGGAATATTTAACTTGGTGTAATTAACACATTGAAAATAGGTTGCTGGGGAAGGTAATAATTTGAAACCAGTGCGCTCCAGCTCTTTGCTAAAAAAATCCCGCTTAGCTTGGTAAAAAGATGGCAGTGCCAAATAATGATCTGCATTTTTGAGGTATTCCGCCAAACCATATTGCATTGGTGTGTTCACCGTAAATACATTGAACTGATGGACCTTGCGAAACTCTTTCATGATTGCTGCGGGTGCGGCTACATAGCCCACCTTCCAGCCGGTGACATGGTAGGTTTTACCAAAGCTCGTTATTACAAAGCTTCTTGCCGCTAATTCCGTATGGCTCGCAAGGCTGATATGTTTGAACCCGTCAAACACCATGTGCTCATAGACTTCGTCGCTTAAGACCAGCGCGTTAGTGCTTCTGACTAAACTGGCCAAATGATCAAGATCAGATTTCTGCCACACCAGACCGGTTGGATTGTGTGGTGTATTAATGATGACAAGTCGTGTTTTTGAATTGACTGCTTTTGCTAATTCGTCCCAAGGAATCGAATAAGAATTAACGCTTCCTTGCTCATCGCAATTGGCGGTCAAAGATACGGCGACGGTTTTGCCACCAGCTAATTCGATTGATGGGCGATAGCTGTCATAAGCTGGTTCTATAATCACAACTTCATCGCCTGGACTGACGCATGACAAGATTGCCGTGAAGATTCCTTGAGTGCCACCAGCAGTGATAGTGATCTCAGTGTCAGGATCGTAGTCATGACCATATAGCGTAGAAATTTTCTGTGAGATGCCCTGACGTAACTCGGCAACTCCGACCATTTGCGGGTATTGATTGTGATCAGCCAGCATCGCTGTATTGACGAGGGATATAAGCCCCCGATCACATGGAAAGTCTGGAAAGCCTTGACCCAGGTTGATGGCCTGGTGTTTTGCAGCAAGGGTAGACATCACCGTAAATACCGTTGTTTCTACCTCGGGTAGGCGGCTGGGGAATACAGGGGTCAGAGGTGGGTTTTGGTCCATGCAGGCGGTTTAGGGCAAATAAGGTAGGTAGTCGCTAGAATGGTAGAAATTCATATTCAAATTGTGCCATGCTGATCGTACTTTCACCCGCTAAATCTCTAGATTACAAAACCCCCGTCAAGGTCAAAGCCCCGACTCTGCCGGAGTTTGTTTCGGAATCGGCAAAGCTGATAGCTGAGCTAAAGAAGCTTTCGCCCCAAGAAGTCGCCAACCTCATGGGTCTATCTGATCGGTTGGCCGCTCTGAATGTCGGCCGATATCGTGACTGGTCCAAGAAATTTACCGATGACAATAGCAAACCCGCTATTTATGCCTTCAACGGTGATGTCTATGATGGATTTGAAGTAAAGAGCCTCAATACCAAGGCCATTGATTTTGCGCAGGACCATGTTCGCATTCTCTCTGGCTTATATGGCGCATTACGCCCCTTAGATTTAATGCAGGCTTATCGCTTAGAGATGGGGACATCGTTTAAGAATGCCCGAGGAAAAGATTTATACGCATTTTGGGGCGAGCGTGTGACCGATTCCCTGAAGAGCGTCCTAGAGAAACAAAAGAAGCCCGTGCTCCTCAATTTAGCCTCTGAAGAGTATTTCAAGGTTTTGCAAGCAAAGAACTTAGATTGCCCAGTGATTTCTCCGGTGTTTCAGGATGGCAAGGACGGTAAGTACAAAATTATTTCTTTTTATGCCAAGAGGGCTAGGGGATTAATGGCTCGCTACGTTGTCGAAAATCGCATTACTGAACCTGCGGATTTGAAGAACTTTAATTTGGATGGCTACAAATATGTCGCCTCTGAATCAAAACCAGAAAAACCGCTATTTAGACGTCCCGAAAGAAAGTAGGAGAATGCACCATGGCTGTTCATCGCACTAAATCCTCCCAACGCGCTTCACCAGATGTAGAGCGCCTGGTAGCTGACGCTATCTCTTTGGCCGCCTCTGGCAGTCAAATCGAAGATCGTTTTTGGGAAGAGCGTTTAAATGTTCGTTTAATGCGCTTGCTGAAAAGTCAAAATCAGAATGTGATTGATGCTGCATTAGATCAAACCTTCCGTATTAATACCGTAGCTTTTGAAGTGCTAGCAGATTCTGCAGAAACGCTTGCTGAATCACTCACCATAGAGCATGAAGGTCAGAGTTGGGATGTGCTGTTACTGGCTCTACCAATCGTTGCACACACACGCTATCAGATTCCCTCCGGCGCGCTGCCATTGAGTGTCATTGAATCCACTGCCGATGCATTGCATAACTCAATTGCTTCTACAGAAGCTCGTTTAGCAATTGTTCCTTGGCTCTACAGCATTGATCAGATGCCGCATTCACATTGCCAAACTCGCTTGTTGACTGAGGCGCTGGCAACCGCTGCCATCTCTTCAAGCGAAGTTAAGTTGGAGTTGCGTGAGATGTCGGAGACGATTGCAGTGTTAGCTGATCCTCGTTTCATCATCGCAGCTGTTGCTGCGCCATTAGGAACTCCGCTTTTCCGTTGGCAGGCTGAAGCGCCAACGCGACAAGAGCGGGGCGTCAGTTTGATTGGTTGGCAAAACACAATGCAAGAACCCATTGCCTCGCTCTTACCGGGTTGTGAGTTTGAACTTTTGTTGCCAGAAGCCTATTTCACAAACTGCCGCTTGGCGGATAAGCAAGTGCGTCCATTGAGCATTCGTGCTGGCGTCAATTTTCTTGAGAGTACGCTGGGAGTTTTGCCTGCTGGATTGTCATGTGTAGTCGGTGCATTTGGTGAGGAGCAGGCCGATGAGTACCGCATTTCATTTAGCTTGAAAGGCTCATCTGAGGTGGTCTATGGCGTAATCTGGCCGCTCTATGATCGCGAGAGCGTCGCTAATGATGCTCTGAATGATTTATCTGATGATGAAGGTCCTATGAAGCGGATTGCAGATGCGCTTCATAATGCTGGCGTTGAAGATGTCTTTCGTCACGCAATGTTATTTGATCCAGAGCTTTGCGATGATTGCGGAGCGCCACTGTTTCCTGATCGATCGGGGGATGCTGTTCACGCTGAGTTGCCAGATGATGCGCCTACACAGCAGCCTTTATTTCACTAAACCTAATTCATTTATCTGAAAAAGATAGCGATAAAAAAGCCGAGAAATTCTCGGCTTTTAATTTTGATGCGATTGCTTTTAGTTCTGAGTAAAGGGCTCTGAATTAGCAAACAAGTGTGGGGGCTTGCCTGTTTTCATTTCTGCAGTTTGGCAGAAATCAGCAAGACGAGTTCCAGACTTGATGTTAAGCAACATTGCTTTGTTACCCAGCACCACAAGGTCATGCCCACTGCTGCTGTTTTTGTAACGCAAACTTCCTGGTAAGGAATTTTCGCGTTTCAGGTCAAATGTTTTGGATTCCCAAGTAAGGCGAACCAATTCAGTTGTACCTGAAGTTTTGAATTGCTTGCTTTCACTACAGGTCCAAGTGGTAACTTCTTCATTAGCAATAGCGGATGCTGAACCCAAGAGGCCAGCTGTTGCTAGGCTAACGATGAGAAGGGATTTCTTCATGTGTAGCAATCCTTAAGAGAGAAGGTGCTTAACGCCAGCTTGTTCTTCAAGCAATTCGTTGAGGGTATGGTTCATGCGTTCACGTGAGAATTCATCGATCTCCAAACCTTCAACCATTTTGTACTCGCCGTTTTCGCAAACTACTGGATAGCCGTAGATTACTTCGGCAGGAATGCCATATTCACCTTTGGATGGAATGCCCATAGTGACCCACTTGCCATTTGTGCCAAGAACCCAGTCACGAATGTGATCAATTGCTGCATTGGCTGCAGACGCTGCAGAGGAGAGGCCACGCGCTTCAATAATTGCCGCACCACGTTTTCCAACTGTAGGAATAAATGTGTCTTTATTCCATGCTGCATCGTTGATGCTGTCTTTCACAGACTTGCCATCAATGGTTGCAAAGCGATAGTCTGGGTACATTGTTGGGCTGTGGTTACCCCAAACAACCAATTTCTCGATATCAGCAACAGGCTTGTTTAACTTGTTACCCAATTGTGAAAGAGCGCGGTTGTGATCCAAGCGCAACATTGCTGTGAAATTCTTCGCAGGAATATCTGGAGCAGATTTCATAGCAATATAAGCATTGGTGTTTGCTGGGTTACCAACAACCAATACCTTTACAGTCTTCTTGGCAACTGCATTCAATGCTTTGCCTTGCGCAGTGAAAATCTGGGCATTGGCTGAGAGCAAATCTTTGCGCTCCATCCCAGGGCCACGTGGACGTGCGCCAACCAACAAAGCAACGTCGATATCTTTAAATGCCGTCATTGGGTCAGAGTGGGCTGTCATTCCAGCCAACAATGGGAATGCGCAATCTTCTAATTCCATCATTACGCCAGTTAAGGCTTTTTGAGCTTTTTCATCTGGAATTTCAAGTAACTGGAGGATTACCGGCTGATCCTTGCCTAACAAGTCGCCGTTGGCGATGCGAAAGAGGAGGGAATATCCGATTTGACCGGCTGCACCGGTGACTGCGACACGCATTGGGGCTTTTGCCATTACTAATAACTCCAGTTGAGGTTAATTAATTGAAATCTTTTCTATTATCCATTCAAGTGTATGGACTTTCCATTTACACTGTCAATCATGTCTTATATAAGATATGAGATAAGCTTGAATTTTATCCAATAGAAGCTGCCCTGGAGTGAATTTGTCATTGATATCTGAACCCATAGCCTCATTTAGCCCCCTTTATGAGCAAATCAAAGCCATGATTTTGGCGAGTTTGCAGACCTCCGAATGGTTGCCTGGTGATGCTATCCCCAGTGAAATGGAGCTTGCAGCCCGATATGCAGTAAGTCAGGGGACGGTGCGCAAGGCGATTGATGAGTTAGCCGCCCAAAATCTACTGGTGAGACGTCAAGGCAAGGGTACTTTTGTAGCAACCCATCAAGAAGAGGACTTTCAATACCGTTTTTTACGGTTAGAGCCTGATTCTGGCGATAAGTTACATCTCAAAAACCAGTTTTTAGCCTGTGAAAACAAACAATCTGATGCCTATATCGCAAAGTTGCTTAAATTAAAGGCAGGTGACCCTGTAATTAGAATCGATCGTGTTCAAAGCTCTGCAGGGCGCCCGATCGTTTTTGAGGAGATTTGGCTGCCTGAAGGTCGCTTTAAGGGTCTGACACTCGATGCCTTGAATGCATGGCCTGGCCCAATGTACGCCTTCTATGAGAGTGAGTACGCCACTCATATGGTGCGGGCAGAAGAAAAGATAAAAGCTGTGGTGGCGAATTCAGAGCTTTCCAAGCACCTAGAAGTTCCAGAAGGAGCAGCCTTGCTTTCGGTTGAGCGTGTGGCTTTTACCTACGGGAATAAACCAGTAGAAATTCGTCACGCAAGGTATGACACTTCGGATCAGCACTACGACAATAAATTGAACTAGGTAGTACACTCAAAATCAGTAAAAACCACTATTTAACCCCTTTAAACGCTAAAAAGTCCCCACCACCTTCAAGGTTTCCAATAGAATATGTTGCAACACAACAAAACCACACCAAACCTCCACCGAAAGATTGAGATTACCCATGGTTGATGCGCAGCAAAACGTAAAAAAAGATAGACCGGTTTATCGAAATATTGGTCTTGCCCAGTTGATTAAATACCGCCTTCCTTGGGCTGGAAAAGTGTCAATTCTTCATCGTATTAGTGGAGCGGCATTGTTTTTGATGTTGCCATTCCTACTCTATCTCTTAGATCAAAGTTTGGCTTCTGAGATGAGTTACCAAAAGTTCCAAGCCATTACAGGTCATGATCTTGTAAAGATCATTCTGCTTGGATTAATTTGGTCTTTCTTGCACCATTTCTGCGCCGGTATTCGCTATCTCTTGTTGGATTTAGAGATTGGTGTTGAAAAGGTTGATGCCAACCGCTCAGCGATCTTTGTATTTTTCTTAGGTCTTGCTTTGACTGCGGTTGTTGGTCTCAAACTGTTTGGCTTGTACTAAGCACTTCTTTATTAAGGAAATCTAATGCCTATTTATCAAATTGGACCTAAGCGCTTAGTTGTTGGTGCGCATTACGGCCTTAAAGAGTGGATTATTCAACGTGTAACCGCCATCGTGATGGTCGTCTTCACAGTCGTTTTAGTGGTTGACTACTGCATCACTGGTAGTGCAACTTATGAAGGCTGGGCTGCATTGTTTAGCAATCAGTTCATGAAGCTCTTGACGCTTTTATTCTTCATCAGCTTGTTCTATCACGCTTGGATTGGTATCCGCGATATTTGGATGGATTACATCAAGCCAGTCAGCATTCGTTTAACACTGCAAGTGTTAACTGTTTTGTATCTCGTAGCCTGTGCGGCCTATGCCGTTCAAATTTTGTGGAAAGTGTAATTCATGACTGCGATTAAAAAAGCATTGCCACGCCGCCGTTTCGACGCGGTAATTATTGGTGCAGGCGGTTCAGGTATGCGCGCTTCTTTGCAATTGGCGGAAGCTGGCTTGAACGTTGCGGTATTAACCAAAGTTTTCCCAACTCGCTCACATACGGTTGCCGCACAGGGCGGTATCGGTGCATCACTGGGCAATATGAGTGAAGACAATTGGCACTATCACTTCTACGACACCATCAAAGGCTCCGACTGGTTAGGTGACCAAGACGTGATCGAATTTATGTGTCGCGAAGCTCCTAAAGTTGTTTATGAGTTAGAGCATTTTGGTATGCCTTTTGACCGTAACCCAGATGGCACGATTTATCAGCGTCCATTTGGTGGTCATACAGCTAATTACGGTGAGAAGGCCGTGCAACGTGCTTGCGCAGCTGCTGACCGAACTGGTCATGCAATGTTGCACACTTTGTATCAGCGTAACGTACGTGCAAAAACAAATTTCTTCGTAGAGTGGTTAGCACTTGATCTCATTCGTGATGACGCAGGTGATGTTGTTGGCGTCACTGCACTCGAAATGGAAACAGGCCAGGTTTATATCTTGGAAACTAAAGTAGTCATGATGGCTACTGGTGGTGCAGGCCGCATTTGGGATGCATCTACAAACGCATTTATTAATACCGGTGACGGTATGGGTCTCGCAGCTCGTGCAGGCATTCCATTGGAAGATATGGAGTTCTGGCAATTCCACCCAACTGGCGTAGCTGGTGCAGGTGTGTTGTTGACTGAGGGCTGTCGTGGTGAAGGCGGCATCTTGCGTAACAAGGATGGCGAGCGTTTTATGGAACGTTATGCTCCAACCTATAAAGATTTAGCGCCGCGCGATTTCGTTTCTCGTTGCATGGATCAGGAAATCAAAGAAGGGCGCGGTTGTGGCCCTAACGGTGATTATGTGGTTCTCGACTTGACGCACATTGGCGCCGAGACAATCATGAAGCGCTTGCCTTCTGTCTACGAAATTGGTATTAACTTTGCGAACGTGGACGTTACCAAGCAACCGATTCCTGTTGTGCCAACCATCCACTACCAGATGGGCGGTATTCCTACCAATATCAATGGTCAAGTGGTTGTGCCTGCTAACGGCAAGCATAACGACATCGTTAATGGCTTGTATGCAATTGGTGAGTGCTCTTGCGTATCCGTTCACGGTGCTAACCGTTTGGGCACCAACTCATTGCTCGACTTGTTAGTATTCGGTCGCGCAGCAGGTAATCACATTGTTGCGATGGATCTCAAGAATCGCGAATTCAAACCATTGCCTGCAAATGCTGGTGAACAAACAATGGCGCGCATTGCTGCGCTTGATAATTCAACATCTGGTGAGTATGCGCAAGACGTTGCGAACGATATTCGCAAAACCATGCAGAAATATGCTGGCGTATTCCGTAACCAAGAGTTGATGGATGAAGGTGTTCGTCAAATGGCCAAGCTCACTGAGCGCGCTAAGCATTTGTGGCTCAAAGATAAGTCAGAGATTTTCAATACAGCACGTATCGAAGCTTTAGAAGTCGCTAACTTAATTGAAGCGGCAAACGCAACCATGATCTCAGCTGCGGCGCGTACTGAAAGTCGTGGTGCGCACTCGCATGATGATCATCAAGAGCGTGATGATGGCAATTGGATGAAGCACACGCTTTGGTATAGCGAAGGCAATCGCTTGGATTACAAGCCAGTTGTCCTCAAGCCATTGACGGTTGAGTCTTTCCCTCCTAAAGAACGTACTTTCTAAGCGAAGAGAAATTAAAATGAGTGATATTCGTATATTTGAAATTTACCGCTACGATCCAGATGTCGACGCAGCCCCACGCATGGAGCGTTACGAGCTCGAATTAACTGGTGAGCGCATGTTGTTGGATGCCCTGATTTCTCTTAAGAAGCAGGACGAATCGATTTCTTATCGTCGTTCATGCCGCGAAGGTGTTTGTGGCTCCGATGCTATGAACATTAACGGTAAGAATGGTTTGGCTTGCTTAACTAATATGTTGACCTTACCTAAGGTGATCACATTGCGCCCATTACCTGGTTTGCCAGTTGTGCGCGACTTGATCGTCGATATGACTTTGTTCTTCAAGCAATACCTGTCTATCAAGCCCTACTTGGTAAATGACAATCCATTTCCCGAGAAAGAGCGTCTCCAGAGTCCTGAGGAGCGTGAAGAGTTGAATGGTTTGTATGAGTGCATCTTGTGTGCATCATGCTCAACCTCATGCCCATCTTTCTGGTGGAATCCAGATAAGTTCGTTGGTCCAGCTGGTCTGTTGCAGGCTTATCGCTTTATTGCTGATAGCCGCGACGAAGATACTGCACAGCGTTTGGATAACTTGGAAGACCCATACCGTTTGTTCCGTTGCCACACCATCATGAATTGTGTGGACGTTTGTCCAAAGCATTTGAATCCAACCAAGGCAATTGGAAAGATCAAAGAATTGATGGTACGTAGGGCGGTATGACCCTTACAAATGCAGAGATATATCGCTTAAAGAGTGATGCCCGTAGAGGCTTGCTTGAAAACGATTTAATTCTGCAGCGTTTTTTTGAGCGTTACGGCGCCCAACTGAATGCAGAAGATGGAAAAGTATTAACTCAGTTGCTGGCTCTAGAAGATAACGACTTGATGGACTTATTAATCGGTCGCAAGGATTCAGTACCAGCACTTGATAAAGAATCACAGGAAGCCCCATTTAGGGCGGTGTTACAAAAGCTGAGACAGAAGTAATTCAGCTTTTTGGTGCAATAGCAGTGCGAACGCATGATCAAATAGTGTATTAATCATCAATTTGAATGACTAAGGATTAGAAATGATTGAATCGGACATCAAGGCAAAATTATCGTTTTCGGACGGGACACCAGATATCGAATTGCCAATTTACAAAGGCACGATTGGTCCTGACGTAATTGATATTCGTAAGCTTTACGGTCAAACCGGTAAATTCACCTACGATTCAGGCTTTCTGTCTACAGCCTCATGTAATAGCAAAATCACTTACATCGATGGCGATAAAGGTGAGTTGCTCTACCGCGGTTACCCAATTGAAGATCTTGCCCATAACTGCGACTTCTTAGAAGTTTGCTACCTATTGCTGAATGGCGACTTGCCAAACGCTAAACAGAAAAAAGATTTCGAAGAGTTGGTCATGCACCACACGATGGTTCATGAGCAAATGCAATTCTTCTTGCGCGGCTTCCGTCGTGATGCTCACCCGATGTCTGTATTAACTGGCTTGGTTGGTGCAATGGCTGCTTTCTACCATGATGAGATTGATTACAGCGAGCCGCATGCTCGCGAAGTTGCTCAGATTCGTTTGATAGCGAAGATGCCAACTTTGGTTGCGATGGCCTATAAGTATTCTGTTGGTCAACCATTCATCTACCCTGACAATTCTTTGTCATACACAGCCAACTTCATGCGCATGATGTTCGCAACACCTTGCGAAGACTACAAAGTTAATCCAGTATTGGTACGTGCTCTAGATCGCATCTTTACATTGCATGCTGATCATGAGCAAAACGCATCCACATCAACGGTGCGCTTGTGCGGATCTTCTGGTACCAATCCATTCGCTGCTATCTCTGCTGGTATTGCCTGTTTATGGGGTCCAGCTCACGGTGGCGCTAACGAAGCTTGCTTGCAGATGCTCAATGAAATCCAAGAAAATGGTGGCGTAGATAAGATTCACGAATTTATCGCCCAAGTCAAAGACAAGAACTCTAGTGTTCGTTTGATGGGTTTTGGTCATCGTGTGTACAAGAACTTTGATCCACGTGCAAAACTCATGCGTGAAACATGCCATGAAGTCTTGAAGGAAATGGGCCTCGAGAATGATCCATTGTTCAAGTTGGCTATGACACTTGAGAAGATTGCATTGGAAGACGATTACTTCGTTAACCGCAAGCTCTATCCAAACGTCGATTTCTATTCCGGAATTGTTCAGCGCGCATTGGGTGTTCCAACAGAAATGTTTACCTGTATTTTTGCTTTAGCAAGAACGGTAGGTTGGATTGCTCAGTGGGAAGAAATGATCACTGATCCTGAGTACAAGATTGGTCGTCCACGTCAGTTATATGTTGGAGAAACTTCACGTAAGGTTCCCAACATTTCTGTACGTAAATAAAAGTTTTAGAGGGTTTACATGTCACGTACGCTTTACGACAAATTGTGGGATGACCATGTCGTCTATTCTGAACAAGACGGCACGGCCACGATTTATATAGATCGTCAATTACTGCACGAGGTGACAAGTCCTCAAGCTTTTGAAGGACTAAATTTAGCTGGCCGTCCAGTGTGGCGAATTTCTGCCAATCTGGCGGTTTCAGATCACAATGTTCCAACGACAGATCGCTCCGAAGGAATCACGGATCCGATTTCTAAATTACAAGTAGATACACTGGATCAAAATTGTGATGCCTTTGGCATTACTCAATACAAAATGAACGATCTCCGCCAGGGAATTGTTCACGTTATTGGGCCGGAGCAGGGCGCTACCTTGCCTGGTATGACCGTGGTCTGCGGTGATTCACATACGAGTACTCACGGTGCTTTTGGCGCGCTGGCATTTGGCATTGGTACTTCAGAAGTGGAGCATGTATTGGCCACCCAAACCTTGCTCATGAAAAAAAGTAAGAACATGCTGGTCAAAGTCGATGGACGCCTTCAGCCAGGTTCCACTGCAAAAGATATTGTGCTTGCCGTCATTGGCAAGATTGGTACTGCGGGCGGAACCGGTTACACGATTGAGTTTGCAGGTGAAGCGATTCGCAATTTGTCCATGGAAGGTCGCATGACCCTCTGCAATATGGCAATTGAGGCAGGTGCTCGCGCCGGACTTGTGGCTGTTGATGAAACTACTATCGAATATATTCAAGGTAGACCTTACGCACCTAAGGGCGAGGCTATGCGCCATGCTTTGCAATACTGGCGCACCTTGCATTCGGATGTGGATGCCAAGTTTGATGCGGTTGTGGAGGTGCGTGCTGAAGAGATTGCCCCACAAGTAACTTGGGGCACATCACCTGAAATGGTTTTATCTATTAGCGATCGCGTTCCTGATCCCGAAAAAGAGCGTGATGCGAATAAACGTTCCGCAATGGAGCGTGCCCTCGAGTACATGGGGCTAGTTCCCAATACGCCATTAAGCAATATTTCAATTGATAAAGTATTCATAGGATCTTGCACTAACAGCCGCATTGAAGATATTCGTGCTGCTGCTAAGGTGGTTGATCGCCTCGGTAAGAAGGTTGCCGCCAACGTCAAATTAGCAATGGTGGTTCCTGGCTCTGGCTTGGTAAAAGCTCAGGCAGAACGTGAAGGTTTGGATCGCGTCTTTAAGGCTGCCGGCTTTGAGTGGCGCGAACCTGGTTGCTCCATGTGTTTGGCAATGAATGCTGATCGACTTGAGTCGGGTGAGCGCTGTGCATCAACCTCTAACCGGAATTTTGAAGGCCGCCAAGGCAACGGCGGAAGAACGCATTTAGTAAGCCCAGCAATGGCAGCCGCTGCTGCGATTGAAGGTCACTTTGTTGATGTTCGTAAGATTTCTTAAGGAACTACAGTGTTTAAATACTCTTCTTTCTCAATGATTAAAAAATTAACAATCGTTGCTGTTATCGGCATCATTCTCTCAGCCTGCGCCAATACTATGGAAGGTGTTGGAAAAGATCTGCAGACCATGGGTAATTCAATGGGCGGTAGCGGCAACAGCAATAACAACCAATCCCAAACTAAGGGGAAAGATGTTGTTGTAACCCCCGTTAAGTAAGTATTAGAAATTCAGCAGAAGATCATTATGGAAAAATTTACGGTATACAAAGGATTGGTTGCTCCGCTTAATCGCGAGAACGTGGATACCGACGCCATCATTCCTAAGCAATTCTTAAAATCCATTAAGAAAACAGGTTTTGGGCAAAATTTGTTTGATGAGTGGCGCTATTTAGACCATGGCGAGCCTGGTCAGGATTGCAGTAACCGCCCAATGAACCCAGATTTTGTTTTAAATCAGCCACGCTATAAAGATGCCGGTATTTTGCTGGCTCGTAAGAACTTTGGCTGCGGCAGTTCCCGTGAGCACGCCCCTTGGGCTTTGGATCAATATGGCTTTAGAGCTGTTATTACGCCTAGCTTTGCGGACATCTTTTACAACAATTGCTTTAAAAATGGTCTTCTACCTATTGTTCTTTCAGAGATACAGCTTGACCATTTATTCAATGAAACCCTCGCTTTTAGTGGCTATCAGCTCACTATTGACCTGGAAGCCCAGCAAGTCATTACCCCTGACGGGACCGCCTATAGCTTTGATGTGGCCCCATTCAGAAAGCATTGCCTGCTGAACGGCTTAGACGATATTGGCTTAACCCTGCAACATGCAGATAAAATCAAGGCTTACGAAGCTGAGCGCATCCTCAAGATGCCTTGGCTTGCGACACAACTGCCGTAGTTTTATAGAGTTAAAGGTCTTTCATGAAAATTGCAGTCCTACCGGGCGATGGTATCGGCCCGGAAATCGTTGCTGAAGCCGTTAAGGTACTAAACGCGCTCGGCCTTATATTTGACCTTGAGTTTGCCACAGTTGGCGGTGCCGCTTACGATGTTGCAGGCCATCCATTGCCACCCGCAACATTAGAGCTTGCTAAAAAATCCGATGCCATTTTGTTCGGCGCTGTAGGTGACTGGAAATATGACACCTTGGCTCGTGAACTCCGGCCTGAACAGGCTATCTTGGGTTTACGCAAACATTTGGAATTGTTTGCCAATTTCAGACCTGCAATTTGTTATGACGAATTAACTGCTGCTTCTAGCCTGAAGCCTGAAATCGTTAGCGGCTTAGATATCTTAATTATTCGTGAGCTCAATGGCGATATCTACTTTGGTCAGCCACGCGGTATTCGTACTTCTGAGCTCCCGTTGTTTAAGGGCGCACGTGAAGGCTACGACATGATGCATTACAGCGAGCCAGAGGTAGAGCGCATTGGCCGTGTTGCTTTTGAAGCTGCACGTAAGCGCGGTAAAAAAGTATGTAGCGTGGATAAAGCTAACGTTCTTGAGACATCGCAACTGTGGCGTGATGTCATGATTCGTGTGGGAAAAGAATATCAGGACGTTGAGTTATCGCATATGTATGTTGATAACGCAGCGATGCAATTAGTAAAGGCACCTAAAGCATTTGATGTTGTAGTCACTGGCAACTTGTTCGGAGATATTCTCTCTGATGAAGCGTCTATGTTGACTGGATCCATTGGTATGTTGCCATCAGCATCATTAGATAAAAACAATAAAGGTTTGTACGAGCCAAGCCATGGGTCTGCGCCGGATATTGCTGGCAAAGGTATCGCCAATCCATTGGCAACCATTCTTTCTGCTGCCATGATGTTGCGTTATTCATTGGGCATGCCGTCAGAAGCCGATCGCATTGAGGCGGCAGTGCAAAAGGTCTTATCGCAAGGCTTGCGTACTGCTGACATCTATACCGAAGGCACGAAAAAAGTTTCTACTGTTGAAATGGGCGATGCTGTAGTTGCCGTTCTTTCAAAATAACGCATCACCTTACTTAAATACACTCAATAGATCATTCATCATGGCAAATACAAAAACTCCATTGGTAGGCTTAGTTGGCTGGCGCGGTATGGTTGGTAGCGTTCTCATGGGGAGAATGCTCGCTGAGAGGGATTTTGATCTTATTGAACCTGTATTTTTTAGCACTAGTCAGGCTGGCGGTGAAGTACCGCGCTTGAATGGCCAGAAAGTTACCAAGAGTGAAAATACTTTGCTTGATGCGAATGACATCAAAGCACTCTCGCGTTGCGACATTATTTTGACTTGCCAGGGTGGTGACTACACCAATGAGATTTTCCCTAAACTTCGCGCTGCTGGATGGCAAGGTCATTGGATTGATGCGGCTAGTGCATTGCGCATGAAGGAAGATGCTGTTTTAGTTTTGGATCCGGTAAATCGTCCAGTGATTGATAAGGCATTGGCTGCTGGTGGAAAAAACTGGGTTGGTAGTAACTGTACAGTTAGCTTAATGATGATGGCTATGGGTGGCTTAGTTAAGGCTGACATGGTTGAGTGGATTAGCGCTATGACTTATCAGGCAGCTTCTGGTGCTGGTGCACAGAATATGCGCGAACTTCTATTGCAAATGGGTGCATTACGTGACAGCGTTGCCATAGAGTTAGCCGATCCATCTTCTTGGATCTTAGATATCGATCGAAAAATTACCGAGACGTTGCGTTCACCAGATTTTCCTAAGAAAAACTTCCGCAATACACCTTTAGCTGGTAGCTTGATTCCTTGGATTGATGTTCCTGTTGAGAATGGTCAGACTAAAGAGGAGTGGAAGGGCGGTGCTGAATTTAATAAGATCTTAGGTCGACCTGCATTTAGAACTACTGGAAGTATTCCAATTGATGGCTTGTGCGTTCGTGTTGGCGCGATGCGTTGCCACTCTCAGGGCCTAACAGTCAAACTCAAAAAAGATATTCCGTTAAATGAAATCGAAACTATTTTGGCTAACGATAATCAGTGGGTTAAGGTTATTCCAAATGATCGTGAGACCACTGAGCGCGAATTGTCTCCAGCTGCAATTAGCGGCACCTTGTCTGTACCTATTGGCCGTCTCCATAAGATGGCGATGGGCCCTGAATACCTTGGTGCCTTTACTGTTGGTGATCAACTCTTGTGGGGCGCTGCAGAGCCATTGCGCCGTATGCTCCGCATCTTGCTTGAGCACTAATGTTCAGATTTAGCCAAATTCAGTTTGCAAGAGCGCTTTGCTTAGTTTGGCTAAGTTGGTCGTGTGCGGTAGGGGCCATTTCTCTTGGTTCTCCAAAGCTACTTTCCGGACCTGGTGAGCCGCTCAAGGTAGAGTTTCCGATTCGAGTTGGCGTGGATGAACAATCCGCACTCTCGAGTTTGAATGTTGCGATTTCGAACAAGACGGCCTACGATCGTTTAGGGATCTCACAAAAGATACTTGCCCTGAATCCTCAAGCGATGATTTATCGTAACCAACAAGAGCGGTTGATGGTCTTGTTGGAGACAGTTGAGTCGGTACCAATGACAGATGATCCATTTTTGGATGTCTTGGTAACTCTGAATTGGTCTGCGGGCAGTGTTACCAAAACCTATACATTGCTATTGGGCGATGTTCAGAAAATTCTAGTCAGACCCGGTCAAACCTTATCAGAAATTGCGGCGCAATTAGCACCGCAAATGCAGGGTGCCACATTGGATCAAACCATGATGGCTTTGTTTAAAGCTAATCCAGATGCATTTGCTAGTGGCGGCATCAATCGTCTCGAGGCCGGCGCTGAACTTAATCAACCCAATCAGGCTTTATTGCGCTCTATTAGTCCCGCAGAGGCTCAGCAATTTTTAGCCGAGTCTAATGCTCAGTGGTTAGCTATTCAAGATGCAAGGGGTGGGGCGCAGGGTAGTACCATTTTAAAAAATGGTACGGATACTCCTGCAAAAGATCGACTCAAAATTGGATCAAGTGCTGAAGGTGGCTCTGAAGAGCTCCGCTACACAGAAGATTTGGTTGCGCAAGAAAAAGTGCTGGAGCAGACGCGGGTGCGTGTCGCCGAACTTGAAAAGAATATTGCTGATTTACAGCGATTGATTGACCAGGCTAAGGGTAAGTCGGCCTCATCCACAAACAATGATGGCTCTTTTGATTTGGGCGGATTTGCGCCGGCGATCTTTGCGCTGGTATTAATGGGTCTTACGGGTCTACTGTTGTGGTTGTTGGCCAAAAATGCCCGTCGTTCTGAAGTGCCCAATTTTTCAGGTGAAATACCTAAAGTTACCTCAATTACCAAGGAGCATCATCCGGCTCATAGTGCAATGCCTGATCGTGCAAAAGCATTATTCACAGGAATTGATCTGGATTTAACGCCTATTAAGAAATCTACTCAGCCTCCAGTTGCTGAGGTCAATCCACTTGCTGATGCCCTTCGTGTCAAGCTCAATCTAGCCCGAGCCTACATCACCATAGAAGATTTTTCAGCTGCCAAGAAGTCACTTCAAGAAATCGTCCATATTGGCAGTTCAATTGATCCTGAAATAACGATAGAGGCTCAGGGTTTATTGGCTGAGCTGTCACGCCGTAATTCTTAAGCGGCACTATGCGCATCGCACTAGGCCTCCAATATGATGGCAGCCCTTATTCAGGATGGCAGTCACAAGTTAATCAGAATACGATTCAAGATGAACTAGAAAAAGCAATTTCAGCTTTTGTTGGTATTGATGCGCTGAAATCCAATCCCATTCGCGTAATCACCGCCGGCAGGACAGATACGGGAGTTCATGCTCTAGGCCAGGTTGTTCACTTTGATGTTGAAGTTGAGCGAGAAAACTGGTCGTGGGTCAGGGGAGTGAATGCCTTCTTGCCTGAGTCGATTGTGGTCAATTGGGCTCAAGCTGTCTCTGAAGAATTTAGCGCTCGATATTCGGCGCATGAGCGTACCTATATCTATGCATTACATGCCGGCCCATGCCGCTCTCCAATGGCGGCAGATCGTGCGGGCTATGTCATGCTTCCAGCAGATCGTTGGTTTGATGTTGAATCTATGAGAGAAGCTGCCGAATGTTTAATTGGTGAACATGATTTCACCTCATTTCGATCTTCAGAGTGTCAAAGTAAGACTCCAGTAAAAACAATGTATTCCATTGAGATTTTCTCGAATGAACCCTGGCTGTATTTCAAGATCAAAGGTAATGCCTTCTTGCATCACATGGTGCGCAATCTAGTCGGCAGCTTTATTCAAATCGGCGTTGGCAAGCAAAAAGCGGAATGGATGGCAGAAGTCTTGGCTGCCAAAGATCGTAGCATTGCTGCACCTACGTTTTCGCCGGCAGGGCTTTATTTGGCTAAAATAGCCTATCCAGACGAGTTTCACATCCCAAAACCCTGGCTTTCAAATTCTTGGTTGCCTCCTTTTTTGACTTTGGATCAAGTCTAGAGTCGTATTAACTCCGTCTATTAGCCCCTAGGGCAATGGCATGAATAGTTTTTTTTGAGATGATCACCATCTGCAAATTAATGGGTGTCTCATGTTCAAGTCCAAATCCAATCAAACGCTAGGTAAATCCGTTGAGAGTTTTGAAACAATTATTGGTTCCAGTTTAAGGGTCGACGGCAACTTATTGCTACGTAGTAGCGTTCGAATTGACGGTCTTGTGAATGGAAATATTCTGCAGGAAGATGGTTACGAAACAACTGTTGCTATTGCAAAGGGTGCAACTGTAACTGGGGATATTCGAGCTAAGCATGTAATTGTTTCTGGGAATCTCCAAGGCAATATTTTTTCTTCCGACCGTGTTGAATTGCTTGATACCGCCTTTGTTAGCGGTGATATAACTTACGGCACTCTGGGTATGCAGGTAGGCGCCAGGCTTGAAGGCAAGCTTAGACAAGCTGATAGTGAGTCGCCTTCACAAACTGCAGATGTACTGATTGCTCAGGCAATGCAAAAAATTTAATACCGCTTAATTCAAATGCAAATTTTTTGGGTCTCAGGTGCTGTTGGCAAGATACACCGTGTTAATTTAACACTAAAACATCTGTTGTTTGGTGCTTGTGGATTTGCTTTATCGTTAATTTTATTAGGCGTTTTTCTGCAATACATGGGTTTTCAGATGGCAATTGAATACAACCCTCAGCTTGCCCGTAAGCTTGGAAATGTTCATACTGCAGTTGAGCTTGAAAACCTCAATACCTTTTATCGTCAAAAGTTAATAGAGATAGAAAAACAAGTTTCTATCTACCAGCTTAAGATTAACGACTTGCAAATTAGCAATCAAAAGTTATCAGTACTTGCTACACCGCCGGTAATCCAAAAGGACAGACCTAAAGCACATTCAGTTGGTGGCCCATTTATCAGCCCAACTCGTTCTGAGAAAACCCCCAGCCTCATGAATGCACTTCAAGATTCTCTGCAGGACATGAGGCGAAATAACGAGCACTTAAATAAATTATCCGAGCATTGGGTAAGTTATGTTTCTTGGCTTGAGGCCTCACCAACAGGTATGCCACTACAGGACCGCATTTCAATTTCTAGCGGCTATGGAAAAAGGCTGGACCCTTTCAAAAATACTTGGAGTGAGCATTTAGGTGTTGATTTTCAGGCGCCTCCTGGAACTCCGATCGTGTCCGCCGGCATTGGCAGGGTATCAAAAGCATTGCGTGACCCGGTCTATGGAAACTTGCTCGTGATAGACCACCGGGATGGTATTCAAACTAGGTATGCCCATGCCAGCGAACTTCTGGCGGCGGAAGGGCAAGAAGTTCGGAGGGGTCAAATGGTTGCTCGTGTTGGTTCAACTGGAAGAGCTACGGGTCCGCACCTTCACTACGAGGTGCTAAAGGATGGCAGGTTAATTGATCCATCCCAGATCCTGATAGGTCAGTTCATCAGCCAATAGGGCGCAGAATCTCCATACCCCTTATTATTAGGGCTTATGGGCTTACTTACCAACTCTCCTGGCCGTACCAGGGTCAAAATCTGCGGTCTCAAGACACCTGCAGATGTGGATGCTGCGGTTGCCGCCGGGGTGGATGCCGTTGGCTTCGTCTTCTATGCACCGAGCCCAAGGTCTGTTACCCCCAATATTGCCGCCGCATTAATTTCCAGGCTACCAGCAGGGGTTGATGCCGTTGGCTTGGTTGTTAATGCCACAGATGCTGAATTTGAGGCTATCAGGGCGGCCGCCTCCATTACCTTATGGCAGTTTCATGGGGATGAGTCCCCTGAGGACTGTGAGCGCCTGGCTGCAGGGCGGCCATGGATGAAGGCTGCACGCGTTGGGGCAGGCTTCGCATTTGATGATTTTTCCCTACAATATAGGCTAGCAAACGCCTTTTTGCTCGACGCTCTCGTTGAGGGATACGGTGGAGGGGGCGCTCCTTTTGATTGGTCAGGAATTCCACAAGCATGGATAATCGCAAACGCGCCTCGGGTCGTTTTGAGTGGTGGATTGAACGTTCACAACGTGGGCGAAGCGATTGCTCGCCTGCATCCTTGCGCGGTTGACGTCTCTAGCGGCGTTGAAATTAGCAAGGGTGTAAAAGATCACGCCTTGATGAAGCAGTTTATTGAGGCAGTGCGAGCCGCAGATGCAAGCACATCATCCTAATTATTTGCTGCAACTAATCAAAAGAGGTATTTATGTACGATAAGCCAGATGCACGAGGACACTTCGGTCCTTACGGTGGCGTATTTGTTTCTGAGACACTCATGTTCGCTTTGGATGAACTCAAAGCGGCTTATGCAAAATACCAATACGATCCAGAATTCTTAGAAGAGTTTCATTACGAGCTCAAGCATTTTGTAGGTCGCCCATCGCCGGTCTATCACGCCAAGCGTTGGAGTGAGATGCTGGGTGGTGCGCAAATCTATCTCAAGCGCGAAGATTTAAATCACACCGGCGCACATAAAATTAATAACGTCATTGGTCAAGCGATGCTGGCTAAGCGTATGGGTAAACCACGCATCATTGCTGAAACGGGAGCAGGGCAGCATGGTGTTGCTACTGCAACTATTTGCGCACGCTTTGGCTTGGATTGCACCGTGTATCAAGGGTCTGTTGACGTAGCGCGTCAAGCTCAAAACGTATTTCGTATGAAATTGCTTGGTGCAAAAGTAGTACCTGTTGAATCAGGAACAAAAACCCTCAAAGATGCGCTCAATGAGGCAATGCGAGATTGGGTTACCAACGTGGAAGACACTTTCTACATCATTGGCACTGTTGCAGGTCCTCACCCATATCCGATGATGGTCCGAGATTTTCAGAGTGTGATCGGTGAAGAGTGCAAAGTGCAGATGCCTGAAATGACTGGGCGTCAGCCTGACTTTGTCATGGCATGTGTTGGTGGCGGCTCTAATGCAATGGGTATTTTCTATCCCTACATCGATTACCCAGAGGTGAAATTGGTTGGTGTTGAAGCGGCAGGCCATGGCCTAAATAGCGGCCTTCACTCCGCTGCACTTTGCGTTGGTAAGCCAGGCGTATTGCATGGTAACCGCACTTATCTATTACAAGATGAGAATGGTCAGATCTCTGAAACACATTCTGTTTCTGCTGGTATGGACTATCCCGGCGTTGGACCTGAGCATGCTTGGTTAAAAGATTCAGGTCGCGCTGATTATGTTGCAGTAACTGACGAAGAGGCTCTGAAGGCTTTCCATGATTGCTGTCGCATTGAGGGCATCATTCCTGCTTTAGAGTCTTCACATGCTATTGCATATGCTTGCAAATTGGCGCCAACACTCTCTAAAGATAAAACAATCTTGGTGAATCTGTCTGGCCGTGGTGATAAAGATATGCATACCGTTGCACAAGCTACTGGCTCCGAAGGTTAATTCGAAGTCACTCACGAACTCACATAAAAATAATAATTACGAATTGCCATGTCAAAAATTACCGCACTCTTTAATGAACTAAAAGCTTCTGGCAAGAAAGGTCTCATTCCTTTTATTACTGCCGGAGACCCAGATCCAAAACTCACAGTTGAGTTAATGCATGCAATGGTTCGTGGTGGCGCAAATGTGATCGAGCTCGGAGTTCCTTTTTCTGACCCGATGGCTGATGGCCCTGTAATTCAGCGATCATCTGAAAGGGCGCTTATTCAGGGCGTTACCTTGCACGGTTGCTTGGATATGGTGAAAGAGTTTCGGAAGCTGGATACCAATACCCCGGTAGTTTTGATGGGCTACGCTAATCCTGTGGAACAAATGGGGGCAGAGCGCTTTGCAACTGAAGCCAAAGCCGCCGGTGTGGATGGTGTTCTTGTGGTGGACTACCCTCCGGAAGAGTGCGAGGACTTCGCTGCCCGTATGAAGATTGCCGGAGTTGATCCAATTTTTCTATTGGCACCGACTTCATCACCAGAACGTATAAAGGATGCGGCCAAAATGGCTTCTGGTTATATCTATTACGTGTCCATGCGCGGTGTAACTGGTGCATCCCATCTCAATACCCAGGATGTCGCCAGCATCATTCCTAAGATCCGTGAAGCCACCTCCATCCCAATTGCCGTGGGTTTTGGCATTAATGACGCTGAAAGTGCCCGTGCGGTATCAAAAACAGCGGATGCGGTGGTAATTGGTAGCCGAATTATTCGACTTTTGGAGGATTCTGCCCCTGGCCAGGCGGTACAATCACTTGAAACCTTCATACGTGAAATTCGCGTCGCTTTAGATAGTTAATGCACTGGATAGTTAAAAACTGATGAGCTGGATCGATAAATTACTACCCCCACAAATCCAACATACGGATCCCGCTAACCGCAAATCCGTTCCCGAAGGACTTTGGGTGAAGTGCCCCAGCTGTGAAACCGTCCTTTACAGCACAGATATTGAAGCTAATCTCTCGGTTTGCCCTAAATGCAGTCACCATATGCGCATCGGTGCGCGTTTGCGTTTGGATAGTTTGTTGGATGAAAAGGGTCGCTACGAAATTGGTGCTGACATCTATCCAACTGACCCACTGAATTTCAAAGATTCCAAGAAATATCCAGACCGTATTAAAGAGGCTAATGATGCCTCTGGTGAGTCTGAGGCCTTAATCGTTCTTGGTGGCAAGATTGAAAGCATTCCTGTTGTAGCAGCGTGTTTCGAGTTCCAGTACATGGGCGGCTCAATGGGTTCAGTAGTTGGTGAGCGGTTTGCGCGTGGTGTTCAAGAAGCCATCGCTAAGAAGTGTGCCTTCATTTGCATCACGGCAACTGGCGGTGCGCGCATGCAAGAAAGCTTGCTTTCCTTATTTCAGATGGCTAAGACGAACTCGATGTTGACCTTGCTATCTAAAAAAGGTTTGCCATATATCAGCGTCTTAACCGATCCAACGATGGGTGGAATTTCTGCTAGCTTCGCCTTTATGGGGGATGTCGTGATGGCTGAGCCAAAGGCATTAATTGGTTTTGCAGGCCCACGCGTTATCGAGCAAACTGTTCGTGAAAAATTACCCGAAGGCTTTCAGCGTTCTGAGTTTTTGATGCAAAAGGGTGGCATTGACATGATTGTGGATCGTCGCCAAATGCGCGGTGAAATTGCCCGACTGTTGGCTTTACTCCAGCAGCTTCCTGAGCCTGCGATTGCGGGTAGCGCAGCTGTATAAAGCGCTTGAGTTCCGCACACCAACCCCCCATTCTTTTTTCTAGCCTAACGGCTTGGCTTAGCCACCTCGAAACAGCTCACCCCGTCGGTATCGACATGGGTCTTGACCGCATTAATCGCGTCAAGGCAGCCTTAGGTCTTCATTTCGAATGCCCCGTTATTACAGTGGCCGGCACCAATGGCAAGGGCTCAACTTGCGCTTATCTCGAAAGCATTTTGTTGGCATCTGGCTATAAGGTTGGTTGCCATATGTCACCACATTTGCTCAGCTTCAACGAGCGCGCTCGAGTCAATGGTGAAGAGGTAAAAGATGATCTCTTAGTAGAGCATTTTGCTGTCGTTGAAAAGGCTCGAGTCAGCCTGGTAGATGCTCCAACTCTGACGTATTTTGAATTCACCACCTTAGCAATCATGCATTTATTTTCTAAAGCGAATTTAGATGCTGTTGTGCTTGAGGTTGGTATGGGTGGACGCCTTGATGCCGTCAATATCGTTGATGCGGATTGCGCAATAGTGACCAGCATTGATATTGACCATGCTGATTTTCTGGGTGGAACTCGTGAAGCTATTGGACGGGAAAAAGCAGGAATTTTTCGCCCTGGTGCGATAGCGGTTTGTGGCGATCCAGTGCCGCCACAATCTCTTATTGATTACGCCGAAAGCCTAGGTTGTGACTTATGGTTACAAGGCCGTGACTATAACTTCCAAGGCGATAAACAGCAGTGGGGTTGGGCAGGGCGTCAAAAACGCTTTAGTGGCCTTGGTTATCCCGCTCTACGGGGTGCCAATCAGATTCTGAATGCCTCTGCGGTCATCGCAGCTCTGATGGCATTGCATCAGCGCCTACCAGTTAGCGCCCAAGATATTCGTAATGGGTTTGCATTAGTAGAGCTGCCTGGCCGCTTCCAGGTACTTCCTGGCCAACCTACCGTTGTTCTGGATGTCGCCCACAATCCGCATGCGGCTGCCACTCTGGGTCAGGGCTTGGAGAAAATGGGCTATCACCCCTACACCTACGCCATCTTTGGTGCAATGGTGGATAAGGATATTGCTGGTGTTGTTAAACCCCTATTGGGTAGCGTGGACTTCTGGTTTTGTACGGATTTACCAACCTCACGTGCCGCTAGTGCTACCGTTTTATCCGAGAAGCTAGTAGAGCTGGGTGTATCCGTAAAAAAAGGTGAAGATGGCGGCATTGAATGCTTCCCAGATCCTGCTGCAGCGTATCAAAAAGCCCTTTCTAAGGCGGGTGAGGGTGATAGAATTGTCATCTTCGGATCCTTCTATACCGTTGCCGGCGTAATGGCATATCGAAACAACCAGGCGCATTGATCCATGATTCGTTTACCGAAGCTTTTTAAGCGAAACCCTGAGACTGAAGACCTTGATCGAGGTTCAGTGAGGGGTCGTCGTACCGTCAATAAATTAGCCCCCCGCAGTTTTCAGCGCGCTCAAGAAAATGAAGAGCTTGCACTTACCGAAGATCCTGAGCAGCAGCGTGCCCGACATCGTCTTATTGGTGCCGCTGTATTGGTATTAATCGCAGTAGTTGGCTTACCTCGTGTCTTGGATAACAAGTCAAAGTCTGTAAACAACGACATTGCTGTAAATATCGTTACTAGCCTCCCAGCGCCTAATGCTGCAATGCCTGCAAATGATGAAAAAGCGAAGCCAGTTACAGCAGTTGAAACCCCTGCAAAACAAAAAGAAGTCGTTCAAACAAAAGAAGTTGTAGTTACGCCAACTCCCGAAGCAAAACCTGAGGCTAAGGCAGACTCTAAACCAGCGCCCGCAACAGCTAAAGCTAACTCTATTGGATTGGCTGCTGGTGAAGAGGTGGTTGCTGCACCCAATACAACTGCCAAAGCAAAACCTGAAGAGCTTCCGAAAAAGGTAGGTACTGGTAAGTACGTTATTCAGATTGGCGCCTTTGCTTCAGAAGATCGCGCTAAAGGTTGGATCGCGAAGATGAAGGATCAAAAGATTCCGAATTACGTAATCAACAAAACGGGTACTGACGGTGTAAAGCTTTATGTTCTGAGAGCGGGTCCATTTGCTGACAAGGATGCGGCTGAAGCTGCTGAGAAAAAAGTCAAAGCTATGGGCTTATCTCCAAGGCTTGTTGAGGTTGGAGCGCCTTAATGGAATATTTATCCACCTTGAAGTTAACTACGGTGGATTACTTCACCCTAGTAGTGCTATTGGTTTCTGCTTTGGTAGGCATTTCTCGAGGTCTGTTTAAAGAAGTGCTGGCACTGGCGTCTTGGTTTGTTGCATCCTGGGTTGCTTATCACTACACCAACTATCTTTCTGTTGAGTGGTTATCGACCTTTCATATGGATGAGCTCCTAAGCTTGGGCGTGAGCTTTCTGATTTTATTTATTTTGACTTTGATTGTTTGTGGTTTGGTTGGTAATGTGATTCAAAAAATCATCTTGTCTGCTGGGCTCAGCATGACAGATCGTTTTCTGGGTCTTATTTTTGGCTTAGCTCGTGGCGGTTTAGTGGTGGTTGTCATGGCAACATTAGCGGCTTTGACCCCAATTCCTCAAAGCGTGGCTTGGCAAAAAGCAATTACCCGCCCAGCTATCGATATGGCAACTGGTTTAATTAAAAATTGGCTTCCAGCCGATTGGGCAAAACAATTAGGTGATGCAATGCCTAAAATTACACCCACCATTACACCTTCATTAACAATAGGGATCTAGGCTTATGTGCGGCGTCGTTGGAACAGTTTCCCACTCCCCAGTTAATCAACTCATATATGACGCTTTGTTGCTCTTGCAACATCGCGGCCAAGATGCTGCCGGCATGGCAACAATGAATGGCAACTCATTCACGATGCATAAGGCAAATGGTTTGGTGCGAGATGTATTTAGAACCCGCAATATGCGTAGTTTGATAGGTAGCGCCGGCATTGGTCAGGTGCGCTACCCAACCGCTGGCTCTGCTAGTAGCGAAGAAGAGGCGCAACCGTTTTACGTTAGCGCTCCATATGGAATTATCTTGGCGCACAACGGCAACCTTACCAATGCAGCCAGCTTACGCGTAGAGATGGCTTATCGCGATCGTCGCCATATCAATACCAGCTCTGATACAGAAGTTCTTTTGAATGTGCTTGCTGATGAACTTCAAAAAGAAACTAATAGCGCTGCATTAGATGAGGGCGCTATGTTTAACGCCGTTACCCAGGTTGCTAAGCGCGTTAAGGGTTCCTATGCTGTTGTTTCGTTGATAGCTGGTTATGGCTTATTGGCTTTCCGCGATCCATTTGGTATTCGCCCTTTATGTATTGGACGTATTGACACACCTAAGGGACCAGAGTGGATGATTGCCTCTGAGTCAGTCGCACTTGACGGTCTTGGCTTTACTTTTGTTCGCGATGTAAACCCTGGCGAGGCTATTTATATTGATTTAGACGGTAATTTTTATTCACGTCAATGCGTAGTCGATGCAGTTCTGACGCCTTGCATTTTCGAATACGTTTACATGGCTCGTCCTGATTCGACAATTGATGGCGTTACCGTTTACAACGTGCGCATGCGCATGGGTGATTACCTTGCCGAGAAAATTCGTAAAGAAACGATTCCAGGTGAGATTGATGTTGTGATGCCGATACCGGATTCTAGTCGTCCAGCGGCAATGCAAGTTGCTAAACGTTTGGGTGTCGATTACCGTGAAGGCTTCTTTAAGAACCGCTATATTGGTAGAACCTTCATCATGCCTGGTCAGGCTGTTCGCAAGAAATCTGTTCGTCAAAAACTGAATGCCATGCGTATTGAGTTCAAGGATAAGACGGTCTTGATCGTGGATGACTCTATTGTCCGCGGCACAACTTCATTTGAGATTGTTCAGATGGCGCGTGAGTCTGGTGCCAAGAAAGTCATTTTTGCTTCTGCTGCACCTCCCGTTCGGTTCCCGAATGTCTATGGCATTGATATGCCGACCCGTAGCGAGTTGGTTGCCTATGGTCGTACAGATGAAGAGATCAATAAGATGATCGGCGCCGATCAGTTGATCTACCAAAGCGTTGAAGATATGAAGCAGGCTGTGAAAGATATCAACCCAAACATCCAGCACTTTGAAGCCTCGTGTTTCGATGGTTTCTACGTCACGGGCGACATTAATGAATCCTATCTGGATGCTTTAGAGGCGGCTCGAAATACCTCTGAAGCCAAGGCCGATCGCCAACGTGACTCCAGCGACTTTGCGCGTTCACAACTGCATTTGCATTTGGCTACAGAAGACTAAAAACAACGATCGAGTTCCTCAGACATGCGTGTCTGAGGCAATTCTGTAATTCGGTGTCAAAATAGCGGTATGAAGAGTAAAACTACCCGCAAAAAACCTGATTTCTCAAAACTTGCGCTTGAAACCTTAGCGGTTCGCGCTGGAACTCGTCGCACCGCTGAATATCAAGAGCATTCAGAGGCGATGTTCCTGACTTCTAGCTTTTGCTTCGATAGCGCTGAATTGGCTGCAGATGGATTTGCTCATGCAGATCAAGGCTTTATTTATTCTCGTTTCACCAATCCTACAGTCAGCATGTTTCAGGATCGTCTTGCTGCCTTAGAGGGTGGTGAAGCCTGCATTGCAACTTCCTCAGGAATGGCTGCGATTTTGACAATGGCAATGTCTCATCTGCAGGCGGGTGACCATGTGGTTTGCTCTCGCTCTGTATTTGGTGCCACCATCCAATTGTTTAGCAACATCTTGGGACGCTTTGGCATCACCACTACTTATGTAGACTTGGCTAATACCAAGGCTTGGCAGAATGCCGTTCAAGAAAATACCAAGTTGTTTTATTTGGAAACGCCTTCAAATCCATTAACTGAAATTGCAGATATCAAAGCTATTTCTAAGATTGCAAAGAAGGCAAAGGCTCTGTTTGCGGTCGATAACTGTTTCTGCACACCAGCTTTACAAAGACCGCTAGTATTAGGCGCTGATGTAGTCATTCATTCGGCAACGAAGTATTTAGATGGTCAGGGCAGAGTGGTTGGCGGCGCTATTGTGGGTAGCAATGATTTCATCATGGGTAAAGTATTTCCCTATGTAAGAACAGCTGGACCAACACTCTCAGCGTTCAATGCTTGGGTATTCTTAAAAGGTTTAGAGACTCTTGAGCTGCGCATGAAGCAGCAGAGTCAGAATGCTTTAGAAATCGCTCAATGGCTAGAAAAGCAGCCAGGGGTAGATCGTGTCTATCATCCTGGCCTGAAGTCACATCCTCAGCATGCTTTGGCTAAACGTCAACAAAAAGCGAGTGGCGCCATCTTGTCTTTCACTTTGAAGGGTGGCAAGAAGGCTGCATTCAAACTCATCAATCAAACCAGGCTTTGTTCAATCACTGCAAATCTGG
The DNA here is from genome assembly GCF_044342855.1 of Polynucleobacter sp. Classification (GTDB taxonomy): domain Bacteria; phylum Pseudomonadota; class Gammaproteobacteria; order Burkholderiales; family Burkholderiaceae; genus Polynucleobacter. Next base: position 52,118 of record NZ_JBIIPA010000001.1, read on the forward strand.
GTGACACTCGCACCACGATTACGCATCCTGCAACTACAACTCACTGCCGCGTTACTCCAGAAGCACGTAAAGCTGCCGGCATTACCGATGGCCTTGTTCGTATCGCGGTTGGACTTGAAAATGTGCTTGATTTAAAGAATGACCTCGTTGGCGGTCTGAAGAAGTAATTTCATAAACGCTAAGTGAAGGTCAGAGCCTAAATGAGTTTTGCTGATGCTACCCAGTTCTGGAATGAGCGTTTTGATAAGGAAGAATTTATCTTTGGCAAAGAGCCAAATGAATTCCTTGTTCAGAAAACTGCTCAATATCTAAAACCCAATAATTCTGTTCTCTGCATTGCCGATGGAGAAGGGCGTAATGGCGTTTGGCTTGCAAAGCAGGGAATGCGTGTCACCGGCTTTGATGTTTCTGATATTGCTCTTGCTAAGGCTAAGCAATTTGCCAATGAGAATCAAGTTAGCATCCAATATAGCCTCTGTGATACCGATGGTTTTGATTGGCGGGAGAATACTTATGATGCAGTCATTGGTATCTTCATCCAATTTGCTGACCCAGAAATGCGTGCCAGGATTTTTAAGCAAGTACATCAGACTTTGAAGCCTGGCGGCCTATTTATTCTGCAAGGCTATACACCCAAGCAATTGGAATATAAAACGGGTGGCCCATCTTTAATTGAGCACCTGTACACTGAAGAAATGATGCGTGAACTCAGTCAAGGATTTGAAATCCTCGAACTAGAGTGCTACGAAAAAGAGTTATCTGAGGGGCCGAGACATACTGGAATGTCAGCCTTACTCGGTATGGTTGCTAAAAAGAGCGCATGAAGACCATCGAAATTAAGAGTGCCTGGCAAGGTAATAGCGATTGCAATGCTTGCTCAATACGTAGTTCAGTTCTTTTTGCCGAGCTAAATGAAGAAGACTTTTCTAAGATCCATGAGCCGATTGACGATTTAAGATTTGAGGCTAACTCCAGAATTTATACACAAGGTGATGCGGCTGATTAGGTATATACCTTGAGGGATGGTTACATCAAATTACTTCACATCAATTCCGACGGCTCCGGAAGAATTGTCCGTCTTGTAGTCCCTGGTGACTTATTTGGCATGGAATCATTGCTAGGCGATACCTACACACATTCAGCTGCTGCACTATCCAATATTCATCTTTGCCGCATTCCTAAGAGGATTATTTCATCCTTAGGCGAAGAGTCGCCGCGTTTACATCGCCAGATTGTTAAGAAATGGGGCGAAGCTCTTGCTCAATCGGAGTCTTGGTTCTCTGAAATCAATACCGGTCGCATTGAAGTGCGTTTAGCTCGTTTCTTTTTAAGGGTTGCTAAGGTTTCTGGTGATATGGCTGTCGCACCTGCATTTAAGCGTGAGGATATGGGTCTTATGATGGATGTGAAATTTGAGACTATTAGCAGGGCTCTAGCCTCTATGGCAGACCAGGGAATCATTTCAAATGCCTCTCGCTTGAGCGTTCAAATACCAAGTATTGAGAAGTTAAAAGCGTTCTCACAAGCTAGCGCATAAATTGCTAGGCGATAAAAAAGCTGCCGAAGCAGCTTTTTTATTCAATACAGAAGCTAATTTGGTATTAAGCCTTTTTAGCATAAGCAGAGCACCAGCCTTTGCCAGCAACTTTCTTAGTGCCAAACAAAGAGCAGCCGCCAGTTGCATCGCCAACTTTGCCTTGGAACAAAGCGCAGTTATCGCATTCTTGTCCAGCTGCGTATTTTGCATACTTTGCTTTATCAACTGATGTGGCAACAGCTTTGTAACCCAAAGCAGCAGCTTGCGGATCAGCTTCAGAAACCATTGCTTGAGCTTGAACTTTTCCGTTCAAAGCCAAGGTGCAAGCGCCAGCAGCGGACAAAATCATAAATTGGCGACGACTGTTCCTTTGGCAACTGGATTATTCAAATTCTGTCCAGCCTATATATTATTAGGAATCAATACAAGCGGTAGCAGTTGCTCTAAATAATCCCACTCATATTGATGCGCTTGCTTGGATGAAAATCTAGTAAGCGCATTTTTTATTTCTAGAGAAACATTCCAGTCAATAGCAATATTGCATACAAATGCACAGTTAATAGATTGACTTGTATCGTCAATTTCAGCTGAGCCTTTATGTTGGCGCGATTGCGAAGTATAGAAGCGCAATAAGCAAACCCCGGAACACAGGCCAATGTTATCAAGGTGTATTTTGGTAGTGTTCCATCATAAATACTCATGAATTGAAGCGCGAATCCACTTAACAAAATTAGGATTTGCCAGACCCATATTTGTTTATTTTTGCATTGAACTGCCAAGGTATTCTTGCCAGCCGCTTTATCTGCATTGATGTCGGGTATTTGATTGACCAATAGGATGTTCGATATCATTAATCCAAACGTCAAGCCAACGGGAATTGCTGATGCCGCCAATTTAGCAATCTGTAAACTTGCCATACCCACTACAAGGCTGGACCATGCAATCGCAATTGCCAGTTCACCCAAGATGCCTCTAGACATGAGCTGTAAGGGTGGCGCCGAGTATCCCCAAGCCATGCAGATGCCAACCAGCCCAATGGGGAGTAGCTCCCAAGTTGTAACGCTACAGATATAGAGACCTGAAATTGCAGCTAGACCCAGCAATACGAGTGCTGATAAGTAAATTTGTCTAGGACTTAAGATTTGATTCTGTATATATCGACCACCACCTGTATAGGGGGTGATGCGCTCATCATTATTCTCATCGCTACCATTGCGATGATCACAGTAGTCATTTAGTAGATTTGCACCTGAATGTGCAAGCATCGCTACTAAGATTGCCAGGAGATTAACAATCCATGATGATTTAATTCCAAGACTTGGAAATGACAGGCCAATACAGCAGCCCAATAGGGTGATGATTAAGAAGTTTGGCCTTGTTGCCAAAAAGAAATTTTTGATACTACTCATCAGTAATTTAGAAATCTTATCGTAAGCAATCTAAGGGGCTAAATTAATGATCGATAAATCGTCGTGGATCGTTGATTGGCCTTAGCGGCATGATATGAATTTGATTTCCATCGAGCTCGAGATGCATTAGCGCTCCAGTCTGCATCTGCAATCGGTTAACTTCAGCTGCAGAGGCTTCCCATTCAACAGTATTTTCGCTATTTTGTATTCGCAATTGAATGACTGCTATCTGGCCTAGCGCGCTCATCTTCTCAACCAATGCAGGCACGCTAGTCTGAGTCGAATTGTTATGTACACTCAAGCCGCTATGAGGAATAACCCAGGCGACACGTGCTTTGGGGGGAATCTTTCCTTTATCTGCAACACTAAAAGTGGTGTTGCACCCATCCCAACTCAAGCTACCAGAGTCAAATACGCCCTGAAACATATTGCTAATACCAACTAATTCCGCAACTCGGGAATTCCTAGGTCTTTCAAATAAAACTCTTGGGGCGGCAGTTTGCAAACTAATGCCCTGGTCTATGACGGTAATTCGATCAGCCAATAAATCAGCCTCACGTAAGTCATGCGTTACTAAGATCATGGGAATATTTAAGTCTGTTCGAAGCTGTGCCAATGTCTTATAAAGGCCTTGACGTGTTGGAGCGTCGATTGCTGAAAATGGCTCATCTAGTAGCAAGACTTTAGGATGTCTAGCCAGGGCCCTGGCGAGGGCAACACGTTGCTGCTGTCCGCCAGATAGTTGGTGTGGCAACCTATCTGCAAGATCAACTATACCCATGCGATCCAGTAGATCCAGACTGACTTTCTTGCGTTCAGATGTATTGAGACCAGAATTTTGCAAAGGAATTGCCACATTGCCTACTGCGTTGAGATGTGGAAAGAGAGCGTACTGCTGGAATAAGAATCCACATGAGCGTTCCGCAGGCGAAAGCTGCCGGACCTTGCCGCCAAGATCATCAGCCTCAAACCAAACCTCGCCATTACATTCAATTTTTCCTCTAGATGGCGTATTTAGGCCGGCTATGGTTCTAAGAGCTGTAGTTTTACCGCTGCCGGAGGGGCCAACCAAGGCATGCAAGTCTCCAGGTGCGCATTCCAGACTAATTTGTAGTGGACTAGGGGTGTTTTGGCTAATCTTTACCTTGAGCATTAGCTGATACCTCTGCGACGATTTGGGTTGCGCCCGAATATTCCGTATGAGAGTGCTATGCACACTAAAGATATACCCAAGAGTACGAGCGCTAAAGATCCTGCACCTGAGGTATCAAAACTCTGTACCTTGTCATATATTGCAATGGAGGCAGTTTTTGTCTCTCCTGGAATTGCGCCACCAACCATGAGGACAACGCCGAACTCACCAAGGGTATGAGCGAAGGTTAGGGCGGCAGCACCAGTAATTCCTCGCCAGGATAGCGGTAGCTCAATCAAGCAAAAGATTTGCCAGTTGCTTAGACCGCTGACTTGGGCGGCCTCACGAATTTCAGGATTGATTGCCTCAAATGCTCTTTGAATGGGTTGAATTGCAAATGGGATATTCACAATCAGCGAGGCAAGAAGGATGCCTGTGAATGAAAATACAAGAGGAAAGCCGAAAATGCTGGTATTTCCGAATGAAACTAGAAAGTAGTAACCCAAAACAGTGGGCGGAAGAACTAGGGGAAGGGCTAGAGCGGCCTCAAGCCATGGACGGCTTTTATTGAGCTTGGTTAGCTTATGGGCAACCCAAACCCCAAATGGGAGCATCAAAGCCATAGTCCAAAAAGCAAGCTTTAAGGACAGCAGAATTGCATCAATATCCATTTTTTGATTGTATTGCCTTTGCGGACTAGGGTATCCCACTATATAAGTGTTTTGGTCTTGGGTGTCCAATATATGCACGTATACGCATATATTATTTTTAGCCAGTGAATATTAAAGCAAAAGTCAAAAAAGCCACTAAGGATCTTTCTCCAAAAGCGATGGAAAAGGTTTTCGCGCGCGTAGCAGATTATTTCAGCGTACTTTCTGAACCATCACGTTTGCGCATCATGTATGCAGTGTGTAGCGGTGAAAAATCTGTTTCTGAAGTTATTGAGTTGTGCGGCTCCAGTCAGGCAAATGTTTCACGTCATCTTTCAGCGCTTCACAAAGCAGGAATATTGCTGAGACGCAAAGAGGGCACGACTGTTTTTTACTCAATCGCTGACAACGCTACTGTAGAGATGTGCCAAACAGTTTGCGCGAAGATGGCCGAAAGTTTGCATTAATTTTTTTAAGTATCTATTCATCAAAGTAGAGCTCACATGACCAAAAAACAAATAGAGATTAGTGCGCAGGATATTGGTGCTATCGAAAAGCCGGCTAACCAGGCACGCCTTGTTAGGGCGCCCGAGCATTTCATTTCTCAAGAGCTTATCGCCGATATCAATGCCAATGGTTTAGATGAGAATCGTCGCGGCTTTTTGCGCAAGGGCTTTATGTCTGCTCTAGGCGGTGCGGCGGCTGGCTTAACAGCACCACTGGCTATGGCTGCAGGCGAGGGTGATCCTGCGATCCTTGAGAAGCAAGAATGGCAAACCACTCTTGGTAAGAATGTGGCAACAATGCCTTATGGCGTGCCATCTATTTATGAGTCCAACTTGATTCGTCGTGAGTCTCCAGGTTTAACGCGTGTGTCTGCGGCTTCGGTTGCCTTTACGCCGCTCCAAGGTTTGTTCGGAACAATCACTCCTAATGGTTTGCACTTTGAACGTCACCATCAAGGTTGGTACAACCTTAATCCAGAAACCCATCGCTTGATGGTGAATGGTTTGGTGAAAAACCCACGTGTTTTCACGATGAATGATTTGATGAGATTGCCATCCGTTTCTCGCACGCACTTTATTGAGTGTGGCGCTAACACTGGATTAGAGTGGGGCAACGTTGCTGTTCCCACTGTTCAGTACACACACGGCATGCTTTCTTGCTGTGAGTTCACGGGAGTTCCTTTAAAAGTGTTGCTCGACGAGTGTGGTGCTGACCTTAAAAAAGGCAAGTTCATGCTAGCTGAAGGCGGTGACGGTTCAGGCATGACTCGTACCATTAACCTTGAGAGTTGCCTGAATGATACGATTGTTGCTTGGGCTATGAATGGTGAGATGCTTCGCCCAGAAAATGGATTCCCATTGCGCTTGGTAGTTCCTGGCGTACAGGGTGTTAGCTGGGTCAAATGGTTGCGTCGCCTTGAAGTGGGAGATGCTCCATGGAACTCTAAAGATGAGGCGGTTCACTATATCGAGCTCATGCCTAACGGCGATCATCGCCAATACGCATCAGTTCAAGAATGTAAATCAGTTATCACCACGCCATCAGGTGGTCAGCAGTTGTTAGATAAAGGTTTCTACAACGTGAGCGGCATGGCTTGGTCAGGCCGTGGAAAAATTACACGTGTAGACGTTTCATTTGATGGCGGCAATAACTGGCGTACTGCACGCCTAGAGGCTCCGGTTCTTACGAAGTCTATTACTCGCTTCAATATCGATTGGGTTTGGGATGGCTCTCCCGCGATTTTGCAGTCGCGCGCGATGGATGACACTGGCTATATTCAACCCTCGATCAAGACCCTGCGCAATGTTCGCGGCACTCGATCGATTTATCACAACAATGCAATTCAATCATGGAAATTGGATTCAAATGGCGAGGTGAGCAATGTTCAAGTTGGATAAATTTAGTATTGGCCTAGGCTTTACGGCGCTCATCGCAATTACTGCGCAACAAGCGTTAGCGCAGTCTGGTTCAGCCAAATTCCCTGGTATTGGTAGAGCGGCTACTCCTGCGGAAGTTGCCGCTTGGGATATTGATGTTCGCCCCGACTTTAAAGGTTTGCCAAAGGGATCTGGCTCTGTCGAAAAAGGTCAGGTAATTTGGGAGGCTAAGTGTGCGAGCTGTCACGGCACATTTGGTGAATCTAATGAGATCTTCACTCCGATTGCTGGTGGTACTACTAAGGATGATGTCAAGACGGGTAAGGTAGCTTCATTAAAGGATATGAAGCAGCCACAGCGTACAACTCTCATGAAGGTATCTACGGTCTCTACATTGTGGGATTACATTTATCGTGCGATGCCATGGAATGCACCAAGATCACTAACACCTGACGATACTTACGCGGTTGTTGCATTTATTTTGAGTCTAGGCGAGATTGTTCCTGATGATTTTGTGCTGAGCGATAAAAATATTGCCGATGTCAAAATGCCTAATCGTAATGGCATGACCACAAAGCACGGCTTCTGGAATGTAAAGGACAAGCCAGACGTTAATGGAAATGCTTGTATGCATAACTGCGTACCATTTGTCCAAATCGGCTCAACATTGCCTGACTTTGCTCGAAATGCACATGACAATATTGCAGAGCAAAACCGCATGTATGGCCCATATCGTGGCGCAGATTCAACCAAGCCACCATTAAAAGCATTACCTGGCGCAGCCGGCGAGGGCTTGGCTCATGCTAAAGATACGCATTCAGCCGCTAAAAAAGGCCCTGCTGCTTTATTCCAAAGTGAAAACTGCTCGGCTTGCCACGCTCCTAATGCAAAGTTGGTGGGGCCTTCAATTGCTGAGATTGCAAAGAAATATGAAGGTCAAAGCGGAGCGGTTGATAAGCTGATGGCAAAGGTGAAATCTGGGGGTGCTGGTGTGTGGGGTTCTATTCCAATGCCACCACAAGCCCAGCTTTCGGATGAAGACCGCAAGACTTTAGTAACGTGGGTGCTATCTGGTGGCAAATAAAAATTGCCAACTAAGTAGTAACCACCATGTTTTAATGCAAAATAGGTAATAAATTGATAGAAGTAAAGATTAATAAAGGAGTTTTTATGAATCAGCAGCGTCGTAGTTTATTGAAGTATTCAGCAGTATTTGGCTTGATGGCTTCAGCAGGTCTCATTAGCACCGCACAAGCTCAAGAGTGGAACAAAGCCGCTTTTGAGGGTAAAGGTATTGATGATGTATTTAAGATCTTGGGTGCTGGTAGTCCAGAGAAATCATCTGCAGTGACTTTGAACGCTCCAGATATCGCTGAAAACGGCGCAGTTGTTCCTGTTGGAATTACTTCCACACTAAAAGCAGAGCAAATGGCTATCTTGGTTGAAAAGAACCCAAGCTCACTCGCAGCTCAATTCTTTATTCCAGCCGGTACTGATTCATTTGTGACAACTCGCATCAAGATGGGTCAAACATCTAACGTATATGGCTTAGTTAAGGCTGACGGTAAGTGGCTCATGACTGTTAAAGAAGTCAAAGTAACGCTTGGTGGTTGCGGCGGTTAATGCCTAAGCAAGTAGATAAACAAAATTCACTTATATAGAGATAAAGAGGACCCAAAATGGCTGATCCAATGCGCGTAAGAGCCGCTGAAAACGGCGGTACTGTAGATGTAAAAATTTTGATGAAGCATGATATGGAATCAGGCCAGCGCAAAGACGCTTCTGGCAAAACTATTCCAGCTTGGTTTATCAGCACAATTAATGTAAAAGCCAACGGTAAAGATGTGTTTAATGGTCAATTTGGCCCAGCAGTTTCTAAGGATCCATTCTTGAACTTTAAGTACAAGGGCGCTAAGGGCGACAAGATTGCTGTAACCTGGATCGATAGCAAAGGTGACAAGCGCACCGATGAAGCTACTGCTTCTTAATTATTATTTGCTTTAAATATCATCACCGCCTCCGTGGTTCTGAAAGGGTAGGAAATGCAGCGTAAATTGACCTTAGGGTTAGCTACTGGTTTAGTAGCAACTTTATTAACAATGACATCTTCGGTGTCAGCACAAAAAAGTGCTACAGACGATATTGCTAAATATCGAGAGATGATCGCCGATGGAAACCCTTCAGAGCTTTACGAGGCGGCTGGCGAGGATTTGTGGAAGAAACCAGCGGGCCCTAAAAATGCCACGCTTGAAAAATGTAATTTAGGCTTAGGCCCAGGCGTAGTTAAAGGCGCTGCAGCACAACTACCGCGCTACTTTAAAGATACCAATAAGGTTCAGGATCTTGAATCCCGCTTGATGACCTGTATGCAAGTTTTACAAGGTCGCGATCCGCAAGAGATGATTGATGCACCATTTCAAAAGGGCCCTAAGAAAGACATGGAGGCAATTGTTGCTTACGTTGCAACCCAGTCTAAGGGTGACAAAATCAAGGTAAGTACTGCCCATCCAAAAGAAAAAGAAATGTATGACCTCGGTAAGCGTGCCTTTTTCTTCCAGGGTGGCCCGATGGACTTCTCATGCGCATCTTGCCACTCCGAAAATGGAAAGCGCATTCGCTTGCAAGATTTACCAAACATTACAGAACAAAAAGGCGCAGCTTTGGGCTGGGGCTATTGGCCTGCTTATCGCGTTTCAAGTGGGCAATTTTGGACGATGCAACAACGTCTAAATGATTGCTTCCGCCAACAACGTTTCCCATTCCCGATTTATGGGTCTGATGTCACTATCGCTCTGTCTATGTATATGGCTAAGACAGCTAATGGCGGCACCGTTGAAACACCTGGCTTAAAGCGTTAATGGATAAGAGATGACACACATGAAAATGACACACTTAAAACAGCTCTTAACTATTGCTGGACTTGTATTTGCGTTTGGCTTGGCGCATTCTCCTGCGCTGGCTCAGCAAAAGAATGATCCTAAATTCAATAAGATGATTCAGGATAGCTTCCGAGCTGAAGGAATTGCTGGATTGAACCGCATTGATCAAGATCCGACTCAGAAGTTTTGCTCAGACCCGCAGTTTGCCAATAGCAAGCAGGGTGAAGCGATGCGTGAAAAAATCCAGAAGATCAATATGGACTCGATTCAACAACCGTCTGATGGCAAGTACATCGGCGACTGGAACAATGGTGAAAAGATTGCTCAAAGTGGCCGTGGCGCTACTTGGTCAGATAAGGCTGATACGGTAATTGGCGGTGGTTGTTATAACTGTCATCAAATCGATCCTAAAGAAATTTCTTATGGGAATATTGGCCCATCCTTGACTGGTTATGGAAAATTGCGTGGCTATTCTAAAGAGGTTGTGACTTATACCTGGAATCGCATTAACAATTCCAAGGCATATAACGCTTGCAGTAACATGCCTCGTTTTGCTCACTTCAAGTTATTGAATGAGCAGCAGATTCAGGATGTCATGGCTTTATTGCTTAACCCAGAATCACCTGTGAATAAATAGCAAATCTAAACAGGCCGAAAGGCCTGTTTTTTAAGGAAATACTATGTCTTTAAATCGTCGTGAGTTTTTGCAAGCACTAGCCATTGCTTCTGCTGGTGGCATGAGTTTGCAATCCAATTTTGCTAGCGCACAAACTACTGCGCAAAAATTCTATGACTTGCCCAAATTTGGCAACGTGCACTTTCTTCATTTCACAGATTGCCATGCGCAACTCCTACCAATCTATTTCCGCGAACCTAACGTTAACCTTGGTATTGGCGCTCAAGAGGGTAAGACACCGCACTTGGTGGGCGAGTACTTCCTCAAGGCTAACGGTATTGCAGCGGGCACACGTGATGCGCATGCATTCACTTATTTAGATTATGTGGCTGCAGCACAAAATTACGGCAAGATGGGTGGCTTCGCCCATATGGCAACCTTGATTAAGCAAATTAAATCCAGCCGTCCAGGCGCATTACTATTGGATGGTGGTGATACTTGGCAGGGTTCCGGTACAGCGCTTTGGACTAATGGCCAGGATATGGTTGATGCAGCTTTGCTGTTGGGTGTTGATGTTATGACGCCGCACTGGGAGATGACTCTTGGTGAGAAGCGCGTTATGGAAATCGTCAATGGTGACTTCAAGGGCAAGGTTTCTTTTGTTGCGCAAAATATTAAGACGGCAGACTTTGGTGACTCTGTATTTAATCCCTATGTGATGAAAGTACAGAACGGAATTCAAGTGGCCATCATTGGTCAAGCATTCCCGTACACGCCTATTGCCAATCCACGTTATTTCACGCCTGACTGGACATTTGGTATTCAGGAAGAGAATCTTCAAAAAACAATTAATGAAGTGAAGGCCAAGGGAGCAAAGGTTGTCGTATTGCTTTCTCATAATGGCATGGACGTTGATTTGAAGATGGCTTCTCGCGTTACTGGTTTGGATGCCATCATGGGTGGCCATACACATGACGGCGTACCAATTCCTGTTAAGGTGAAGAATTCCGGTGGCGTCACTTTGGTTACCAATGCAGGCTCCAATAGCAAGTTCTTGGGCGTGCTCGACTTTGACGTTAAGGGTGGCAAGCCAGTAGATTTTCGTTACAAGCTTTTCCCAATCTTTTCGAACATGATTCCGGCTGATCCGGCCATGAATAAGCTGATCGCCAAAGTTCGCGCTCCCTATGAGACAAAGTTGAATGAAAAGTTAGCCACTACAGATGGTCTCTTATATCGTCGTGGCAACTTTAATGGTAGCTTCGACCAATTAATTTTGGATGGATTAATGGCTCAGAAGAATGCCGAGATTGCATTCTCTCCAGGCTTCCGTTGGGGTACCAGCTTATTGCCAGGTCAGGCCATCACCCGTGAGAACCTATTAGATCAAACTGCTATTACCTATCCATACACCACAGTTACGAATATGACTGGTGAGACTATCAAGACAATTCTTGAAGACGTTGCAGATAACTTATTTAACCCTGATCCGTATTACCAGCAGGGTGGTGACATGGTGCGCGTCGGTGGTATGCAATACACCATTGATCCAGCTGCATCTGCAGGTAAACGCATTAGCGATATGCGTTTAAATGGCAAGGACATAGACCCAAGCAAGACATATAAGGTCGCTGGTTGGGCTCCGGTAAGTGAAGAGGCTAGAAATGTTGGTGGTGAGCCGATCTGGGATGTAATCGAGCGTCATTTACGCGATGTGAAGGTTGTGAAAGCTGTGAAGCTAAACGAGCCAACCATTAAAGGTGTAAAAAATAATCCTGGAATGGTTTCAATCTAATTATTACTAATCAGAGATACATCATGAAAAAATTACTTCAGTGCCTCGTAGCTTCTTTTGCTTTTTTTACTTTTGCTGCTCATGCTGCAGGTCCCACTGAAGTGGTTTATCACATTGATGATGCGGAGACTCAAGGCATTAAAGGCCTGCGTACTATCCGCAATCATTTGGATGTATCCCCACAAACCAAGATCATTGTTGTTACTCATGCCAATGGGGTGGACATCATGATGGAAGGTGCAAAAGATAAGAAGAATGGAATTGAATATGCACCCCTAGTTGGCGCATTGAAGTCTCGTGGCGTTCGTTTTGAGGTCTGTGAAATTACCTTAAAGAATCGCAATCTCAAGAAAGATCAATTTATTCTCGATACTGACTTCACACCATCTGGGGTTGTTCGTGTTGCTGACCTTCAGTACCAAAATCATTTCGCTTACATAAAGCCTTAATTTTTAGCTGTGATGGCCATTAAGATGCGATCGCTTCTCCTAGGCGCCTTTTCACTTTTCTTTTTTGTAACCACAGCTTTTGCTGCGGATGATTTAATTCTTAAGCCTATCCAGGTAGCGCCACACACTTATTTCGTGCAAGGCCTTGCAGAAATGGGTAGCAGTAAGAATCAGAATTTCATTTCCAATGCGGGCCTTGTTATCACGCCTAAGGGTGTAGTAGTTATTGATGCTTTAGGTTCACCAGTTCTTGCAAAAAAGCTCATTGCTGAAATTAAAAAGATCACGCCTCAGAAAGTAGTCGCAGTCATTGTGACTCACTACCATGCCGATCACGTGTATGGTCTGCAAGAGTTTAGAAATATTGGCGCAAAGATTTATGCGCAAGGTGAGGGTAGAAATTACCTCTCTTCTGAAACCGCCAAGCAGCGACTCATTGCTTCTCGAGTTGATTTTGCACCCTGGGTGAATGCCTCGACTAGATTAACGGGGGCTGACGTATGGATAAATCAAAGCTATACGTTGACAGTCGGCGGAATTGAACTCAAGATTGGGAGAGTGGGGCCCGCCCATGCTCCGGAAGACTTAATTATTTACGTTCCCTCCGAAAAAGTCCTTTTTGCGGGGGATTTGGTATTCCGAGGGCGCATTCCTTTTGTTGGCAATGCAGATAGCAGGGGGTGGCTACATGCCTTGGATGAAATTCAGGCCTCGAATCCCAGTATCGTCATTCCAGGTCATGGCGCTTATTCAACCAATCCAACTGAAGATATCCGCTTCACTAGGGAATATTTGAAGTATCTACGTGAATCGATGACCAAATCGGCTATAAATATGGATCCTTTCGAGGATGCCTATAAACAGACGGATTGGTCAGAATACGAAGGGATGCCCTTATTTAGGGCTGCGAACCGCATGAATGCCTATAACGTCTATCTTTCTATTCAGGCGGAATAGGGCAGATTTGTCATCTGGGCTTTAAAATAGTTGTTTACTTGGCTAAATGACTGATTTCAAATGAAATTACCACTGATTAAGCTTGGCTTTACTCTTGTTGCTCTTTTCGGGCTGCATTTGTCCGCCTATGCAACACCAGATCTTGCAAACGGTAAGAAAATTGATCAACAGAAATGCTACGCCTGCCACGCTAAGAAATCCGGCTTTGGTAATGGCGATATGATCTACACGCGCAGCGATAGCAAGGTTAAGAATCTCCAGAATTTAAAGTCGATGGTTGCAATGTGCAACACAGAACTTCGCCTTGATCTTTTCCCTGAGGATGAGGCGGATGTCACAGCCTTTCTCAATAAACAGTTTTATAAATTTAAATAATATCAGTAAAGAATTTTGAATATGGATGCGGTAGATATTTCCTCCCTTAGCAAATCCGTTTTGCTTGCTACCTTTGCAATTACCTTTTTGCTTGGTGCGGTTATGCAGAAAACTGGTTTTTGCAGCATGGGAGCAGTTTCAGATATTTTTATTATGTCTAGCTGGGGACGCTTGAAGCAATGGTTCCTAGCCATTGGCGTTGCTATTGTTGGTTTTGCTTTGATGTCTTATGTTGGGTTGATTGATCCATTAAAGAGTATGTATACCGGCAGCAAGTTCTTGTGGCTATCTACCATTGTGGGTAGCACGCTATTTGGTTTTGGTATGGTGCTTGCCTCTGGTTGTGGAAGCAAAACTCTAGTTCGCATTGGCGGCGGCAATCTGAAGTCCATCGTCGTGTTTATGGTTCTCGGTCTATCTGCCTATATGACTATGAAGGGCTTCCTTGGGGTCATTCGTATCAACACACTAGATTCTGTTTTCATAGCGCTGAATACGCCACAGGACTTGCCAAGCATTCTTAGTCCTATAACTGGTATTGCTCGCACTAATTTGCATCTGGCTCTCGGCCTAATAGTTGGTTTTGCCTTTATTGCATATGCATTAGCCAGAAAGGCTTTTTGGACAGCAGAAAACCTCTTTGCTGGAATATTTGTTGGTCTCGCTATCTGCGCAGTATGGTGGGTATCTGGCAACTTAGGCTATGTCGCTGAGGATCCGAACACCCTAGAAGAGGTCTTTTTGGTGACCAACTCTGGTCGTATGGAGAGCCTTTCTTTTGTTGCTCCTTATGCGTACTCACTAGATTGGTTAATGATGTACAGCGATACATCTAAGGTTATTACTGTTGGTATTGCTGCCGTTATTGGCATGATTTCAGGATCTGCTTGTGTTTCTATTTTCACCAAGTCTTTCCGATGGGAGAGCTTTCGCAATACTGAAGACACAGCCAACCACTTGGTTGGTGCAAGCTTAATGGGCTTTGGTGGCGTGACTGCACTTGGTTGTACAGTTGGTCAAGGCTTGAGTGGTATCTCTACATTGGCTATCGGCTCAATGCTTGCCTTGCCAGGATTTATCTTTGGTGCGTACTTGGCTCTACGTTATTTAGAGTCGCGCAATGCGCCCAATCCTTGCAGTTAACTTTTTATACTTAGATTATTCATATGCAGATAGACTGGTTGGCCTTTACTCCTGGCCCCGCATTTCTTGGTGGAGTGCTACTGGGCATTGCAGCAGCCCTATATGTCATTTTGCATGGCCGCATTCTTGGTATCAGCGGAATCGTTTCTGGTTTGTTGTCACCACAAGAGGGTGATGTTAATTGGCGCTTAAGTCTTATATTAGGTTTGCTAAGCGCACCATTTTGGGCGAGCTTGTTGCTTGATCTTCACACCACTACCGTGATTGATGCGGATTGGCTTGCCATTATTGTTGCCGGCCTTTTAGTGGGCTTCGGCGCTCACTACGGGTCTGGTTGTACTAGTGGACATGGTGTGTGTGGTTTATCTCGTTTATCCCCAAGATCCTTAGTTGCCACGATCTCTTTTATGGCCGCTGGATTTATTACCGTGTTTGTCATTCGTCATGTATTGGGTCTATAAATCATGAGAAGACATTTTAATTTCTATAGCCAGTATTTGATCGGTGTTTTATTCGGAATCGGTCTGATCATTTCCGGCATGAGTAGCCCACAAAAGATTCTTAATTTTCTAGATCTCGCTGGTAGTTGGGATCCATCTTTGATGTTTGTGATGGGCGGAGCAATTCTTGTTGGTCTGGGAGGTTTTTATTTGGTCTCCAAGCGTACAGAAGCTTTTTTTGGTGGCGCTCTCCACATTCCAACTAGAAGAGATATCTCTAAGCCGCTTGTCATTGGTAGTCTGATATTTGGGGCGGGGTGGGGTATTGCTGGCTTCTGTCCTGGCCCTGCAATTGTTGCTCTTGGGGCGGGGCATATAAAGGCTCTAGTGTTTGTATTGGCAATGCTAGCCGGCATGGCATTGTGCAACCGCTTCTTTACGGGCCACAAAAAGTAAGTCTGATTTAGAATCTAAGCTATTAGTTTTTAAATACTTTTTTTACTTTTTGAGGTCTAAATGAGTCTTCCTATTGCTTGCCATACCGATCAATTCGGTACGCTTGGTCAAATCGACCCAAGTCACTTAGCCGAGATTGTTAAACAGGGTTACAAAAGTGTAATCAATAATCGCCCTGATTTTGAGGGTGGTCCAGACCAACCTACTAATGCACAAATTCAGGCGCAAGCAGAAGCGCTGGGCTTGAACTACGCTTATTTGCCAGTTATTGCTGGTGCATTTACACAAGATCAAGTTGTCGAAATGGCGCGCTTGTTAAAAACAATGCCTGGGCCGGTATTGGCCTTTTGCCGTTCAGGTGCTCGCTCTACCAATTTGTATCAAATGGCCTTACAAGTTCGCTAAGCTTTAATTAAGAACTTATGCGCATTGAGATCCCGGAAGAGAAAAAGTTTGTTCATCAAATGAACATGCCAATTCGTTGGGGTGACATGGACGCATTTGGTCACGTCAACAATACAGTGTACTTTCGCTACATGGAGCAGGCTAGGGTGGAGTGGATTGCTTCCCTTGGTTATAGCGTTGCTCCTGGTGATGAATCGATGTTGATGATTAATGGGTTTTGTAATTTTCATCAACAACTGGCCTATCCAGGTGAGTTGATACTAAAAACGTATATCGGCAACATTGGACGGTCAAGTTTAGATGTCTACACAACTATGGCGTTAACCACCGAACCAGATTCGATGGCTGCGGTTGGCGGCGCCACCATGGTTTGGGTGGATCTGAAGTTAGGTAAATCGACGCCTTGGCCTGATCACGTAATCAATAAACTGCGCTAGGACATTATTTGCAACCTAGCAATCCACACATTCTGAACATTGAAAAACTAGCATCTTCTTTAGATGAGTTTGATGCCATTATCGATGTTCGCTCTCCAGCGGAATTTGCTTTAGACCATATTCCCAGGGCTATTAATCTCCCGGTATTGAACAACGAAGAGCGCATTGAGATTGGCACCCTGTACAAGCAAGTGTCGCCATTTGCCGCCAAGAAATTAGGTGCTGCTTATGTCTCACGAAATATTGCAAATCATTTAGAAAAATCGCTGATCGATTTTCCGAGAGAGTGGTGTCCTTTGATTTACTGTTGGCGTGGTGGTGAGCGCAGCGGCGCTTTCACCCATATCCTTAATCGCATTGGCTGGAAGGCGATGCAGCTGCAAAGTGGATACCAAGGCTTTCGGCGTGTTGTGATTGATGGCCTCGATCAGGCTGCTAAAGACTTTTCTTTCCAAGTGATCGCTGGAATGACTGGCAGCGGCAAGACTCGCATCCTCCAAGAGATTGGCTTACTTGATCAGCAAATATTGGATCTTGAGGGTTTGGCTATTCACCGTGGCTCCGTACTTGGTAATGAGCCGAACATTGAGCAGCCTTCACAAAAGGGCTTTGAAACCAATCTGTGGGATGCATTCAATAAATTAGACCCCAGCAAAATTGTCTATGTGGAATCCGAAAGTAAAAAGGTAGGTGGCTTACATATTCCGGATCCACTAATGGAGCGGATTCGTGAAGGTCAATGCATTGAACTTCGTTCAAGTACTGCTACACGCGTTTCTTGGCTATTGCGTGAGTACCATCATTTTTTATCAAATCCTGAAAGCTTTAAGGAAAAGCTTGGCTTGCTAACATCGCGTTATGGCAAGGTTCAAATTGCTAAATGGCATGAGGCAATTGATGCGGGGGATTTTGATGGTTTGGTTGAAGAATTATTGGTGATGCATTACGACCCGTCCTACCAGTCTTCAATCGTTCGCAATTTTCCGAGCTATCGCGAAGATCATTTCGTGCAACTTGAAAATGATAGTGATGAAGCTTTTGCAAAAACAGCAAAAGACCTCATCACCAAACTCGGTCTTTAACTAAAGGCCTGAATTCCAGTTTGTGCACGACCCAAAATCAGGGCGTGAATATCATGCGTACCTTCATAGGTGTTAACGACTTCCAGATTGAGCATATGACGCACTACGCCATATTCATCTGAGATGCCATTGCCACCATGCATATCTCTAGCCAAACGAGCTACGTCTAAAGATTTTCCGCAGGAGTTACGCTTCATCATAGAAGTGATTTCTGGTGCAGCGATTCCCTCATCTTTCATGCGACCTAAGCGTAGGCAGCCTTGAAGTGCTAGCGTAATTTCGGTTTGCATATCTGCAAGCTTTTTCTGGATTAGCTGATTAGCAGCTAGAGGGCGATCAAATTGCTTACGGTCCATCGTGTATTGACGTGCTGCATACCAACACCACTCAGCAGCTCCTAGGGTTCCCCAGGCGATGCCGTAACGAGCTGAGTTCAAACAAGTAAACGGGCCCTTGAGGCCAGTGATTTCTGGGAATTCATTTTCGGCAGGAACAAATACTTCATCCATCACGATTTCGCCGGTAATAGAGGCGCGTAGACCCATCTTGCCGCTGATCTTGGGCGCAGATAGACCCATCATGCCTTTTTCTAAGATAAAGCCTCTAATCAAGCCCTCATCGTTTTTAGCCCACACAACAAATACGTCAGCAATTGGGGAGTTGGAGATCCACATCTTGGAGCCGGTAAGCGAGAAGCCGCCGGGAACTTTTCTCGCTCTCGTGATCATTCCTCCTGCATCTGAACCATAGTTAGGCTCAGTCAAACCAAAGCATCCAATCCATTCACCAGTAGCCAACTTTGGAAGGTACTTTTGTTTCTGAGCTTCGCTACCAAATTCATTGATTGGAACCATGACCAAGGAAGACTGCACACTCATCATCGAGCGGTAGCCAGAATCCACGCGCTCAATTTCTCGGGCGATTAATCCGTAAGAAACGTAATTGAGGTTTGCACCACCGTATTGCTCTGGAATAGTGATTCCTAAAAGACCCAGTTCACCCATTTCACGGAAGATGGCTGGGTCAGTTGTTTCATTGCGATAGGCGTCATGTATGCGTGGCATTAGACGGCCCTGCGCATATTCAGCGGCAGCATCGCGCACCATGCGCTCATCTTCTGTCAATTGGGTATCGAGGAGTAGGGGGTCAGCCCAGTTAAAACTAGCTTTACTCATGATTCTTAGTCGTCCCATCTTGGTTTTTAATATGCACCCTGTGAATTTCCAAGAATGCAGATATTCTTGTTTCTATTATCCATTTTTCTAGACTTATGGACGCACCTAGACGTCACCATCGCTATTACGACCTGATATTGACAGCCTTTGTCGTGGTGTTGCTGTGCTCCAACTTTATCGGTGCTGGTAAGGCTGCGTCTATGGACCTACCTTATTTTGGCAATGTGACCTTCGGGGCTGGCATTCTCTTTTTCCCGATTGCCTATTTTTTTGGCGACATTTTGACCGAAGTGTATGGCTATGCCTATGATCGCCGTGCAGTTTGGGCTGGCTTTACAGCTCTGGCCTTTGCGGCCATCATGGCTCAACTGGTCATTGCTTTGCCTGTAGCGCCTGGATCCTATATGGCTAATTATCAGCAGGGTATGGAGACGGTCTTTGGTAATTCCTGGCGTGTCGCACTTGCTTCCATGATTGCATTTTGGTGTGGCAGTTTCGTAAACAGCTACACCTTGGCAAAGATGAAGATTTTGACCCAAGGTCGCCACCTCTGGATGCGCACAATCGGCTCTACAGCCTGCGGGGAGTTGGTGGATTCATCCCTGTTCTATATGCTGGCTTTTTACGGCCTCTGGCCCTTAAATGAGGTTCTGGCTGTCGCGGCCTCTGAATATGTCCTGAAGACTGCCTGGGAGGTTCTAGCAACCCCTTTAACGTACTGGGTAGTGGGTTTTCTGAAGCGCAAGGAAAATCAGGATCACTATGACCTGCATACCGATTTCACGCCATTTAAGCTAAAAGTCTAATTTACGGCTTTTTTAGGCACAAGCCGTTAAAATAACGGTCTTTGATGCAAAACCTGCATCCGCACCCTCGTATTTGACCTATCAGAAAGTAAGAACACATCCGTGCTGTCAGCATCTAATATCACTATGCAGTTTGGGGCAAAACCCCTGTTTGAAAACATCTCCGTAAAGTTTGGCGGCGGTAATCGCTATGGCCTGATCGGTGCCAACGGTTGCGGTAAATCTACTTTCATGAAGATTTTGGGTGGCGAGCTAGAGCCAACCAGTGGAAACGTCAGCCTGGACCCTGGTATTCGCTTGGGTAAATTACGCCAAGATCAGTTTGCGTATGAAGATGTGCGCGTACTGGATGTGGTGATGATGGGTCACGAAGAGATGTGGAAGGCTGCAGCTGAGCGCGATGCTATCTACGCTAACGCAGATGCTACTGATGAAGATTACATGAAGGCTGCTGAGCTCGAAGGTAAATACGCCGAGTATGGTGGTTATACCGCAGAGGCCAAAGCAGGGGAGTTGCTGTTAGGTATTGGCATTCCAATTGAGCAACACAATGGCCCAATGAGTGCTGTTGCTCCGGGCTGGAAGTTACGCGTATTGTTAGCGCAAGCCTTATTCTCCGATCCAGATGTGCTTCTGCTTGATGAGCCAACCAATAACTTGGATATTCACTCCATTCATTGGCTTGAAGATATTCTGAATCAAATTAAGAGCACGATTGTCATCATCTCCCATGATCGCCACTTCCTCAATGAAGTGTGCACACATATGGCGGATATGGACTTTGGAACGCTGAAGGTCTATCCCGGAAATTATGACTCCTACATGCTGGCATCTGTTCAGGCAAGAACGCAGCAGTTGAGTAATAACGTTAAAGCCAAGGAAAAAATTGCTGAATTAGCGGCTTTCGTAGCCCGATTCTCTGCAAATGCATCGAAGGCACGTCAGGCTACTTCACGTCAAAAGCAGTTAGAGAAAATTGAGATTGTTGAAGTAAAACCTTCTTCACGTCAGAACCCATTCATTCGTTTTGACTCTGAGAAGAAGTTGCACAATATGGCTGTTGAGTGCAATGGACTTACAAAGGCTTATGACCGCACTATCTTCAAAAACTTTAAGCTAGGTGTGCGTGCCGGTGAAAAGATTGCCATCATTGGACAAAACGGCGCAGGCAAGACAACACTGCTAAAAACTATTTTGAGCAAACGCTTTGATGGAATCGCGGCCGATAGCGGTGATGTCAAGTGGGCAGAAAATGCTTATGTAGGCGTGATGCCCCAAGACAATACTGAGATGTTCGCAAAAGACGAATTGCTCATGGACTGGATGAATAACTGGCGCAGTACAGGCGACGATGATCAAGTGATTCGTGGCACTTTAGGCCGTTTGCTTTTCTCTGGCGATGATATTGGCAAGTCCGTCAAAGTGTTATCCGGTGGCGAGAAGGGCAGAATGATTTGGGGCAAATTGATGCTTCAAAAATATAACGTCCTTGCAATGGACGAGCCAACCAACCACATGGATATGGAATCCATTGAGAGCTTACAAATCGCACTTGAGAAATACGAGGGTACTCTCATTTTCGTATCCCATGATCGCGAGTTTGTTTCTGCTTTGGCTAATCGCATCCTCGAAGTGAAGATGGATGGAACAATCGCTGACTACTCCGGAACTTATGAAGAGTATTTGCGTAGCCAAGCTCTAGCTGGCTAAGTATTCTCTTTGGCTTGACGTTGGAATCGCATTGCAGTGCCATCGGCGCGGATGCGTTTCCAGACTGAACTTTTTTCTTCCTGACTAAAAAATACCCAATTGCTGACCTCGCCTAGAGTGCGACCGCAGCCTTGGCAGATTTCGTCATACAAAGTGGTGCAGACTCCGATACAGGGCGAGTCAGAGGCATCGTCACCAACTGCTAAGGAATTGGCTCCCGCTTGCTCTGGTGAGTTGTTGTATGAAGTCATGGCAGTACTTTAGACGATTTCAGGGGAATGTGTTGCTCAAGCTCATCAACATACGCTGCCATACCCTCATGTTCGCGTTCCAAGAAGCGCTTCACTGCATTGGAAAAGCCTGGATCCTCAATCCAATGAGCTGATTGCAGAGTAGTGGGTAAGAATCCCCTAGCCATCTTGTGCTCACCCTGGGCACCACCTTCAAATATCTCAATGCCTTCCTTGATGCAATATTCAATAGCTTGGTAGTAGGCTAATTCAAAATGTAGGCATGGGATATGTTCAATGGCGCCCCAATAGCGGCCATATGCTTTTGAGGTCAATCGATCAACTACTAGCAGTGATGATGCAATGGGTTTTTCATTCCGAAAGGCAATAATGAGATGAAAATTCTCAGGCATGGTTTTACCAAGCAGCTGAATGCATTCTTCCGTCAAATAAGGCGAAGAGCGGTGCTCAATGTAGGTGTTTTCATAGCAGCGATAAAAGAAGGCCCAATCATCAGGTGTTGCAATCGATCCCGGAATATGACGATAAGTAATTTGATGATTTTCTACGGCAGCGCGTTCTCGCCGAATATTCTTGCGGCGCTTCATCGTCAAGTCAGCGAGAAAATGCTCAAAATCTTGGTATCCCGCGTTATGCCAATGAAACTGTACGGAGTCACGCAGCATAAATCCTTGCTTCTTGAGTTCATCGATTTCATCCATCTCTGGGAAAAGAACATGTGCAGAGGAGAGTGCATTTTGCGTTACTAGCGTTTTCAAGCTCGAGACTAGTATCTCTTGAATGGCGCTTTTACCTGCATTTGACGATACAAGAAGTCTTGGCCCGCGAATGGGTGTAAATGGGATAGCTGATAGTGCCTTTGGGTAGTAAAGCATGCCGTTCTGTTCGTATGCCTGAGCCCATGCCCAGTCAAACACAAACTCCCCATAGGAGTGCTGTTTTAAATAGAGGGGCATCGCTCCAAGAAGTGTTGAATTGGAATCTTCAACTAAAAGGTGAGCCACTTGCCAACCAGTATTGCCACCTACACTTCCAGTTGCTTCTAAAGCATTTAAGAACGCATACTTTAAGAATGGTCCTGCGTCGGGGGAAAGTAGCGTATTCCAGTCGGCCTCAGCAATTTCTGAAAGGCTTTGAATTACACGAAGCTGGAGGTCATCTTGTTTCAACTGAAAAAATCAGTGCTGAATTAACTCAATCTTGTAACCATCTGGATCGGTAACGAACGCGATAACAGTATCGCCACCCATTACTGGGCCCGCTTCTCGAGTAACGTTGCCACCTGAGGCCTTGATCTTCTCGCAAGCAGCATAAGCATCTGGAACGCTAATTGCAATGTGGCCATAAGCAGTACCCAAGTCATAGCTATCGACACCATGGTTATAGGTCAGCTCAATCTCAGATTGTCCATCAACATTACCTTTACCAAAACCTACAAATGCCAAAGAATATTTCTGCTCTGGACGCTCAGTTGTGCGTAGCAGGTTCATTCCTAATACTTTGGTGTAGAAATCAATCGAGCGAGTCATATTGCCGACTCTCAGCATGGTGTGTAGGATCATCATTCCTTAAATATAAAGGTAAACGTAGTTTCTCGTTGGACATGAAAAAACCCAGGGGGAAGCCTGGGTTTATAGGGGTGCGACTCATCTGACTTTATTGGATCTTGGCCTTAGCGCGCAACTTTTGCATCAACTCAGAAAATTTAGCTTTCTGCCAATTTTGATCTGCTGTGATCATCTGTTTGAGCTGGTCTTTGATTTCTTCCATGCTTGGTGCTTTTACATCGCGTACATCATCTAATTTAATAATGTGCCAACCATATTGAGTCTTGACTGGCTTGTCAGTAACTTGACCTTTTTTCAGCTGGACCATCGCCTTGGAAAATTCAGGTACTAGGGCTTTGTCGCTTACCCAGCCGAGATCGCCACCCTTAGGAGCAGAGCCAGGATCCTTTGACTTCTCTTTAGCGATTTGCTCAAAGTTACCGCCGGCTTTAATTTGCGCTGTTATTGCTTTTGCATCAGCTTCTTTTTCAACCAGAATATGTTCTACGTGATATTCCTTACCGGTGTACTGACTCTTAACTTGTTCGTAAGCAGCTTTCAGCTCAGCCTCTGCAGCACCTTCTTTTTCAACATAGTCTTCAAATACTGCCGCAATCAAAATACCCATTTTGGATTGCTCAAGCTGCTCGCGAACTGACTCTTTTTGCATCACGCCACGATTATTGGCTTCTTGCAAAATGAGCTCACGAGTGACGAGCATTTCCCTGGCTTGATCTCGCACTTGCGGGTTATCAGGTTGATTTGATTTTTGAACCAATTTATCCAGCTGTGCTTTAGGAATTGCTTTGCCATTTACAATGGCAGCATTTTGTGCATAAACAGCTGTTGAGAGAAGGGCGGCGCTAAAAGCGCTGATAGTCAAAATTTGGCGTGTGTTCAACATGGGCTGGGCAATATAAATGAAGATAAAGAACGAATCTTAAAGCAATCTGGGGCTAATTAGTGCTTTCACTAGGTGTGAATGCCAAGATGGTGAGGGCGTGGATCGCAGCTGGAAAGTGCTTATTTAAAGCGGCATAGATGGCTCTATGACGGGCTACCTTGCTCATTCCCTCGAATTCTGGAGCTACGATAGTGAGTTTAAAGTGCCCACCACCAGATGCTGCTCCAGCGTGGCCTGCATGGAGATGACTTTCGTCTTCAATATTTAATTGGACAGCCTGAAAAGCCGACCTTAAATCCGCTTCAAATAGGGTAATTCGTTCTTGATTGATGCTCATTCAGCAGGGTGCTCCATATGGCGACTGAGCCAGACCCCTTGAAGGATGACAAAAATCACTAGCAATCCTGTGCTACCAAATAACTTGAAGTTGACCCAAGTTTCCTCAGAATATTCAAAGGCAATATAAAGGTTGAGGGCGCCCATAAAAAAGAAGAACGTTGCCCAAGCCATATTCACTTGATGCCAAACGGATTTAGAGCTGTGCTCTTTTAGGGTAATCTGCTTGCCCATCAGAACTTGAATCCAATTCTTTTGGAAGAATTGAGCGCTAATAAATAGGGCGCCGGCAAATAACCAGTAAAGAGCGGTTGGTTTTAGTTGAATAAAGGTTTTGTCATGCAAGAAGATAGTTAGGCTACCGAAAACCAAAATCATGACAAGGCTGACCCATTGCATTGCATCTATTTTGCGATGGCGGTAGTAAACCCACAAAATCTGACCGATGGTAGCAACCATAGCTACGATAGTTGCTGTGTAGATATCACCAAATTTAAAGGCAATAAAAAAGAGGATGATGGGGAAGAGGTCGAATAAAAATTTCATGCAGTGATTATCTCGCTATTTAAGAATTATTTTGCATTAGTGGAAGTGGCATTCTCAGATGGCTCAAATTTCAAGGATGCGGAGTTAATGCAGTACCTTAATCCCGTAGGTTGGGGCCCATCATCAAACACATGCCCCAAATGGGCATCACATTTGCTACAGCGTACTTCCGTGCGAATCATTCCATGTGAGCTATCGCGTATTTCAGTAATTACTTCATTATTTTCTGGTGCGTTATAGCTCGGCCAGCCGCAACCTGCATCGAACTTGGTAGAAGATTGAAATAACGGTGTGTCGCAACAGATGCAGCGATATTGACCGGAGTTCCAGTGGTCCCAATACTCACCGGTAAAAGGCCTTTCAGTGGCAGCCTCACGCGTTACGCGATACTGAATATCGCTGAGTGAGTTTTTATATTCTTGATCTGTTTTCTTGGTCATTGGAGTAAATGTATTTGGTTATGAGGAGCAGCTTACTGCGATGCGATGCATATCCACAGGCGGTGGTTTTGAATAATGTTCGAACGCTTCCTGTTCATCAAACGGATTCATGAGTATTTGATGCAATCTTTCAACTTCCGTAAAGTCATCCTGCTGAGCCTTTTCAATGGCGACTTGGGCTAAATGATTGCGTAGGATGTACTTCGGATTGACTTGATCCATCAAGCCTTTTCTTGCTTCATCACTTGAGGTCTCGGATTGCAGTCTATTTATGTAATCCGCAAACCATTGATCGATATTTTCACGATCGACAAATTCATTTCTTAGGAAGATTTCTGTTGGCTTCGAGTTTTTCTTAACATCACTCAGACTGCGAAAGAAATTTGTGAAATCTACTCTGGAGTCGTTCATCGCTTGCAGTAGATGCTCAATTAATCCAGTGTCACCATCCCCCTTTGACTGCAGGCCTAATTTGGAGCGAAAAATCTGTTGCCACTCTGTTACATAAATAACAGGAAATTCTTCGAGTGTGGAGCGAAGGAGGTTTTGGGAATCCTCTGCTGAATGATCTAACTCTAGCAAGGGCAGCATTGCGCTGGCAAGACAAGCCATATTCCAATGCATGATCTGCGGTTGGCGGTGATAAGCATATCGGCCACCATGATCGCTATGGTTGCAGATATGGTCAATTTCAAAGTGATCTAGAAAACCAAATGGGCCATAGTCGATAGTGAGACCCAGGGCGCTGATGTTGTCGCTATTCATAACCCCATGACAAAATCCTACCGATTGCCACTGAGCAACTAATTTTGCATTGCGAGCGCTGATCTCTTTGAATAGATTTAAGTAGGGATCTTTTTTAGCACGGCATTCTGGATAGAATTCGGCAATCAACAGATCGGCCAATTCTTGCAGGCGCACAATATTTTGCAAGGATGCAAAGTGTTCAAAATGACCGACACGTATAAAGCTTGGTGCAACGCGGGAACAAACTGCTGCCGTTTCCATAGTTTCTCGCCTGACGCCTTGCTTCGATCCCACTATCGCAAGAGCTCGACTTGTTGGAATGCCAAGAGCATGCATTGCTTCACTGCACAGGAACTCGCGAATGGAGGATCTCAGGACCGCTCTGCCATCCCCCATTCTGGAATAGTGAGTTCTACCAGCACCTTTTAATTGGAGCTCTAAATGATTGATATCTCCAAGCAGAATGGCTCGTCCATCACCTAACTGACCAGCCCAAGAGCCAAACTGATGACCGCTATAGACAGTGGAAATTGGGTTTAGAAAGGTATGTTCACCAGCATTTAGTTGATTTCCCGCCAACACATCTAGCCACGCTGGATCTTTAGGCAAGCCGTCAACCCCAAGTTCCACGTCAATTAGTCTGGCGACGGATGGTGAAAATGCCACCCAATAAGGATTGGGCAATGGGGTAGGTGGGGTGGGCTGACAGACATCATCGCCACGAAGGTTAAAAGGCATATTTTGTATTCTATGGGTAATTCACAAGCGTCGCAGAAGCCTCTAAAATGACCCTATGACAAATAAAGTACAACTGAATGCGGCAACTCAGCTTGCCAATCTGGGTGAAGAGCTCAATGTCCCTTTTTTAAAGCTCCTTGGCGTACGTCTTATTAGCGCCGAAATGGGTAAGGGTGAAATACTCCTAGCCCTCAAGCCCGAGCATACCAATACCTGGGATGTGGCTCATGGAGGCGTATTACTCACCCTAATGGACGTGGCTATGGCTGTAGCTGCGCGTTCCAGCGATCCTAGTGATCGCAGTGTCGTAACAGTAGAGATGAAGAATAATTTTATGCAGGCTGCCAATGGCATCTTGAGAGTAAAAGCAGATACTGTACGCCGTACCGCTACGATGGCCTTTTGTGAAGCCAAGCTCTATAACGATCAAGGCGAAATCTGCTGTATGGCTACGGGTACATTCCAGTTTCTAAAGCGGCTGGCAACTAAAGATGCAAATGGTGAGCGAGTAGTGAACGAGGACTCGCGGCAGAAATAATCTGCGTTTTGACCTCTTAAACAGAGAGGTTTGATCCTGGAGCAGCGCTGAGCTCTCCAGTGACAACATCGTGACCTACGGTGCCGTTTGCGTCGAACCGTCTTTCCACCATCTCAAACTGACCATCCTTGCGAACACGCAAAATAGTGCTGGAACGTGTTCCGTAAGAAGGCGTCTTAATAAATGCGGCAGATAAGGCTTTTTCCCAATCCGGACTTACACCGGTAGCTGGCAGCTCTTGAGGGCTTGCTTCATGTGTATCGGCCAATACGCGTAAATAGTGATCTGCGTTTTTAAGTTGCCCACTATCCATGGCCAGCGTCTGAGCAAACGCCGCCACTCGATGATTCACTTTAGGCCATGGCGTGTCGAGCATGGCATTTGAAAGTCCATAGACACCGGGGCTCAGGGCTTGCTCGGGAAATACTTTTCGCGGGCGAATGTTTTGACCCATCATGAGACGATTGCTGACCCAGTGCATTTCTGCATTCTCTGGATCGCTGAGATCTGCCATTAAGAGATTAAAGCCGTTGTATTGCTCAAAGCGTTTTGAATTTTCTTGAATGTAAGCATGGGGTTTATGCTGCCCTGTGAGGTAGCGTAGGCTGAGCTCTCCACGTGTTCTTGCGTCAGGATTTTTTTCACTCGGCGCTCTTACATTAGTGAGCGCAGCAAAGCGGCCAGTTTTGGTAAAGCCAAGCCATGTGCCAGGACTACCCAATACATCCGCTCTATCTTTTCCCGCTAAGACATTGGGGTGCTCTGACCACCATCCCATTGGATCCGTATCGCGCTCATAAAATTCATCTCGATTCGCCGCTACAACCAAAGGGTAGTCTGGGTGTGATTTCCAGGCGAAGAGAATTAGGCACATAACAAAATAATTGGTACGGTAATGAAATTAAATTTCTAATAAAGGGTAGGGCAGTTGGTCTATTTTTAACACAGGGCCATTACTCATGGCTAGGTGGATTTCTCCTGATTCAAGAGCGTCCAACTTGCACTCCACCTGAAGATCAATCCGATCGGGATGGCTTGGGTTGCCAGCTGCTAGGACCACCATACCGCAGGGTTGGCTAGCATCAGCATCATGGAATAACTCCATACCAGGCTTTGCGAGATCTAATGACGATTCACTTGCTTCCTTATGTGCGAGTTGCAGTCGGCGCTTTACTGCGCCACGATATTGACTCCGAGCAACGATTTCTTGTCCCGGGTAACAACCTTTTTTAAAATCAACCCCAGCAACCGATTCAAAGTTAATCATCTGCGGAACAAACTGTTCTTGGGTGGCCAGCACAATCCGCGGAATTGCACTCAACACCTCTAAAGAATTCCACTGTATGAGGGCGGCCTCATCAACTGGGGATGTATTGGTATCGGTCTTTCTTTTTGCAATCAGGGTGCGTTGAAAGGATTGACCTTGTGCAAGCACATCAGGCATTCGCAATGCGAGAGCCTCATTGGGCAGCACAGTCGATTGCTCGCCTTGAGAGCTTTGATAGGAGCCAAACACGTCCCAGTCGTTTGAAGCATCCAGCACCTTTACCTTTGAACGCAGTACGTACATCGATAATCGTTTAGCAGTGCTGGCCGCAATATCTCTAGAGACGAAAAGAGCAAAACGATCATCAGAATCGACAGACTCCGGGAACAAGCCAAGCCAAGCGCTGGCTAAAAGTCGCCCCTTCGGATTGCAGTAACCAACTAGGCGAACAGCTCCAGGGCCTTGGGCGGTTTCCCCTGAAAGAGTGTGTTTAAGGCCGATTACGGAATTACTTAATTGACCTTGAAGTAAGGCGGCGGCATCAGACCCCTCAACCAGGATCAAACCCCAACTAGTCAGAGGGGTAAATCCATGATTAAGGCTGGTAGCGGCTATGGCGGTATTTTCTGGGCTTGTAGTCATGGTCTTTTATCATAGCTCGATGAGCAGAAAATTTCAGAGAAGAACTCTTTTTATAAAGCATTCCAATGGTGGAGCATGGAAATCTTATGCAATCTACCTGGCTAGCCTTCTTATTCTTATGTACGGCGCTATCTTCTTCTGGCCTGTTGTGCCGGGCACATCAAATGTTCCAGAGGGCTCAGCTTACAAAGTCAAGATTGCCCCTCAATCAGGGCTATCAGCTATCTCAAGCCAGCTATCCGAGCAAGGTGTATCGACTAATCCACTAACCCTGCAGATCGCAGCAAGAACCCTTTTTGTTGGCTCCAAGCTTAAGCCAGGTACCTACCTATTGACACCCCGTGCAAGCCTGGGAAATGTATTGCTGCAAATTGCTCGAGGCGATCGGGTTAGGGAGAGCCTAGCGATTATTCCTGGCATGACTATATGGCAGCTGAGAAGCCTAATAGACAGCCATCCGGCCCTGATTCATCAAACCAAGGGGATGAGCTCTAAAGAATTGCTCCAAGCTATTAGCCTATCTTATCCAGGCGATGAGGGTCTTTTCTATCCCGATACTTACATTTTTGATCCAGACGACTCAGACATTTCAATTTACCGCAGAGCATCGCAGGCAATGCAAAAACAACTGACATCGGCCTGGGAGCAAAAAGAGGCCATTTCCCCATTAAAAACCCCATACGACCTCCTCATT
Source organism: Polynucleobacter sp. (assembly GCF_044342855.1). GTDB lineage: Bacteria > Pseudomonadota > Gammaproteobacteria > Burkholderiales > Burkholderiaceae > Polynucleobacter. Next base: position 82,104 of record NZ_JBIIPA010000001.1, read on the forward strand.
TTGGGGTCTATCGTTGAAAAAGAGACGGGGCGCTCTAGTGATAGATCCCTGGTTGCCGCTGTCTTTGTTAATCGCCTCAAGATCAATATGCCACTTCAGACCGATCCAACTGTGATTTACGGTATTGGCCCAAAATTTGATGGCAATCTTCGAAAAGCAGATTTACGTAAAGGCAGTCCCTACAATACTTATATGCATAAAGGTTTACCACCAACGCCAATAGCAATGCCAAGCAAGGAATCTCTCCTAGCTGTCATGCATCCAGCAAAAAGTGATGCGATCTATTTTGTCGCCCGTGGTGATGGCAGTAGCCATTTCTCTAAAACCTTAAAAGAACATGAAAATGCTGTTGATCAATTTCAACGCAAACGCAATGTAACTGCTAAATCGAATTCACAGTAATCGTTATGACAACTCCATTTCCAGGTTATTTCATTAGCTTTGAGGGCATCGATGGTGCAGGGAAAAGTACGCACATTGACTCCTTTGCAAAGCTTTTAAAAGAACGTTATCCAGAACGTGAAGTTGTGATGACCAGGGAGCCGGGTGGCACTCAGTTAGGCGAACAACTACGCGTCTTATTGCTTGACGCCCCCATGAATATAGAAACCGAGGCGCTGTTGATGTTTGCGGCACGTCGGGAGCATATTGCGCAAGTAATTGAGCCGGCACTAAAAGCTGGAAAGATTGTTATCTCCGATCGTTTTACGGATGCTAGCTTTGCTTATCAAGGCGGTGGTCGCGGCTTAAGCCTGGAGAAGTTAAATGATTTAGAGCGTTGGGTACAGGGCCGTCCAGATGGCTCTTTGCTCCAACCCAATCTTACTTTCTTGTTTGACTTGCCTGGTTCTGTTGCCGAGGCCAGAAGATCAAAGGTGAGGGCGCCAGATAAGTTTGAGAAGATGGATTTAGATTTTTTTGAAAAGGTTCGCCAAGAATATCTCCGCAGAGAAAAGGTAGATCCAAACCGATTTTATTTAGTTGATGCTACCCGTACACCAGAAGTAATTTGGAGTGATCTTGAATCATTGGAGATCAAGCTGTAAATGAATGACTTGATGTTTCCACATGGGTCCGCTAAAAAAATAGCTCCTTGGCTAGAGCCCGTCTGGGATGGAATGAATTTCTCCACATTTCCCAATGCGGTTCTGATTCATGGCCAATCTGGCATTGGCAAGTTTGAGTTTTCTATCGAGTTGGCTAAGGCCCTTTTATGCGAGGCATCTGTGGGGGCAAAGCCCTGCAATCACTGTGAGGCTTGCAGGTGGTTCGACTCAGCTAACCATCCAGACTTTATTGCACTTGTCCCCGAAACGCATCGCAAACTCCTGCCGCATGGTAATTTGGATCCTGAATCTGACTCACCCAAAAAATCAAAGTCGAGCCAAGCTGATGGCGATGGTGATGCACCCGAGAAGAAAGAGAAAAAAAGTATTTCGATTGAAGATGCGCGAAGTGCAATTGAAGGTCTTTCAATCGGAACTCATCGTGGTGGCAATCGCGTCATCTTAGTTTATCCATTGGAGATGCTCAGAGCAGACTCTGCAAATACCTTACTTAAATCTCTTGAAGAGCCGCCAAAAAATACAATCTTTATTTTGCTAGCAGATCGCCTCGATCGCGTTTTACCAACGATTCGATCGCGTTGTCGTTTGTTGTCAGCACCACGCCCAGATCGAATCAGTGGATTGAATTGGTTGCGCAATCAGCTCGCCTCAGTTACCGGCATGAAAATTAGTGATGCTGATATTGAATCTATTTATGACGAGCAGGGTGGGGCGCCCTATGCCGTTTTGGATTCATTAATTGCACGTCACAATAAAGATGAAAAAGATGAACTCACGATTGCAATTCAAGCATCGCGTTATTTATTACAGTCGATGTCGCAGGGCGCTCGAATTAATTGGCTAGATGCTGCTGATAAGACACAAAAAGCACGTTATTCAGTTTTGTTAGCCACGATGCAACGCTGGGTCTCTGATCTACAAAGTTGCGTTCAAATGGGCTCCCCTCGCTATTACCCCAAACATGAAGCGGCGATAAAGACTCTCACTAAAGAAGCACGTCTACCGAAGCTGCTGCGTTTCTGGAAGTCCTTAATACAGGCGCGCCGCCATGAAAATCACCCTCTGGCCACTCGCATTCAGCTTGAAGCCTTGCTTTCTCAATACCAGCAGGTATTTGAAGACTAAAATAGTGAGTCATGTTTATAGACTCCCATTGCCACCTCGATTTCCCAGAATTTCAAACTCGCTTACCTGAGGTTTTAGCCAATATGGCCGCCTGCAAGGTAACTCACGCTCTTTGCGTATCAGTCGACATCCCTGACTTTCCTAGTGTGAAAAAGCTTGCTGAGGATCATGCCCATTTGTATGCCTCCGTTGGTGTTCATCCTGATTACGAAGATACGCCAGAGCCTAGCTTTGAATTCCTGGTCGAAGAGGCTAAGCACCCCAAAATCGTTGCCATTGGTGAAACTGGGCTTGATTACTATCGCATGGGCGATAGAAGCTATGAATCCATGGAATGGCAAAGAGAGCGCTTCAGGACCCATATCAGGGCGGCTATTGCATCTAAAAAGCCTCTCATCATCCATACGCGTTCCTCTTCAGCCGATACGCTCCGAATCCTAAAAGAAGAGGGCGCTGATCGCATTGGTGGCGTGATGCACTGCTTTACAGAATCTACTGAGGTTGCAAAGGCGGCCATTGAAATGGGCTTTTACATCTCTTTTTCTGGAATTGTGACCTTTAAGAGCGCCAAAGACCTTCAGGAAACTTGCAAGCAAGTGCCTTTAGAACGCATGCTTATCGAAACGGACTCACCGTATTTAGCCCCAATTCCATATCGCGGCAAGACCAATGAGCCTGCCTGGGTCTCTAAAGTTGGTGAATTTATTGCCGATTTGAAGGGCGTTTCAATTGAGACACTTGCAGAACAGACTTCTAGTAACTTTTTCCAATGTTTTCATATAAATAGACCGCTTTCATGAGAAATTCATTTAAATTAATTTGCGCATTATGCGCCGCATTTTTAGGATTCTCAAGCCTTACTTTTGCTCAAACTGCAGATCAAATTGCTGATTTCACTAAAGCGGCTAAATTTGACGATGTTTCAGAGGTTCAATCCCTGATTAAGGCTGGCGTTAGTCCTAATACATTGGATCCCAAGGGCAATACGATGCTGATTGTTGCCATTCGGGATAAATCTCTCAAGGTTGCAGATCTGCTGATGGCTAACCCAGCTACAGATGTCAATTTAACCAATAAAAGCGGTGAAAACCCACTCATGATGGCTTCTATTGAGGGTGAATTGCCTTTGGTAGAGACCTTGGTGCTCAAAAAGAAGGCGGATGTAAATAAGTCTGGTTGGACGCCTTTACATTACGCCTGTACTACTGGAAAGCTGAGTGTTGCTCAATTCTTAGTTGCCAATGGAGCCAAAGTAAACGCCTTAAGTCAAAGTGAAACAACGCCATTAATGATGGCAGTAAGCTCCGGTAATGATCAGCTGATCAAGTTCTTGTTGGATAACGGTGCTGACTTGCTTATGCGTAATCATGAAGGCTATTCAGCTATCGATGTAGCTGCGTTATTTAGCAAGGAAGACATCCGCGAGGGTTTGATTTCACGCTGGGAGAAGCTTTATAAGCAGCCATATCCAGGCGGTCCCAAGAAGATTCCTTCATAAGTAACATATCTATTACTTGCGTATAATCATTATTATGTCAAATAAGAAACATGACTAAGAAAGCATCATCAAATAAGCACCACTTATGAACCTCATTGATCATTTCATGAAACTTCCTGGCTTTGGTAGCTTGCCTAGTTTCAGCACCCTGTTCTCCGAGATTAATACAGACATGGGCAATAGCGAGATTTGGTTTGCATTGATTCTGGCTTGCCTGATGCTGACAATGCATGGTGTTGCTGTTTTGATGATTGCGGGCGCATTTCACTGGCTCGATCGCAAACTCGAAAATAAGCGCGTATATGGGTCAAATTTCCTGCCTTATTTCATCGCTATTTTGTTGATTATCGGCAGCCATTTCGGAGAAATCGTGGCCTGGTCCTATATTTGCGTTGCTTTACAGGTATTCCCAACCAATCCGCAGACCTTCTACTTCGCAGGCGAAATGTACACCACGGTTGGTTATGGAGATTACACGGTAACAGAGCGCTGGAGAATCCTGCCCATCATCATCTCGTTCTCGGGAATCTTTGCCGTATCGATGTCAGGGGCAGCCCTGTATTCCATGATGGGCGCCTTACTAAACCGGTCAAACCAGAACCCCAAGTCCGGCGCTGGCTTCTAAGAAAAGCTTGAATTGACAGTTTCGAGCCTAATTAATAAGTTTTGCCTTATCAATAGGCGCCTTCTGCTTGAAGACTAGCTCTAAAACGCGTCCACTGGACTCCAGTGAGCGCATTCTGCCGGGCAGCCAATCAAGGTCCTTGGCAAGCCAAATATCAACCTGGCGCTTATATGGATCGTTTTCACGCTGCATGAGAGCGTAATGCCGATTCACTGACTTTCCTAGACTTGGAATAGCTTCAGATTCTTCCTCCCCATAGCTTTTGAATTGCCACATTTCTAGAGTGTTGTAGTCCACCACGGGAAGCACCCGAATGCTCCCGGCCTCATCAATTTTGTCGCTTCCATTTAAGAGTGAGGCAAATTGGAACATCAGACTAAATCGATCTTGAGTTCCCGGCAGTAAATCTGGGGTAAATTCTGGCTTCTCAGAAAAGTACACCTTCCCTGCTCCATTCTGAGCTCGATCAAATCTAGAGTAACGGGGCGGTTTCGTTCCTCGTTGGGTCCAGTAAATTGAAGGCGCTATTCCGTAGGCATCAACCGAGCCACGAGATTCGAATACAAATGGGCCAACAACTGCGTAAGGTATGTTGATATACAAACGGTAGTTATTGCCTTCCGTAATCCAGTCCAATTGCGCAGTTTGATAGAGTTGTCCATCGACGTAGGCATCGAAGTAATAGGTTCCAGAATCTGGAAGACGAAATGCCTGACCAGATTGATTGCCAAATGCCCCCCGCCCTCCTTTGCCCTCATCCTCCAAAGGATCCGCTGATACAGCATTGGTTTTCTTAGGCGTAGTTTTTTTCTTTGGGGTAGATGTGAGTTGAATCTTTTTAGGAGGCTCAAAACGAAGATCTGTTTTGATAATCAGATCTTCGGCCATGGGAGGTGCGCTACTAAAAGAAATAAAAGGCAGGCCAGCAAATAAAACCAGGTGCCCAAGGACTGATAGAAAAATGGCAGCAATCAGAATCCACAGTGATCTTCTGCGTATAGATTTAAATAAACTGCCAAGTGAATCAATCAAGAAATCAATGCTCGATGAATTCAATTACTGCTGGTAGATGATTGGCGTAGTCAGCAATACCATGATCACTACCTTCAAGAATCAATTGCTTGGCTTCAGGATAAAAAGCAGACATCTCTTTCCAGTCTAGGAGCTCATCACCCTTTGCAGCGATTACAAAATATCGATCTGGATTAGTGATCTGATCAACTTGCAAAGCGCGAAGCTCATCAATGTACTCAGCCTTAAAATGAAATGGCTCTTCACTATCGTAAGCAGTCATCATGCCAACATGGGGCTCTAATTCTCTTGCCGCATAAACAGCAGGATTTAAGGCAACACCTTTGCATTGATATTTCTCAGTAAGGTAGTTTGTGTAGAAACCACCCAGAGAAGATCCGATGATGACTATGCGGTCCACTTTGGATTTGTCGATATGTTTAACCACCATATCGATACTTTCTTTAGGAGATGCCAACAGTTGAGGGCAATACCATTCATAGGCATTTTCAGGCGTTGAAAGCGCCCTCACCGCCTCACCAGTCATCACCGCCTTAGTTGAATTTGGAGATGAGCGAAAGCCATGAAGATAAACCAACAGCGTCGTTCTCATAATCTTCTTTTAAGCCTTCTGACCAATTTCAAAGTTCGCCATTTTCTCTAAGGCCTTTACCATTGCCGAATGATCCCAAGCCTTGCCACCATGGGCACTACAGGAATTCAACAATTCTTGAGCAGTTGCGGTATTGGGTAAGGAGACGCCCAAGGCTTTTGCGCTACTTAGTGCAAGATTTAAATCTTTTTGATGTAACTCAATTCTGAATCCAGGATCAAATGTGCGTTTAATCATTCGCTCACCATGAACCTCCAAAATCTTGGAGCTAGCAAAGCCACCCATTAATGCTTCACGAACTTTGGCGGGATCGGCGCCAGCCTTAGAGGCAAAAACGAGTGCTTCAGCAACCGCTTCAATATTTAAAGCCACGATAATTTGATTGGCAACCTTCGTGATTTGACCGGCACCATTTGCGCCAACCAGGGTAATGTTTTTACCCATTAATTCAAATACAGGCTTTACTTTTGCAAAGGTTGCATCGCTGCCACCCACCATGATGGTGAGCGTTGCACCTTTGGCACCAAGTTGACCGCCAGAAACAGGAGCATCCAAATACTCGCATCCAAGGGCATTAATTTTTTGAGCAAACTCTTTTGTTGCGATTGGTGAGATCGAGCTCATATCGACAACAATCTTGCCCTTGCTCAATCCGGCAGCAATACCGTTCTCACCAAATAACACTTTTTCAACATCGGGAGTATCCGGCACCATTGTGATGATGATGTCTGCCTTTCTGGCAACTTCTGCGGGGGTAGCACATGAAATTGCAGTGCTGTTAGATACTTCTTCTGGAATCTTGCTGCGGGTATTGATAAACACTTCGTGGCCTGCAGCAACCAAGTGACCCGCCATGGGCGCACCCATAATCCCGAGACCAACAAATCCTAACTTTAACTTACTCATGATGTCTCCCTTTTTATTCTTGTTCGTATTGGCTCATCCATCCTAGGCCAGCTTCGGTGGATTTCAGGGGCTTGTATTCACAGCCAATATAGCCGTCGTAACCAAGGCGATCTAATAATCCGAAAAGGTATTCGTAGTTGATTTCACCGGTACCAGGTTCATTGCGCCCTGGGTTGTCAGCCAATTGAATATGCGCTATTCGGCTGAGGTGCTTTTGAATGGTGCTGCCTAACTCACCTTCCATGCGTTGTGCATGATAGATGTCGTATTGCAGAAATGCATTATCAGCACCCACAGCATCCAAAATGGCAATCCCCTGCTCCGTCTTGGAGAGATAAAAGCCAGGAATATCGAACGTATTGATTGGCTCAATCAATAACTTTAAGCCAACTTTCTTCAGTTCGCGAGCTGCATATTGAAGATTGGCTACAAAAGTGTTGAGAAGCACTTTTGGATCAGATCCTTCCGGAGTCTTCCCAGCAAGACAATTTAATTGGGGTACCTCAAGAATAGTTGCGTACTCAATGGCGTTGGATACCCCAGAGCGGAACTCAGCAACGCGATCGGGTAAACAGGCAATTCCTCGCTCGCCCGCATTCCAATCGCCAGCAGGCAGATTGTGAAGCACTAGCTTGAGTGCGTTGTTATCTAAAGCGGATTTGATCTCTTGAACATCAAATTCATAAGGGAAGAGAAATTCGACAGCTTTAAACCCGCCAGTTTTAGCAAGTGCAAAGCGCTCCAAAAATGGAACTTCATTAAAAAGCATGGTGAGGTTAGCGGCAAAATGGGGCATCTCATTCCTTTTGATCAAGTCGCTGCAAAAGAGCTGATGTTATCAAAGAAGCCTATAAATTTCTTTGAGAGCCAAAGGTTAGCGTTTTAGGTCAAATTAGGGATAAAAATACGCTAATATCTCTATAGGAGCACTTAATAATAAGGAAAGCTATGAAAATTAAATTCGCCCCAATTACCCTTGTAGCCGCCGCCCTACTATCAGGCCCAGCGCTTGTTATGGCTCAAACACCTAGCGCAGCAAATGCCGTAGTGGTGGATGCAGCTGTTAGCGACAATGTTTACCAGCTATATGAAGGCACAGTTACCAAGATTGATAAGAAAACTCGTACGATTTTCTTTAAAAACAATGAAGGTGAATCTAAATTTGTTGCCGGCCCTGAGATTAAGAATTTTGATCAAATCAAAAAAGGTGATCATCTAAGCGTTACTTATGAATTGGCTGTAGCAATTGAGCTGATTAAAACTAAGGGCGATGGTATTCGTAGCAAAGTAGAAACTTCATCAGAAGTAGCTTCTAAGCCTGGCGAAAAGCCAACTCGCACCATTACAAACACAACAACGATTATTGCTGACATTGTTGCAATTGATGGTACTAAGAAACTAGTTTCAGTTAAGGGTCCAAGCGGAAAAGTTACTGTAGTAACGGTAAAGAATTCACAATTGTTAGCTGATGTGAATGTTGGCGAACAGGTTAAAGTAATTTATTTCGATGCTATGGCTGCATCCATTACAGCGCCTAAAAAGAAATAAGGCGTCAAGTAATTCGTTGTAAATGCAGGGATCTCACTTGAGCGTTCGCATCTTTTGGATCCTTGCAGTTTCCGCCCTCCTCTCCGCTTGCGCTAATACCACCAGGCCTGGAGCTGTCGGCGTAAATCGATCGCAGTTCATGATAGCCTCTTCAGAGGATGTAAATCGCCTCTCCGCTGCAAGTTATAGCGAGCAAAATCAAAAAGCAAAAGAAAAAAATATATTGGTCACGTCAGGACCTACCTATGATCGGTTGAAGTTCATTGCGAATCGACTCATTCCGCAGACCGAGGCTTTCCGAGATGACACCAGACAATGGGATTGGCGCTTAACTCTTATTGATGAGCCAATACTCAATGCAAGCTGCGCACCAGGTGGAAAGATAACTTTCTACACAGGGATTATTGAACAACTCAATCTCAATGATGATGAAATTGCCGCCATTATGGGTCATGAAATCGCCCATGCGTTAAGAGAACATGGCAGAGAGCGGGTATCTCAAGCAGCAGCTCAAAATGTATTGGTCAATATTGCCTTGGCGTTAGCAGGACCCTATGGCTCTGCCGTGAGCGCCGCAAACCAAGTAGCTCAGTACGCCATTGTTCTGCCGAATTCCAGGGAAAATGAATCTGAGGCTGATGCAATCGGTTTAGAGCTAGCAGCAAGAGCTGGCTATAACCCCATGGGTGCTATCAGTGTTTGGCAAAAGATGCTGAAGGCAACAAAAGATAAGAGCACTCCAGAGTTTTTATCTACCCACCCTTCTGGCGAAACCCGAATTGAGCAATTGACCGCGCTAATGCCTTCGGTTGAACCTCTGTATAAAGCTGCACCTAAACCAGCGCCTACTAAGAAGTTGTAAAGAGATCTCTTGAAATGAAAAAAGCCCCTCTGCAGGGGCTTTTTAAACTTACTTGGCGGAGCGGACGGGACTCGAACCCGCGACCCTCGGCGTGACAGGCCGATATTCTAACCAACTGAACTACCGCTCCAAGTACATCGCATGCTACTTGTGTCACTTCTTACTACTCACAACTAGCCAAAAAATTTGGCGTCCCCAGGGGGATTCGAACCCCCGTACTCACCGTGAAAGGGTGATGTCCTAGGCCTCTAGACGATGGGGACCTGGACTACTACTAAAACTAATGCTGCTATTTTAAATGCTTGGTGGAGATAAGCGGGATCGAACCGCTGACCTCTTGCATGCCATGCAAGCGCTCTCCCAGCTGAGCTATACCCCCGTAATCTCGCTAAAAATCTACAAGACACTCAAAACAATCCAAGATTTTATCCTATTTTTGTAGGAGGACGCAAATTCTATCTTAGACGACCTTGGAGAGCCTTTGTAAAGCTTCATCCTTACCCAGAACCACCAAGACAGAATCAATCGCTGGAGTCTGTATTGTAGCAAATAAGGCGTAACGGACAGGCATTGCTAATGCTGGCATTTTGATCTGATGCTTAGCTAAAACTTCTTTAAAAGCTGCACCATAGGCTGTTTTTGTATGTTCAGCAGATTTCACCGCTTCAATTAAATCTTTTAGTGCTGGAATGATTTCAGCTGGGATATTTGCGGCGATTTGTTCAGCATTGTGCGTTGGTGCAGGCAAGTAAAAAAGCTTTGCTCCTTCAGCTATTTCAATCAGGGTATTTGCACGGTCCTTCAACAGCGCTACCGCTTGAATAAAGTCTGGACCATTTTCTGTATCAATACCTAACTCATGTGCAAATGGCTTAGTTGCCTCAGCAAGAATTGCTGGATCCGAATTCTGAATGTATTGATGATTCAGCCAAAGCAATTTTTCAGGATTATGTTGTGCTGGCGATTTACCAAGGCTGTCCAAGTCAAACCAATTCACAAACTGCTCTTTCGTGAATATCTCCGCATCACCATGAGACCACCCTAGCCTTGCAAGGTAATTCAGAATAGCCTCAGGCAAGTATCCGGCTTTTTGATAATCACGAACGCTCATAGCGCCATTGCGCTTACTCATTTTTTCGCCAGAGTCATTTAAGACTGTTGGCAAATGGGCGTACACCGGCGGCGCGCCACCAAGCGCCTTCATGATATTAATTTGGCGTGGCGTGTTATTCACATGATCATCACCGCGAATTACGTGTGTGATGTTCATATCAAGGTCGTCCACTACAACGCAAAAGTTATAGGTTGGCGTGCCATCAGGACGAGCAATCACCAAATCGTCTAACTCATCGTTGCTAATTTCAATTTTGCCTTTAACTGCATCGTCCCAAATAACGGATCCGCCAATAGGATTCTTAAAGCGAATCACCGGCAAAACGCCATCCGGAACTTCTGGCAAAGTTTTACCTGGCTCAGGTCTCCATTGCCCGTTGTAGCGAGGCTTTTCCTTATTGGCCATCTGTTGATCGCGCAGCTTATTGAGCTCTTCCTCACTCATATAGCAAGGGTAAGCAAGTCCAGCATCTAGCATCTGCTTAACGACTGCACGATAACGATCAATGCGTTGCATTTGATAAATCGGACCTTCATCTAAATCTAGGCCAAGCCAGGCCATGCCTTCAATAATGACGTCAACCGCCTCTTGGGTAGAGCGCTCTAGATCGGTATCCTCGATACGCAAAATGAAATCGCCTTTGTTGTGACGGGCAAAAGCCCACGGATACAAAGCGCTGCGAAGGTTGCCCAAATGAATGAAGCCCGTTGGACTAGGGGCGAAACGTGTACGTATATGCATAAATGCCATTATCTCAGGTTGGCCTAGGATTTCATCATTTAGCACCCTAGCTCTCAAAAAAAGTGGATACTTTCACCTATGAATGAATTACTTGTCTTTATGTGTGATGGCGCCCCAGTCCGCGGGGAAATTGTTTCTATTAGCAGTGCCTGGCAGGCCGTTTTAGAGCGCCGTAATGACCCCCCTGTCATACGGCGAATCCTAGGTGATTTCGTAGGCGCAGCGACGCTCTTAAGTGCCAGCCTCAAATTTGATGGAACCTTGATTATTCAAGCCCAAAGCAAAGGCCCTATCCAGCTTCTGGTTGTCGAATGCAAGTCTGATCTGACGATGCGAGCTACCGTTAAGCTCTCTGTTGATGCTGCCAGCATTGATCCCGAAGCCACCCTTGGTGAGTTACTGGATGCGGACAATACAGGCCGCCTCGTAATCACTCTTGACCCATCTGACCGTCAGCCCGGTCAACCACCCTATCAAGGCATTGTGGCGCTTCAAGAGCATCGTGGTGCGGTCATTAAGCCCGTTACTAGCGCTGCTGAGGCCATCGCTTTGTACATGCAAAATTCAGAGCAGTTAGATACCCGTATTTGGCTGGCATCAAACGATACCCATGTTGGTGGATTGCTTTTGCAGCGATTACCCGATTCTGGCGGCCATGCCCATCTAGATCCTCAGCTTGCCGCAGAGGGATGGACAAGAATTCAGACGCTTGGTGAAACCATCACCAATGAAGAGTTATTAACCCTATCCCCAGAAACCATTCTCCGCCGTCTGTTTTTAGAGGAATCCGCCGAAAGTGGTGTTCGCAGCTTTCCGGCACGCCCTGTTCGCTTTGGGTGCCGGTGCTCCCGCGCTAAGGTTGCTGATGTCCTTAGAATGCTTGGCGAAGAGGGGGTTGAAAGCATTCTTGCCGAACAAGGTGCTGTAGAAACTGAGTGTGATTTTTGCGCAAAAGCCTATCGCTTTGATGCTGTTGATTGCAGGCAAGTATTTAAAACAGACTTATTGGCTGATGCTACAAGACCGCCATCAAGCGGACATTAGGCAGTAGTTATTGCTTGGTAGTTGTTGGTTTCACCCCATCCGCAGCATTAGCAGCTGATTTTTCGGTTGGCAGAATTTGCACGAAGAACTCGCCTTCCTTAATCATGCCGTGCTCAACACGAGCTCGCTCTTCAATGGCGCGGGTACCGTCTTTTAAATCCTTAACATCACCAGTAAGTTTTGCATTGCGTAAGCTCAGCAAGCTATTTTTGGCCTGCTGTAACTCAAGCTGTTTTTCCATATCGTAAACCTTAAGCCATCCACCCTTACCCAACCACAGTGGGTACTGTATTGCGATAAGCAATAGCAGCATAGAGTAGATGACAATCCGCATAAGAAATAAAGTTGCTACTAATTAGCGCTTAAGGTTGTAGAAAACAGATTTACCTGGATAAGTAGCAACATCACCCAAATCTTCTTCGATACGCAGCAATTGGTTGTACTTAGCAATGCGATCAGAGCGAGACAGTGAGCCCGTCTTAATCTGGCCAGCATTCGTACCAACGGCAATATCAGCAATCGTGCTGTCTTCTGTTTCACCAGAGCGGTGAGAAATGACTGCAGTGTAATTAGCACGCTTAGCCATTTCAATCGCAGCAAAGGTCTCTGTCAATGTACCAATTTGATTAATCTTAATGAGGATGGAGTTGGCAATGCCCTTCTCGATACCCTCTTTAAGAATGCGCGTGTTAGTAACAAAGAGATCATCTCCAACCAATTGGATTTTCTTACCCAATTTTTGGGTAATGTCAGCCCATCCATCCCAGTCACTCTCATGCATTCCATCTTCAATGGATACGATCGGGAATTGGTCAGCTAAGTTACCGAGGTAGTCTGAGAATTCACTAGAAGTCAGCTGCAAGCCTTCACCTGATAAATGGTACTTACCATCTTTATAGAACTCACTAGCAGCGCAGTCCAAAGCCAATAAGACATCTTCACCAGCTTGATAACCAGCACCTTCAATGGCCTTCATGATGGTCTGTAAGCACTCTTGATTACTCTTGAAGTTCGGGGCAAACCCACCCTCATCTCCAACAGTAGTTGGCATACCTTGCGCACCTAAAATTTTCTTCAGCTCATGGAAAATTTCTGCGCCACAACGCAGGGCTTCACGGAAACTTTGAGCGCCAACTGGCATCACCATAAATTCTTGAATATCCAAGCTGTTATTGGCGTGCGCGCCACCATTGACGATGTTCATCATTGGCACTGGCAATTGCATGCCGCCAGATCCGCCAAAATAGCGATACAAAGGCAAGCCAGCTTCTTCTGCAGCAGCACGTGCCACAGCCATAGAGACAGCTAAAGTTGCGTTAGCGCCTAAGCGAGCTTTGTTATGAGTTCCATCTAATTCAATTAAGGTGTGATCAAGGAAAGCTTGTTCGCTAGCATCAAGACCTAAGATAGATTCAGCAATCTCGATATTGATATTTTGAACCGCCTTAAGAACGCCCTTACCTAGGTAACGCGCTTTATCTCCATCACGGAGCTCAATAGCTTCGCGCGAACCAGTTGAAGCGCCTGATGGCACTGCAGCACGTCCCATGACGCCAGATTCAAGCAACACATCGCACTCAACCGTTGGGTTGCCGCGTGAATCTAAAACTTCTCTACCGATGATGTCAACAATGGCGCTCATGCACCTTCTCCTAAGTAAAAAATGAATTTGGGGGTGTTACTTAAAACTATCTTCTAAAAATGATCCGGGCTTCTTAACAACAGAATCAATTGCAACTAGAGATTCCAACAGTTCTTTCATGCGGTTAAGCGGTACAGCATTGGGGCCATCAGAAAGTGCTTTTGCTGGATCTGGATGTGTTTCCATGAATAAGCCACTAATACCCACTGCAACAGCAGCACGAGCCAATACAGGAACAAACTCCCGCTGCCCACCACTCGCATTACCTTGACCGCCAGGAAGCTGAACTGAATGCGTCGCATCAAAAACAACCGGCGCCTTTGCTTCACGCAAAATTGCCAAGCTACGCATATCTGAAACTAAGTTGTTGTAGCCGAAAGAAGCACCACGTTCGCAAACCATAAACTGATCTGCCAGGTTCATTTCAGCGGCTGCTGCGCGTGCTTTATCAATTACGTTCAGCATTTCATGTGGAGATAAGAATTGACCCTTCTTAAAATTCACCGGCTTACCGCTCTGAGCGCAGGCTCGAATGAAATCAGTTTGTCTGCATAAAAAGGCTGGGGTCTGAAGAACATCTACCACTTTTGATACTGGGGTAATTTCGCTGATGTCATGGATATCGGTCAAAACCGGCACGCCAATTTCACGTTTTACACGTGCCAGTATCTCGAGCCCCTTTTCCATGCCTAAGCCACGGAAGGAAGTACCGGATGAGCGATTGGCTTTATCAAAAGATGACTTATAGATAAATGGAATGCCTAGTGCAGAAGTAATTTCTTTGAGCTCGCCAGCAATATCTAAAGCAGATTGTTCGGACTCAATAACGCAAGGACCTGCAATGAGAAAAAAGCGATGATCCAAGCCAACATCGAAACCACATAACTTAAATGCACTCATAACGATCTCCTAGGCTGCTTGCTTTTGGGAAGCAGCTTGATGAATCAATGACGCCTTAATAAAAGCAGAAAACAATGGATGTCCATCACGTGGAGTTGATGTGAACTCTGGATGGAACTGGACACCAAAGAACCAAGGGTGCATTGCTTTGGGCAACTCCATCATTTCAGGCAAGGATTCGTTAGGAGTTCTCGCAGAAATAATCAGGCCAGACTTCTCAAGACGTGGTACGTAGACGTTATTCACTTCATAGCGATGGCGGTGACGCTCATTCACCTCGGGACCATAGATTTCATGGGCCAAAGTGCCTGACTTCACAGGACAACGTTGTGAGCCTAAACGCATAGTTCCACCTAGATCGGAATCATTAGTACGCCTCTCAACGCGACCTTCGCGATCAACCCACTCAGCAATCAAAGCAACAACTGGGCTCTCTGTTTCGGGATCAAACTCCGTGCTATTTGCCTGAGCAATATTGGCAACATGACGCGCGAATTCGATCACAGCTAACTGCATACCCAAGCAGATACCCAGGTAAGGAACATTGTTCTCACGGGCATAACGAATGGCAGCAACCTTACCTTCGGTTCCGCGCTTACCAAAACCACCCGGAACTAAAATCGCATCTAAATTCTGAAGACAATCTACACCATCCTTTTCAATCGATTCAGAATCAATGTAGTTGATATTTACCCGTGCGTGATTATGAATACCTGCATGACGTAAAGCTTCGATCAAAGATTTATAGGATTCAGTTAGCTCAACATACTTGCCAACCATACCAATGGTAACTTCGTGTTGTGGATTGGCTAGTTCGTAAACAAGATTTGCCCATACAGATAAATCTGCAGGCTTAGCCTCGATATCTAACTCGCGACAAATCAAATCGTCCATACCCTGGGCTTGAAGCATCTCAGGAATCTTATAGATGGTATCAACATCCCATACCGAAATTACAGCCTCTTCCCGTACGTTAGAGAACAGCGAAATCTTTGCGCGCTCATCTTCTGGAATTGGACGGTCTGCACGGCATAAGAGTACGGTTGGCATGATGCCAATTTCACGAAGCTTCTGGACGGAGTGCTGGGTCGGCTTAGTTTTTAATTCGCCAGCGCTACTCAGGTAAGGTACCAAAGTAAGGTGTACAAAGGCACAGCTGTGCCTTGGTAGGCGAATGCTCATTTGACGAGCTGCCTCAAGGAATGGGAGGGATTCAATATCACCCACTGTTCCACCGATCTCACAAATAGCAATGTCAGCTTTACCGTCGTGACTTGCTTTTGCGCCGCGCTCTACGAATGCTTGAATCTCATTCGTAATATGAGGAATCACTTGAACTGTCTTGCCTAGATATTCACCGCGTCGCTCTTTGCTAATGACAGATTCGTAGATCTGGCCAGTCGTAAAGTTATTGCTCTTACGCATCTTTGCAGAGACAAAACGCTCGTAATGTCCAAGAT
The DNA here is from genome assembly GCF_044342855.1 of Polynucleobacter sp. Classification (GTDB taxonomy): domain Bacteria; phylum Pseudomonadota; class Gammaproteobacteria; order Burkholderiales; family Burkholderiaceae; genus Polynucleobacter. The sequence goes on from NZ_JBIIPA010000001.1 coordinate 98,260, forward strand.
CGAGGTCAGTTTCCGCGCCATCTTCAGTAACAAAGACTTCGCCATGTTGAAGTGGGCTCATGGTCCCAGGATCAACGTTGATATAAGGGTCTAATTTTAGGAGGGTGACTTTCAGGCCGCGGGATTCAAGAATCGCGGCAAGCGAGGCAGCTGCGATTCCTTTCCCTAAAGAAGAAACCACACCACCAGTGACAAAAACGTATTTGGTCATCGCTTAAGCTCTGTTGGAAAAAGTAATTATAACGATAGCGACTCTCTAGGGATAAATTCTTGGTGCGCCCAATAGCTCTGAGGCTGTCAGCTAGTTCACTGAAATACTTGCCTGTTTTATGGGCAATATCTTCCCATATTGAGACTCTTTAACCACCCACAAATCCATCATTAACCAGATCTAATCCCCCTCTTCCAATAGTGTTGATTTATTCAAAATTTACGATTTATCCGAATTAACCCCTATTTAGCCCTTTTTTAGGGCATTTTTTGAGAACTTTTAGCAATTAAGTCTTATATAAGACATGAATTACCAATTACAATAGACTGGATAGGGAATAAAGCCCTGCCGAGCCTTAAGTTGATAACTCTTACCCGATAGGAAATACGATGCTAGAAGCCTATAACGCCCAAGTTGCCGAACGCGCAGCCCTTGGAATTCCAGCCCTCCCCCTGACTAAAGATCAAACCGCTGAACTAGTTGGTTTGCTTAAAAATCCACCAAGGGGTAAGGAAGCGGAATTACTTGAACTCATTACCAATCGTGTTCCCGCTGGTGTTGATGAAGCAGCTAAAGTTAAAGCAGAATTTTTGGATGCTGTTGCTAAAGGAACTGAGAAGTCCCCTTTGATTTCACGCATCAAAGCTACTGAGCTTTTGGGTACCATGCTTGGCGGTTACAACATTAAGCCATTGGTTGAATTGCTCTCTGATTCAGAGTGTGCAGCTACTGCAGCAGCAGCCTTGAAAAAGACTTTGTTGATGTTTGACTATTTCCATGACGTACAAGAGTTAGCTGAAAAAGGGAATACAGAGGCTCAGGGTGTTCTGCAAAGCTGGGCTGATGCCGAGTGGTTTACTAGCCGCCCCGCCGTTCCAGAGAGTATGAAGCTCACCGTATTTAAAGTTACTGGCGAAACCAATACCGACGACCTCTCACCTGCTCCTGACGCATGGAGTCGTCCAGATATTCCATTGCATGCAACCATCATGCTGAAGAATCCACGTCCAGGCATTGAGCCAGACGAGGCTGGTGTTCGTGGCCCGATGAAACAAATCGAAGCTCTCCAGAAGAAAGGCAATCAAATTGCCTACGTTGGAGACGTTGTTGGTACAGGATCTTCACGTAAATCTGCAACAAACTCCGTGCTGTGGTGGACTGGCCAAGATATCCCATTTGTTCCAAATAAACGCTTTGGTGGTGTTTGCTTAGGTACAAAAATTGCTCCAATCTTCTTTAATACGATGGAAGATGCTGGCGCACTACCAATTGAGCTAGATGTTTCCGATATGAATATGGGCGACGAAATTGAATTGCGTCCATACGAAGGTAAGGCATTTAAGAACGGTAAAGAAATTGCTGCTTTCTCACTTAAGTCACCAGTGATCTTGGATGAAGTTCGTGCAGGCGGTCGTATTCCTTTGATCGTCGGTCGTGGTCTCACAGCTAAGGCTCGTGCTGCACTTGGCTTGCCAGCTTCTACAGAATTCCGCATTCCCGTTAGCCCGCCTGATAACAAAAAAGGTTTCAGCTTGGCGCAAAAGATGGTTGGTCGTGCTTGTGGATTGCCAGAAGGTCAAGGCGTACGCCCAGATACTTATTGCGAGCCACACATGACTACTGTTGGTTCACAAGACACCACTGGTCCGATGACCCGTGATGAATTGAAAGACTTGGCTTGCTTAGGCTTCTCTGCCGACTTGGTAATGCAATCTTTCTGCCATACATCTGCTTACCCAAAACCAGTTGATATTCGCACTCACCATGAGTTGCCAGCATTTATGACTAACCGCGGTGGTGTTGCATTACGTCCAGGTGATGGCGTGATTCACAGCTGGTTAAACCGCTTACTCTTGCCTGATACCTGTGGTACTGGTGGCGATAGCCATACTCGTTTTCCAATCGGCATCTCCTTCCCTGCCGGCTCTGGCTTAGTTGCCTTTGCTGCAGCTACTGGCGTAATGCCTTTGGATATGCCTGAGTCTGTATTGATTCGCTTCAAAGGAAAAATGCAGCCTGGTATCACTTTGCGTGACTTGGTGAATGCGATTCCTTTGTATGCCATCAAGAAAGGCCTGTTGACTGTTGAAAAACAAAATAAGAAGAATATTTTCTCTGGCCGCATCTTAGAAATCGAAGGTTTGCCTGACCTCAAAGTTGAACAAGCATTTGAATTGTCCGATGCTTCAGCAGAGCGTTCAGCTGCAGGTTGTGCAATTGCCCTCAGTAAAGAGCCAATCATTGAGTACATGCGCTCTAACATCACTTTGATGAAGTGGATGATTGCCAATGGTTATGAAGATAAGCGCACTTTGGGTCGTCGTATCAAGGCGATGGAAGCTTGGATTGCTAAACCTGATTTGCTTAAGGCAGACGCTGATGCTCAGTACACAGAGATTATTGAAATTGATATGAGCGAGATCAAAGAACCGATCTTGGCATGCCCTAACGATCCAGACGATGTGAAGTTCCTATCTGAAGTTTCTGGCGAGAAAATCGACGAAGTATTTATCGGTTCTTGCATGACAAACATCGGCCACTTCCGCGCTGCAGGTCAAGTTCTTCAGGGCAAAAAGGATATGCCTACTCGCTTATGGGTAGCCCCTCCAACCAAGATGGACCAGATGATTTTGACCGAAGAAGGCTATTACGGCATTCTGGGTGCAACAGGTGCTCGCATGGAAACTCCAGGCTGCTCACTCTGTATGGGTAACCAGGCTCAAATCCGTAAAGGCTCGACAGCAGTTTCTACATCAACACGTAACTTCCCGAATCGTTTAGGTATCGATACTCGTGTGTATTTGGCTTCTGCTGAGCTATCAGCAGTTGCAGCACTCTTGGGTCGCCTACCAACGCCTCAGGAATATTTCGAGCAAGTTGAGTCCTTGAATGCCAAATCTGGCGAAGTTTATAAATATATGAACTTTGACAAGATTAAGTCATTCAGTGATGTTGCTGACACAGTAACAATCTAAGTATCAGCAGCCCCGAAGTTTGGGGCAGTAAAAAAGGCGATCAGTTGATCGCCTTTTTTCTTATCTAAATTTGATTAGATGCAAAGCTTATTATCTTGATGGGCATTTTCACGATTCAAACCAGAAGCCCAATTATTAGTTGGCAGGCCTGTTTTTTCCATAATTAATTTGGCGCGCCTGGAAACTTCTTTCCACTCCACATCCAATTGAGGTCCTTTGAACGCAATTGCAACCACATTACAATCATGGGACTCTGGAAAGAGTAAAACCCGGTTATTAAATGCTTCACAGATATTATTTAAATTAATATCAAAGCTCTTATGACGAGAAAACAAATTCACCGTTAGTACGCCAGGTGACTTGAGAATGTCGTAACAACCCTTGTAGAACTCCAAGGAACTAGCGGCCGGGCCATCACAAATAGCGTCATATAAATCAACCTGAACTGCATCAAAGCGATCCTGATTCTTCTTGTTCTGAACAAAAGCCTTGGCATCAGCTTGCAATGTCTCTAGACGGCGATCATCATCGGGCGTAAAAAACATGCTGCGAGCAGAAACAATCACAGCAGGATTGAGCTCAACAACCGTAGTTTTTACAGCCGGGCAATGGCGATGAGCAAACTTTGTCAGTGCACCAGTACCCAAGCCGAGTTGAGCAATGCGCATACCCGGCCTAGTTTCCAAGAAAAGTAACCAAGCCATCATTTGCTGGTTGTATTCCAGATAAATCTCATCTGGATCACGAATTCGCATTGCACCCTGAATCAACTCGCTACCAAAGTGCAAATAACGCACCCCACCACTCTCAGAAAACGTGACTGGCTCCATCGCCATGGATGAATCAGACATTAATTATTTCGCCCAAACTCTAGCGTTGCGGAATAGGCGCATCCATGGGCTAGCACCATCTGGAGTGTCGAGCCATTCACTTGGCGCCCAGCTCATCTGTACGGCCCTAAAGACACGCTCAGGATGCGGCATCATGACTGTGAAGCGACCATCAGGAGTAGTAACCCCAGTCAAGCCGCCAGGTGAACCATTTGGGTTCATTGGATAAGTTTCAGTTGGGTTACCTTGGTGATCTACAAAACGTAGAGCAGCCAACCCTTGTTTCTGAAGTGTCTCCAAATTACCTTGCTGGCTAAAGTTAGCAAAGCCCTCGCCATGCGCAATAGCAATCGGAAGCTGACTTCCTGTCATGCCTTGAGTGAAGATAGAAGGCGATGTCGTCACTTCGGCCATCACTAATCGAGCCTCGTACTGCTCGGATTGATTGCGGGTAAATTTAGGCCAGGCTTCAGCGCCAGGAATGATTCCCGCTAGATTACTCATCATTTGGCAACCATTACAGACGCCTAATGCAAAACTATCCTGGCGATTAAAGAATGAGGAGAACTGATCGCGTAATTGAGCATTAAAGAGAATGGTCTTCGCCCAACCCTCGCCGGCACCCAATACATCTCCATAGCTAAATCCACCGCAGGCAACTAGGCCACGGAAATCATCTAACTTGGATTTACCTGAAAGCAGGTCTGACATATGAACGTCATAGCTATCAAAGCCAGCCCAATTCATGGCATAAGCCATCTCTACATGAGAGTTAACACCCTGCTCGCGCAAGATAGCGACTGTAGGTCTAGCATTCTTATTAATGAATGGTGCCGCAATATCGTCCGCAATATCAAATGTCAGCTTTGGCGACATTCCAGTATCTGCAACGTTATCGAGTAGCGCAAACTCACTATCAGCACAATCTGGGTTATCGCGTAAGCGAGCGATCTGATAACTCGTGTTAGCCCACATCTTTTGCAGGACTTCGCGTGGCTCAGCAAAGATATTTTTCGCATCACGCCAAATTTCAATGCGACCATTGGTATTTGGTTTTGCAATCACATGGCTGTAGGCGCTCAGGTTCAATTTACGCAACACAGCAAATACTGCATCGCGATCTGCTTTACGAATCTGAATTACCGCACCAAGCTCTTCATTAAATAAAGCGCGTAGGGTTTGCCCATGACGTCGACCGGACACCTGTTGCGCCCAGTTCTTAGCATCACCCCAGTCAGCCTCTTGGCCAACATCAACAGCAATCATGTCGACATTCATTGAAATGCCGGTATGCGATGCAAAAGCCATCTCTGCAATACAGGCAAACAAGCCGCCGTCAGAACGGTCATGGTAAGCCAGCAACTGATCAGCTTTACGCAGCTCAATGATGGCATTAGCAAGCGCTTTCAGATCTTCTGGGTTGTCTACATTAGGGGTTGATTTACCGGATTGGTTAAGTACTTGAGCCAGAATGCTTCCAGCCATCCGGTTTTTACCGCGGCCCAAGTCAATCAAAATTAATTCAGTTTCTAATGCTGCTCCAGACTCATCTTTGAGTTTAAGTAAAGGCGTTGTGGTTTTACGAACGTCCTGAACTGCAGCAAAAGCAGAAATAATGAGTGAAACCGGGGAAACCACTTTCTTGGCTTGATCACCCTCTTGCCATGCAGTTGCCATCGATAAAGAATCTTTACCAACTGGAATAGAAATTCCAAGCGCTGGGCATAAATCCATGCCAATTGCTTTAACGGAGTCATACAGCTTTGCATCTTCTCCGGGTGCACCACAAGCAGCCATCCAATTAGCAGAAAGCTTGACGTCTTCTAAGCGACGAATATCTGCAGCCAATAGATTGGTAATAGCTTCACCAACGGCCATCTTGGCGGCAGCTGGTGCATCAATCACAGCCAATGGAGTGCGCTCGCCCATGGTCATTACTTCACCACGGTAGCCCTTGTAATCCATCAAGGTAACTGCACAGTCCGCAACAGGAACTTGCCATGGCCCAACAAATGGATCACGAGCATTGAGACCGCCAACGGTACGATCGCCAATAGTAATTAAGAAGGATTTGCTAGCAACTGTTGGTTGCTGCAGAACCCAAGCAATGCATTGGGCAAGATCGGCGTCAGTAACATTTAACTCTTCAAACTCTTGTGCAATACGCGTCACATCACGATGCATACGCGGTGGCTTGCCAAGCAATACTTCCATTGGCATATCAATCGGCATAGCAGCATCGGTACCAGCAGCTTCTTTACTATCACTTAACTGAAGCTGACGCTCAACTGTTGCCTCACCAACTACAGCAAATGGGCATCGTTCGCGCTCACACATAGATTTGAAAAGCTCCAAATCTTTGGCTTCAATTGCTAGAACATAACGCTCTTGAGATTCGTTACACCAAATCTCAGCAGGACTCATGCCGCTTTCCTCAAGCGGTACCTTGCGCAACTGAAATTGTGCGCCTAAGCCGGCACCATCGGCTAGCTCTGGGAATGCATTAGAAATACCGCCTGCACCGACGTCATGAATAGAAACAATAGGATTGCCCTGACCCATTGCGATACAAGAATTGATCACTTCTTGTGCACGACGTTCCATTTCAGGGTTGCCGCGTTGGACAGAATCAAAATCTAAATCCGCAGTATTGGTTCCAGTTGCAACAGAACTGCCAGTTGCGCCACCCATACCAATACGCATACCAGGGCCACCCAATTGAATAAACAAGTGCCCCGCTTTAATTTGCTTCTTTGCGGTATGAATCGAATCAATACTACCAATACCACCAGCAATCATGATTGGCTTGTGATAACCACGACGAACACCTTCTAAGGTTTGCTCAAAGACGCGGAAATAACCACCAAGAATGGGGCGACCAAATTCATTATTAAATGCGGCGCCACCCAATGGACCATCAATCATGATTTGTAGTGGCGTGGCAATGCGCTCTGGCTTGCCATACTTCTCAGACTCCCACGGCAAATCAGTACCAGGGATATTCAAGTTTGAAACAGAGAACCCGGTTAGACCTGCCTTAGGGCGCCCACCAACACCAGTCGCACCTTCATCACGAATCTCGCCACCAGCACCTGTAGAGGCGCCAGGGAACGGAGCAATTGCTGTTGGGTGATTGTGTGTCTCTACCTTCATCAAGGTATGTACTAAACGTGTGTCTTTTTCGTAACGACGACCCTCGCCTTTGGATGACCAAGTTTCTGACTCGGCTCCCACCATCACCGCTGAGTTGTCGGAGTAGGCAACGATCGTGCCTTCTGGCTGAAGTTGATGCGTATTGCGAATCATCGCAAATAGAGATTTCTCTTGATCATCGCCATCGATAGTCCAACTAGAGTTGAAAATCTTGTGACGGCAATGCTCGCTATTCGCTTGGGCAAACATAATTAATTCAACATCACTCGGATTGCGTTCTAAGCGAATGAAATTCTCAACGAGATAAAGCACCTCATCTTCTGACAAGGCGAGACCTAGCTCTTGATTTGCTTTATCTAAAGCGGCCCTTCCCTCGGTTAATACCGGGATGCGAACAAATGGGCGGTCAGGTAGAGATTGATACAAAGCACTAGCTTCATTGATATCTGAGATAACCGCCTCGGTCATCCGATCATGCAAAGCTGTCAATACCAATTGCTCTTGCTCTGTGCTGAGTGCTTTTTTGCTCTGCCATGCATATTGAACACCACGCTCAATACGTAAAACTTGAAGTCCACATTGACGCGCAATATCAGTTGCTTTACTAGCCCATGGAGAAACTGTGCCAAATCGGGGAATGGCAATCGCAGATTGTTTATCTGCGGCTTTACTAAATAAGGAGCCGCCCTTCAACTGAGTTATGAAAGGTTGGCCGTAAGTCAGAAGACTCTCGAGCACCTCTCTGTCTTTGGCATTGAGTTCTGACTCAGACCAAACGAAATGAAGGTATTGAGCCTCAATGGACTCAAGTTGAATTCCTTGGGCTGCGAGCGAAGCTAAAAGTCGCTGTTGGCGGAAGGCTGAAAGGGCATTTGCCCCGGGCAAGCAACAGAATGATGACATGCCAAGATTATAAGGTTTTGCTTAAACCAGGCGCCCACCATGAAGGCTCAATTGGCGTCCGCACCGAGCAGCTAAGGTTGGATCATGGGTCACCAGAACCAGGGTTGAGGAATTCTCCCGATTGAGCTCAAAAAGGAGTTCAATCACCCGATTTCCGCTGGCTTCGTCTAGGCTCCCAGTAGGCTCATCGGCAAACAGAATGGCAGGTTTATTAATGAAAGCCCGGGCTAACGCCACCCGTTGCTGCTCACCGCCCGACAGCGTCTTAGGAAAGTGATTCGCCCTAAGGCTTAACCCAACCTTTTCCAGCCATTGATGAGCCTGTAGCCTAGCTTCAGCATGGTCTACACCAGCCATCTCTAGGGGAAGCATGACGTTCTCTAGGGCTGTTAGATGTGGCAATAGCTGAAATGATTGAAATACAAAGCCAACAAACTGACCGCGCAAACGTGCCCTACCATCTTCGTCCAGCAGATTGAGGCTTTGCCCCATTAAAGCAATTTGACCAGTGCTTGACAGATCTAAACCAGCCAAGAGGCTTAATAAGGTACTTTTTCCAGAACCGGAAGCACCAATAATTGCCGCACTTTCACCTTGCTCAATTTGAAAACTTAAGTCGTGCAAAATAGCCAAGTCGCCATCAGCCGTATTTACCAGCTTGCCAACGCGATCGGCAACAATGGAATTAGACTGTTTGTTCATGTGAAAATTTTCTAGAGTGGAAAAATGCGGATTAGGCTTTTAACTGTGAATAAATTCATTACAGGGCTATTTTGCCTTGTATTGAGCATTTCTTCCTGGGCTCAAGTAAAGCCAGTAGTCCTGATGCTGGGTGATAGCCTTTCCGCTGAATACGGCCTGCCGCGTGGCACGGGGTGGGTCACCCTGCTCCAAGAGCAATTAGCCAAAGATCAAAGCCCCTGGAGTGTGTTTAACGCCAGCATTAGCGGAGAAACTAGCTCGGGCGGTCTAAGCCGCCTCCCCAATCTCTTGGATCAGAAAAAACCAGGAATTGTGCTTATAGAGCTGGGGGCAAATGATGCCTTGCGAGGATTGCCTGTAAATCAAACCGAAGCCAATCTTCGCAAGATGATTCAGATGAGCAAAAAATCGGGTGCAAAGGTTTTGCTCTGCGGCATACAGATTCCTACGAACTATGGCCAAACCTACACCATGCAATTTAAGAATCTCTATCCATTGCTTGCAACTCAAGAGCGCATCGAGTTGCTGCCATTTTTCTTAGAAGGTGTTGCCACTAAACCAGAATTATTTCAAGCGGATCGCCTACATCCCAATGTGGCAGCACAAAGCATGATCTTTAAAAACGTATGGGGCTCAATGGCCCCATACAGTAACTTGCTTAAAAAACTACCTTAGCTTTAACTACCTGCAGTACCTGAGCTTGCCTGCTTTAGCGGGTTGATGACTTTAACGCCAGCACTATTACGCCAGTAGCCCATAAAGCCAGCGAATTCTGATTGTGCAGCTAGCGCTTGAATCTGTTGGGCCTGAGCCTTATGCGCCTTGGCATCAACTGCTGGTGGCTGACGAACTTGATCAATACGATAAATCGTAGTGCCAACACCTGGATTAGCAACCGAAACTACAGCTGGTAAGTTATTTGCATTCACGGACATAACTTCATCCATTGATGGGCCAACCAAGCTACCGGGCTTATTACGTGAGATCCAGCTAGGACTTGCGAAACCAGTCGCATTCTTTGGATCTTTTTCAAGCGCGGCTAATTTCTCGCTTGCAGCAGCAATAGCCAACTTCTCTGCGGCACGTTGACTAACTTGACGCTTCACTTCTGCAGCAACCTCGTTGTACGGCAAAATTTGTGCTGGGTGCAAAGTCACAACCCGAGCAGATACAAATACACCGGGCGCTGTTTGTACAGCTTCAGTATTGCGCTTGTTCTTAAGGGCCTCATCACCATAGAGAGATTGAATGACCTTAGGGTTAGCTAAGGGATGGTCTTTGGATACGCCTGGTGCACCACCGCGAGTTACGCCCTTCTGGGATTGAATGCTGAGCTTTAATTTATCAGCAGCAGGCTTCAGGCTATCAGACTGGTCGTAAGTCACATTCGCAAACTGATCTGCCTTTTCATTAAAGGATTTGGAATCTTCTTTTGAATCCGCCTTGAGAACAGTGTACTCAACATCAATATATTCAGGGCGCTCAAATAATTTGGCATTTGCTTCGTAAAAAGCTTTTAGCTCTTCTGAGCTTGGATTTACTTTAGACAAATAATCTTTGGCATTGAACTGCAAGGTCTGAACCTGTCTTTCGGTCTCATACAAAGATGAAACGATTTCAGATAACTTCGGGCTAGCCAGTTCTGTACGGGCTACCGAATTCACTAACTGCTGAATTTTTAAGTCAAAGCTTTGGCCAGCATAAAACTGCTCTTCATTCATGCCGTTACTCGCCAACAACTGCTTAAAGCGGGCGTCATCAAAGGTGCCATCTTGACGATATAAAGCGCGAATCTGAGGAATCTTTTGAAGACTATTTACAAGCTCTTGCTTGCCGACTTGCAAGCGCAGGTCACTCACTGCAAATCCTAAAATACGCTGCTGGAGTAACTCATTCAAAATGGCCTGACGAAACGGTAGGCTTTGAGCAATTTGCATATTGCCACCGACACGCTCAGCTTGACGCTTAGCAGCCATATCCACTTCTTGCGCAGTAATTGGTTTGCCGTTTACCTTAACAATATCTGTTTCTTTATCCATGAAGCTGGAATAGCTAGAAATACCAAACATGGCAAATGAAGGAACGATGAATAACATCAGCACAAGCTGAAGAATCTTTTGGTGCTTACGTACGGTATCAAACATGAATTAATCGATAGGAAGTGAAGTCAATAATGCGAGTGTTCTAGGCAGAAGGTCTAGAGGAACTAGAGGCCTATTAGAGGAAAGGCAAATACGATTTGGGAAACTGGTGGGCGCTGACGGGATCGAACCGCCGACATTCTGCGTGTAAGGCAGACGCTCTACCATCTGAGCTAAGCGCCCCAAATTAATACAAACGAGATTGTAACCTAGTGCGGGAATAAAAGAGAGATTCTTCATCAAAATGGACTTAAATAAACCGTTCAATATGACTCAAAATCCCTCAAATATCCCCTAGGCATCAATGCTTTATGGCCTCTCCAGAAGAAATCTTTTCATTGGCTTTGCTAGCTTCTGCAGCCTTTTTGGCAAGCTCTTCTGGCGTTGGATCTGGCAAAGCAACCGGTTTTCGCTCTAAAGCCAATTCCAAAACTTTATCAATCCAACGTACTGGAACAATTTCAATCGCATTCTTAACGTTATCCGGAATATCGATCAAATCCTTGACGTTTTCCTCAGGAATTAAAGCTAGCTTGATACCGCCACGATGGGCAGCCAGCAACTTCTCTTTTAGGCCGCCAATTGGCAATACCTCACCACGCAATGTAATCTCACCAGTCATGGCAACATCAGAGCGAATCGGAATGCCTGTAAATACGGACACCAGAGCTGTAGTGATCGCAATACCAGCCGATGGGCCATCCTTAGGTGTCGCGCCATCTGGGAAGTGAATATGAATATCTTTCTTCTCAAAAGCTTCATCGGCAATACCCAAAGCTCTCGCTCTGGAACGGACCACAGTCTTAGCTGCCTCGACAGATTCCTTCATCACATCACCAATAGAACCAGTGCGAGTAATGACACCCTTACCTGGCATCACCGCTGCCTCGATGGTCAATAGATCACCGCCAACTTCGGTCCAAGCCAAACCAGTGACCTGGCCGACTTGATTCTCTTTTGCGGCAAGACCAAAGTCATACATCTTCACGGATAGGAACCTCTCTAAATTATCAGCATTCACAGTGACTGGTGCGGCCTCTTTCTTCAGGAGAAGCAACTTCACTACCTTACGACAGATCTTGCTAATTTCACGCTCTAAAGAACGAACACCAGCTTCACGTGTGTAGTAACGAATCATGCTGCGAACAGCGGATTCCTCAATCTTCAACTCATCCTTCTTCAAGCCATTATTTTTAATTTGTTTAGGAATTAAATAGCTAATGGCAATGCTGGTCTTCTCATCCTCTGTATAGCCGGCGAGACGAATGATTTCCAAGCGATCCAATAAAGGGCCGGGAATATTCAAGGAGTTGGATGTTGCAACAAACATCACATCGGAAAGGTCAAAGTCAACCTCAACATAGTGATCTTGAAATGTGTGGTTTTGCTCTGGATCCAAGACCTCAAGTAATGCACTCGCAGGATCACCACGGAAGTCCATACCCATCTTATCTACTTCGTCCAAGAGGAATAAAGGATTGCGAACACCTACCTTGGTCAAGCTAGACAGAATTTTGCCGGGCATAGAACCAATATAAGTTCGGCGATGACCGCGGATCTCAGACTCATCACGCACACCACCCAATGCCATACGAACAAATTTACGGTTTGTTGCGCGTGCAATGGATTGACCTAGAGAAGTTTTACCGACACCAGGAGGCCCAACCAAACAAAGGATCGGAGCCTTAACGCGTTCAACACGTTGTTGAACTGCGAGATACTCCAAGATGCGTTCTTTTACTTTATCAAGACCGTAATGATCTTCATCCAATACTTTTTCAGCATTAGTTAAGTCATTGTTGATCTTGGTTTTCTTTTTCCAAGGAAGGGTCACCAAGGTGTCAATGAAATTGCGAATCACGGTTGCCTCGGCAGACATTGGCGACATAAGTTTGAGTTTCTTCAACTCAGACTCAGCCTTCTTCAAAGCCTCTTTAGGCATGCGAGCAGCTTTAATTTTCTTCTCAAGTTCCTCGAGATCGGCACCCTCTTGGCCCTCACCTAATTCTTTTTGAATGGCCTTAACTTGTTCATTCAAGTAGTACTCGCGTTGACTCTTTTCCATCTGACGTTTTACACGTCCACGAATGCGCTTCTCAACTTGCAAAATATCTATTTCGCTTTCGAGATCAGCTAAGAGACTTTCTAAACGTTGAACTACGTCAGTCATCTCCAACAAACGCTGCTTCTGCTCGAGCTTAACTGGGAGGTGTGCACAAATCGTATCCGCCAAACGACTTGGATCATCGATGCCACCGAGTGAAGACAGAATCTCTTGGGGAACTTTTTTGTTCAGTTTTACGTATTGGTCGAACTGCGCCATGATGGCGCGACGCAATGCTTCAGTTTCATGAGCGTCCAATGCTGACATTGAGGTTGGCGTAGCTTCACAGCAGAAATAGCCCTGGATATCTTCAACTTGACCGACTTCAGCACGTTGCACACCCTCAACCAATACCTTGACAGTGCCGTCTGGCAGTTTGAGCATTTGCAGAATGTTGGCGATACAACCGGCCTCATAGAGATCCTCTACGCCAGGCTCATCCTTCGCGGCAGTCTTTTGAGCAACTAAAAGCACATTTTTGCCAGTTTCCATGGCGGCTTCTAGGGCTTTGATCGATTTTGGGCGGCCCACAAATAAGGGGATAACCATATGCGGAAACACCACGACATCCCTTAAAGGGAGAAGTGGGAGTCGAATAGGTTCAGAGGGTAGTAATAAGTGTCCAGGCATGGGGCAATTCCTCCAAAATAGTCGTTCCGTAAAAATCTCTAAAAATGCCGCGCTACTACATACGCACATTATTAAGGAATAGGATACTACCTATATGGGTGCCGCCAAGTGAAAAACAAGGGGTAAATATGCAAAAAGTGAGCAAAAACACTGTGAAAACAGCAAAAAAGACGAGAAATTAGGTTTTTCTGCTCATTTCCGTGGATTCGTCACCCTGCTTGTAGACCAAAATGGGCTTTCCACCCTCAGCGATGGTATTTTCATCGACAACCACCTTTTGAACATTCTTCAAAGATGGCAGGTCATACATTACATCCATGAGGGATCCCTCAAGAATGGAACGCAGGCCACGGGCACCAGTTTTGCGTGCAATAGCCTTCTTAGCTATAGCTGATAGTGCCGCTGGGCGAACTTCAAGCTCGGAGCCTTCCATCGTTAATAGCGCTTGGTATTGCTTAACCAGGGCATTCTTAGGCTCAGTCAGGATCTGTATTAAAGCCGTTTCATCCAATTGCACCAAAGTCGCCACAACAGGCAAACGACCAATCAACTCCGGAATGAGGCCAAATTTGATTAAATCCTCTGGCTCTACTTCGATTAGAAGGTCGCTCACGCCGCGATCGTCTTTACCTGGAACCGTGGCGTTAAATCCGATGCCTGTCTTCGCGGTACGCTGTTGAATGACCTTCTCAAGGCCATCAAATGCTCCGCCACAGATAAATAGGATGTTGGTGGTATCCACTTGCAAGAAATCTTGGTTCGGATGCTTGCGTCCACCTTGAGGGGGCACGGAAGCCATTGTGCCCTCGACAAGCTTTAGCAATGCTTGCTGAACACCCTCGCCCGATACGTCGCGAGTAATGGATGGGTTGTCTGACTTACGGGAGATCTTATCGATCTCATCGATATATACAATACCGCGCTGCGCTTTTTCTACGTTGTAGTCACAAGCTTGCAATAACTTTTGAATGATGTTTTCTACGTCTTCACCAACATAACCAGCTTCAGTCAATGTCGTTGCATCAGCCATGACAAATGGAACGTCCAACATGCGCGCTAAAGTTTGCGCTAATAATGTTTTACCCGAGCCAGTTGGGCCGATCAGCAAAATATTGCTCTTTGCTAATTCAACACCGTCAACCATTGCTTTAGCAGGAACCTTGGATTCCTTTTTGCCACCAACCTCGACAGGCTTGCCGTCTTTATCAAGCTTCTCTTTTTTAGGTTTTGGCAAATACTGCAAACGCTTGTAGTGGTTGTAAACCGCTACAGCCAAAGCCTTCTTCGCATGATCTTGACCGATTACGTACTGATCTAGATTTTCACGAATTTCGTGTGGCGTTGGTAAAGCGTCATCGCCCTCTGCATTAGGAAGCTTAGCGAGCTCTTCTTGAATAACGTCGGTGCATAAGTCGATGCACTCATCGCAAATAAATACAGAAGGTCCAGCAATCAGTTTCTTCACTTCATGCTGACTCTTACCGCAGAAAGAACAATACAGAACTTTATCTGCGCTATTGGTAGTATTTTTATCGCTCAAGGTAAATATCTAAAAATGAATACGTATTAAGGGCGCTTATCGATTACTTTGTCGATCAAGCCATACTCTTGAGCTTGATCTGCAGACATGAAGTTATCGCGATCAGTGTCTTTGGCAATCGTCTCAATTGTTTGACCAGTGCGGTCAGACAAAATCTTATTCAAGCGCTCACGCAAGTAAAGAATCTCACGAGCTTGAATTTCAATATCAGAAGCTTGGCCACGTGCACCACCTAATGGTTGATGAATCATCACG
This sequence comes from Polynucleobacter sp., assembly GCF_044342855.1. Taxonomy (GTDB): domain Bacteria; phylum Pseudomonadota; class Gammaproteobacteria; order Burkholderiales; family Burkholderiaceae; genus Polynucleobacter. The sequence continues at coordinate 113,704 of NZ_JBIIPA010000001.1, forward strand.
CGTGAATTAGGTAATGCATAACGCTTACCCTTCTCGCCAGCACACAATAGGAATGCACCCATGCTAGCAGCCATACCCATACACAAAGTGCTGACGTGCGGCTTGATAAATTGCATCGTGTCGTAGATTGCTAGACCAGCAGAAACGGAGCCGCCAGGAGAATTAATGTACAGAGAAATTTCTTTATCTGGATTTTCACTCTCAAGGAATAGCAACTGAGCAATTACTAAATTTGCAGTTTGATCATTTACTTCGCCAACCAAGAAAACAACGCGCTCTCTCAGTAAGCGAGAGTAAATGTCATAGGCTCTCTCACCTCGACCAGAGGTTTCAATCACCATTGGAACTAAACCCAAACCTTTGGGCTCTAAATTCTCAGACTGGAAATGATTCTGGTTCATGTGATCAGGCCTTAATTAATTAATGCTTAGTTGAGTTTGCTGAGTTCTTCGAAGGTAACTACCTTATCGATCACTTTAGCTTGCGAAGTGAAATACTTAATCACGTTATCTTCTAATACCAAGTTCTCGATATCTTTGAGGCGGCTTGGATTGCTGTAGAACCAACGCACTACTTCTTTAGGATCTTCGTAAGTAGCGGCTTGTTCATCAATCTCAGCTTTGATTTGATCGGCAGTTGCAGCCAAGTTCTGTTGCTTAACCAAGTCGCTCAAAATCAAACCAAGACGAACGCGCTTGAGAGCTTGCTCAGCAAATATCTCAGCAGGAATTGGAGCATCTTTAGCGTTAGGAATGCCACGCTGAATGAGGTCTTGACGTGCAGACTCAACTAAACGTTCTTGCTCTTGAGCAACCAAAGATTTCGGTGCGTCGAGTTCGCAAAGGCTATTGAGCTTCTCCATTACCTCGCCTTTTAACAGGGAAGTAATACGACGCTTGGTTTCGCGATCTAAATTTTCTTTAACTTCTTCACGCATCTTAGCAACGCCACCTTCGGTAACGCCTAAAGATAATGCAAAGGCATCATCAATTGCTGGAAGGTGTGCCCAGTTAACAGACTTAACAGTAATTGTGAAATCTGCAGTCTTACCGGCTACATCTTTACCGTGGTAATCCGCTGGGAAGTTTAATGGGAATGTCTTGCTCTCACCTGCTTTGAGGCCCAATGTAGCAGCTTCAAATTCTGGGAGCATGCGGCCTTCACCAAGAACGTATTCAAAGTTTTCAGCTTTACCGCCAGCAAATTCAACGCCATCGATCTTACCAACAAAGTCGATCACAACTTGGTCGCCAGCTTGGGCAGCCAGATTTGCACCGCCATCACCATGAGCACCAGCTTCGCCGCGCGGATGGTAATGAACTTGCTGCTTGCGCAATACATCTAAAGCACGATCAATTTCTGCATCAGAAATATCGGTTGTGTACTGAGTTACTTCTGCTTTACTGAAATCGCCAATCTTCACTTCTGGCAACACTTCAAAGTAAGCATCAAACACGATTTTGTCTGCGTCTAATTCAGATTTAGGATCAAGGCGTGGCTGACCAGCTAAGAGAATTTTTTCTTTTTGAGCTAAGTCATAGAACAGCTCAGAAGCTTTATCGAACTGCAGCTCGAAATCCACTTGCATGCCGTACTGCTTTTCAACCATGTTCTTAGGCACTTTGCCTGGACGGAAGCCTGGGGCTTTCATGGTCTTACCCAATTTAGCCAAACGGTCTTCTCTAGCCTTAGCCAAATCGGCACGAGCGAACTCTAAGGTCACTTTGCGGTCTAACTGACCTAAATTTTCTATCTGCACAGCCATTCTCGTCTCTTATTTGAAAATCGGAATATGTGAAGCCCAAGCCAAGTAGTTATCTTGTGGTGCGAGGAGGGGGACTCGAACCCCCACACCATTGCTGGCGTCAGGACCTAAACCTGGTGCGTCTACCAATTTCGCCATCCTCGCGCGAATTCCGCAAACACTACCGAGCTGAAGCTTCACACTAAAGACCGTAATTCTACAATGCTTAGCGGTTTTGGAGGATATTTAGGCCTTATAGAGCAAAGCCACCGCATGGACTGCAATGCCCTCACCTCTACCTAAGTGCCCAAGGGATTCATTGGTTTTGGCCTTCAGGTTGACATGGCTTGGCGTGACAGCCAAATCTGCGGCGATATTGCGGACCATATCGGGCAAAAAAGTAGCTAATTTAGGCTTTTGGCAAATAATCGTCGCATCGACGTTACCTACCTGAAACCCAGCAGCCTGAATCTTCTGAAGAGCGGCTCTGAGCAAAATTCGACTATCCATATCCTTAAACTGAGGGTCGGTATCTGGAAATAGCTGGCCAATATCATTCAACCCAGCAGCGCCCAGCAGAGCATCGGTTAATGCATGTAACAAGGCATCCGCATCCGAATGCCCTAGCAGGCCTTTATCACTGGGAACATGAACACCGCCCAATATCAACTTACGATCCGCAACCAGGGCGTGAACGTCGTAACCTTGACCAATGCGAAACTGGGGAATGTGAGGAGCGCTTGAAGTCATTGAGTTGTCGTTATAGGTTCTAAGATCTTATTTGCAGGAGGCCTGCAAGATGGTTTGCATCAAATCCCAATCTGCTGGGTGAGTTACTTTGAAGTTGCGGGTAGCACCCTCTATTAATAATGGGCTAGAGCCGGAGAGCTCCATTGCACTTGCTTCATCGGTAATATCGGCCTCTAGTCGTATGCCCCCTTCAATTGCATCATGCAGGTGCTTTAGGCCAAACATCTGGGGCGTTTGCGCCTGCCAAAGATGATCACGAGAAATCGTCTTCATCGCCCTATTGGGGTTACCGGCAATTGCGGAGTTGGCATCAGCCATTTTCAAGGTATCCGCTAAAGGCATGGCCAAGAGACCGCCCTCACCAGCCTGAGCGACTGCAAGAATCAGCTTTTGAATCAGCTCTGGAGAAATGCCAGGACGAGCAGCGTCATGAACTAGCACCCAATCATTCTCTGGAATACCTGCCTTGAGCATGGCGGCCAGAGTATTTCTGACGGTTTCTTGACGAGTGGGACCGCCGCTCGCAAGAAATTGAATAGAAGTAGATTTACTGGAAAGTAAGCTCAAGATAGGATTGTCGATAAATCCTGGACTAACCCCCACCCAAATAGAGGCAATCTCTGGGGTGGCAATAAAGGCATCCAAGGCATAAGCTAGCATTGGCCTGCCCGCAAGCTCTTGAAACTGCTTTGGCAAAACTCCACCAAGTCTGGATCCTGTTCCGGCCGTAGGTAACAAGGCGTGACATTGGGGTGAAGATTGATTTGCTGGGTGCATACCTGATTCTATAATGAGCACAGATGTCTGATGCATTAAAACTAGCACCCCCCATACCTGCGCCGCGGGCTGGGCAGCGCTTTACCTTTTCAGGGCTAGTTGGCTCCTCAGATGCCGCATTAATAGCCCAATCCGCTCTGCGGTATCGATCTGAATTCTCAGTCATGGTTATTTTCTGTGCGCAGGCGCAGGAAGCCCAGCGTCTTCTCGAAGAGATTCCGGCTTTTGCCCCACAACTTAAAACGCGCCTATTGCCCGATTGGGAAATTCTGCCGTATGACCATTTCTCACCACATCAGGATTTGGTCTCAGAACGCTTAGCAACACTTTATGAATTACTGAACGGTAGTTGCGACATTGTCTTAGTGCCCATCACCACCGCTTTGCAGAGACTTGGGCCGCCAAACTTTTTATCTGGGCACACTTTCTTCTTTAGGCAAGGTGACAAACTTAATGAGGCGGCACTAAAGCTCCAGCTTCAGCAAGCTGGTTACGATCCCGTCAGCGCAGTCATGCGTCCCGGCGAATACAGCATTCGTGGTGGCTTGATTGATTTATTTCCGATGGGCTCTAGCCTGCCGTATCGCCTCGATCTCTTTGGTGATGAGATTGAGCAAATTCGAGCTTTCGACCCAGATACCCAGCGCAGCCTCTATCCGGTTAAAGAAGTTCGCCTATTACCGGGGCATGAATTTCCATTTGATGATGCTTCACGTACCGCCTTCCGCGGCAGATGGCGCGAAGTATTTGAAGGGGATCCAGCTCGCTGCTCAATATACAAAGATGCCAACCTCGGGATTCCGAGTGCGGGTATTGAATCCTATCTGCCCCTCTTCTTTGAAGAGTCATCTACCCTATTTGATTATTTCCCACGCTCAGGTGATCCCGTCTGGATAGTCAGCATCGGTGATGTTGAAGATTCTATTAAGAGCTTTTGGAAAGATACGCTTTCTAGATACGAATTCTTAAAGCACGATCTGGATCGCCCTATTCTTCCACCAGCAGAGCTATTCCTAGATGTCGATCAATTCTTTACGGCAGCTAAACCTAATGCACGTTTGGCATTGGATAAGGAAGCGGACAAAGAAACAAAAGCTTCTCCGCATTTTTTATCTGTTCCTGACTTAGCAGTACATCGTCGTGATGCAGATCCAATGAATCGCTTGCGTGCCTTGGTTTCTCAAGAAAAAGTTCGCGTACTCATTTGTAGCGATAGCAATGGTCGCAAAGAATCGATTCGCCAACTCTTTGAAGAGGGTAATTCGGTTGCCGGGCAGAATGGCAAACCCCCCTATCCCTTGAAGCCAGAAGGCTTTGAAGGAATTGCTGATTTTATTAAGAGTGGATCACTTTTTGGCCTAGTCACAGCGCAACTCTTTAACGGCTTTACCTGGCCAGCTAAAAACCTCATTGTTGTTACCGAGGCCGAGCTCTTCACTACCACTGCACGTCAACGACGCAAGGGTAAAGAAAGTGAGAGCACCGATCCGGATATGCTCTTCAAGGATTTATCTGAGCTCAAGATCGGTGATCCTGTTGTGCATTCAGATCATGGCATTGGTCGCTATCAAGGATTGGTACTACTCAATTTAGCGCCGCCCAAAGAAGAACCTATTTTTGAAGAGTTCCTGCACTTGGTTTACGCCAAAGATGCGACTCTATATGTACCGGTGCAACAGCTACAGATGGTGACCCGATATGCAGGTTCCGATCCTGACTCAGCACCATTGCATCAACTGGGTTCTGGTCAGTGGGATAAAGCAAGACGAAAAGCTGCACAACAAATTCGCGATACCGCCGCTGAGCTATTAAGCCTATATGCAGCAAGAGCGATTCGAAAAGGTCATGCCTTTGAATTCTCGGCACATGACTACGCCGCCTTTGCTGAAAGCTTTGGCTTTGAAGAAACTCCTGATCAAGCAAATGCAATTGCCGCAGTGATCGGGGATATGACCAGCGGCACACCAATGGATAGATTGGTGTGCGGCGATGTGGGCTTCGGAAAGACTGAGGTTGCACTCCGCGCCAGCTTTGTTGCCGTTATGGGGGGTAAGCAAGTAGCCATCCTGGCGCCAACCACCCTACTCGCCGAACAACACGTCGCAACTTGGAAAGATCGATTTGCTGATTGGCCCGTGCGCATTGTTGAGCTCTCGCGCTTTAAAAACACCAAAGAAATTAATGCAGCTCTTGAGGCAATTGCTAAAGGTGAGGCCGATATCATTATTGGCACACATAAACTTCTTTCAAAAGAAACTCAGTTTGCCAACTTAGGCTTGGTTATCGTCGATGAGGAACATCGCTTTGGTGTACGCCAAAAAGATGCGCTCAAGGCATTACGCGCTGAAGTGGATATTCTGACCCTGACTGCTACGCCAATTCCAAGAACTCTTGGCATGGCAATGGAAGGCTTGCGTGAGCTCTCGATCATTGCGACGGCACCCCAGAAACGTTTGGCTATCAAAACATTTGTGCGCCGCGAAGGTGATGGCGTTATTCGTGAAGCTGTACTGCGTGAAATTAAGCGTGGTGGACAGGTCTATTTCCTGCATAACGAAGTCGAAACTATTCAAAACCGTAAGCATTCTTTACAGCAATTGATTCCAGAGGCACGAATTAGCGTAGCGCACGGTCAAATGCATGAGCGTGAACTGGAATCAGTTATGCGTGAGTTTGTGACACAGCGTACGAACATCTTGCTATGCACCACCATTATTGAAACGGGTATTGACGTTCCAACTGCTAACACCATCATCATGCATCGCGCAGACAAGTTTGGATTGGCGCAGTTACATCAATTACGTGGTCGTGTTGGGCGCTCTCATCACCAAGCTTATGCCTATTTGCTAGTGCCGGACCCTGAGGCTCTTAGCAAGCAAGCGCAACTGCGTTTAAATGCAATTCAAGCCATGGAAGAGCTGGGGTCTGGTTTCTATTTAGCGATGCATGATTTAGAAATCCGCGGCGCGGGTGAGGTCCTGGGTGATAAACAATCCGGTGAAATTCATGAAATTGGATTTCAGCTGTATACCGAGATGCTCAATCGCGCAGTTAAATCCTTACGTAGCGGCAAAGAACCAGATCTTCTATCACCCCTGCAGGCGACCACCGATGTCAATCTTGGTGTACCCGCCCTCTTTCCGAATGACTATTGCCCCGATGTTCATGAGCGGCTATCCATGTACAAGCGCTTTGCCGGCACACATGATTTCTCTGAACTCATGGGATTGCGTGAAGAGCTTGTAGATCGCTATGGAGATTTACCTGATCAAGCTAAATCTCTATATGAAACCCATCGATTACGCCTAGAAATGGCTGGGTTTGGAATCAAGAAGATTGATGCTAGCTCCGTGTCTATCCAGATTCAGTTCATACCAAACCCTCCGATTGATCCAATGAAGATTATTCAATTGATTCAGTCGTCTAAGTACATTCAACTTAATGGGCAAGATAAGTTAAAAATTCTCCCCCAAAAAGAGAAAGATTTTGAGAAACTAGAGCAACGTCTAGACCATATCCGGAAAATTCTCAGAAGCCTCAATGAATCCGCCATGCTCAACACCGCTCAAGCAAATTAATTACTGATCGTTAATCGCCCATGTCTAAGCACCTTACTCTTGTAGCGCTTGCAAGCTCCCCAATCACTTTGCAATTAAATGCTGCATTAATTGCGCATTCAAAAATCTTAGGCATTGAAATTACTAAGGAGACTAAGGAACAGTCTCACTCAAAATATTTCACCGCCCGCTGGACTTGCTCTGAAGCCTTATTGCCGGAGGCAAGAGTTGCTCTGCGCGATATTGCTGCTGCACACGACACGGATTTGGCTTTCCTCTCCCCAGGATTTAATCCTGATGCAGTGAAGGTACTGGCAATGGATATGGACTCCACTCTTATTAATATCGAGTGTATTGATGAGGTTGCAGACTTCACAGGCAAGAAGACGGCCGTTTCAGAAATCACTGAGGCCACTATGCGTGGTGAAATTAAAGACTTTAAAGAAAGCTTGCGCAGACGCGTAGCCCTTCTAGAAGGTGTATCCGCTGATGTATTGGATTCGGTCTACCGTGAACGTTTGCGACCTAACCCTGGTGCAACTGAATTGTTAGCTGGAGCGAATGCTAGAGGCTTGTATACCCTGCTAGTTTCTGGTGGCTTTACTTTCTTTACCCAAAAGCTCCAACAGGAGTTTGGCTTTAAGCAAACCCAAGCCAATACTTTAGAAATCATTGACGGCAAGTTGACGGGTAAAGTCATTGGCAATATCGTTGATGGTGCAGCCAAAGATACCTACCTAGAGCAAGCCTGTAATCTGATAGGTTGCCAAAAAATAAACTCTATCACCATGGGTGATGGATCAAATGACCTGCCAATGATGCATGGCTCTGGAATCAGTATTGCCTATAAAGCAAAACCCATAGTCAAAGAAAAAGCCGACGCGGCTTTTGACCGAGTCGGCTTGGATGCTGCTTTACTGCTAATCGCCTAATTCACCTGGTATTAGGTGACAGCAGTAAATAAGCCCTGATTACAGGCGCTCAAAAATAGTTGCAATACCTTGACCACCACCAATACACATTGTGACCAAAGCGTATTTGCCTTGAACACGGTGTAATTCATGAATAGCCTTAGTAGCGATAGCGGCACCAGAGCAGCCGATTGGGTGACCCAATGCAATCGCTCCACCATTGACGTTTGTCTTGGCTGGATCTAAACCCAACCCCTTAGTCACTGCCAAAGCTTGAGCAGCAAATGCTTCATTAGATTCGATCACGTCAATTTGATCCAATTTCAAGCCAGCACGCTCAAGAGCAATCTTGGTTGCTGGGATTGGGCCTTCACCCATGATGTGGTTGGGCACACCAGCAATAGCGTAAGACACTAAGCGAGCTATTGGCCTATGGCCAGCCTTCTTGGCAGCTTCAGCTTCAGCCAATACAAAGAATGCTGCACCATCGTTGATGCCTGATGCATTACCAGCAGTAACGCTACCGCCCTCTTTTTTGAAGACTGCTTTCATCTTCGCCAAAGTTTCCATGGTGGTATCTGGCTTGCAATGTTCGTCTGTATCAAACACCACATCACCCTTACGAGTTTTGATGGTGATTGGAACGATTTGAGATTTGAAACGACCCTCTTTGATTGCGTGTGCAGCACGGCGATGGGATTCTACGGCGAGGGCATCTTGCTCTTCACGTGTGAACTTCCACTTTTCAACGAGGTTCTCTGCAGTAACACCCATATGACCAACACCAAATGGATCGGTCAATACAGAAACCATTAAATCAAGCATTTTGGTATCGCCCATGCGAGCACCGCTTCGCATTGCTGGTGAGCCGTACATGCCGCGCGACATCACTTCAACACCACCACCGATACCGTAATCGCAGTCACCCAACATAATTTGTTGAGCAGTCGTCACGATTGCTTGCAAACCGGAGCTGCATAAACGGTTCAAAGCCATCGCAACGGATTCCATTGGGAGGCCAGCTTGAATAGAGGCAACACGAGCTACATAGGCGTAACGGTTATCCGTAGGAATAGTGTTACCCACAGTAACGTAATTAATTAAGGCTGGATCTACACCAGAGCGGGCAACCGCTTCCTTCATCACGATACCGCCGAGTTCACATGGCTCGAGGCTACTCAATGATCCATTGAAAGTACCAATGGCTGAACGTACAGCACTTAAAATGACGACATCACGACTCATAACAATCCCCTTTACGGTACCTAATTAGGCAAAATAATGACCCCAATGAAAGGCCAAAACACAATTTTTATTCCAATAGTCAAGTTTCGGCTATTAGGTCATGCCCTTGGGAGCTAATCACCGTCACTTTGATGATTTCGCCAGCGCGATAGCGCTTTGAAGGCTTGCTAGGAGTTAAAACCCTCACCAAACCATCAATTTCAGGGGCATCACCGATAGTTCGGCCAATTCCGCCAGATTCATCCACGCGATCAATAATGACCTGAATGCGCTTGCCTATTTTTTTAGCAAGTCGTTTAGTCGAGATTTCTTCAGCCTTGGCCATAAAACGGGCTCTGCGATCTTCACGCAACGCTTCCGGAATCGGGTTATCCAAGGCATTGGCAGTTGCACCCTCAACCGGTGAATAAGCAAAACAACCGGCGCGATCTATTTGAGCCTCATCAAGGAAGTTCAAAAGATACTCAAACTCTTCTTCGGTTTCGCCTGGAAAGCCTGCAATAAAAGTACTACGAATTACCAAGTTCGGGCAAGCAGCACGCCATGCTTGTATACGCTCTAAATTCTTTTCTCCGCTAGCGGGACGCTTCATACGCTTGAGCACATCTGGATGCGCGTGTTGCAAAGGAATATCTAGATAAGGGAGGACGCCATAACCATGATCAGAGAACTCAGCCATTAAAGGCAGAACATCATCAACATGTGGATATGGGTAAACGTAATGCAGGCGAACCCAGGCTTGATGCTCTCTCGCGATTTGGTTTAAGGCGTTCACCAAGTCAAACATGCGCGTCTTGACGGGCTTGCCACCCCAAAAGCCAGTGCGATATTGAATATCAACACCATATGCGCTCGTGTCTTGCGAAACAACCAATAACTCTTTAACCCCGGACTCAAATAATTTTTTGGCCTCAAGGAGTACTTCGCCAATCGGGCGTGAAACCAGATCGCCACGCATGCTTGGAATAATGCAGAAGGTGCAACGGTGATTGCAGCCTTCAGAGATCTTAAGATACGCATAATGCTTTGGCGTGAGCTTCACACCAATCGGCGGCAGTAAATCAGTGAAGGGATCGTGAGGTTTTGGCAGGTGCAGATGAATAGCCTGCATCACCTCTTGCGTGGCGTGTGGGCCAGTAACAGCAAGGACTTTAGGGTGAATACTCTGGATGAGATCGCTACCATCAGCATTTTTACGAGCTCCAAGACAGCCCGTAACAATCACCTTGCCGTTCTCGGATAAGGCCTCACCAATCGCGGCAAGACTCTCCTCTACAGCAGAGTCAATAAAGCCACAGGTGTTCACTATTACGAGATCTGCACCAGAATAATCCTTGGCAGTCTCATAACCCTCAGCACTAAGTTGAGTGAGGATGAGTTCGGAATCCACCAATGCCTTGGGACAGCCCAAGGAAACAAAACCAACTTTGCCCGCCACAACTATTCTTTTTCTGTTTTATTAGATTGCCCAGTAAATGGGAAGCTCTGCATTTGCTCTTGCATCTTCACAAACAGATCTTTGCTTTGCTCCATGTAGTTGCCCATTAAGCCTTGCATCATTGGGTTTTGAAGATTCATCATCTTGGCCCATGCCTCAGGGGTGCTGCCTGCACCCAAGCCCTGTGTTTGATCGCCCAACTTATTGTGAATATCCACAAAAGATTGCATCGTCTTTTCAAGATAGCTGCCCATCAACCCTTGCATGGAATTTCCATAGAAGTGAATGATTTGAGAAAGCATTTGTGTTGAAAACACTGGCGCTCCACCAGCCTCTTCTTCCAAAATAATTTGCAGCAAGATATTGCGCGTCAAATCATCTTCAGTTTTTGCATCCACAACGCTAAAAGCATCGCCGGCCATCACTAAATTTTTAATATCAGCCAGGGTGACATAAGTGCTGGTTTGGGTGTCATATAAACGACGATTGGGGTATTTCTTGATCAGGCGGCTATCGCCTGATTTTTTGGAACGTGTGGCCATGTATTTTTCCTAACTCTCGATACTGCAATGCAACATCGGCATAGTTTATCTCTAGTTTGACCTAAAGGTAAATATGCCGATGAGCTCGCCACAAAAACTGCATTTTTGAGGTGTTTAGCCTGTATGCAGACCACCGTTTAAGGAGAAGTCGGCACCGGTTGCATAGCCACCATCATCAGAAGCGATCCAGCAGCAAATGGAAGCAATCTCTTCTGGAGTGCCCAAACGCTTAACTGGAACACCAGCAACAATCTTCTCCAGAACATCTTCACGAATAGCCTTGACCATGTCTGTACCGATATATCCAGGAGAAACTGTATTTACAGTCACGCCCTTAGATGCCAACTCTTGCGACAATGCCATCGTAAATCCGTGTAAGCCTGCTTTTGCTGTGGAATAGTTAGATTGCCCAAACTGACCCTTTTGGCCGTTTACAGAAGAAATATTGATAATGCGACCCCAGCCGTTATCCGCCATGCCATCAACCACTTGTTTGGTCACATTGAATAGTGAGTTGAGATTGGTATCAATAACCGCTTTCCATTGCTCAGGAGTCATTTTGCGGAACACGCTGTCTTGAGTAATGCCAGCATTGTTTACGAGAACATCAACACGGCCTACTTCAGCTTTAACCTTATCGAATGCAGCAACCGTACTATTCCAATCAGAAACGTTACCCTCAGAAGCAATGAAGTCATAACCTAAAGCTTTTTGCTCGCCAATCCAGCGATCCTTGCGCGGGGAGTTTGGGCCACAACCAGCAATAACTTTGAAACCATCCTTGGCAAGGCGTTGACAAATAGCAGTACCGATGCCACCCATACCACCAGTTACATATGCAATCTTTTGAGACATGTAATTCCCCTTATGAAATTATTATTGAGCAGCTGCGGATACTTTTTCTTTCACGTACTTACCAGGCGCCGCTTCTAGTTTTTTGTACTGTGTATTACCAAACGTTTTACTAGCTTTAATTTTCTTGCCACCAAACTGCTCTAACCATGAAGCATAGTTAGGCCACCAACTACCCTTGATATCTTTTGCTGCAGCCAACCACTCATCCGCAGTTTTTGCTAATTTATTATTTTCAAAATAATGACGTTTATTTTTTGCCGGTGGATTGATTACTCCAGCGATATGTCCTGATGCACCCAAGACAAATCGATTCTTACCTTTTAAGATATGAGTGGACTCATAGGCTGATTTCCAGGGCACGATGTGGTCATCATGTGATGCATAGATATAGGCGGGTACGGTGATCTTGCCTAGGTCAACCTTTTCACCGCAAACAGTCAGTTTGCCTGGCTTAACCAATTCATTTTGTAGATAGGCATGACGTAGATACCAGCAATACATAGGGCCAGGCAGATTGGTGGAGTCGCCATTCCAATAGAGCAAATCAAATGGTGGCGGCGAATTGCCTTTTAAGTAATTCTCAACAACATAGTTCCACACCAAATCGTTTGGACGCAAAAATGAGACGGTATTGCCTAGATCTAAACCCGACATCATCCCGAAATGACCACCCTCACCACCAATGGTGCTCTCGCGTAACTTGACCATGCCTTCATCGATAAAGACATCCAGAATCCCGGTATCAGTGAAGTCCAATAATGTTGTCAGCAAAGTTAAGCTGGCAACGTAATCTTTTTTACGCGCCGCTAATACAGCTAAAGCAGTAGAAGTTAAAGTTCCGCCTACGCAAAAGCCAAGCACATTAATTTGATCTGTTCCGCCGATATCTTTGACCACCTCAATTGCTTTGATCACGCCATCACCAACATAATCATCCCAGGTCACTTTAGACATGGTGGCGTCAGGATTTTTCCAGGAAACTAAGAAAACAGTATGGCCTTGCTCAACCATGTAACGCACAACAGAGTTATCGGGTTGTAGATCCAATATGTAGTACTTGTTAATACAGGGCGGCACCATTAAATAGGGTCGCTCATAGACTGTTTCGGTAAGTGGCGTGTATTGAATCAATTCAAAAAGATCGTTTCGGAATACCACCTGGCCTTCAGTTGTAGCAATGTTCTTGCCAACCTCAAAAGCACTTTCATCAGTCAGCGAAACCTTGCCTTTTTTCAAATCCCCCAGCAAATTCACGATTCCATTTTGAATAGACTGACCTTGCGAGCTAATAATATTTTCAAGAACCTCGGGATTGGTGGCGATAAAGTTTGAAGGCGATAAAGCATCAATCATTTGCTCAGTAGCGAATAAAATTTTGGCTTTGGTTTTTTCATCAGCATCAACCGCATTTGCAAGCGCCTGCAAATGCTTAGAGTTCAACAGATAAGTTGCAGCAATCATCTTGCTCCAAGACGAGTGCCAAGCTTTGCCGGAGAAGCGGCGGTCCTTTACTTCGATAGCTTCAGGATTGGTTGCAAGATGGGCAAATTCAGCGAAGTATTCCTTTTGAATTTCTGCTAAACGCTCTGGTGGAATTAACGCCATGTGGTGTGGAGCCAATGATGGCGCGACACCTGTATTCATACCTGCAAACATAATGATCTCGTAAAGTTATTGAGGCTATTCTGCACCTATCAGGCTGGAAGGGTTATACGCACTAACCCTAGCCCTAGGGCTAAGCTAGCAATAACCCCGAGTTTATGTTTCGGCAGATATCCAAACGAAAGAAGCAAAACGTCCGGTTTCTTTGTCTCTACGGTAAGAAAAGAATCTCTCCGAATCATTGAAGGTGCAAAAGTCACCGCCATCAATTTGCTCAATACCCAATGACCTTAGTCGCTCTCGGGCAAGCAAATATAGATTTGCCAAATACTTTCCAGACTTCCCATCAATGGGCGTAAATGCCTTTGATAGGATAGTTTGACCTTGGGTAGAAAAAGCCTGGAGCACATCCTCGCCCACCTCAAATGCTGTTGGACCAATAGCGGGGCCCATCCACACAACAATATCTTTTATGTTGAGCTCTGGCGCTAAGGCAAGCATTTCCTGGAGGGTATTTTCTAGAACGCCAGCACTCAGACCACGCCAGCCAGCATGTGCCGCCCCAACAACAACATCACCACTCTTGCTTGCAAACAATACTGGCATGCAATCCGCAGTCAGAATCGCCAGCACTTCATTTGGGATATTGGTAACAGCAGCATCCGCCTCAAATGGTTGTCCGGCAGATGCATTCCTGGAAGCTGGAGTGCTGACGGTCACACCATGGATCTGCTTAAGCCAAAGTGGCTCAGCGGGGAGATGTAATCTCACGATGCTGCGGTTATGCAGAACGTCCGCTGAATCATCGCCAGAATTAAGTCCAAGGTTGAGGGTATTAAATGGTGGCTTGCCAATACCGCCATGCCGAGTTGTGCAAAAAGCCTTAATTTGCTGTGGCGAAGCCCAGGTTGGTTCAATCCGATTAATTGCGTTGATCATTTTTGATAGACGCCATTAATACCTCTTCTTTGGGTAAATTTTCTTCACCCATCCCCACCAGTGGCAATAACTCGATTAAATCTTGGGAGGGTAGTCTAAACCAGGTCATGACTTCATGCGTTGCTGGGTGCTGAAGGCTAAGAGCGTAAGCATGTAAAGCTTGACGGCTAAAAGGCAATGACTTAGCTACGCCAGGGGTGCGTTTGCGGTAAACGGGATCCCCTAACAGTGGAAAACCCAAAGACTCGAGGTGAACCCGAATTTGATGGGTACGGCCCGTTTCTAGGCGGCATTCCAGCAAGGCTGTCGGACTTTCAGCAAAAGTTCCTTTAGCCAAGCGTCGAAACAGCGTTGCTGCAGGCTTGCCCTGGGGTGAGCCGGCTGCCATTTTGAGGCGATCACGCTGATCACGTCCAACGCTTGCCAATACCTTGCCCTGAGAGGGGGCATCCCCCCAAACCCAAGCGAGATAGCGTCGACCTACCGTCCTCTCCTGTAGCTGCCTTACCAGAGAGGTTTGGGCGATGTCCGTGCGGGCCACCACCATTAATCCAGAGGTGTCTTTATCCAAGCGGTGCACAATTCCGGCCCTTGGAAGCTGCTTGAGCTCAGGAAAGCGATGTAACAGGCCATTTAACAAGGTACCCGCCCAATTACCAGCTGCAGGATGGACCACCAGCCCAGCGGGCTTATTGATGACAATGACCGTGTCATCCTCGTAAACAACATCCAGGGGGATATCTTCGGGGGCAAAGGCAAATTGTTCCGGCATTTCTTGCGGAAAGACCCTAATACTCTCGCTCCCACGGAGCAAATGGCGGACTTTGGTGACTTTTCCGTCTACAGTAACCGCTCCAGCCTCAACCCAGGCCTTAAGCCGATTACGGGAATAATCCGGCAAAGCGCCACCTAGGAACTTGTCTAAACGCTCTCCGCTGACCTCGGCGGGAACTTCTAGGGCAATAAAATCCTCATCATCGATATAATCAATGGGATTCGAATCGGGAGTATGCGGCAATGCCACGCTTAAAGAGCCTTTTAGTTATGTCGGACGTTATTACAGACGCCAGTTTAAGGCTTGCTGCCACCATTGGGTCATCTTCCAGAAAATCCCTTACTTCTTTATTTATTGCAGCTAGTGCAGCCTGCTTAGTTCTGGGTGGCTGTGCAGGTAGCGATGGAGCAAAAGATGATTCTGATCTTTGGTCTGAGACCAAGCTCTATTCCGAGGCTACTGATAAATTAAATGATGCCGACTACGCTAAGTGCGGCAAGTATTTTGAGAAGCTTGAAGGCCGATTCCCTTTCGGCCCTTATTCACAACAAGCCCAAATTAATGCTGCTTATTGTTACTGGAAAGGTCAGGAACAAGCTCAAGCTTTAGTTGCCATTGATCGCTTCATCAAACTTCACCAAGGTAGCCCTAATTTAGATTACGGCTACTACCTCAAGGGCTTGATTAGCTTTAATGATGATTTGGGTTGGCTCGGTAAATTTACTGGGCAAGATTTAAGTGAGCGCGATTCAAAAGCAGCTAAAGAAGCTTTTGAATCTTTCAAAGTAGTTGTTGAGCGCTTCCCAGATAGTAAATATGCACCCGACTCTTTGGATCGCATGCGCTACATCGTGAACTCTTTAGCAGAGGCTGACGTTATCGTTGCACGCTTCTACTTTCAACGTGGTGCCTATCTAGCTTCAGCTAATAGAGCTCAACTAGTTATTCGTGATTACGATCGCGCACCTGCTGTTGAGGAAGCCCTCTACCTACTGACGAAGTCTTATGAGAAGTTGGGTATGACCGACTTGAGTAATGATTCGCTTCGCGTATTCAAACTCAATTTCCCTGATAGCCAAATGATGATTACCGGCCAACGCGTTCAAAAAGAGCGTCGTTGGTGGCAGATCTGGAATAAGTAAAAATCAAATAAGGCAGATGCAATCAAGTAGCGCAGAGCGTTACTTGATTACTACTGGCACCCTTTGTGCCAATGCGCAAATAAGCTCATAGCCAATGGTTCCGCTCATCTGAGCTACATCATCCACAGGCACTTCTTGACCCCACAGTTCAACCACACTGCCGATCTTGGCATTGGGTGCTTCACGCAAATCAATCGTTAGCATGTCCATGGATACTCGCCCAACAATAGGGCAAATCATCCCCTCACCCTGGGCATCTGCAGCTTCCACCCAAACTGGCGTGCCATCCTCTGCCTGACGGGGATAACCATCTGCATAGCCACAAGCAATCACGCCGATTCGCATATCTTCTTGAGCTTGGTAGCGACCACCATAGCCAACGAGATCACCCTTCTTTAATTCCTGAATATCGATAATTTCACTTCGTAACTGCATCACTGCTTGAAGTTCAGAACGAACAATATCGGCATGCACTCCCGTAGGTGAAACGCCATACAACATAATTCCCGGACGAACCCAATCACCCAATGCATTGCGATGCCAGAGTATTGCCGCTGAATTAGCTAAGGAGCTCGGGGCATCTAAGCCCTCAGTCGCCTGCGCAAAGCATTCCATTTGCTCACCTACCGATGGCGCTTGATCGACTTGATCGGCATTAGCAAAATGAGTCATGTGGTGTAATCGATAACCAGCCGCATGCAAACGGTGAAAAGCAATCCGGTAGTGCTCTGGCCTAAAACCAAGGCGATTCATGCCGGAATTGAGCTTTAAAAAGAGATTGATTGGTTGACCCGAATGATTAGCAAAGGACTCCAGCCAGGCAACTTGCTTCTTACTGTGGACTACCAAATCACATTTGAGCCTACTTGCTAACTCAAGCTCCTGTTGACTAAAAAGACCCTCCAAAAGCAGGATGCGGCCTTCCCAGCCATGATCTCTGAGCCATTGTGCATCTGCAATATCCAGCAAGGCAAAACCATCAGTAGACTCCAGCCCTTTAAAGGCAGCCTCAAGGGTATGCCCATAGGCTTTGGCCTTTACAACCGACCAGATTTTTGATTCCGGGGCGAGTTCACGAATTCGACCTAAATTATGACGAAAGGCATCAGTGTGTATAGTTGCCAAGATTGGCCTATTTATCAAGCGATTAGCCGACGAGCTCATATCCACCCCTCCTTTCATGTTTTAATTACATTAATGACTAGATTGTACGAATGAACCGTAGTTTTTACATCATTATGGCGGCGCAATTTTTTTCGTCGCTTGCTGATAACGCATTGCTAATCGCAGCAATCGCCCTCTTGGTCCAGCTCAACGCTCCGGCCTGGATGACTCCTTTACTCAAATTATTCTTCGTTCTCTCTTACGTATTGCTGGCAGCCTTTGTGGGAGCCTTTGCTGACTCCCGCCCTAAGGGCAATGTCATGTTCATCACCAATACAATTAAGTTTATCGGCTGCGCGGTCATGCTTTTTGGTAGCCACCCTTTACTCGCTTATGCCATTGTTGGTCTTGGGGCTGCTGCCTACTCACCAGCTAAGTACGGCATTTTGACCGAGCTGCTACCCCCAGAGAAGCTGGTTGCAGCCAATGGATGGATTGAGGGCCTTACCGTAGGCTCCATCATTATGGGGACAGTGCTTGGGGGTGTCCTCATCAGTAAAATTGTCTCCGAGAGCCTTTTAGGCCTGGATATGCCGGTCCTCGATACCAGCATTGATACCGCCGCAGAATCCGCCATTCTGATCATCATGATGATTTACGTATTGGCCGCTCTGATCAATTTACGCATTCCGGATACTGGGGCGCGCTATGAGTCCCAGAAAACCAATCCAATCGAGTTGATAAAGGATTTTGCTGTTTGCTTTAAGACCCTCTGGAATGATCGTCTTGGACAGATCTCCTTGGCAGTGACCACTCTATTTTGGGGGGCTGGCGCTACCCTGCAGTTCATTGTGATTAAGTGGGCTCAAGTTGCCTTGCACATGACCTTATCTCAGGGAGCCATTCTTCAGGCAATCTCGGCCTTTGGTGTTGCTGGAGGGGCTATGTGGGCAGCTTGGCGCGTTCCACTTCGTAGCTCCCTCAGAGTCCTTCCTTACGGCATTGCTATGGGTCTCGTGGTCTGCGTCATGGCAATCTATAACTCAGATATGCTGCCTAATACAACACTCTGGACTATCGGTAAGTTTGAGATCTCCTTGAACCTATTGCCAGCCTATTTCTTATTGATATTGGTTGGATGGCTAGCCGGTTACTTTGTGGTGCCAATGAACGCACTACTTCAACACCGCGGACATGTGCTGATGTCTGCGGGCCATTCGATTGCCGTTCAAAACTTTAATGAAAACATTTCAGTGTTGATGATGCTCTTAATCTACTCTGGATTAATTTGGATAGATGCACCGATTCAGGCAGTAATCATTGGCTTTGGTGTCGCTGTAAGCGCAATAATGTGGCTAGTGATCAAACGTCATGCTGCCAATCAAGCTGAATATGACTCAATGCATTTGATTGGTGAGCACAAGCACTAAGCGCAAGCCTTAGATATTTTGCAATACCGATTTAGCAAGTAACAAATCTTGCCAAAACAAGGCCTTATCTTTTGGCCTAGCAATCAATTGATTTAGCTCAAAAGTCGCAATCAGCGGCAGATCCTCTGCACCATCAGCATTAATAGCTAAAACGGTTTCGCGAAGCTCCGGTAATGCATCACGTTCGCCTGATAATTTTTGAGCTGCCGGACCTCCAAAAGCTAAAGCAACTATCGGAGTTCCATCTTGTGGCAATAACTCTGGATTGAGCTTGTCGGCTGGATTTTTCCAAGTCCATTCTTGTGGAGTTAAGCCAAGAACGCGAATGATGTTCTGAAAAAGTGCTTCTGCGTCACCCTGAGGTTTGTTACCAAAAAACCACCATATTCCAGAAGAAATTCGCTCACGTGTTTCCGGGTTAACGGCTGCTGCGGTAGCGATTGGATCAGCCTGTTGGGCAGTCACTGCTGCAGCCACCATTACCTGGGCTTGTTCTGGAGCAGCGTCTCGTGAAGTCCACTCGCTAATGCCCATCTCTTTCAGAAAGGTAGAATTTGTACTCATATTCATGCCTCAAGCTTAATCGATTTAGCTAAAACTAGAGCATCTTCACGCAATTTGCTTGTGGCATCAACTGGGTAGTAGTTTTTACGCAAACCAATTTGCTCGTATCCCAGGCTTTGATAGAGCTTTAGGGCCGCCTCATTGGTGGGGCGAACCTCAAGAATAATCCGGGGCATTTTTTGCTGTGCCGCTACACCCTCAATTGCATTCATCATTTTTATGCCAATACCTAAACGACGCAACTTTGGAGAGACGGTGATATTCAAGAGGTGCAACTCATCTACGGCCGGGAACAAAATGCAATAGGCCCAGAGAACTTCGGGATCTAAATAGCTGCCTCTTACCGCATCTTCCAGTTGAGGTCTGACACAATAAGCCCAATGCCCGGCGGCAAGTGAATCTGAGAAATTGCCTCTTGTCCAAGGATGAATATGCGAAACAGATTCAATTGCTAATACAGAATCTAAATCTGCCACGGTCATCGGTAGAAATGAGAGCTCTGATACACCTTCAGCACTGGAGTGCAAAGAATGGGCGTTATCAACCATGTTGCTGACTTCGTTCCAAAGAGGTCAATGCCACCTTGTTACGGATGTAGAGAGGCTCTAGCAGATGCACATCTTGCTGCAGACCTTTGCCCCACATTTCCTCGGCACAGGCCAAAACGCCTAGAGCATTCACCCCAATAACAGAATCAAGATGGCTACCAGCAAAGGGTTGTGAAACACTTGCAAAAACACGATCTCCAAACTCAATGATTGCACTACCAGCCAAGAACTCAATATTCGCGAGCTCAATTCCCTCTGGTGGAGTCAGGTGTATTTCTCCCTGACGCTGGGGTAATTGATTTGCGACATTCTGATAGCTAGCCCAATAAGCCTCATCCATGCGAGCATCTACTGCGATAACAAATGACTGAGCGCCAGAAGAAATAAAAGCGGGGGTCTGAATCAGTTGACTAGCAATGGCATCTAAACTCGTCACAGGTAAAACTGGCAGCCTTGCCGCTATGGCTAGGCCCTGAACAGCAGCCACACCTAATCGTACTCCAGTAAAAGCTCCTGGGCCATTACCAATCGCAATCGCATCTAGAGAAGAAAGTTCAATCGAAGCTTCGGATAGCAGCTCTTCCACCCAAGGCAGTAAGAGTTGGCTAGCGCCAGCCGACACTTTTTGGTGACGAACTAAAGGCGCAGCATCAGGTAAAGATAAAGCCACCGAACACCACGCTGAGGAGGTGTCGATGGCCAATATACGGGTCAATTTGGACTCTCTAGATACTTATGAACTCAGGCCTGCAATGATATCTGGTGGAGCCTGAACTAGCTCAATCAGTACGCCTTCACCACAAAACGGAAACTCTTCATTGCCTTTAGGGTGAACAAAGGTAATGTCATATCCCGCAGCACCCTTACGAATACCCCCTGGAGCAAAGCGCAGGCCCTGAGCTGATAACCACTCAACTGCCTTTGGCAGGTCGTCTACCCATAGGCCAATATGATTTAAAGGCGTCTGATGAACAGCTGGCTTCTTTTCAATATCGAAGGGTTGCATGAGATCAACTTCAATTTCATGAGCCCCAGTACCAATTGCGCAAATATCTTCATCAACGTTTTCACGCTCGGAGACAAAAGTACTCTTATATTCAAAGCCTAATAAGTCAACCCAGAGCTTACGGAGGCGATCTTTATTTTCGCCACCGATAGCAATTTGCTGAACACCCAAAATTTTGAATGGTTTAGTCATGACTCACCTTATTCAAAGCGAATGATTAATTGATCAACCGCTAAGCTTTCGCCAACATTGGCGCAGATTTCAGCAACCACGCCATCTTGTGCGGCAACAAGCGTGTTTTCCATTTTCATGGCTTCAATGGCAGCCAATTTCTGACCAGCAGTAACCGCTTCACCAACCTTGACAGAAATGTTAGTTAAGAGGCCAGGCATTGGAGACATCACTAACTTTGAAGTGTCTGGCGGAATCTTAACCAACATACGACGTTGAAGTTCAGCACCTAGAGGGCTCAAGACCATACATTCGTAATGCGCTCCATCTAAGACGAGTGCGTATTTAACGCCCTTGCGCTCTACTTGTGCAGTGATCTTATGTGTGCCATTGATGGTTGCACGTAAGCAAAGCTCGCCTGGACGCCAATTGCTAACGATGTTGTAACGACTAACATCGCTCTCCTCTTCGATGTAGACAGAGTAGACGCCATCTTTTAAATCAACGCGAACAGGAATCTCCATCATCTCTTCGCTTGATCCGACTCGTGAGCCAGTAACCACTACAAACTTCTTCGCAATGGTCATTTCATGGCCAGCCAATTGACCGTCAATCATCTTGATGTGTTCGAGGTAGCGATAGCGCATAAATGCTGCTAAGGCTGCTAAACGCTTCGGATCAGCCGGCTGAACAGAATCCTTCTTGAAGCCATCTGGATACTCTTCAGCAATAAAGCCAGTAGTGAAGTCACCGGATACAAATCGTGGATGCTGCAAAAGCGCTGCCTGGAAAGGAATGTTTGAATGAATGCCGCGAATGACAAAGTCATTGAGTGCAGCACGCATCTTCTCAATTGCTTCAGTGCGATCCTTGCCATGAACGATCAACTTCGCAATCATCGAGTCGTAGTACATCGGGATCTCGCCACCCTCATAGACGCCAGTGTCTACGCGTACACCATCCAACTCTTCTGGTGGACGATATTTCACTAATCGGCCGGTAGATGGCAGGAAGTTACGGAATGGATCATCCGCATTGATACGGCACTCCATTGACCAACCATCAAGCTTAATATCTTCCTGCTTAAACACCAGCTTCTCACCAGCAGCTACACGAATCATTTGCTCGACTAAATCTAAGCCGGTAATGCCTTCGGTTACTGGATGCTCAACTTGCAAGCGGGTATTCATCTCGAGGAAGTAGAAAGACTTGTCTTTACCAACCACAAACTCGACTGTACCGGCGGATTGATAGTTCACAGCCTTTGCTAAAGCAACAGCCTGCTCACCCATTGCCTTACGGGTTGCAGGATCAATAAATGGTGATGGAGCTTCTTCAATCACCTTTTGATGGCGACGCTGAATCGAGCAATCACGCTCACCCAAATAAACAACATTGCCATGCGAATCACCCAGAACCTGAATCTCAATATGGCGCGGGCCTTCGACAAACTTTTCAATGAAGATACGGTCATCGCCGAAGCTATTCATTGCCTCTGTTTTACAGGCAGCAAAGCCTTCGGCAGCCTCCTTATCATTAAATGCAACACGCAAGCCCTTACCGCCGCCGCCTGCTGATGCCTTGATCATCACCGGGTAAGCGATTCCTTGAGCAATCTTGACTGCTTCTTCAGTTGTATCAATCGCTTCGTTGTAGCCAGGGATGGTATTAACGTTAGCCTCAAGAGCCAGTTTTTTCGAGGCTATTTTGTCGCCCATGGCTGCAATAGACTGATGCTTGGGACCTATAAATACAATACCCTCTTCTTCGCAGCGCTTAGCAAACTGTTCGTTTTCAGAAAGAAAGCCGTAACCCGGATGAACTGCTTCAGCACCAGTATCTTTACAAGCCTGAATGATGCGATCCATCACCAGATACGATTCGCGTGAGGGAGCAGGCCCAATACAAACAGCCTCATCAGCCATCTGAACATGACGCGCCTCTTTATCCGCTTCAGAGTAGACGGCAACCGTCTTAATACCCATCTTCTTGACAGTTTTCATTACACGGCAAGCAATCTCACCGCGGTTAGCAATCAAAATTTTCTTAAACATTTTCGTAGTCATGATTTATCGGCGCCTTAGAGAGGAATGTTGCCGTGTTTGCGTGGTGGGTTTGTGAGCTCTTTGTCTTTTAGCATCGCCAAAGAACGTGAGATGCGCTTACGTGTCTCATGCGGCAAGATCACATCATCAATGTAGCCACGTCGACCTGCCACAAATGGGTTTGCAAACTTCGCCTTGTACTCAGCCTCACGCGCAGCAATTTTTGCTGGATCCGATTTTTCTTCACGGAAGATAATTTCAACAGCGCCTTTAGGGCCCATTACGGCAATTTCTGCAGAAGGCCAAGCAAAGTTAACGTCGCCACGCAAATGCTTAGAGGCCATCACGTCATAGGCACCGCCGTAGGCTTTGCGTGTAATCAGTGTCACCTTAGGAACTGTGCAATCCGCATAGGCATAAAGCAACTTGGCGCCATGCTTAATAATGCCGCCGTATTCTTGCGATGTACCAGGCATGAATCCAGGTACATCAACCAAGGTCACAACGGGAATATTGAAGGCATCGCAGAAGCGAACAAAACGAGCAGCTTTAATAGATGCTTTGATATCCAAGCAACCCGCTAAAACTAAAGGCTGATTAGCAACGATACCAATTGATCGACCTTCCATGCGCGCAAAACCGATCAGGATGTTCTTTGCGTAATCAGGCTGGAGCTCAAAAAACTCGCCGTCATCGACAATCTTCTCAATCAACTCTTTCATATCGTACGGTTGATTGGGGTTGCTAGGTGCCAATGTATCGAGTGAGAAATCAGGCTCTTCAGTGCGCTGAGCCCCATTGATCATGGGTGGTTTTTCGCGATTGGATAAAGGCAGGTAATTGAAGAAACGACGGAGCATCATGATGGCATCAACGTCATTATCAAAAGCTAAATCACAAACACCTGAAATAGTGGAGTGAGTTACCGCACCACCCAACTCTTCTGCAGTGACATCCTCATGCGTTACGGTCTTTACTACTTCCGGACCAGTCACGAACATATAAGAACTATCCTTCACCATGAAGATGAAGTCAGTAAGGGCTGGTGAATATACAGCGCCACCAGCTGATGGGCCCATGATTAAGGAGATTTGCGGAATAACGCCCGAGGCAGTTACATTGCGCTGGAAAATCTCAGCATAGCCACCCAATGAAGCAACACCCTCTTGAATACGTGCACCACCAGAGTCATTTAAACCAATCACCGGCGCACCTACTTTGAGCGCCTGATCCATGATCTTGCAAATCTTCTCAGCATGCGCTTCTGAAAGAGAGCCGCCCAAGACGGTAAAGTCCTGTGAGAATACAAACACCAAGCGGCCATTAATCATGCCGTAACCAGTGACAACACCATCACCCGGAACAGTTTGATCAGCCATACCGAAATCGTGGCAACGATGCTCAACGAACATATCCCACTCTTCAAAGGTACCGGCATCTAGCAAGAGCTCAATACGCTCGCGTGCGGTGAGCTTACCCTTGGAATGCTGAACAGCAATACGCTTTTGCCCGCCACCTAATCTGGCAAGTTCACGCTTTGCTTCTAGCTGTTGAATGATGTCCTTCATAACTACCCCTTAGAAAAATTCGTGTCCCATTGCTTCGAGCAAACGTCTAGCGGCAACAGAAGCGGCCATGGTTCCTTGATTTACCTCGGCACTCAGACCAGGTAAAAGTGTTTGTACTGCTGGGTGATTCTGAAAAGCATTCTTAAGACCTGCATCAATGCGATCCCACATCCACGCGCCTGCCTGCTGTTTTCGGCGGTATTGCAATTTGCCATTAGCGTTCTGTAGCTTCTGAAAATGCAGAATTTTTTCCCATAACTCGGGTACGCCATTACCTTCTAGCGCACTTAAGGTCATGACAGTAGGATGCCAATACTCTTGATCATGTGAGGCATGATCGGGATTGCCTTGAAAACCCAAAAGACGGAGAGAGCTCGTAATAAATAGTTGCGCACGCATAGCGGCATCTGGATCGATATCAACCTTATTGATCACAATCAGATCCGCAATCTCCATGACGCCTTTTTTGATCGCCTGTAGATCATCGCCAGCATTAGGTAATTGCAATAGCAAGAACATGTCTGTCATGCCGGCAACTGCAATTTCACTTTGGCCAACGCCTACGGTTTCAACGATCACAATGTCAAAGCCTGCTGCTTCAGCGACCAACATTGCTTCACGCGTTTTCTCGGCCACGCCGCCCAATGTGCAAGATGATGGACTTGGACGAATAAAGGCCTTATCCAATACCGATAACCTCTCCATGCGCGTCTTATCGCCCAAAATGGAGCCGCCGGATAAGCTAGAAGAAGGATCAATAGCCAGAACAGCAACACGATGCCCCTTCTCAATCAGATGCAAACCGAGAGTCTCTATCAGAGTGGATTTGCCAACTCCAGGCACACCCGAGATTCCAAGGCGAAATGACTTGCCCGTCTTTGGTAATAAGGTATTGAGCACCTCATCTGCACGGTGACGATGATCCATGCGCGTAGATTCAAGCAAGGTAATGATCTTGGCTAAAGCCCGACGCTGAGCCAATGACGGCCCACTAGTGAGATCATTCACTAAAGCTTGGTCAACTGCATTCAGCATGCTGATGTTTTCGATCTGTAAATTACTCTGGCTTTACAGATTTACGAATCTGCTCAAGCACATCCTTGGCTGAAGCTGGAATTGGAGTGCCTGGGCCATAAATACCCTTCACACCTGCCTCACACAAGAAGTCGTAGTCCTGTCTTGGGATCACACCGCCAACGAAGACAATAATATCGTCAGCACCCTGCTTTTTCAATTCAGCAATGATTGCCGGGACCAAGGTCTTATGACCAGCAGCCAGAGTTGAAATTCCTAAAGCGTGAACGTCATTTTCAATCGCCTGTCGAGCGCACTCTTCTGGGGTTTGGAACAGCGGTCCAATATCTACGTCAAAGCCCAAGTCAGCAAAGGCGGTTGCAACTACTTTTGCACCGCGATCATGACCATCCTGACCAAGTTTCGCAATCATCACGCGTGGACGACGGCCAAAGTCTTTTGCGAAATCAGCAATCTCTACCTTCAATTTTTCCCAGCCTTCTGCTGAGTCGTAAGCAGCTGCATACACACCAGTCACCTTTTGAGTATCGGCGCGATGGCGCCCGTAAACTTTTTCCAATGCATCAGAAACTTCACCAACCGTAGCGCGTAAACGAATTGCTTGCACAGCCAACCCCAATAGATTGCCTGTATTTTCTTCTGCAGCTTTAGTTAATGCCTCCAATGCAGCCTCTACTTTTTTGGAGTCGCGCTTCGCTTTGATATCTTTTAATCGTGCAACTTGGCTTTCACGAACCTTATCGTTGTCAATCATCAAGACATCAACTAAGTCTTCTTTACCGAGCTTATATTTATTAACACCAACGATGACATCGGAGCCAGAGTCAATCTTGGCCTGCTTCTCAGCAGCTGCAGCTTCAATCTTTAATTTAGCCCAGCCACTTTCCACGGCCTTGGTCATACCACCCATGGCATCTACTTCTTGGATAATTTCCCAAGCTTTATCAGCCATCTCTTGAGTGAGGTTCTCCATCATGTAAGAACCGGCCCATGGATCGATAACGCTAGTGATGTGTGTTTCTTCTTGCAGAATCAACTGGGTATTTCGAGCAATACGACTAGAGAACTCGGATGGTAAAGCAATCGCCTCATCAAATGAATTCGTATGCAAGGACTGAGTGCCACCAAATACTGCAGCCATAGCTTCAACTGTTGTGCGAACAACGTTGTTATACGGATCTTGTTCGGTTAAAGACCAGCCGGATGTTTGGCAATGCGTACGCAACATCAGCGACTTTGGATGCTTTGGCTCAAAGGACTTCATGATGCGCCACCACAAGAGGCGTGCAGCACGTAACTTAGCAACTTCTAAGTAGAAGTTCATGCCAATAGCAAAGAAGAATGAAAGACGACCAGCAAAGCCATCAACATCCAATCCTTTGGCCAAGGCGGTTTTTACATACTCTTTACCGTCAGCCAATGTGAATGCCAATTCGAGAACTTGGTTCGCACCAGCCTCTTGCATGTGATAACCCGAAATAGAGATCGAATTAAATTTCGGCATGTGCTTAGCGGTGTATTCAATAATGTCACCGATGATGCGAATGGAAGGCTCTGGTGGGTAGATGTAAGTGTTGCGCACCATGAACTCTTTCAGAATGTCATTCTGAATTGTTCCGGATAAAAACTCTTGCTTCACGCCTTGCTCTTCACCGGCAACAATGTATCCAGCCAATACTGGCAACACCGCACCGTTCATCGTCATTGAAACGGAAACTTTGTCTAATGGAATGCCAGCAAACAAAATCTTCATATCTTCTACAGAATCAATTGCTACACCGGCTTTACCAACGTCACCAGTTACACGTGGATGATCAGAGTCATAGCCGCGATGGGTTGCCAAGTCAAAAGCAACAGAAACACCTTGTCCACCTGCGTCTAGCGCCTTACGGTAAAACGCATTGGATTCTTCTGCAGTTGAAAAGCCGGCGTATTGACGAATAGTCCAAGGACGAACTGAGTACATCGTTGCCTGAGGCCCACGCACAAATGGCTCAAACCCTGGCAATGAATGTGTGTACCGAAGACCTTCGGTATCTTCGGCTGTATACAAGGCTTTGAGATGAATACCATCAGGTGTTTGCCAACCTAATTTATCAACATCACCATTTTGCGCTGACTTTTGGGCTGATTTTTTCCAAGCATCTAAATTGCTATCCGGCACATTAGGCCAGGCATTGGACGCATTCGATGCTGACTTTTTTTCACTTGTACTCATAAAGCACTCCCGGTTGGCTTTATTACATTGTTACTAAATTTGTAAGGCTATTTTGCTTGACATTTTTAAATTTGTATAGATAATGTATACATAATTATGAATACAAAACTAATTAATAGGCCTCTATACGAAGATGTAGCCGAGCGACTACGCGAGCAGATCTTTTCGCATGAACTGTCTCCTGGGAGCTGGCTGGACGAGCAAAGCTTGGCGGTAGAATTTGGCATCTCACGTACACCGATGCGTGAAGCAATCAAGGTGCTGACCTCTGAAGGCCTAGTGACAACCAAAATGAATAAAGGCGCCTATGTCACCGAAGTTGATCGGCGCGACCTAGAGCAAATATTTACTGTCCTCTCCTTACTGGAGGGTCAAGCGGCTAAAGAAACCGCCATAAAGGCAACTGAAGCTCAGCTCACACAGCTTGATAACCTGCATCACCGCCTAGAAAAGGCTGCAGCAGACCGTGATACTGAGCAATTCTTTGAGATTAACGTCAAATTTCATGATCTGATCCAAGAAATTGCTGGCAACAAGTGGATGAATGGCGTAATTGAAGACCTTCGCAAGGTGCTAAAGCTCCAAAGACGTGACTCCTTGACCAGAAGTGGCCGTTTATTAAGCTCACTCGTGGAGCATCGCGAAATTCTTCAGGCCATCCTTAAAAGAGATCCTCTGGCAGCAGAGCTGGCAATGCGAAAACATCTCACTAGAGGGCTTGAGGCAACCAAATAAGCGAAACGCAGGCCCATAAGAACAAAGGCTTAGGTGATTAACCTAAGCCTTTTTACTTGTGCAGCAAGAGTCTTTGAATTACTTCTTAATTACAAAGTTTCCTGGTAATTTGGCGATATAAGCAGCGATATCTTGCATATCCGCATCAGAGAATGTCTGAACTTGGGAACCCATAATGGCGTTATTGCGACCGTATTGGGCATTTCCATTGCCTACTTTGTACGCTTTTAATGCGTAGTAGAGGTAATCAGAATACTGGCCAGCTAGCTTTGGATAGGCAGGCAGAATAGGTGCGTTTAGTCCAGCGCCATGGCAAGAAGCACAATTAGCCTTCTCTACAAGTGCTTGGCCTTTATCAGCGCTAGCAGCTTGAGCCACGCCGATACTGGATAACAAAATGGCGGTAATTAGTGCGAATTTCATAAACGTGCCTCTAAATATCACTTCAATGGGTTATTTGGTGAGCTGGCAGTTTGCGCAGCATAGTATTCGCCAAGATCAGCCATGTCTTGATCAGACAAGCTAGCAGCAATTGAACGCATCGTTGGATGCTTTCTTTCGCCCTTCTTATAGGCAGACAAAGCGCTCGCAATGTAGGCAGCATTTTGGCCGCCAAGCATTGGAACCTTGTAAACCAAGGGATAGTCTGCGCGGTAGTCAGGAATAGAGTGGCAGCCGATACAGAGCCAAACCTTGCCTTGTCCAGCCTGAGCAGAACCTTTGACGTCTTGAGCTTGAGCAGCAAAACCGGCAAAAGCCAAGCCAGCGCAGAGTACAAATTGGGAAAGAATGAGGTGTTTTTTCATAGAAATCATCGTTAACGAGTTTGATTTAAATCAATTTGGAGAGAGTATAGCGGAGACAGGAGAAAATTCTCCATTCCAGAGCTTGAAATCAGTGAAAACACTGACAATACCCGCCCTTTTACCTATACTTGAACGCTATTCGAAGATAAATTGATTGCTCTAGAGATGACTAAGACCAAATCCCGCTTTGATGGCTCCCAAAGCTATGTAGCTACTGATGACTTGAAATTGGCGGTAAATGCCTCAATTCAGCTGCAGCGCCCTCTTTTAATCAAGGGTGAGCCAGGAACAGGTAAGACCATGCTGGCTGAGGAAGTTGCCGCAGCATTGAATATGCCCCTGATGCAATGGCATATCAAGTCAACCACCAAAGCTCAGCAAGGGCTCTATGAATACGATGCGGTTAGCCGACTAAGAGACTCCCAGCTTGGCGATGAAAAAGTAAATGACATACGCAACTACATTGTTAAAGGTGTCCTTTGGCAAGCATTTAAAGCCGATGAGCCTGTTGTACTGTTAATCGATGAGATTGATAAAGCGGATATCGAATTTCCGAACGATCTTTTACGAGAAATTGATCGCATGGAGTTCTACGTATACGAAACAAGAGAGCTTATCAAGGCCAAACACCGCCCTCTTGTCATCATTACCTCAAACAATGAAAAAGAATTGCCGGATGCATTTTTGCGTCGCTGCTTTTTTCATTACATCTCATTTCCAGATGCTGGAACTATGCAAAGCATTGTGGATGTCCATCACCCAAACATCAAACAAGAATTGCTGGATGCGGCTCTTAAGTCTTTTTACCAAATCAGATCACTACCGGGTTTGAAGAAGAAGCCCTCTACTTCTGAATTAATCGATTGGTTAAAGCTTTTGTTAGCTGAAGACATCCCCGCTGAAGCGCTCTATAGCAACGAAGACAAGATTGCGATTCCACCGTTACATGGCGCCCTTCTAAAAAACGAACAAGATATTCACTTGTTTGAGCGTCTCGTCATGATGAATCGCAATCACCGCTGATCTCACGTACTTCAACACCGCAATAGCTGAATCATGTTGATTCAATTTTTTCTCAAACTCAAAGAGGCCAAGGTGCCGGTTTCTGTTCGAGAATTTTTAACGCTATTGGAGGCTTTAAAGGAAGGCGTCATTGAGCCTTCAATTGATGAGTTTTATCAATTAGCGCGCATGACATTGGTAAAGGATGAACAGCACTTTGATCGCTTTGATCAAGTCTTTGGCTCCTACTTTAATGGCGTAGAGCAAATCATGGCCCTTGCTCCCGATATCCCCCTGGACTGGCTAGAGAAAAAATTACAGCGCGTACTCACTGAGGAAGAAAAAGCAGCGCTCAAAAAGTTAGGCGGTCCCGAGGCATTACAAAAGCGTCTTCAAGAACTCATGAAGGAACAAAAGGAATGGCACGGCGGCGGGAATAAATGGATTGGTGCCGGAGGATCATCTCCTTTTGGTCATAGCGGTTATCACCCAGAAGGTATTAGTATTGGTGGTGAAAGTGCTGGCAATCGTACAGCCATCAAAGTCTGGGAAGCGCGAGAGTTTAAAGATTACGACAGCGATCTCAGTCTAGGGACACGCAATATCAAAATGGCATTGCGTCGCTTGCGTCGATTTGCCAGAGAAGGCTCCAATCTAGAGTTAGATCTGGACAAGACCATTCACTCCACTGCTGCAAATGCAGGGATGCTTGATATCCAAATGCGACCCGAGCGTCACAACCAAGTCAAAGTCCTGTTGCTAATGGATGTCGGCGGATCGATGGATGACCATATCCAACGGATTTCTGAATTGTTTACTGCCGTCAAAACTGAATTCAAGCACCTGGAGTATTACTACTTCCATAACTGTGTGTACGACCATCTCTGGCAAAGTAATCGACGCAGACGAGACCAGGTGACAGCCACTCAAGACATCATTAATAAGTATGGTCCCGACTACAAACTCATTTTCATTGGAGATGCCACTATGTCTCCCTATGAAATTCTGAGCCTCAACGGATCGGTTGAATACAACAATCTAGAAACAGGTGCATCGTGGATCAATCGCCTGATTGACCACTTCCCGCACTTTGCTTGGCTCAATCCAGAGCCAGAATCCGTTTGGCAATACAGGCAATCCATCGACATCATGAAAGGTTTGATGAAAGACCGTATGTATCCCGTGACTTTGAATGGCCTTGAAAATGCCATGCGTCAACTGTCAAAGTAATCAAGTAATATTTGCTGTAATAAAGTCTCTATTGACCCATTTCCTTTTTTTCCGTCTTTTATTTAACACCACTGAACTCTATGACAAATCGCATTAACGATCGCCTGAAAACCCTTGGTATTGATCTACCTCCGCCTGGACCACCTGCCGCCGCTTATGTAATGGCAGCTACCTCTGGTAACACTGTTTTTCTTTCTGGTCATATTGCGAAGAAAGATGGCAAGCCTTGGGTTGGCAAGCTTGGTCAAGATATGGATACAGAGACCGGCAAAGCTGCAGCCAAGTCAATTGCGATTGATTTAATTGCTACTTTACAAAATCACTTGGGCTCCCTAGATAAAGTAAAGCGCATTGTGAAGGTAATGGGTCTCGTGAATTCCACTTCTGAATTTACTGAACAACATTTAGTTGTTAATGGCTGCTCAGAACTGCTCTTTGAGGTATTTGGCGAAGCCGGTAAGCATGCACGCAGTGCATTTGGCGTTGTCCAAATCCCTTTGGGTGCTTGCGTTGAAATCGAGCTGATTGCCGAGATTTAAAAAACTAAGTCAGGCTTAATTTGTATTTATGAATGTCTTCCGGCATGTCGACATCCAATACAAATGCCTGATTGCTGGCGTGCATAACCTTCACTTGGTCAGGATGAGCATCCATATATTTCCGACAAACCATCCCAGGATTTGCAAGAATTGCTGATATTGCTTTTCGTGAGAAGAGCACCGGATTACCGCGCCTACCTTCCACCATTGGGAGAATGATTTCCTCGCCGATCTCTCGCTTGAGAAATGCATCTAGCAGTTCTTGAACCTCTATTACCCCTATCTCAGGTTGATCTGAGAGTGCGACCAGTAAGACATCAAACTCCCCTTTAAGGGATTCGAGGCCAAGGCGAACAGATGAAGCGTGACCTTTTTCTGGAGCAGGATTTTGAATGACCTTAATTGGATGAGCCAAGGCGGTATTCAACTTCTCGATCTCGGACTGAATCGCTTCGGCATGAAAGCCAGTCACTACGGTGTATTGAGTTGGGGCAAATCGTTGGATTGCACCGGAAAATCGCTGTAAAAGAGTCTGACCCGCTTTGCGGAGCAGGGCTTTGGGATGCGTACCCAGCCGACTACCCTCTCCCGCCGCCAACAAGAGTACGGCAAGGCGTAAATGCGAAGCTTGAGTGGATGGGCTAGAACTTGTCATTAGGGTGATAATAATTAGATTGCCAGAAAAAATAATAAATACAAAAAATTAAATATAAGAAAACTAAAGTCAAGAAATGAACAGTACCGATTTAAGCGTATTAAAAGCCGCGGTTGACTGGCTCAAGGCCGGCCATCCCGTTGCCATTGCCACGGTGGTTCAAACCTGGGGTTCTGCCCCAAGACCCATCGGCTCTTGGTTGGCTATTCGGGGCGATGGGCAAGTTACTGGATCGGTATCTGGTGGGTGCGTTGAAGACGACTTGATTCGTCGAGTTCAAACTGAAATCCTGACTAAAGACTTCCCAGAAATGGTGGTCTACGGGGTGAGCCAGCAAGAGGCAGCGCGCTTTGGTTTGCCTTGTGGCGGAACGCTACGTTTGCTCGTCGAACCAAAACCAGAATTGGTGATTCTGGAAGCTATTCTGACCTCCATCTCCGGTCACCAAATTACCTCCCGCATAGTTGATCTTACGAGCGGTAAATCGACTCTAGAAGCCGGAAACCGTAACGAGGCATTTATTTGCGATGAGCGATTAATGAAAATCACTTATGGTCCTCGTTGGCGCATGGTCATTATTGGTGCCGGGCAGCTATCGCTTTATACAGCAGACTTTGCCCTGGCATCTGACTTTGAAGTTATCGTCATTGATCCTCGTGAAGAGTATGCAGAAGGCATCAATCGTGAACAGATTCAATTTATCAAGGGCATGCCAGATGATGTGTTGCTAGAAATTGGCGTTGACTCGCATACGGCTGTAGTGGCTTTAACCCACGATCCCAAGCTCGATGACATGGCCTTGATGGAAGCATTAAAGTCCCCTGCTTTTTATGTTGGCGCACTGGGCAGCAGAATCAATACTCAGAAACGCAAAGACCGCTTATTGGAATTTGATGTGACACGAGAACAAGTGGAGCGTCTTCATGGGCCTGTTGGTCTATTTATCGGCGCTTTGACACCACCTGAAATTGCTGTATCCATTTTGGCTGAAGTGATTGCCGTCAAGTACGGTGTTCCAATTCCTAAAAAGGTATAAGTGAAAACAAAAAACCCGATCAGTTAATGACCGGGTTTTTAAACTTCTATCAAGCTAGGCTTGCTTCTTAGTTTGCCTTGAGCTTTCCGTCTTTGAGTCTTGGCTCTACGAAATGACCCTTACGCGCGCGATTGCCTGCAAACGATTTCAAGGTTTTCGCATCAAGGCTTAATTCGGTTGGCTTACCTGCGCGTCCAGCACCAGAATATGTAGCGCCATCAGGGCCGACTGCAATTGCAGATGCCAACTTCTCTTTGTCATCTAGACCCATCAAAATGACACCCTTACCACCAGTAGGCAAACGCTTCAGCTCATCCAGCGGGAATACCAATAACTTAGAGCCCTCTGATAAGCAGGCTACTTGCTTCATACCGACCGTGACTTTAGCTGCTCCAAGAGGTGCATCACCACCTGGGAATTTGCCATCAATACCAACAAATGATTTACCAGCCTTGTTACGGGTAGTCATATCGGCTACGTTTGCAAGGAAGCCATTACCTGATCTTGTAGAAATAAGCACTAGATCATCAGGCTGGCCGGCATAGTAAGCCACCATTTGTGATCCAGCAGCCAAGTTCACAAAGCTGGTCAATGGCGAACCATCACCACGGGCACCAGGCAGCTCACTAACCGGCACGGTATAAACGCGACCATCACTACCAAAACCTTGTATCACATCGACTGTGCGGCACTCAAATGTGCCGTAGAGAGCATCACCCGCTTTAAAGCCAAACTGTGTTGCATCATGCTCATGGCCTTGGCGTACACGCACCCAGCCCTTTTGAGACACAATGACTGTAACTGGCTCATCCAACACTTTAGTTTCAGCAATAGCACGCTTATCTTCCTGAATCAAGGTACGACGATCATCACCAAAATCCTTCATATCGGATTCGATTTCTTTGATGATGCGTTTGCGGAGAACGGTATCGCTCTGCAACAAACCTTCAAGGTCGTCACGCTCAGACTTGAGCTCTTTTAACTCTTGTTCAATCTTGATGCCCTCAAGGCGAGCCAACTGACGCAAACGGATATCCAAGATATCTTCCGCCTGGCGATCACTGAGTTTGAATTCTTTAATAAGGTCGGCCTTAGGCTCATCGCTATTACGAATGATCTTAATGACCTCATCAATATTCAGAAGAACGATTAAGCGCCCCTCCAAAATATGCATGCGGTCATTCACCTTACCTAAGCGGTGCTGAGTACGGCGTGTAACAGTAGCAACCCGGAAAGAGATCCACTCAGAAATAATCTCTTTGAGACCCTTTTGACGTGGGCGGCCATCAGTACCAATCATCACCAAGTTCATTGGCGCATTGGACTCTAATGATGTGTGAGCGAGTAATAAGTTCGCAAACTCATTGACATCAATATTTTTGCTCTTAGGCTCAAATACCAAGCGCACAGCAGCATCTTTGCTCGATTCATCACGTACACCATCGAGCACATTCAAGATGGTGGATTTGAGATTGCTCTGCTCAGGGGTTAAGGTCTTCTTGCCAACCTTGACCTTCGGATTAGTAATCTCTTCAATCTCTTGCAGTACGCGTTGCGATGAAGTGGATGGCGGCAACTCATTCACTACAATTTGCCACTGACCACGAGCCAATTCTTCGACAGACCAACGCGCGCGCACTTTTAAACTACCACGACCCGCTTCATAGATATGCGCAATTTCTGCCGGGGAAGAAATAATCTGACCGCCGCCTGGATAGTCTGGGCCAGGCATGATCTCCAACAACTCTGAAGTACTCATTTTCGGAGACTTCATCAAAGCAATGGCTGCACTAGCTACTTCACGTAAGTTATGCGAAGGAATCTCCGTCGCCATACCTACAGCAATACCAGATGCCCCATTTAGAAGAACAAAAGGCAAACGTGCTGGCAACAACTTGGGCTCTTGGAAAGATCCATCGTAGTTCGGCGCAAAATCAACCGTACCTTCATCAATCTCACTCAGTAAAAGGCCAGCAATTTTGGTTAAACGTGCTTCGGTGTAACGCATTGCCGCTGCGCCATCACCATCACGTGAGCCGAAGTTACCTTGACCATCAATCAATGGGTAGCGTAGAGAGAAGCTCTGGGCAAGGCGGACTAATGCGTCATAAGCAGATTGGTCGCCGTGTGGATGAAACTTACCCAATACATCACCCACAACACGAGCACTTTTCACTGGCTTGGCATCAGCGCGCAAACCCATCTCACTCATCGAGAACAGAATACGGCGTTGAACCGGCTTTTGACCATCTGACACATCCGGTAAGGCGCGGCCTTTAACTACGCTTATTGCGTAATCAAGATAGGCGCGCTCTGCGTAGACTGCCAGCGTTAGACTGTCTTTGTCATCTTCATTGAGCTCAACAACTTTAGGATCATGCGGATCCTTAGGGCCGCCTGCTTGAGCAGCAATGGGTTCATCCACTTCAACAATATTCATTTCAATAGGCTCGCCAGCAAACAAGTCTGCCTGATCATGCGGCTCCGTGCCACCTGGAGTTTTTTTAATCGCCATTAGATATCCGCCTCAACTTCGTTACCGCGCTCTTCAAGCCAATCACGACGCGCCCCGGATTCGGATTTACCCATCAACATATCCATTGTTTTAATTGTTTCATCTTCCGTCCAGGCGCCTAAAGTCACCGGTAAGAGGCGACGTGTGTCTGGATTCAAAGTGGTATCCCACAATTGCTCAGCGCTCATCTCCCCCAAACCTTTAAAGCGAGAAATTTGCCAAGCAGATTCTTTAACGCCATCCTTGCGCAATTTATCTTCAATTGCTTGAAGTTCATTTGCATCTAGTGCGTAGATCTTTTGCGCTGGCTTTTTGCCACGCGCTGGTGCATCCACCCTAAACAATGGTGGTCTTGAAATATGGATGTGACCTAATTCAATTAACTTAGGGAAATGCTTGTAAAACAAAGTGAGTAGCAATACCTGAATATGCGCACCATCGACGTCCGCATCTGACAAGATGCACACCTTGCCATAACGTAAGTTCGATAAATCGGGCGTGTCATTAGCGCCATGTGGATCAACGCCAATCGCAACCGCAATGTCATGCACTTCGTTATTCGCAAATAAGCGATCGCGTTCTGCTTCCCAGGTATTGAGAACCTTACCGCGTAAAGGCAGAATCGCTTGATACTCCTTATTGCGACCCATCTTTGCTGAGCCACCCGCTGAATCTCCCTCAACGAGGAAAATTTCATTCAGACCAATATCTTCGCTCTCGCAATCGGTGAGCTTTCCAGGAAGGACTGCCACGCCAGAAGATTTTTTCTTCTCGACCTTTTGGCCTGCACGGGTTCGCGCTTGAGCTTGCTTGATTACCAAGTCAGCTAATTTACGGCCGTAATCCACGTGCTCGTTGAGCCAAAGCTCAAGAGCAGATTTAGCGTAACCAGAAACCAAGCGCACGGCATCTCTGGAATTTAAGCGCTCTTTAATTTGACCCTGGAACTGGGGATCTAAAACCTTAGCAGACAAAATGAAGGAGGCGCGTGCAAATACGTCCTCTGGCATGAGCTTCACACCTTTAGGCTGTAGAGCATGCATCTCGATAAAACCTTTAACGGCGTTAAAGAGACCCTCACGCAATCCGCTTTCATGTGTTCCGCCTGCTGGAGTTGGAATCAA
This sequence comes from Polynucleobacter sp., assembly GCF_044342855.1. Taxonomy (GTDB): domain Bacteria; phylum Pseudomonadota; class Gammaproteobacteria; order Burkholderiales; family Burkholderiaceae; genus Polynucleobacter. The sequence goes on from NZ_JBIIPA010000001.1 coordinate 151,312, forward strand.
ATTCACATAACTCTCACGCACTGGTGGACCGTCTTCTGTCCAGGTGACAACCCATGCAGCGCCCTCGCCTTCAGCAAAGGAATCGTCATCACCATTACCAGTAGCGTATTGCTCACCCTCAAATGGGGGAATCACTTCTGCACCATGGCCAGCTTGAGCCATCGCTTCATTGAGATAGCCGCGCAAGCCTTGGGCATACTGCCAGGTTTGACTCTCACCAGATTTCTCTTGAATCAGGGTTACCTTGACGCCTGGTAACAAAACTGCTTTGGAGCGCAATAAACGAATGAGTTCTGGCATCGGGATGCCAGGGCTATCGAAATACTTGCCATCAGGCCAAGCACGCACTCTTGTCCCGTGCGATTTATCTTCCTTACCGGCAGCGCTGGTTTTCAGCTTTTCGATGACCTTGCCATCAGCAAAAGTCAAATTAGAAACTTGCCCTTCACGCCATACAGTCACTTCTAATCGTTTGGATAAGGCATTGGTTACGGAAACACCAACTCCGTGCAAACCACCGGAGAATGCATAAGCACCACCAGTACCTTTTTCAAACTTACCGCCAGCATGGAGCTGAGTAAATACGATTTCGACAACTGGCAACTTCTCAGTCGGATGCATTCCAACCGGGATTCCACGACCATCATCTTCCACGCTCACACTGCTGTCGGCATGCAATGTCACGATGATTTGCTTACCAAATCCACCCAAAGCCTCATCAGAAGCGTTATCGAGCACCTCTTGAATGATGTGCAAAGGGTTGTCGGTGCGGGTGTACATTCCCGGCCGCTGACGGACGGGTTCCAGTCCTTTTAGGACCTGAATCGATGATTCGCTGTATTCGGAAGTTTTACGGGTAGCCATGCTGGCAAATTGTAGTCATGTGTAAAGCAAAACCCGAATTTTCCTGAATTACCCCTCTATTCATGCCAAAATTAGCGGATGGGAGCCTTAAGTCATATTCGCGTTTTAGACCTCAGCCGTGTGCTTGCCGGCCCGTGGTGCGCACAAAACCTCGCCGATCTGGGCGCAGATGTCATTAAAGTGGAGCGCCCAGGCGTTGGGGACGATACCCGCCATTGGGGCCCTCCCTTTGTAAAAGATGCCCAAGGCAATGACACGCTAGAGACGGCCTATTTCATCTGCATTAATCGCAATAAACGCTCCATTACGGTCGATATCAGCAAGCCTGAGGGTCAAGAAATCATTCGCCAGCTCGCTAAAGAGTCTGATGTAGTCATTGAAAACTACAAAGTTGGCGATCTAGCCAAGTACGGCCTAGATTATGAAAGCCTGAAAAAGGTCAAATCTGACCTAATTTACTGCTCAATTACCGGTTTTGGCCAAAATGGCCCCTATGCGCATCGCCCAGGCTACGATTTCATCATCCAAGGGATGGGTGGCTTCATGAGCGTTACTGGCGAAGCGGATGATTTTCCTGGCGCTAGCCCACAAAAGGCTGGTGTGGCAATAGCCGACATCTTTACCGGCATGTATGCCAGCACGGCCATATTGGCCGCAGTAGTCCAACGCGATCAGTCCGGTCAAGGGCAATATATCGATATGGCTCTCCTGGATACCCAAATTGCAGTCATGGCCAACGTCTCTAGCGCCTACTTATGCTCGGATAAAGTTCCCCGTCGCTGGGGTAACGCCTCGCCCATCATCGTCCCCTATCAAACCTTCCCAACTTCAGATGGTTGGATGATTGTGGCAGTCGGCAATGATGGCCAATTTGGACACTTTGTTACTGCCGGGGGTGAGGAACATTTGGCGGTAAACCCACGCTATATCAGCAATCCTTTGCGGGTAGAACATCGCAAGTCATTGATTCCATTACTAGAAGTGATGACTCGTCGTAAAACTAAGGCTGAGTGGATTAGCCTTTTAGAGGCAGCAAACGTACCCTGTGGCCCCATCAATAACTTCGAAGAAGTGTTTGATAACGAGCAAGTTAAGGCGCGCGGCGTCCAAATTGACGTTCCGCACCCTACTGCCGGCAATATGAAGCTTGTTGCTAGCCCGATGCGACTGTCAGAGACCCCAGTTGAAGTCCGTATGCCTCCACCCACCCTGGGTCAGCACACACATGAGATTTTGAAGGAACGCTTGGGCCTAGATCCTCAGGCTATTGCCACCCTTCAAGAAAAAGGCATTATTTAACCCAATGTCATCGAGTCAATCAAGCCAAAAGCTATCCCTTAAACAAGTGCTGATTTTTGGCGGGCTGATGGTGACCTTCTCCATGGGCATACGCCATGGTTTTGGTCTCTTCAATTTACCCATCACTTCTGCTAATGGCTGGGGTCGTGAAACTTTCGCCCTCACCATTGCATTGCAGAATTTGATTTGGGGTGCAGTTCAACCGATTACCGGAGCACTGGCCGATCGTTTTGGTGCCCTCAAAATTATGGTCGCTGGTGGTGCACTTTATGCACTTGGTTTAGCTGGCATGGCGATCTCTACCGATGCCTTGAACTTTTCATTGGCAGGCGGGCTGCTCATTGGTCTTGCTCAAACCGCAACAACCTATAGCGTGATCTATGGAATCTTAGGTCGCAACGTTGCCGCAGAAAAAAGGGTGTGGGCAATGGGTATTGCAGCAGCCGCAGGATCATTTGGACAGTTCCTCATGCTTCCGGTTGAGCAAGGATTACTTAGCAGCTTTGGTGCCAACGATGCACTACTCATGTTGGCGCTGATGGCCAGCTTAATGATTCCGATTGCGTTTATGTTGCGCGAACCCACTGTAGGTAATCTGCAGCAATCGAGCGATCAAACAATTAAACAAGCGCTAAAAGAAGCCGTCGGCAATCCTAGTTTTAGATTGCTCACTTTGGGTTATTTTGTGTGCGGATTTCAGGTGGTATTTATTGCCGTGCACTTAGCACCCTACCTTAAAGATTTATCCAAGATTTATCCCGATGTTGGTGCACCAGCAGTAGCAACGACTGCGCTAGCCTTAATTGGCTTATTCAATATCTTTGGCACCTATAGCGCCGGAATACTAGGCCAACGCTTTCCTAAGCGCTACCTACTATCGGGCATCTATATCCTCAGGTCTGTTGCCATCATGGCTTTTGTTTGGCTACCGCTCAGCCCAGCTTCTACCTATATCTTTGCGGCCATCATGGGCTTTCTGTGGCTATCCACTATCCCCTTAACCAATGCGATCGTGGCGCAGATCTTCGGCGTGAAATATCTCAGCATGCTTTCTGGTCTGGTATTCTTCTCGCATCAATTGGGTAGCTTCTGTGGTGCTTATTTTGGCGGCTACTTATTTGATCGCACCGGCTCCTATTTGATTGTTTGGAATATCGCGATTGCCTTGGGTGTATTTGCATTCTTGGTCAACCTACCAGTCAAAGAGCGTGCGATTCATCGTGCTGCGCTCGCGTAAGACATCGTGCAAGTAAAAATTCGATTCCCGCAGCCACTCTTATATCTTTTTGCAATGCTGGTTTTAGGGATAATTTTTTTCACCTACTTTGCTCCTGACATGATGGTTGCCATCACCAATTCGGTATGGGCGATGTGTGGCTGGTAATCAGTGGATAATGTTTCACGCCTCAACATCTTTTTAAAAATTAGTTTTTTATTTTCTTATTCTTGCCGTAGCACAATGGATAGTGCACATGCCTCCTAAGCGTGGGATACAGGTTCGATTCCTGTCGGCGGGACCACTTCCAAATAAAAACTTATCCACAGGTTTTGTGGATAAATACCCAAAAGTTTTCGTAAGTAGCAGATTTGTATAGAGTGACCTAGCTTGCTTAAATTATGAGCATCCGTCTCCGACAAAAATATAAGTAAAGATCTGTTGACAATTGAATTTCGTTTATAGATTTTTAGACTAATTTTTCAGTATTTTTAATTTCTCTTACACTTAGCGCATGCATAAGCTCACTACTAGCACTATTGCCGCCCTTGAAGAGATGCTCCAAAACACGGCGAGGTCTGCCCCACAGGATTTTTTACCCATCCACTTTCTGGGTGGCACAACCTCTGGACAGGTCATTGGGCACTTAAATCCGGATTTCATCCCGTATTTACAAGAATCCCTGGCCAAAAACCCAATTCCCCATGTGGAAATGGGTCACGATCGCCTGACGATTCGCCATGCAAGACCCTTGGCACTCTCCGAGAGTCTGGCGAAAATCGCCGACCGGATGCAACAAGGTGGCTTTATCCCCGGCTGGCGACATGAAGATTTCGCCTGGATTGACCAAAATGGGCATGAATACTTCCGTTTAGAGCGTTCTGCCTTCCGTACTTTTGGCTTTCGCAGTATGGCAACCCACATCAATGGCTATACCAAGGCCAGCAATCTCTGGCTTGGGCGCCGGAGCGAAACCAAGACTACTGACCCAGGTCGGCTAGATAACTTGGCTGCAGGTGGTATTGGGGCTGATGAAACCCCCTGGGTGAACGCCCGCCGAGAATTATGGGAAGAAGCTGGTGTTCCACCGCAGATTTCTGACCAAATTGAGCCTGTTGGCCGTATTCATATGCGCCGCCCCATTCCAGGGCGAGGCTTTCATGATGAGCTGCTCTACATCTATGACTTGGAGCTAGCGGACAACTTTGTTCCCACCAACCATGACGGCGAAGTCAGTGGTTTTATTGAAATCTCACTTTCAGAGGCTGCAGCCCGGATCCTTGCAGATGAATTCACTAGCGATGCCGCATTTGTGACGGCGGATTTCATATTGCGTAATACCAAAGCAGGCTAGATTTCCCCGCCTTAGACTTAAGTACCCCTCACTACTTGATTTTGGCCGCCCAACTTGGTGTGAATTCGTGGTTAAATTAGCTCTAAGGATGAAACAGGGGTGCCCTGATAGTGATTATTACTGTGAGGCGCTGAGAAAGACCCTATAACCCGATCCAGGTAATGCTGGCGTGGGGAGTTTTCCATCAGACCGTCACCCGGTTTCGTCCATCTAATTACAGTCAGGAGATGGACATGAGCGATACCAATAATAAATCTAAACAAGAAATTCCTAGCCTTAAGAGCTTAGAGCGAGACTTTGGCCAAAAATTTGCCTATCCCGCTTCTACCAAAACCTATCTAGAGGGTTCGCGTCCTGATATCAAAGCTCCCATCCGAATGATTGAGCAACTATCAACGCGTGTTGGTGAAGAGATGGTTCCCAATCCACCTGTACCGGTTTATGACACCTCAGGTCCTTATAGCGATCCTGATATTGTGATCAACCTTGAAAAAGGTTTACCTTTATTGCGCAAGAACTGGATTGAAGAACGTGGCGATACACTGCAATTAACTGGACCGAGCTCTGAATACGGCGTTGCTCGCTCACAAGATGCAGCTACCCAGAATCTGCGTTTTGCCCACATTAATCCTCCTCGCGTTGCACGTGCTGGCCAAAACGTAAGCCAAATGTATTACGCCCGTAAGGGCATCGTGACTCCTGAAATGGAATACGTTGCTTTGCGTGAGTCCATGGGCCTTGAGCAATTGCGCAAGAATCCGGAATACAAACAACTCCTCAAGCAGCATCCGGGTAAGAGCTACGGCGCTAATTTGCCTGACATTGTTACTGGTGAATTTGTACGTTCAGAAATTGCTGCTGGGCGCGCGATCATTCCTGCGAACATCAATCACCCTGAACTAGAGCCAATGATTATTGGTCGTAACTTCCGCGTGAAGATTAACGGCAATCTCGGTAACTCTGCAGTGACCTCCTCTATTAATGAAGAAGTAGAGAAAATGGTTTGGTCCATTCGTTGGGGTGCAGACACCATCATGGATCTGTCCACAGGTAAATATATTCATGAAACCCGCGAGTGGATTATTCGTAACTCACCTGTTCCAATTGGAACTGTTCCAATCTACCAAGCGCTCGATAAGACCGGTGGTATTGCAGAAGACCTCACTTGGGAAATGTTCCGCGATACCTTGGTAGAGCAAGCTGAGCAAGGTGTGGATTACTTCACTATTCATGCAGGCGTATTGCTGCGCTATGTTCCACTCACTGCTGATCGTATTACTGGCATTGTGTCTCGCGGCGGCTCGATTATGGCGAAGTGGTGTTTGGCTCACCATAAAGAAAACTTCCTCTATACGAAGTTTGATGAGATCTGCGAGATCATGAAAGCCTATGACGTGTCATTTAGCTTAGGCGATGGTTTACGTCCAGGTTGTATCGCTGACTCCAATGATGCAGCTCAGTTTGGCGAGCTTCACACTCTTGGTGAGTTGACTGCCAAAGCATGGAAGCATGATGTTCAAGTGATGATTGAAGGTCCTGGTCACGTTCCAATGCAACGCATTGAAGAGAATATGACCGAGGAATTAAAGCATTGCTTAGAAGCACCCTTCTATACTCTTGGGCCATTGATTACCGATATCGCACCTGGATATGATCACATCACCAGCGGTATTGGTGCTGCGCAAATTGGTTGGTACGGTACAGCGATGCTTTGCTATGTCACACCAAAAGAGCATTTAGGTTTGCCGGACAAAGAGGATGTCCGTACCGGCATCATCACGTACAAAATTGCAGCCCATGGCGCAGACTTAGCTAAAGGTTTACCTGGCGCTCAAGTACGCGATAACGCTTTATCCAAGGCGCGTTTCGAGTTCCGCTGGGAAGACCAATTTAATCTTGGCCTAGATCCTGAGCGTGCTCGTGAATATCACGATGCAACCTTACCTGCTGAAGGCGCCAAGATTGCGCACTTCTGCTCAATGTGTGGACCGAAGTTCTGCTCCATGAAGATTACTCAAGAAGTGCGTGATTACGCTGCTACATTGGATGCTGATGGCAATCCGAAGGTAAGCAAAGTAATACCGATTACTGCAGAAGCCTCAACCGATCCTACAAAAGGCATGGAAGAGATGTCAGCAGAGTTTCGTAAGCGCGGTAGCGAGATTTATCAGTAAGTGACTAAGGCGTTCTCAAACGGCAAGTATGCCATCGTTGGCGCCGGCCTTATGGGTCGGTTGCTAGCGGTCGCACTTGCTAAACGAGGTGCTCAAGTTGAGCTGTTTGAGAAAGGCGGCACAGATGCTGCTAATGCGGCTGCACGTATTGCTGCCGCAATGCTTGCGCCGCTAGCGGAATCTGCCATTACGGAAGATAACGTTGTGCGGATGGGTGTTCATAGCTTGCCGCGCTGGAAGCAGCTCATCGATGAACTAGCTAAACCGGTTTACTTTCAGCAAGATGGCACGTTGATCTTATGGCATCGTCAAGATTCCAGTGATGCGGAACGTTTTGCCTCCCACCTTGAAAGAAATTGTGATCGTAATCAGGCGCTTTCCAAGCCGATTCATTTAGATAGCCAATCTCTCGCACAAATTGAGCCGGGTGTTGCTGATCGTTTTACCCAAGGCCTCTACCTTCCCAATGAAGGCCAACTAGATAACCGCCAATTACTGGAAGCTTTATTAGTTGAGCTCACTTTAATGAAGGTGCCTTGTCATTGGAATCAAGCCGCCAATCCCGAAGAGCTCCGTAGCAAAGCGCATGGTTTTGATTGGGTGATTGATTGTCGCGGCTTAGGCGCCAAGGAATCCTGGAAACAGCTTGGTGACGCATCCAAAAATTTACGTGGCGTGCGCGGTGAAGTGATTCGCTTGCATGCACCTGAAGTCAAACTACGCCGCCCTACTCGCTTAATTCATCCACGCTACCCAATTTATATCGCCCCAAAAGAAGATGATGTCTATGTTGTTGGTGCAACAGAAATTGAATCTGAGGATTTATCTCCTATGAGCGTGCGCTCCGCAATGGAACTACTCAGCGCGGTTTATACCGTGCATAGTGGTTTTGCCGAAGCACGTATTTTGGAGATGGCTACACAGTGCCGCCCCACACTCAAAGACAACCTGCCTGAGATTTCTATTGATCAAAAGACCAATCAGGCTGACCTCATGATGATCAATGGCCTCTATCGACATGGCTTTATGATCTCTCCAGCTGTTCTGGATTGCGCATTAGAGGTGTTGAGCTCAGGATCTAGTTCGACTGCAATTGAATTGGGATTAGAGGTATCAGGTTCAACTCATCAGGAGCTAAGCGCATGCGCATAATGGTCAACCAAGTTGCTCAAGAGGTTCCGGATAACAGCACGATTGATGATGTTCTATTGATCATCGATGCAAAACCACCTTTTGCTGTTGCCATCAATTATGAATTCGTTCCCAAGACCAGGCACGCAGAAGAAGTTTTGCGTGAAGGCGATGAAATGGAAGTCATTGCACCGGTTACTGGCGGCTAACTCATCTACGAATCAATCAAATTAATACATAAGTAATCCATTCATATGACCGCCCCTTTGCCAAATCCTTTAAACACTGCAGATCCACTGGTTCTGTATGGAGAGACTTTTGCTAGCCGTTTATTGCTAGGGACTTCGCGTTACCCTTCTCCACAAGTTTTGGAAAATGCCGTTAAGCAATCTAATCCCGGAATGATTACGGTAAGCCTACGCAGGCAAGGCACCTCTACAGCAGAAGCGCATTCTGGTTTTTGGGATCTTCTCAAAAAAATGGCTGTACCCGTTTTACCTAATACTGCAGGCTGCCATAGCCCAAAAGAAGTTATCGCTACTGCACAGATGGCTCGTGAAGTATTTAAAACTGACTGGATTAAGTTAGAGCTCATTGGCGATGACTACACCTTGCAACCCGATACCTTGCGTCTAGTTTCAACCGCAGAAACATTAATTCAAGATGGCTTTAAAGTCTTGCCCTACTGCACTGAAGATCTAATTTTGTGCCAACGTTTGGTGGATGTCGGATGCCAGGCTGTTATGCCCTGGGCGGCGCCGATTGGAACCGGTCAAGGCCCTTTAAATCCTTATGCATTAAAACTCTTGCGTGACCGCTTGAAAGTTCCGCTCCTAGTAGATGCCGGCTTGGGTCTTCCATCCCATGCGTGCGCTGTAATGGAATGGGGTTTCGATGGCGTACTATTAAACACGGCCGTAGCCTTGGCTGATGATCCAGTGGCGATGGCAAAAGCATTTGCGATGGCAGTTGATGCTGGCCGTGCCGCCCACCTGTCCGGCGCCATGAAAGCGCAGCAGTCTGCTCAAGCCAGTACCCCTTTGGTTGGCACGCCTTTCTGGCACCAAAACTAAAGAACAATCCTAATGAGCTTAGTACGCGACCTTGCGGATCAAATTATTGCAGCCCATGCCAAGGATGATTTGTGCATCCCGATTCCAGCCTATAGCCTCAATTCTCAGCCACCAAAAATTGATAACGAGCATGCTGCTGATCATTACGAACTAGCCGGCACGGTTGCCGCAATCACCATGGGCTTTATTGAATGTGATGCCAAGGTATTGGGCAAAGCTTGGTCTCGCATGGTTCACCAAGATGGTGGGTTTAATCCCTTTAAATGGCCATCCAGGCCTGAGCATTTTGATTTGCTTCCCTGGACACGCAACATGAACCCCAATGCTTTTGCAGAGTGCCCTAAGCGTCTAGGTCTGTATGCAGTAATGCCGGATGCGGATTGGGTAAAGCGCATGGTCGAGGCTGAAGTGCCAACCGTACAACTTCGCTTGAAGTCCGAAGATAAAAAACTAATCCGCAAGCAAATTGCGGAATCCGTCAATGCTGTTAAAGGCAGTAAAACTCTGCTCTTTATTAATGATTATTGGCAAGAGGCGATTGAAGCCGGGGCTTATGGTATTCACTTGGGGCAAGAAGATTTAGAGACGGCAGATTTAGATGCCATTCGATCCGAAGGCCTTCGACTTGGCTTAAGTACGCACGGCTATGCCGAGATGGTGTATGCAGATCGCTTTTGCCCCAGTTATATCGCCATGGGTGCCGTGTTTGCAACCAATTTAAAGAAGATGGAAACTGCACCACAAGGCTTAGGTCGCCTCTATAAATACGCCAAGCTCTTGAGTCACTACCCTTTAGTGGCTATTGGCGGAATTGATGAAAGCAGTATTCATGCGGTGGCACAGAGCGGGGTTGGCTCTGTTGCTGTTGTGAGAGCTATTAATGCAGCCAGCGACCCTAAAGCAGCCGTCAAGCATCTGCAAGAGTTGATGAAAACCTAATATTTACCTTCTTCTGGCAGTGCAGTTGGATAAAAATCATGCATATGCCACAAGGGTCCGGGACCCTCGCCAATACTCAAGAAACGCCCTGCCTCTAACCCTGCCTCAACATAAGAAATTGCCTTGGCAACCGCATGAGTAAGGTCATGACCGTCTGCTAAATAGGTTGCAATAGCGGATGCTAGTGAGCAACCGGTTCCATGGGTATTGCCCGTATTAACGCGGTAGTGCTTGAACTCTTTAGACTGGACAACTTCAAGGCCATCCCTAATGGTTCGCCACATTAAGAAATCAGTCAGTTGGGTATGAGTCGCATCGAGATGGCCCCCTTTGATCAAAACAGCCTGCGGACCCATATCGAGCAAGTCTTGAGCCGCCACCTTGAAATCATTTGGGCTAGCTAGCTCTCGACCCAATAATAATGAGGCTTCGTCTAAATTAGGGGTAACTAGAATCGCCATCGGAAATAGATCACTCATGATGGCTTGAGCTGTATCGTCGCCACCAAGGCTTGCACCTGAAGTCGCCCTTAATACAGGGTCTAAGACGATTCTTTTGGCCCCATGCTGCTTGAGGGCAGATGCCACGGTGCGCACGATTTCTGGGCTGGCCAGCATCCCGATTTTGACAATATCCACCCCAATATCCAGAAATACCGCATCGATCTGAGCCTCAACCACGTCAAGGTCTATGTCCTGAATCCGACTCACCCCTAAGGTGTTCTGAGCGGTAATCGCCGTGATGACTGACATCCCATATCCACCAAGGGCTGTAATGACTTTGAGGTCCGCCTGGATGCCCGCGCCACCGCCACTATCGGACCCGGCAATGGTCAATACTTTAGGGATCTGCACAGAACTTGGAGTAGATGATTTCATCTTGCTATAATATCGGCTTATTCCTCGATAGCTCAGTTGGTAGAGCGCCGGACTGTTAATCCGTAGGTCCCTGGTTCGAGCCCAGGTCGAGGAGCCAGATACAAGAAAACCACCTTTTAGGTGGTTTTTTCTTTTGTGGCGTAGGCCTATTGATTTGGCTTAGATCAATCCCTTTTTGCGTAGATTGGCCAGGCGGTTATTTAAGGCCTTAATGGTGAGGAGGTTGAATTTGTCTCCCTCGGACCAATTGCTGCCTTTCCACTCAATGCCCTCTGGTGTGACATTGGCGAATGGCTCTTTACCTTCTTTTGCATAGCCTTCCAAAATCGCAATTAATGCAGGACGATCATCTGATCCGCCGGCGTCTTTAATAGCATCCAGAATGGGCTTGGTAATCGTATCGCCATAGGCAATCTTGGAGTCTGGATGCTTGGCTGCAGCCGGCTCTTCAAAGATGTACTCATGCGGCCACTCAAATACATTTCTGGCTGAATTTTTTACTGATTCCGGACTGACTGCGCCACCCTCAGGATTTTTTGGGTCGATCGGTAAATTGAGTTCTGCAATCCAGGCTTCGAATTCTGCAATGCGGGCATAGCGCTTTTCTTCACTATCGCGCCGTTGCTCTTCTTGTGACAGCAATAACGTGACCCAGGCCCAAGCAATGTCTTTGGGGATAGCAAACTCTTGAGAAAGAATACCGCTCGCTTTTTTCAGGATGGGCTTAGATGTGAGTTTGGTCATTGCATTCTTTCTAAATTCTTTAATAAGTGCCTTCAATTTAAGGTGGAAAGCTCAGGGGAAGGCTCCCAGCTCATTTTTGAAATGCTCGCCACAGACCCCCGTAGGATACTCTCCATTAGCTGGCTGCTTGCTTGGTCTGCCTGAATAAATCGATATCAATGGGGCTGCAGGGCCCATTAATGTAGCAAATCAAGCAAGAATGCCTGTATTCACTAAAATGACGCCATGACCAAGATTCCAGAACTCCTAGCCCCAGCCGGCAGTCTTTCGATGCTGCAAACCGCCTTTGACTTTGGCGCCGATGCCATTTATGCCGGACAGCCTCGCTACTCCCTCCGAGTCCGCAATAACGACTTTGGAAAAATGGAGACACTCAAAGAAGGTATTGATACCGCGCATGCTTTAGGCAAGAAGTTTTACTTAGTATCGAATCTACTACCCCATGGTGGCAAGACGCGTACCTATATTAAAGACATGGACCCAGTGGTTGCATTGAAGCCTGATGCGATGATCATGTCTGATCCTGGACTCATCATGATGGCCAGAGAAGCTTGGCCAGATATGCCGATTCATTTATCAGTCCAGGCAAACACCGTGAATGGCGCCTCCGCAAAATTCTGGCGTTCAGTTGGCATCAGTCGCGTCATTTTGTCACGCGAACTCTCCTTTGATGAAATCGAAGAAGTGCGTCAAGATTGTCCAGAGATGGAGTTGGAAGTATTTGTACATGGTGCTTTGTGTATCGCTTACTCGGGACGCTGCCTACTATCTGGCTATATGTCCCATCGCGATTCCAATCAAGGCGCTTGCACTAATGCCTGTCGCTGGGACTACAAGGTCAAACCAGGCCAACAAAATACCAGTGGTGACGTCGTTCTATTACAAGAGGCGCGTCGTCCGGATGATCTGATGCCGATGGAAGAAGATGAGCATGGCACCTACATCATGAACTCGAAAGATTTGCGCGCAATTGAACACATTGAACGCTTGACCAAGATGGGCGTGGATTCTTTCAAGATTGAGGGGCGCACCAAATCACCCTATTACGTGTCTCGTACCTGCCAATCCTATCGCACTGCAATTGATGACGCAGTAGCTGGTCGCCCAATGAATATGTCCCTCATTGGCAATCTAGAGGGACTTGCAAATCGCGGCTACACCGATGGCTTCTATGAGCGTCATCACGACAAGGAATATCAACTCTATATGCGTGGCCATTCTTTATCCGGCAGAAGTCTCTATGTTGGCGAGACTTTGGAGATTGACGAAGCCTCAGGCCGCGTCAAGGTCGATGTGAAGAATCGTTTTTCTATTGGGGATAAATTAGAGATTATTGAGCCTGAAGGCAATCAAGATATGGTCTTAGATGCCATGTGGAATCTCAAGGGCGAGTCAATTGATGTTGCACCAGGATCTGGTCACTTCGTGTGGATCAAGCTACCACTCAAGAGTAAACATGCATTCATTGCGCGCTATACAAACGATCCCGCTCCAGTTGAAGTTGGAAGCTCTTGCAGTAACTGCTAATTCTATATCCTAGAAAGCCTTCATGAACGCGACATCACCAAATATTGCTCCTGGGCATAGCTTTAAACAAAAAGTGAAAGAGGAATTTGTAAAGGCATTCCAGCCAACCATTTACTTCGGATCTTGGTTTTGCGCTCTCGCCTTTTTGCCGCAACATCGCTAGATGAAAGGCCCATTCCTTTATCCATCTTTGGCTTTGCCTTATTCAAAGCAGTTGTGTATTGGTTAATTGTGTGGCCCTACCTATTGTTGACAGCTATGAGCTTGATGCTCGGCAGCAATGCCACTCTAGAAATTTTATTTGGCGCTAAGTCAAAATCAAATTCATAAGACGGTAGTAATACAGTCTTGGTGATTAAGCCATCCTCAATGATTCAAGGAAGATCTCTTGCAATAGGTGTTTGACTGCTGATATCTGGCGCCCTATTACCTACCCTATCGCATGCCCAAGAAATCGAAGCGCGGACGTATTCCAATGCACCAGTCGGTATTAACTTCATTAGCGCTGGAATTGCTCAAGCTAAGGCCGGTAATTACACACTGACCAGCGAAGTGATGGGTCTAACCCATATCTTTGATGCAGGCGGACAGTCCGGAAAACTCACTCTAGTCCTTCCCTACGGACAGTTAACTGGATCCAGCACTATTGGCGGACGGACGGTCAATGCCAGTACCGAAGGCCTATCTGACCCCCTTATCAAGGCGGCAATTAACCTCTACGGAGCCCCTGCACTCAGCCTTGATGAGTTTAAGAATTACCAACAAGATCTGATTGTTGGAGCGAGTCTTGCAGCATCGGTTCCGTGGGGGATGTACGATGACAACCAACTGATGAATGTGGGTGCAAATCGTTGGTTCATCCAGCCAGGCTTGGGTATATCCAAGGCTCTTGGTCCTTGGAGGTTAGAGTTGGCCGGTGCAGGCATTTTTTACACCAGCAATACCAACTTTATTGGCGACAACTCTTTATCTCAAAATCCCGTCTACTCAACTCAGACCCATGCGATTTATTACTTTCAGAATACCGCCTGGATCTCAGTTGACGCCACCTACTTCACTGGCGGGCAATCGTATGTCAACGGTAATCCCATTAGCGGGAATCAAGAAAATTGGCGCTTTGGCACAACGATGTCCTACCCGATAAACAAACATAACTCAGTTCGGCTATCAGCAAGCGCTGGTGAGTACTCCAGAACCAATAACAGTTATGACCTATATGGAATTTCTTGGCAATATCGCTTTGGTGGTGGCTTGTAATTATTTATAAATCGCGTAGATGGCGGCGTAGAATTTTGCCAACATTGGACTTTGGCATTTCATCGATAAAGGCAATTTTTCTAGGGCGCTTGTAACTCGTCATTTGCTCTTTGCAATACTGAATGACCTGAGCCTCGGTTAGCTCAGGCTTATCTTTGACGATATAGACCTTCACGATCTCGCCAAGCTTGCGGTGCGGGAATCCAATCACGGCGCACTCTCTTACTCCAGGAATTAAAGAAATCAGTTCTTCAATTTCATTGGGGAATACTTTAAAACCAGCAACCACGATCATGTCTTTTTTGCGATCCACGATCTGCAGATAACCCTCTGGGCTCATGATGCCAATATCACCAGATTTAAAGTATCCCTCTGGCGTCATAAATTGACTCGTCTCTTCAGGCCCATTCCAATACCCTGCCATGACTTGCGGCCCCTTAATGCAGATCTCTCCGGCAACACCAAACGGAACCTGAACTCCATCATCATCAAGAATCAACACGTCGGTACTAGGCAATGGCATGCCAATCGATCCAGTAAATTCTTGTACAAACGGGGTATTTACACAGACCACCGGCGAAGTCTCAGAAAGGCCGTATCCCTGGGCAATAGGAACGCCCGTTAGTTTTTGCCACAGATCAGCTGTTTTCTTGAGTACGGCCATACCACCGCCAATCGTTACCAATAAATTAGGCAACTTCACATTCGTAAATTCAGGATGATGAATCAGCGCATGAAAAAGCGTATTGACGCCTGGAAAAATATTGATATCCGGATGCTTTATTAGGAGCTTGATGAAGCCGGCAATATCTCGGGGGTTGGCAACCAGTAGCAATTTAGCGCCCTTGCGAATTCCAAGGAGTCCGCAAGCAGTCAGTGCAAAGATATGCGTCATCGGGAGCGCGCACAAAAATACCAGTTGCTGCTGATGTCGATTTTTTAAGGCAGGCTCAAGCCAAGACTCAATTTGAAGAATGTTGGCCAATATGTTTCGATGCAGTAAAACGGAGCCTTTAGAAACACCGGTTGTGCCACCTGTGTATTGCAAAAAAGCAATATCGTCTTGAGCTAGATTGGGTCTAATAAATCCATGCCCCGAACCAATCTTAAGGGCTTGATTCAATTTAACGCAAGGAAAACTCCAATGCGGAATGAGCTTTTTGATATGACGAGCAATTAGGTTAACGATGAGGCCCTTAGGGCCTAAGGTCTCACCCAGACTGCTCACAATCACCTTTTTCACTAGCGCTTGATTGGAAATATCTTGATAGACATGCGCAAAATTTTCCAGCATTACCAATACTGATGCCCCACTATCTTGTAGTTGGTACTCAAGCTCGCGAGCGGTATACAGGGGGTTGATATTAACAACCGCATAGCCTGCGCGGAGAGTGCCAAGCATCGCAATGAGATACTGCGGGACATTAGGAAACATGATGGCAATGCGGGAGCCCGCTTCAAGCCCTAAGGTTTGCAAATAGGCAGCAAAGTCCCTTGAGAGAATATCGAGCTCACGGTAACTCATGTTATGCCCCATCGACTCAATCGCCACGCGACCAGAATGGCTTGTAAAAGCCTCCTCTATTAAATCAATGATCGATGAGTGACCAGCCAAATTAATCTCATGAGGTACGTCCTCGAGATAGTTTTTCAGCCAAGGCTTTTGAGTATTCATCTGCATGACTTAATCCATGATCCGCATTTAAGCGCTCAACAGCTCTTTGAGCTTGTCAAGGTAAAGCTCTTGACCATGGTTTACACGGTGTGCCCATTCATTTCCAGAATCTGCGTTGGCATCATCGGTAACGTACTTAAACGATTGCCATGGAATATTCAGTTGATAAGCAATATTAGCAATGGCAAATAACTCCATATCGACTACATCAACACCTTGCGATACCAACCAAGGATCGTGTGCAGTTACAAAGCTATCACCAGTGCCGCAAGTATGCTCGCCACCCAAGGATAGGTATTGAGAGGGTTTAGGGCAAAAAGGGGTTTGCCCTCTTGGTGCCAGCGGTACGGTCATCATGTCGCGCTGTATCACCTTCCCAATTTCTAATAATCCATGAAGGGTGGGGTTGATTTTTCCAACGGTTCCAAAATTCACTATCCGTTTAGGATGAAATTCATGAATAGCCCGAATGCTGGCTGCTGTTGCATTGATTTTTCCAACCCCTGAATACACAATGTCGACACTCGCCGGCAAAACGCTTTTATCAAGCTCGGACTCCAGTGCGGTAATAATAAGTAATTGTGTTTTCATGTCAGTCAATAATGAATTTATTAGATTATCTACCCGGCGTCCCGGACTTTCCCAAGCCAGGCATCCTCTTTAGGGACATCTCCCCTCTTTTGGCAAATCCTGAGGCATTCAAAGAGACTACGGTACAGCTTGAGGCATTGGCTCAACGGTTCAACTATAGCCATATTCTGGGCATTGAATCGCGTGGATTTATCTTTGGCACTGCCTTGGCCCACCAGACCCATAAAGGCCTCGTATTAGCTCGCAAACCCAATAAGCTACCCTTGGCAAGCCACCGAGAGTCTTATGGCTTGGAATACGGCTCTGATTCCCTGGAAATTCAGCAGTCCACCCTGCCGCAAGGTGCGCGTGTTTTGATTGTGGATGATGTCTTGGCTACTGGCGGCACCATCATTGCGGCTAGCAATCTACTCAAAAAAGCTGGCTTTGAAGTAGCTGGCGCTCTCACCTTGCTGGAAATCGCTGGTTTAAATGGTGGAAAGAGTTTAACCCAAAGCGGGATTCCCAATAAGACGCTCTTAGTTGCTTAAAGCACTGGCTACAGGAGGCTCTTAGCACCCTTGAGAAGCTTGATAGTACCCCAACCTACAGCGAGTACCTTGCTGGCAAGCTTGGGTTTGTAGTGCGCTAAAACAGCGAACGCACTAGTCCACAAGATCCGTGTGCTCTTCATGAAATTAAAAGCATCTATACCTTTATCGGCCCACGACAGGGGTTTTTCTATGGGCTCAAAATGTAAGGCAAAATCAGCCCGCTCTTGGGCTGCCCTCTCCTGCAGTACCTTTTGCCTAGCTTGAAGTTCGGCCAGTTTTTGACTCATCGTTTCGCAAGCTCATGACGATCTTTAACCAACTCTGTAATCGTTGCATCAAATAATTTTGGCATAGTCTTGAGTGAGCGTAAAACTACCAAAGCCAGAATGCCCCCTACTGCCAAGAAGCCACTCGTGAGTAAGCTGAGGGCGAGGATACGATCAGTCTCCCAGCTATAAATCACAATGAGCAAGGCCAGCATCACCAAGCCAAAGAATAAGAAAAACAAAGTAAAGATCACCAAAACTAAAAGGCTCAAAAACTTCGCACGCGCAATCTGCACATCAGTAGAGATCAACTCCAGACGGGTCTGAGCAATGGATGCCCCGGTAGAGACCAGATTCTTTAGCGAGGAAAAAAGATTTTCTTGTGACATGAGTACCTAGCGACGACGAATAAATAAACCAAGCAATAAGCCAATCACAGCAGCAACACCTACCGCCTCCCAGGGATTGCGATGGACAAACCCATCAGTGCGCTCAGCAACGACTTTAGCCTTTTCAGTCACAGTACCCTCAACAGAGGAAAGACTTTCTTTTGCGCTATTGAGGGTATCCAAAGCCTTCGAGCGGATTGCGCTCAGTGGGCCATCATTATGGCTTGCTGTTGCCTTAATGAGATCTTCAGCGTCTGCCATGAGCGCCTTGAAGTCACCAATTAAATTTTCAGAATTGATTTGAACCTCTTCATGCACAGTTGTCGATTTTTTAGCAGTCATTACCACTCCTTGCTGATGCCATCGAATTAGATGGATAAGTCCGTTCTAAGCAATTCCACACAGGAATCACAGTATTAATACTGTCATTCCAGCATTACCTTCTTTGAAGTGCTTGAGATAGGCTTTAAGACCCGGCCTTCTTCGCAAAAGCGCATGATAAGACTCGCTACCAAAGGCGGTTTGTTCACCAAAATGGTATTCATCGACCCCGTCTGAGAAATAGTTATTTTCGAGGGCATCATGAACAGCCCACTTAATTCTTCCGCCCTCACCGCTTGCACCATAACCATGGATCAAGATGATTGCCTTAATACCCACCTCTGATGCGCGGCGTAGACCAACGGTTAAACGATCCAAAGCTTCTTCAGCACTTGGACTATCGAACTTCAAATTCAATACCATCGTATCGATATGCGGAATTGGAGGTTCCTCACTTCCGCATTGCCGACATTCTCCAAGCATCCCCCTGGGGTTGCCACATTCTGGACATTCAAATGAATGGGTCATCAAACGCCTTTACAGATGATTGGGTAACAACCCATTCATAAGCACATTAAGAGCAGTACTTTGCTTCCAAAGCTGATGTCGTAATCACCTGATCGTCAACCATGCGGTTTAAGGTCATCTGCGCCGCATCTTTATTTTCCTGAACTTTGAGATTTAAGTTAATCAGGCCGGCTACATCCTTACGAATCGATGTATTGCCATAGCGCAAACTTTTTAATGTTGAAACTGCTTCAGCGGAGATCTTGCACTGCTGGCTTACCAATTCAGAAGAATCAGATGAGGTATTTGCATATGCAAATGCAGCTACGGAGATTGAGGCAACAGCTAATAGAGTTTTTTTCATCTTATTTCCTTAATTTGTGACCACACGTTGGACAGCAACCTGAATCTTTTGCTTTTGTTTTTCTTAAGGCGGCGTAGACGCTAGATTCTGAAATTTCCATCTTCCTAGCGGCTTGAGCTGCGGTCATTCCCCTCCCTATCCAATCTAAAGCTTGATGTGTTTTTGGTATCGCTCTTCTCATTTACCCTCCTTTCACACTACTTTACTACAGAAGTTGTGAAGTTGTGAACTTTAGTAATAAATATTTATGCACACAAAGAAAAGGGGTTCGAATGGTTGAGGCGGATGGGATTTAGCGAATGTGTCGCCAAGAAGTTGCAGGCGTAGCCTTGAAATAGGATCGAGTAGGCTGAGGGATTACTCCCTCAGCCCTCTAACACCACCGTAGGTGCGGTTCCGCATACGGCGGTTCAAATAGCGCGCTGAAGATTTTGGTGGGTTGAC
>NZ_JBIIPA010000046.1:0-4451 GCF_044342855.1 Polynucleobacter sp.
TGTGCCTGTACCAGTAGTCCAAGCGCCATTATCAATTTGATACTGCCAAGTAGCGCCTGCTTCTAAACCGCTCACGTTCACTACGGGGTTATTGGTAATGCCATCCCTCTGAGATGCGCCGGTATCCTCAAGTAAAGATATTCTTAAGAGCGACTCAGGCATTATCGGCGGCGCCTCATCAGGGAATGCGACCCTAATAGATAGCTCGGCCGGCTGATGCAATTTATTGCCCGCAATATCAAGTAAATCGAAAGTCAGCACCCTGTCACCAACAGTTGCACGACCATGTAGCAGATTTTCGTACATCAAACCATTCAATAGGGTGCGGTAGACCTCAACATTCGCCACGCCACTTATCAATACCTCCCCTGAAGCATTATTACGAGATGCTTGCAAGCCATAAGTAGCTGAAATATCAGCCAGTGACAAGCCCTTAAACTCCAAGACATCTTCCCCGGCTATATAGCCAGAGGCAAATGTAATTCTTAAGCTAGCAATCCTTCCGGAGTTATCCTCAAACCCATAATCCGAGTTACCGGACGGCTTAAGTTGATCGCCAAATAGCGACACCGCTTCACCAGAATCTGATATGCCAAATACCATTGAGCGGCCAGCCTGATCGTAGGCTTTGCTATAAATAAGGCTAGCACCAGGACTTGTATCTTGCCACACGACCAAAAATCCGCCACCGCTCAATCCAATCACATCAGGATTTTCTTGCGACCCATCAACACGAACACGATTAACCTGAAATTCATCACCCCGAGGCTCACCAGCGGATCCAAACACCCTTCCATATACACCGTTGAGATTTCCATCCTGGCCATAGGCCTGCCACACAACCACAAAGCCACCATCGTTTAAACCATAAACAGATGGCGCCCTTTGAGAGTCTAAGTTTGTTGCATTTGCCAAAAATTCAGCGCCCGACTTTAAACCATCCGCACCATAACATTGACCGTATACACCATAGCTAGAGCCATCCTGCCCAAAGCTAGCCCAAAGAATTACAAACCCACCGTCCGCCAATGAGGCGACTGTGGGATCATACTGAGTGCCATCAACGTAAGAATTAGCACAAAACTCCCCTCCAACGGGGGCGCCTGCACCATCAAAACGCTGAGCATAAATACCATAATCGGACCCATCGCTGCCGTAACTCTGCCAAACAATGACATAACCACCATCTCGCAATGAACAAATCTGCGGCAAGGACTGAAAGCTCTCCGTTACCGCGTTCACAAGGAACTCTGGCGCGGTCACTTTACCTTGAGTATCGTATTGCTGAGCATATATTCCAGTTCCCGAGCCATCCTGATAATAACTTTGCCAAGAAATTACAAAACCGCCATTTGCCAATCCAGCGGCAGTGACATAAGATTGCTCGCTATACACCGTGGAGTTAACAAGCAACTCATCGGTCATTGCAGCGCCGCTTGCATCAAACTGGCGATAGTAAATATCATATAAATCGCCACCCTGCTCATAACTCTCCCATGCAACAATAAAACCGCCGTCTGCCAAGGATGCGACAGTAGGGAAATTCTGAATACCATTAAATACACTGACCAATCTGGGGCCACCCATCGGCAAGCCGGTAGCGGAATAGGCTTGGATGTAAATACCCGAATTCACCTGGTTTGGATCATTCACTTGCCAAGCAACAACATATCCGCCACCCACTAAACTCGTCACGGAAGGCGCAGTCTGCGATCCGGTTTGGAAAGTATTTATAGCAAACTCTGAGCTCTCCAATAATGCAATCGGGCTAATGGGGTCGTAAGAAAATGTTGCCGCCGAACCGTCGCCAACATTACCAACGCGATCAACCGCACGCACCTCGTAAACATGTTGCCCGAGCAATAAATCAAACGATGGGACATAATCCGGACGCCCCCTAGCACTCAAAAGAGCATCGCAATAAATCCACGGGCCATTATCGATCCGATACTCCCAGTCAGAGCCTTCTGGCAGGCCTACGATATTGACCTGCGAGACATTAGTTACACCATCGGCAGTGGATATGCCAGTATCCACAAGAAGAGCAAGCTCTGCCAATGGAGGGGTGGAATTATTGGCGTCCAATGTGTAAGACGTTTTTTCACTGACTTCAGTATTACCAGCAGCATCGGTTTGACGCACAACATAATCGTGCGTACCTTTCTCCAATTCAAAAGTGGTACCGGAGCCCTTTACCCAAGCGCCGCCATCGACTTGGTATTCCCAAGAGGCGCCGGCTGTAGTTTCAAGTCCGTCAACATTGACCGTTGACACATTGGTAATGCCGTCAGCATTATCCGCGCCGCTATCACTGAGTAATCCCAGCACGGGGGTGGCAATGGCGGTGTCCACAATAATGGGGTAAATATCGGTGCGAACCGATAGGCCGCCACTGGCATATTCAGCATAAATACTAAAGTTATGAAGGCCATCTTCCAATTTATTGGGTAGCTCAATACTCCATACCCCGTCATCACCAACAATCACTCTTGCAATTTCAACATCACCATCCAAAATAACAATCGTGTCTCCTGGTCCTCCGCTGCCATTCAGGGTTGGTTGATTATCGTTGGTGCTATCTTGGGGATAAACAAAAGTGGAGCTGCCATCGATATTCCCAACATTGTCTCGAATACCTTCTAAAGTAGGGTCAGCCACTGCAGCTTCGCGCTCACTAGTAATCTCAATCACAAATGGCCTGCTGGTCACCGCGACGCTACCATCTTCATTGGTAATGACTGCCACCAACTCATACTGCCCCACTGACAATGGATGGGCATCTAGTGCAATCTCCCAATTTCCCAAGGCGTCGACAATCCCAGAACCAATTTCAATACCGTCAACTAGCAGGTGCACTGTTTTGCCAGGCTCCCCCACTCCTTTAAGTAGTGGAGCGCTATCATCGGTAGCACCCCCATCAAAGATGTCGCCAGTACTGTTGTAGTCATCATAAGCACTCTTGATAATGAGCGGTACCTTGGTATCCACAATAATGGGGTAGCTTGCCGAAGGTGCTGATGTATTGCCAGCAGGATCGGTTTCAGTCGTTGTGATGCTATGCGGGCCATCAGGCAATGGCGTCACTGGTGTAAAGCTCCAAGTGCCGTCTGGGTTTACGGTGGTAGTGCCAATGACTACCTCATCGACAATAATCGTGATCTTGTCACCAGCAGTACCGCTACCCGTAAAAGTCGGCTTATTGTCATTGGTAGTGCCGCCCGGGGGAACTTCTGCTGGAATACCAGGAGTGCCAGGAACATCAGAAACATCATCAATCACAGTAAAGGCGGGCGCATCTGGTGGGATAGGCTTTTGGGTTGGGGTTGGTAGCGAGTTATCGCCAGAGTTACGGGATCCAGCTATGGCAAAAAGACCCATGGTGCCAGCTAGCGCAGCAATCAACCAAGGGAAAGTCGTATTACGATCATCCTGGTCAGGAACAGCCTCACCTAGGGAATTGCCACCCAAGGCCACTTGCGATGTGATATCGCCTGATAACTGGGCCAACATCTCATTGGGCTGCGCATCTGCCGACACATAATGATAAAAATTACCATCCTCGGCTACACCGATCACTAATGGGCTAGTGCCGTCTTCGGCATAAAAATCCTCTAGACTCAATAGAATAGAGCTTTTTGCACCTGTACCACTGCGAATAATCAGCTTATTGCCCTTACGCTCCACCATGAGATTTTGTGGCGCCCTACCCGTATCGCGATCAATCAGCACAAAATTTTGGCCAGATTTGACGACAATAGATTGGGATTTTCCGGAAAGAAGATGCTCGGCTACGAGCTTGTTTTCTTGAACAACGATCAGCGCTAGTTTCATGGGTGCCTAGTAAGATTGGCGAATATCGCAAAAAAAGAGAATTTCAGCGATTTAAGCAGCTCCATAAAATAAAACCATTCCTTAAATAAGGGATGGTAAATATACCGATTGACAAAAGGAATTTTCTAATTGTTTTGAATTATCATTTTTTACAAGACAAAATATCCCAACCTTTAACCGGGGATCCATAAAACCAATAAGGCTAATTTAATTTCCAGCCACCCCTTTGGAAATCAACGGCCCAAAGTCATCATTCATGACGCTGTCATCAAGACCCAAAACCAAGTCGCGGGGACTTGGCTAGCTCCAAGGGTGCACCAGGGGGTATAAACCCCTGGTGCGGAAATCTTTTTTAAACCACATTCACCTGCACCACCTCTTTGACCCAAAGGTCTGCCAAGAGATTGGTACTAGCATCATTGTGATAAACATTAAAGACTTCTCCAGCATTGGTGATTTGGCCTGTTTTTGACCAGTGATCATTAGCTGAGTTCACTAGATCAACGGTGTCACCAAGATCTCCTACTACCTTGAGCGCAATATTGGCATTTTGTAATGCGGTATTGCCTGTGGTGATTTGAAGAACGTCCGCTAGAGCGACTGTGAGTTTGTTTGCTCCT
>NZ_JBIIPA010000047.1:0-4186 GCF_044342855.1 Polynucleobacter sp.
ATAGTTATCTTGATTAAATTGCAGTGGCGCAACATCGCTCTTAACCCATGTGCCTGATTGGGATGCGCATGAGGCAAGAATCAAGATTAAGGGAGCTAAATAGAGATTATGAAAACGCATATTGATACCAATACTTAATTTAATGATTCTTGGCGGGCCCTGCGTGACTCGAACACGCTACCAAAAGATTATGAGTCTTCTGCTCTACCAACTGAGCTAAGAGCCCAAGAAATTCATGATAGAAGGATTTTATCGATTATTTTGATGTTCTGCTCCAAGTGCTATACCTTGCACTAAATTCATGCGGGTAAATCCGTGATCTTCTAAGCAAGTTGGGCAAATAATGACGGTCGCTCCGTTTGCAATTGCCTGCTTGATCGCCATTTGCTCTTTAGAAATACTTCCTGATGAGGTCTCAACCCCAAGAAGGACCGCTTTGTCATTGAGATAAATCACCAGAGGAAAGCCATGCCCAAAATATTGCCGACCGGCATCTAATGCCATTGCCACCTTGACTGGATCATTAGTAGCAAGATTAATGTAAATAGGCTCTTTAGCCGCAAAAGTAGATAAAGGCAGAGAGATGACCGCTAGCGTGGCCACTATTCTGAAAACTCTAGAGATCATCATTTACCTTTTTCTTTTCTCTTAACTCGGTAGTTAGAACTTCATATTTGCTGAGACATAGAAAGTCCTACCCATGCCTGCTACCCCCGTACCCCAAGCTACGCCATTCATAGACATCGTCTTGCCTTGCCCTAAATAAGCGCCGCCTTGTGGCAATGCATAGAGTTTATTAAGCAAGTTCTCAATACCAAAGTTCACGCGATATTTTTTGTCATCATATGAAGAGCGCAGATTGAATAATGAATATCCACCAGTAGCAATCTCATTTCTAACGGTATTAAGATTCGTTTTTGCAGCTATGAACTGACCCTCAACAGTATTGGTCCAATTCGCACCTAAGTATTGTACAAATCCTAGTTTTCCATTCAACGGCATGATGTTGTAAAGATTGGTCCCAGCGGTTACGTTTTGCCCGCGGGTATATGAAGCTAAACCGGTCATCTGAAACTGACCTAGCTGAGGAAGCTTACCCAACATCACATTGCCTGATAAATCTAGGCCGTAAAGCTGGGCATCTTGATTTGCGTACTTGAGAACATTAAATTTGTTAACAGTACATGTTGTGTTACAAGTAGCGTCTATATAATTACTAACATAGGTGTAGTAAGGATTGGTCTTAAATCCCCATGATTCTTTATTTACGTCATGCCAATCGCTCGCAAAGCTGACGGTATTTGCCACCTCAGGTGCAAGCGTTACTTGCCCAACATAACCGTTACCATCACCTACGAAGTTATTCATGATTGCTGCCATTGGGGTGGTTGACCAAGAGTAACGCTCATAAAGATTGGGTGATCTCGTCTTACGTGAATAACCAGCTTCGTAGTTTTGATTGTTATCTGGCTTATATCTAGAAAGTGCAGTCAAATCCCAGTTGTAATCAGTTTGCTGATGCTGCTGTGCATTGAACGCATTTGCTTGAGATTGGTACATGGAGCTATAACCCTGCACATTACTCGCGTTTGCAGCAACCTGCTCAACCCGAACGCCACCTAGACCCATCCACTCTTTAGACCACTGCTGCTCAAGCTCGCTAAAAAGAGCGAAACGATTCCTGGTGCCGTTGTTAATATTTTGAAAAGTGTTTGGACTCATCATCATCCCAGTGCCAGAGGGTGGCCACCAGTCATTCAACTTATATCCCTGCCACTCGGTTCCCACTCTAGCTAGCTGAGTTTCGGAAATGGGTAAAGTGCCTTTGATGATGGCTCCATTGGTTGAGCTCGTTGCTAGCATTGGCATTGCTGGAGATGTTCTCGCTCCCGTGTTGTCGTCCATCTGATGGTTAACCATCTGGTTATAGGCCTGAGCTTCTAGTTTTCCCCAATCGTATTGTCCGGTGTACTTCAGGTTAAATTGTTCGCTTTGGTTCTTGGTCATATCCATACGCTGATTTGCATAACCCTCGAATGGAATAAATTGATAGCCAGCCTTAAATTCAACTAGGTGATTATCTTTTTGCCAAGCTAATGAAAGTTGCTGATTGGTAGCAATGTATTTAGTGGCACCAACTGTGCTTGGGGATATACCGTTCCCAGCTGGCTTAAAGTTGCCGCCCGCTGTGTAGTTCCCAGCTTTTACAGAATCAACAGTGTAATTGGCACTCAATTCATCAGTTGCTGCCGTGACATTCAGATTCCCACCAATGGCAGATGCATTGCTGCTGTACGAGGCGCCAACCTCACCTTGTGCAAGTGTCTCACCTTTATTAGCGAAAACGGGGGGAAGTGATTGCACGGACACTACACCGCCCAAGCTATCACCACCAGCACTCACTGGAGATAAACCAGTAATCACTTTGACGCTGCCGACATTAGATGGGCTGATATATGACAAGGGAGAGTTCATATGATTCGGGCAGGAAGACATCAAGTCCACACCATCAACCTTCGTTCTTACCCGATCGTCTGCTAGACCATGTATTGATGGCAGTCCAGAAACGCCCCCACCGGTGTACATACTGACACCAGGAATGTTAAGCAACATCGCTGCAGTATTTGGTGTGTTTACACGCGACTGATTGAGCTCTTTGCCTGTGAGTGTTGTTTGAGTGAGTGGCGCCTCCTGAATACCCGTCACAGTAAGGGTATCTAGATTAGGGGCGGTTTGACCGTATGCATTAGTGAGCATCAAAGATGCAACTAAGGCTATCGGCGTTACTTTTAATACGTTCATATTTACTCCAATATTTTTAATGGCTAATTAATTTGATTTATTTCTGAATGGGCGCAATTGGCGTGAGCACAAGCTCTGCGCTACCTAAGGGGGTATGGGTATAAATTGCGTTTGAAAGAATGAGATAGCTGGCATACAAGAGCCAAATTGCTATGCCCATGGCAATACCGATATAGACTCGCTTTAGGCGAGACGAAACTTTTTCAGATGAAAACATGTACTTCTCCATACAAGATTGCGGCAACTTGTTGTCGCCAATCGCATAGCTAGGCTATGCCCTAATTAATGAACTAGGCTTGTGTAGGAGGTGCTGTAGAAGGTGGAGCAAACCAAACAGCGAGTGGTTTGGGTGATTGATAAAAAAGCTTGGGAAATAAGGCAAATCCCTGAGGGGACTGAATATTTAAATTGGTATTAAATACGCTAGTAAGGTCGTCATGAGTTACGCAGTATGGACAAGGCTGAATGGAATCCGCTAGATCTGTTCGCTCATCATTCTGAACATCCATAAGCGATTTAGTGCCATCTGCTGCACAAATCTCCATTACAAAACCTTGGCCATGCTTAGCAAGCGATACAGCTTGAGAAACTGCTGGGGCAAGCGCACTCATTGCAACTGCTAGAGCAGCAATCCAGTGAATGAAGCGGTTTTTACGGAAATTCATGATCTGTGTGATTTTAAAACAAAAAGTTTTTTTACAGCCTAGGATTACCTTTACCCCGATAAAAATAGTCAATGTCTCCTGTTGGCCGGATTCTGACGGTCAGAAGCCTACAAATGGGCTGTTTTGAAAGGCTGTTATACCCAAATTAACTGCCGCTGGAT
Source organism: Polynucleobacter sp. (assembly GCF_044342855.1). Classification (GTDB taxonomy): domain Bacteria; phylum Pseudomonadota; class Gammaproteobacteria; order Burkholderiales; family Burkholderiaceae; genus Polynucleobacter. The sequence goes on from NZ_JBIIPA010000047.1 coordinate 3,629, forward strand.
TATTTGAGCAACCATCGACTAACAACCCAAACCACAGTAAAAACCTCATATTGAACCGCCCCGGCTTTAATGGAGGCTCTAACTTTTGAGAAGATAGAGTCATGAACAGCAAATCTAGTAAGTTTTCCCCTGAAGTACGCAAACGCACCGTTCAAATGGTTTGAGATCACCGTGGTGAGTATCCATCCCTGTGGGCGGCAATTGAATCGATTGCCGGTAAAACAGGATGTACAGCCCAAACCTTACGCAATTGGGTTCGCAAACATGAGGTTGATACCGGAGTGCGAGGTGGCATTACCAGTGATGAGCAGGCGCGGGTTAAAGCCTTAGAGCGTGAGGTTAAAGAGTTACGCCGTGCCAATGAGATCCTAAAGCTGGCGAGTGCTTTTTTTGCCCAGGCGGAACAGGGCCGCCATCTCAAGTCTTCAATACCTTTGTAGATCAATACCGCGATACCTATGGAGCTGAGCCCATCTGCAAAGTGCTGCAGATTGCTTCGTCGGGGTATTGGCGCTACGCCCAGCACAAACGCATACCCGATCTGCGCTGCGCCAGAGC
>NZ_JBIIPA010000014.1:0-54139 GCF_044342855.1 Polynucleobacter sp.
CTTGATAGAATGACTCCAGATGAGATGTATTTTAAAACCCTGCCGCCCGCATTAAAGGCGGCTTAAGCAGAGTAGAGAATCCACTTATAAATCGAGGGAAACTGTTCAAAGGAATGGGGCCACTTCTATGCTTCATCCTTTAAAGTAAAGAGGCATGAAGGCTCGAGGCCAATAATCGGGATGTCTTTTTCAGCAAATGGGACAAGATGATTTACTAATTCATCTAGACTGGCTTTAGCCTTATCCACCATGCCAGCAGCTAAGTAAGTACGACCACAACAGAATTCTTTAGAGCAGCTATTTGATGTTGAGCTTGCCTTTGATTTTTGCTGATCCAAGCACTTCTGTGGAATATGTACACGATATCCGGCGGCCTTCAGAACAGCTAATGCGGCTTGTAAGTTTTCATCTTCAAAGTAAGCGTTGAAGGTGTCGGCTAACAGCACCAGACCCTTATTGCCATTTGTATCAGCCTTACTCAGCTCTGCTGACGTAAATTGATAAGGTGTAATAGCATTCTTGTTGCTCCAGAATGTTTTAGCTTTCCAGATTGGTAGGCTTCTTTGCGCAGAAATGCCCATGATCCACTCTTGCAATTTAGCAATCGGCGCAATGTGATTGCGAAGATTGAGCAGGGAAGGGAGACCAGGAATGCTGCTAATAATTGGAGCGTATTTAGGTAAGTAGGCCACTGCTAAATCGCGCAGCGTATGACCAGTCCGCTTCTTGTAGGCCGAAAGAAACTCAATCTTCATCTTCGCCATGTCTACGCCAGTCGGGCATTCACGGCGGCAGGCTTTGCAACTGACACAGAGCTCCATAACTTCTTTAATAGCATCACTTCCGAGAGGTGAGCTTTCGTCCTTGATATCCAGTTGATTGGATAGTGCGAGACGCAGAGTGTTTGCCCGACCACGGGTGAGATGTTTTTCATCACGTGTAACGCGATAACTTGGGCACATCACTTCTGCATCGAACTTGCGGCAGTGGCCATTGTTATTGCACATCTCAACGGCTTTGGCCAAGCCCATTGCAGGGTCGCCGCCAGTGCCTGGCGCACTCGTTTGTTCTGTGACGGGGTTGTTCTGCACATTCCAGGTAGACCAATCTAAAGCGGGTTGGAGTGGAATCACTTTATAGCTTGGCGGAAACCGGAAGTTGCTTACATCATCCATCTTGGGTGGATCAACGATCTTGCCTGGATTAAATAATCCATTTGGATCAAATGCATGCTTAATTTCTGCGAGAGCTTCAGTAATCTTGGGGCCAAACTGCCAAGAGATCCATTCGCCACGGCACAGTCCATCGCCGTGCTCGCCACTATAGGCACCTTTGTATTTTCGAACGAGTGCTGAAGCCTCTTCTGCAACTGCACGCATCTTCTGAGCACCATCGCGACGCATATCTAAGATCGGGCGGACATGAAGGGTGCCAACAGAAGCATGCGCATACCAAGTGCCACGTGAACCATATTTAGAAAATATATCTGTCAGTGCTTGGGTATATTCAGCAAGACTTTCTAATGGGACTGCACAGTCTTCAATGAAGCTGACTGGCTTACCGTCACCCTTGAGACTCATCATGATGTTTAAGCCGGCCTTACGCACTTCCCATAAATTCTTTTGTAAGCCGGCATCGGGCATCGCAACTACTGAGCCTGGAAGTCCCAAGTCACCCATGAGGTTTTGTAAGGACTTGAGTCTCTCTAGTAAGGGCGCATGTGCTTCTCCTGAGAACTCCACCAATAGGATGGCTTCAGGTGTTTGAGCATTAGCATCAATCAGCGCTGTCTCAATGGTTTTCTTGAAACTCGGGTTGTGGCGCGCTAAGTCAATCATCGTGCGATCCACCAATTCAACAGCGGTGGGCCCAAGCTTGACGATGTGCTGCGCGCTATCCATCGCCTTAAAGAAGCTGGCGAAGTTCACTACTCCAAGCACCTTGTGTTGCGGTAATGGTGCTAGTTTGAGTTCAAGCGATTTGAAGTAAGCCAATGTGCCTTCACTACCAACTAAGAGGTGCGCTAAATTGACGCTGCCATCTTGTGTATAGGGGCGCTCGCTTTGCGGATGAAATACATCGAGGTTATATCCAGCAACACGCCGCAATACTTTAGGAAAGTGGGCCTCGATTTCAGGTTGGAGTGTATTAGCGAGACCTTTTACAAAGTCACCAAGTTGTTTTGCGGCGCCAGAGTGCCGTACCAGTAGTCTGACCGCACTGACTAGTGCCTCCGCCACGCGGCAGAACTGGGACGCCCAAGTCGGCTGCAATTTGGATAGCAGACGCAATATCTTCAGCAGTTTTTGGTACAAAGACCGCAACAGGCATAGCTTGATAGATAGATGCATCGGTTGCGTAACGTCCACGACTAGCCATGTCCGTCATGACTTCGCCAGAAGTTTCTTGTTTCAGGCGCTTTGCTAGCCCCGCCTTATTGGCAACGAATTCTGGTAACGGCAAATCCAGTGGCTTGTTCGTGCTGCAACCTTCTCATTAGATTCTGAGTCAACCAATTGAATAACCACATCACGCTTATTCATGACATGCTGCATCATGACTTTACGCATACGTACGCTATCGCGCGCCTTTAATGCATCCAACATTTCTTGATGCTCTCCGACGGCCTTTTCCCATTTCACGCCATCTTGATTGGAGCGAAAGCGCAGCGCCTCAATGCGTGCGTTAACCTGAGTAAATAGCTGGCTTAAGACCGGGTTGTTCGCTGCATGATTAATCGCTTGATGAATCTTGAGATTGAGTCGGTAGTAGCTAGAAAGATCTCTACGCGCGTACGAGGCCATCATTTCATATTGAAGTGCCTCAAGTTCAATGAGCGCTTGATCGCTAATGTTTTGAGCTGCTAACTCTCCAGAGTAGCCCTCTAAGTTTGCGATCACATCAAATGTGTGAATGATGTCGTCCCGAGTCAGTTGAACTGCAATCGCACCGCGGTTGGCGATTAATTCAACCAGTCCGTCAGCAGCTAAGCGACGAATCGCCTCACGAATAGGGGTACGCGATACGTTGAGTTGTTCTGCTAGCTCACGTTCATTGAGTTTGCTGCCGGGAGTAATCGCACCCTCCACCAATAAAGATCGGAGCTTTTGAAAGGTCGCTTCGTGTAAGTTTTGGGTATTTGGGAGTGCCGTGAGCATCATTTGAAATGCCTTAATTTTGTATACATATTTACTATAACCTATGAATAAGCATAAATAGCGCTATAAAAGCCTTATTTTTTACTTATTTGATAAATATTTTGCATACAAAATTATCAATTGCCAAAAAGTGTCTTACACTGGCTTGCAAGATTAACTATAAAAACCAAACGAGACTCAGCATGCTAAAACTAGATAACCACCTCTCAGGACGTCATTTCTTACATATTCCTGGTCCAAGCCCAGTGCCTTCACGCATTCTGCGGGCAATTAGCTATCAAACGATTGATCACCGCGGCCCAGAATTTGGCGCATTTGGCCTCAAGGTTTTGGATGGCATCAAGAAGATCTTTAAGACAGAACAGCCCGTGATTTTATGAAACCGGTCACTTTGCAAACTTGTGGCGCGCTTTAGCCAAAAAGATTGGCATTGATGTTGAGGTAATTGGAAAGCCTGGTCAAGACACATGGCGCTGGGGTATGGATGCGGCAGTAATTGAAGAGCGCTTACGCAAAGATGCTCAGCATGAAATCAAGGCAGTTTGTGTAGTACACAACGAAACTTCAACTGGTATGACATCCAATATTGCTGCGGTTCGCAAGGCGCTTGATGATGCAAAACATCCAGCTCTATTACTCGTGGATAGCGTATCTGGCTTGGGTTCGGTGGATTATGAGCATGATAAATGGGGCGCAGACGTAACCGTTTCCGGTTCACAAAAAGGGTTGATGTTGCCTCCAGGTATTGGCTTTAATGCGTTATCACCAAAAGCGATTGAAGCAAGTAAACATAGCAAAATTCCAAAAGCCTATTTAGCTTGGGATGAAATTTTAGAATCGAATAAAACAGGCTACTGGCCGACTACACCAAGTACCAATCTGAGGTACGGTTTGCATGAAGCAATCAATATGATGCAGACCGAGGGCATGGATACCATTTTTGCTCGCCATCAACGTTTGGCAGAGGCTTGTCGTCGCGCAGTTGCAGCTTGGGGTCTTGAAAACCAATGTTTAGACCCAAATGCGTATTCACCAGTATTAACAGCGATCGTGGTTCCAGAGGGAATGGATGCGGATGTACTGCGTAAGCATGCCCTAGAAAAGTTCAATCTTTCGCTCGGAACTGGATTGGGCAAGCTCAAAGGCAAGATTTTCCGTATTGGCCACCTTGGTGATTGCAACGAATTGAGCCTCATGGCTGCTTTAAGCGGGGTAGAGATGAGTTTTAGCTCTATTGGCTACAAACCTAAGGCCAGCGGCGTAGTTGCGGCCCAAGAGTACCTAAAGTAAGGCTTGGTCGGCAGACTCAACCTATAATTCACCATATATATCAATAGCATTAGAGACAGAGAGATTAATCATGTTGGCAACTAAACCGTATTTAACCCAGGCTGATGTTCAAAAGATTCTGGATGCAGCAGACAAGCATGCCGCGGCAAATAGCTGGGCAGTGACTATTGCCGTTTGTGATGATGGCGGACATCTGTTGGGTTTAATTCGTCGCGATGGTTGCGCTCCTGTCTCAGCTTACATTGCCGAAGAAAAAGCACGTACTGCTGCAATGGGCAAACGCGAGAGCCGCGTGTACGAAGAAATTATTAATAACGGACGTACCTCCTTTTTATCTGCCCCACACATTTCGGGCATGTTGGAGGGTGGCGTCAATATCGAGGTAAATGGGTTTACCATCGGCGCAGTCGGCGTTTCCGGCGTTAAATCGACTGAGGATGCCGAAACCGCGAAGGCCGGCATTGCAGCCATTCTGTAAGCTACCTTGACAAATACTGTTCCTGAAATAAATTCCTCTACCGGCGCTACTGAGAGTGGCGCCACCCCACCAACAGTTACCTTTGCTGACTTTGGATTAGATCCAAAGATTCAAAAAGCGGTATCTGAGCAGGGTTACAACACCCCAACTCCGATTCAAGCGCAATCTATCCCGCATGTTTTGGCGGGAAGTGATTTGATGGGCGCGGCCCAAACGGGTACTGGTAAGACGGCCGCCTTTGTGTTGCCGATCATTCAAAAGATTTTGCGTCACGCGAGTAGCAGCGCATCACCTGCTCGCCATCCCATCCGTGCTTTGGTGTTAACGCCGACACGCGAGCTGGCTGTTCAGGTTGCCGAGAATGCAGCGAGTTATTCTAAGCACACCGATTTACGCGCCGCCGTGGTTTATGGTGGTGTGGATATGAAAGAGCAAGTTGCCACATTGCGTGGCGGTGTGGAGATTTTGATTGCTACCCCAGGCCGTTTACTTGATCACATTGGTTCTAAAGTAGCCAATGTCTCTCAGATAGAAATTCTCGTGTTGGATGAAGCGGATCGCATGCTCGATATGGGTTTCTTGCCTGACTTGCAACGCATCATTGATTTGATTCCAGCGCAGCGCCAAACACTCTTATTCTCCGCAACGTTTTCTCCAGAGATTAAGAAATTAGCGCAAAGTTATTTACGTACTCCGGTTACGGTTGAAGTGGCTCGCCAAAATGCTGCAGCAGATACTGTGAAGCAAGTGGTGCATATGGTGTCTAGTGCTGATAAGCAGCGCGCAATTGTGAAAGTGCTTGAAGCGCGTACGCGTCAAGGCTTGTCTCGCCAGTGCATCATCTTCACTAACAGCCGTTTAGGCTGTGCTCGATTGGCGCGTTCATTGGAGCGCGATGGTATTAAAGCGGGTGCGATTCATGGAGATAAGAGTCAGGGTGAGCGCACTTTAACGCTGGATGCATTTAAGTCTGGCGCAATTGAAGCTCTCGTTGCAACAGACGTAGCTGCACGTGGTTTGGATATTCCTTCAATGCCTTGCGTGATTAATCATGAATTGCCATTTAATGCAGAAGACTTTATACACCGCATTGGTCGTACTGGTCGTGCGGGTAGCAAGGGTGATGCGATTGCTTTAGTTGATGCCAGTGAAAAACGTTTGCTCGACGATATTGAAAAGTTGATGAAGCGTAAGTTGGATATTCAACCGCTACCTGAAGGCAGTCCTAGCTCTGCACCAAGTAGAAGCTCATCAAGATCCGATGCACTGGCAAAAATGTCAGACCCATTTTTCTATAAACCGTATGAGCCTAGCGCTGCACAGCCGAGTGCTAGCGCTGCAAATACTGAAGAGAAAAAAGTGGGCGTCACTCCCGCAAGACCGGCCGTCGGCGCCTTGCTCGGCGGCTTTAAGAAGAAGTAATTTTTCTATCCCAAGCCTGGGTGGCTGCCAAAAGCCACTCAGCAATCGAAGTATCTTTTCCATCTGGAAGATCACTCAAGCCTAAATGCCTTGCGGCTTTTCGTAATTCTTGTAAAGCCTGCTGCGCATTCTCAGTATGTATGGCGCTTGCTAAAGTTTGTTTGCTGAGCTTTTCACCATGCTCATCCAGAACCAGGGGTAGATGCAGGTAACTTGGCATTGGATATCCCAATACTCCTTGTAGATGAATCTGGCGCGCCGTATTGTTGAGCAAGTCTGCGCCACGCACAATGTGTGTAATTCCTTGCTCGGCATCATCCACCACCACGGCTAGTTGATAAGTAAATACGCCATCTCGACGCCGCAGTACGAAATCCCCCACTTCTTGATTGAGATCCTGACTTTGTATGCCTTGAGCTAGATCTTCAAAATGAAGAATGAGATCTGGGGGAAGAGCGATTCTCCAAGCCGCCTCAGCCAAGAGGGTGTTTCCATTCTTATATGTTCGTATTTCTTGAGGGCGGCAGCTTCCTGGGTAAACCATCTCTTGATTGCGTGGGGTGACCACGCCGCGAGCCTCTAGAGCGTTTTTAATGCTTTGTCGGGAGCAGGTGCATGAATAGACCATTTTCAGCTCGTTTAAGCGCTCTAGAGCCTTTTTATAGCCCTCTTGACGCTTTGATTGCCAAGTCGGCTCCTCGTCCCAGGTGAGACCGCAGGCAAGCAATTGGCGCAGGATTTCTTGATCCGCCCCCGGAATGCAGCGGGGGGTATCTAAATCCTCGATTCTGAGCAGCCATTTCCCTTGATTTTGTCGGGCATCTAGCCAGCTTCCCAGGGCGGCAACTAGCGATCCTGCGTGAAGCGGGCCAGTAGGCGAGGGGGCAAAGCGCCCACGATAGCCGTCGGCTGGGGATGAGGGGTTTTTCAGGTTCGGCACAGCTAAAATGATCTCATGGCTTCACCCCGTTTTGTTCATCTGCGCGTCCATTCCGAGTTTTCAATTACGGATGGCGTTGTTCGCATTGACGATGCGGTTGCTGCGGCTGAAAAAGACGGGATGGGGGCCTTAGCGCTCACTGATTTAAGTAATTTATTTGGTTTGGTTCGTTTTTATAGTGCTGCACGCTCTGGCGGAATTAAGCCAATTGCGGGCGCGGATGTTTGGGTTAGCAATCCTCAGGACCCAGACCAACCGTACCGTTTATTGCTCTTGGTTCAGAACCACTCTGGTTATCTCAATCTGTGCCAGTTATTAAGTAAGGCCTCTCTAGAAAATCAGACACGCGGTCGTGCTGAGGTAGACCCCAAATGGTTTAGCGAGCCTGCTTCTAAGGCTGAAGATAAAGCTGCAAAAAGAACGCTAGCGTATGGATTAATTGCGCTCTCGAGTGGACGTTGGGGTGATGTTGGTGCTGCGCTGTTGGCTGGTCAAGAAGATCAAGCTAAAGACGCCGCTAAACGCTGGGCAACATTATTCCCAAATGCTTTTTACATAGAAGTACAGCGCGGCGGTCATCCTCAAGATGAAAAGCAACTTCAGCTTGCTTGCCACCTAGCAAGTGAATTAGATTTACCAATCGTTGCTACGCATCCTGTGCAGTTTATGCAGCGTAGTGATTTCACGGCCCATGAGGCGCGGGTGTGTATCGCAGAGGGTGAGCTTTTGGGTAACCCCCGTCGCACCAAAAAATTTAATGAAGAGCAGTATTTCTTATCTCAAGAGGAGATGGAAAAGCGCTTTGCAGATTTACCTGTTGCGTTAGCTAACTCAGTAGAGATTGCTAAACGTTGCAATCTCTCTTTAACCTTAGGTCAGCCGCGCTTACCGGATTTTCCAACGCCGCCTGGTATTACGCTCGACGATTATTTATTGCAGCAATCTGAGATTGGTTTGAAGCGCCATATGGAGCGCAACTTCTCAGATCCAGAAGGGCGCGCCAAGGAAGAGGCTCGCTATCACGAGCGCCTCGTGTTTGAAGTGAAGACTATTGCTCAAATGGGTTTCCCAGGCTACTTCTTGATTGTTGCGGACTTCATTAACTGGGCAAAAAACAATGGTGTGCCAGTAGGTCCGGGTCGTGGATCTGGCGCTGGCTCTTTGGTTGCTTACTCACTCGGTATTACTGATCTCGATCCATTGCGCTATAACTTGCTCTTTGAGCGCTTCCTAAATCCTGAGCGGGTATCCATGCCCGACTTCGATATCGACTTCTGTCAGCATGGGCGCGATCGCGTTATTCAGTACGTAAAAGATAAGTACGGCAAAGATGCGGTTAGTCAAATCGCTACATTTGGAACCATGGCTGCAAGAGCAGCGATTCGTGACGTTGGTCGCGTGCTCGAGCAAGGTTATAACTTTGTGGATGGTATCGCCAAGCTGATTCCGAATAAGCCAGGTCAGTACATGACCATTGAAATAGCCAAGAAGGAAGAGAAGCAATTAGGCGAGCGTGAAAAAAATGAAGATGAAGTGCGTCAGCTTCTATCTCTTGCTCAGCAGTTAGAGGGCATGACCCGCAACGTTGGTATGCATGCCGGTGGTGTGTTAATTGCTCCTGGCCGCTTGACGGATTTTTGCCCACTCTATACACAAGAAGCAAAAGACTCTAAAGACCAAGAGAGTGGCTCCGTCATTAGTCAGTTTGATAAGGATGACGTTGAGGCGATTGGCTTAGTGAAGTTCGACTTTTTGGGTTTAACGACGCTGACGATTTTGGCGGCTGCTGAAAAATGGATTAAGACATTACATGCTGATCGTAAAGATTGGAATATCGGTGAAATTCCACTCGATGACGCAAAAGCGTTCGAAGTTTTAAAGAATGCCAATACGGTTGCCGTCTTCCAGCTAGAAAGTCGTGGCATGCAAGGCATGCTTCGTGAAGCTAAGCCTGACCGCTTCGAAGACATTATCGCGCTCGTCGCGCTTTACCGTCCAGGCCCAATGGATTTGATACCGGACTTTATTGAGCGTAAGCATGGGCGTCAAAAAGTAGAGTATCCAGATCCGCGTATTGAGCCCGTTCTGCAAGAAACCTACGGCATCATGGTCTATCAAGAGCAGGTGATGCAGATGGCCCAGATGATCGGTGGCTACTCACTCGGTGGCGCGGATATGTTGCGTCGTGCGATGGGTAAGAAGAAGCCTGAAGAGATGGCGCAGCATCGCAAGATTTTTAGTGATGGCGCAAAAGCGGGTGGTATTACGGAAGGTAAAGCCAACGAGATTTATGACTTGATGGAGCGTTTTGCAGGCTATGGATTTAATAAGTCTCATGCTGCCGCTTACGCGCTCTTAGCATATCAAACTGCCTGGTTAAAAGCCTACTACCCTGCTGAATTTATGGCGGCCAACTTATCGCTTGCAATGGATGACGCTGATAAGGTAAAGATTCTATATGACGATTGTTTGGCAAATAATATTCGCGTGTTCTCGCCTGATATTAATACGGGTGTTTATGTGTTCACGCCATTGCGTGCGCCAGATGCTGCCATAGATTCTCCGATCAGTCATATTCGTTATGGATTAGGCGCCGTAAGGGGTACTGGTGAAGCGGCTATTGAAGTGATTGTGAAGGCACGTGAGACGGGCGGTCCGTTTAAAGATCTGTTTGATTTCTGTGCCCGCGTCGATCGTAGACAAGTGAATCGTCGTGCGATTGAAGCTTTGATGCGTGCCGGTGCTTTTGATAGTTTGTATAAAGACTCTATTCCTGCCGGCGGTAATCCTTACGATATTCGATCCACGTTGTTGGCTTCTCTTGCGCGCGCAATTGAGGCAGCAGAACAAGCGGAAGCCTCAATCAATCAAGTGAGTTTGTTTGAGGTAGCGGGGGAAGAAGATCGCCATCTACCTGAGTTAGTGCGCGAACCAGTCTGGTCTGAGAAGAAGCGTCTGCAGGATGAGAAAAGTGCCCTAGGTCTTTGTTTGACTGGTCACATGTTTGATGCCTACCGTGATGAGACGGCACACTTCATTCGCCAGCCATTAGTCAAAGTGACTGAAGGTAAGGATCAGCTAATTGCCGGCATTATTACTTCTGCTCGCATGTTGACTGGTCAGCGTGGCCGCATGATGATTGCAACCATTGACGATGGCACTGCGGCAATTGAGGTGACTCTCTATAGTGAGGTTTATGAACCGAATCGCTCTTGGCTCAAAGAGGACGAGTTGCTAGTGGCTAAAGTAAATGTCACCCCCGATAAGTTTTCTGGAGGGGTGCGAATCGTGTCAGAAGCGGTGATGGATATTACGGGTGCCCGCATGCGTTTTGCACGCAATGTACATCTATCCATCGATTCAGCGATTGATCTCAAATCCTTACGTAGCCAAATTGGGCCTTACTTGATGAGTAATCGTGTGCGGGATCCCAAGTTAGGGCCTGCCGCAACCTCTATGCCAAGCGCTAGCGAGGGTCTAAAAGGTTTGATGCTCACAGCTGCAGTCACTACTAGCGGTGGCGCCTGTCTCATGCAGTTTCCGGAAGAGCTAAGGATCTATCCAGATGATGCTTGCCTGCATAGCTTGAATCAAATTTTGGCGGCTAAGCAAGCCAATGCCGTTCAGGTTCAGTACCACTAAATCGGCAGTAGCAAAACCACTCAGAGTGCTTTATTTATTTGTAGCATCTTGAAGCGCTGCAATCACTTGATTTGGTTCTAAGCGATCTAAGCATTCACTACTGCTACTTGCGCGATCTTCACAGCCTGCTTTGCGGCAGGGGACGCACTCACCAGGGCCTTGCAAAATCGTGACATTACCAACCGTCTGCGAGCGAGCTCTTAATTGGTAGGGTTGCATGCCAATAAAGCCATTAGGCCAAGGGCCAAAGTTGGTGGGCGGCGTTGAGCCAAATAAGGCAATGGCGGGTGTATTACATGCTGCCGCAAGATGGGTGATCGAAGTATCTACCCCAATATAGGCTATCGCTCCACGAATCAGGGTTCCTGCTTGCGGGATAGAAAGTAAGCCTGCGGTATCGACAACGTGGCTGCGCGTCTTTTCATCAAGCAGGGAAAGAATGTCTTTGTTGAGTTGTAGATCTTGCGTGGCTGGGGATGCACTCAGCACAACTTGCCAGCCCTGTTCCGCAATCCATGTCAGCAATGTTTGCCAATAGGTAAGAGGCCAGCGCTTATAGGCGGTCAAGGGTCCAGGATGTACTACTACATAAGGTGAGTGAAGTTGACCGGCAATACTAGGAGTAATCGGATCGCCAGCAGGGGCGCTTACAGAAATGGGTCCACCAAATAAATCCTGCGGGTTCTTGTAAAAGATCTCGAGCAGACGCAGCTTTTCAGTAATGACATGTTGTGCAAAATAATCCACATCCACTGTATGCAAGCTGATAGCTTTTTTCCAGGTATTTTGTTTGTCGCTTTTGTTTTTTTTAGCCTTGTCTTCCTCGGTAAGACCTTGGGGGTGACCTCCAAGAACACCGACTCTTTGATGGGCTACTACTAAGCCATAAAAATAAGCGCGATCGCTGGGTTGCGTGACTACCGCTAAGTCGTAACGTTGAAAGAGTCTAAAAAATAAGGAGAGATATTCTTTGAGTTTGGGGCGGTCTGAGGTTTCGATTATCTGGGTAACATTAGGATTTCCCTTGAGCATGTCGAGCTTGCCGCGGTAACCCAAAAAGTGAAATTCAGCATCAGGCCATAGTTCACGCGCTTGTGATATCAGCGGCGTAGTGACAAGGACATCTCCAATTTGGCGAGTCGCAATAAATAAAACCTTTTTAGGATTTAGTGCTGAGAATGCAGTCATAGAGGTAATGTAACTTAATCCTAATAAGCTTTAGCCAGAATTTTTTCACGTACGCGACGCGCATTTTCTGCAGCATTAGATTGGTCATTAATGCGGTGATAGAGGTGGAGCACTTCGGTGGACCAGGACCCAGATTTACGAATTACACCTTTATTTTGTAGTCTAAACACAAAATCAGCATCCTCATGCCCCCAGCCTGTCATGGTTTCATCAAAGCCACTAATGGCCAGGACATCCGCTTTCCAGCAGGCCATATTGCAGCCCTTAATACGGCGCCACACAAATTTCTTATATTTTCGCCATGCACCATCACCTAGTTTGATTTTGATGGGCCAGCACTTATTGATGCCACGGGATAGTCGATAGCTTAATAAGTTGTCGGCAAATTTCTTGAAATCCCAATGAGGCCATGAGAGCAATTGTTTACTGAGCTCGTTATTAAGCAAGATGCGACTGCCTGTTACTAGGTGGTTCGCTTGAGATAGCGCTCGATGTTGGGCGATAAAGTCTGGCTGAACGATGCAGTCACCATCAAGAAATATCAAATAATTACCAGCAGACGCTTCGATAGCTTGATTGAGAATACGGGTCTTACGAAAACCCTGATCTTCTTGCCAGAGATGCCTTATTTTCACCGGGAAATCAACCTGAGTGGCTGCGATAAGTTCTTTGGTGTCTAAGGTAGAGCCGTCATCAGCAATGATGATTTCAAAATCCAAATCTGTTTGAGTGCTTAGTGACTCAAGACTTAGTTTGAGAGCTTGCGGCCAGTTGTAGGTTGCTAAAAGTACTGAGATCATTTCTTGGAGCATTGATGATGCGCAGCTTCTTGATGCAGTTGCCATAACTTCATGTAGCGATAGTAGGTTCCTTGCCCGTTGGAGATTGCCAAAGCAAAGCCCTGCGGGCCGTCTAAGAAACCAAGGCGAATAAAGTAGGTACGAGTAAAGGCCCACATGCCATGAAGAACTGCTTTTAAGGGGCTACTCTTTTCCCCTTTGGAAAATGCCTGCTCTGCTGATGCTGTTGAATAGCGATCTAACTTCTGCAGTACTTGCGAGTAGTTCATAAAACTGAAGTGCAATAGGGGGTTTTCAAGTTTGGCCACTTGCCCATTCGGAATCAGCCGTTCATGAACGAGGTCACCTGAGAAGCGGGCAGTACCGCGTTTGAATAATCGATCCACATAATCGGGGCTCCAACCAGAATAGCGAATAAAGCGACCGCAATACCAAGATAGGCGTGGAATTGCAAAACAGTCGACACGGGCTGAATGATGAATTAGCGTCAGAATTTCGCTTCTGAGGGCTGGGGTAAGGCGCTCATCAGCATCCAAGGAAAGAACCCACTCACCAGTTGCCAGATCTAGAGCGCGGTTCTTTTGAGGCCCAAATCCAGGCCAATCCGCTGGTTTGCTAATGATGGCCCCATGTTTTTTGGCGATTTCTAGAGTGCCATCAGTGCTATTGGTGTCGACCACCACGATTTGCTGGGCTATCCCCTCTAGGGAGGCCAGACAATCGGCCAAATTGGCCTCTTCATTGCGAGTAATGAGTATGACGGATAAGGTGGGCATAATTCATTATATGAACGCTCAAGACCGTACCGCCTTAAATCGCTTAATTCAGTATCTGAAGCCCCATATCTGGATGATTATTGGGTCTTTACTAGCTATGGCCCTAGTCGCTGGCGCTGAAACCTCTATTCCAGCCCTAATGAAGCCATTATTGGACCGGGGCTTTACTGGACAGCTCAACAGCAAGCTCTGGCAGGTGCCGGTTTTTTTGGTGGGTTTAGCACTTATTCGCAGTTTGGCCCAGTTTCTATCCAATTATTTGCTGACTCGCGTCATTAATTCGGTGTTGCTCAAATTACGTGAGCAGATGTTTCAGACGCTTTTGAATGCCTCAACTACTTTTTTCCAAAAGAACCCCGCGTCTAATTTAATTAATGCAGTGGTTTTTGAGGTAAACAACGTCCTCACCGTCATGGGCGGCATGTTGATTAGCTTGGTCCGGGATTCGCTCACTGTAGTTGGTTTAATTGGCTATCTCATTTATTTAAATTGGCAGCTGACTTTGGTGGTGTTGGTAATCTTTCCCATCATTGCCTTCATCATGAGCAAGATTAACAAGCGCCTGCGAACTTTAAATCGTGAGCAGCAGACGCTGACAAGTGAATTGGCTTATATCGTTGAGGAATCTGCGGCTGGGTACAAGATTGTGAAAGTGCATGGCGCAGAACAATATGAAATGCGTCGCTTCATGGATAAGGCCGAGCGTTTGCGCCGGTTTGCTTTGAAGTCAGCGGTGGCTGGAGGCTTGAATCAGCCCATTACTCAACTCATCGCCTCTATGGCGCTATCGATCGTATTGGTAATCGCCTTAATGCAGTCCGCCTCTGAAGGCACTACGGTTGGGGGCTTTGCCTCATTTATTACCGCCATGATGTTGGTGATTTCGCCAATTAAGCATTTGGCGGATATTAATCAGCCATTGCAGCGCGGTTTAACTGCTGCGGAAATGATCTTCTCTCTTATGGATCAACCCTTTGAGGAAGATGAATCCCGCAAAGAAAATATGAAGTCCTTGGGCAAGACTAAAGGCGGAATTCGATTTGAAGATGTTGGCTTCTCCTATCAGCAAGAAGCTGGGCGTAAAGATGCCCTCACTGGTGTGAATTTGAACATTAAGCCTGGTGAAGTAGTCGCTTTTGTCGGCCCATCTGGGGGTGGTAAATCTACGTTGGTTAATTTACTGCCGCGTTTCTTTAAGCCCACTAGCGGACAAATTTTCTTGGACGATATTCCGCTTGAGGATATTGTTCTGGCGGATGTGCGCAAGCAAATTGCTTTTGTAAGTCAGGATGTCATTTTATTTAATGACAGTATTGCGGCAAACGTTGCGTATGGCTCTGTAGGCCCAGAAGGTATCGACCGGGGGCGTGTGATGGAGGCGCTTGAGGCAGCTAACTTAAGCACTCTCATGAAAGAAATGCCTGAAGGTATTGATACGCAAATTGGTGATAACGGTAATCGTTTATCCGGCGGTCAACGCCAGCGCTTAGCGATTGCGAGGGCGATTTATAAAGATGCGCCTATCCTGATCTTGGATGAGGCAACTTCAGCTCTAGATTCTGAGTCTGAGCGTCAAGTGCAGGATGCTTTGGAGCGCCTGATGGCTGGACGAACTACTTTAGTAATTGCTCACCGCTTATCAACCATTGAGCATGCTGATCGCATTGTGGTATTGGAGCATGGCAACGTTATCGAAAATGGCACGCATAAGGAACTACTTACTAAAGATGGCTTGTACGCCAACCTGCATCGTATCCAGTTTTCGAATGTCTAACTAAGTACGATATCGTATTGTTCTTGGCGAAAGCTGCCTTCAGCTTGAAGCTTGATGGGCTTGCTAATAAAGTCGCCTAGCTGCGCCAAAAATTGATTTTCTTCTTCAAGGAAGAGATCGATGACATCGGGTGCGGCAACAATCCTAAATTCCCTGGGATTAAATTGGCGATGCTCTCGCACAATCTCCCGCAAAATCTCGTAGCAAACAGTCTGCGCTGTTTTGACTTCGCCCTTACCTTGGCAGGTAGCGCAGGGTTCACAGGTGATGTGGGCGAGGGATTCTCGAGTGCGTTTGCGCGTCATCTCCACCAAACCTAATGAGGAAAATTCGCTTACTGAAGTGCGAGCATGATCGCGCTCTAAATTGCGATTGAGTTCGTGCAAAACGGATTCTTGATGATCCCTGCTCAGCATATCAATAAAGTCAATGATGATGATGCCGCCAAGATTGCGTAAACGGAGTTGACGAGCAATGGCCTGAGCAGCCTCAAGATTAGTTTTAAATACCGTGTCATCTAGATTGCGTGCGCCGACGTAACTTCCAGTATTGACATCAATCGTAGTCATTGACTCTGTTTGGTCAATCATTAGGTAGCCACCTGATTTGAGATCAACTCTTCTGCCAAGTGCTTTATTGATTTCAGCATCCACATCAAACAAATCGAATAAGGCGCGTTCGCCACGATGTAGGGTCAACTTCTCCAAGAGGTTGGGCATATAGAGCGTAGCGAAACCTTTTAGCTTTTCAAAGTTCTCGGCTGAGTCAACTCGGATTTGGGTAGTTTCTTCACCGGTAACGTCACGTAATACGCGTTCAGCTAAGCTGAGATCCTGGTAAAGCAAGCTAGGGGCAGTCTTGTAGTTCACAGCTTCTCTGATCTTCTCCCAGGTGGTGCGTAGGTAAAGCATATCGCGCTCAAGTTCGGTGTCGCTGGCGTCTTGTGCGCTAGTACGCACAATGATTCCACCTTTTTCATCGGCTGGCATCAGTCCAGCAAGGCGCGCCTTAATTGCTTCGCGCTCTTTGGGCTGATCAATTCTTTGGGATATGCCAATATACTTCTCAGAGGCTGCATCCGTGCCGGCTGGTGGAAGATAAACCAAGTTTCGGCCGGCAATACTAAGTTGGGTTGTAAGTCGTGCACCTTTGGTTCCCAAAGGATCTTTAAGAACTTGGACTAAAACATTTTGCCCTTCAAAGAGCAACTTTTCAATTTGAGCTTGAGGATTGTTCTGGGTGATATCCGCAACGTGCATAAATGCAGTGCGCTCTAAGCCAATCTCAATGAAGGCAGACTGCATGCCGGGTAGTACGCGCACTACTTTAGCCAAATAGATATTACCGACGATGCCGCGTTGACGGGTGCGCTCAATCTGCAGCTCTTGAACGGCGCCTTGCTGAATTAATGCCACCCGTGTTTCTTGGGGTGTAATGTTGATCAGAATTTCTTCATTCATATACGGGCAACTTTGGCGAAATCCAATAATTGGTTAACTTCGAAAATGGGTAATCCCATGATACCGCTATAGCTACCTTTAATTGAGGGAATAAAAGCTCCCCCAAGACCCTGAATCCCATACGCACCAGCCTTACCAAAAGGCTCGCCACTCTGAATGTAGTTATCAATTTGCGCTTCGGTTAAGTGGGCAAATTCCACTTCGGAAACTTGCACTAAACAAAGGGGATTGGTTTGGGGATCGACTGTGAGAACAACTGCGGTAAGTACCTCATGCACTTTGCCGCTGAGCATTTTCAGAATGCGTGCGGCATCATCAGCATTTGTGGGTTTTCCAAGGATTTCACCGTCTGGATTGCCGGGCAAGCTGACGGTGGTATCTGCACACAGAATGGGTGCCCATGACCTTCCGCTGTTTTGCCATCTCGCTAATGCAATAGCACTTTTGGCAAAAGTAACTCGCTCAACATATTGACGTGCTTTCTCATTGGGGATGGGGGTTTCAAGGGTTTCTGTATCTTCGCCTGGTGCCGCAATCAGCATCTCAAACTGGATGCCAATTTGTTTGAGCAGCTCTTGGCGTCGTGGACTTTGTGAGGCAAGGTAAATATAAGAAAACATCAATGACCTACTCTCGGTGATAGGGGTGGCCTTGCAAAATAGTCCAAGCTCGGTAGAGTTGTTCTACCAACAAAACTCTTGCCATAGCATGGGGCAGCGTCAGGCTCGACAGGCGCCACATCGCTTGCGCGCCTTCTTTTAGGTTGGGATCCAATCCATCGGCGCCACCAATTAAAAAAGTGATGTCAAAACCTTCTTGACGCCAGTTTGCTAACTGCGTAGCTAGATTTTGAGTGGTTTGATCCTTGCCGCGCTCATCAAGCGCAATGACGCGAGATCCTTTTGGAATGGCGGCTGCAATTTTTATAGCTTCTTTGGCTGGAGTGAGATCAGGTTTGATCTCTTTGATTTCAATACTGCAATCAGCGGGCATGCGCTTAATGTAATCATGGGTTGCAGTTGCAACCCATTCTGGCATTTTGTGACCAACAGAAACAATCGTTAAGCGCATTACTAAAGCATTACTCTTCGTCGTCAGGTTCGCTTGCTTTCACAAGTCCCTTGTCTGCTGCTAATTTGACGCGTATTGGCTTAGCGCCCCACATGCCTTCAAGCTGATAGTAGGCACGCAATGCAGGTTGCAAAATATGAACCACGATATCGCCGCAATCGACGAGCACCCACTCACCAGTCTCCAAACCTTCGACTGAGATGACTTCGCCACCTTTAGCGTTGACGGCCTCTTTAACTGACATGGCCAAAGATCTGGTCTGGCGATTAGAGGTGCCGGTGGCAATGATCACGCGATCAAATAGCTCGCTGAGCTTAGTGGTGTCATAAACACGAATATCTTGTGCCTTGACATCTTCCAGGGCATCGATCACAACACGTTGTAATTTTGTTAAGTCCATAGTTTCTTTAATATTTTTCTGAGATTTTTTATATATAGGGGTGATCTTAGCCTGATTACTTATACAGACCTAGATTTGTGATGATTTCTAAAGCGTGAGACGGAATGTGCTCGGAGGCAATGGGGCTACGAAAAGTGCTTTTAAGCTGATTTCGCAACTCGGTTGATGAAAGGTCTACTGAAAGAGTGTTATCTAGGTAGATGCGGCCAAATCGGCTTTTTTCAAGGGTATCCGGGTCCATACATTGATGATTTGCCAATAAAGCCTCAATTTCAGGACCCATCTCTGCAGAAATCTCATGGTGAGGCCTGCTGGCTACAGCGAAATTTACAAAGCCTAGCAATTGATTCCAGGAGTTCCAGGAAGGGAGATTTAGAAGGGAGTCAGCACCCATTAACCAAGTCAGGCTGATATCAGGTCCAAAACGTTCTCTCAGGGTTTTTGCAGTGTCGATGGCATAACTCGGACCTGCACGATCAATTTCGATGCGATCAACGCCAATTTGAGTGGGGATTTGTAAATAGAGAAATGCTCTCGCTAGATCAATACCTGCAGCTTCGGTAAGCTGTAGGCGGATTTCTGCAGAAGTGATGCCAGTATCTTTTTGCCAAGGCTCACCACTGGGGATTAGTAGCAAGGCATCAAGATGCAAGACCTTTGCAAAATGTGTAGCCAGCTTGAGATGGCCAAGATGTGGCGGGTCAAATGTACCGCCCAAGATGCCAATTTTTTTTGGAGTATCCAAATGCGCTGAGCTCAAGTTAGGCTAGCCAGTCACGTGGCTTAAGGTAGTGGTCGTAAAGCTTTGCTTCAGGTGTTCCTGGCTTCGGCTGCCAGTTGTACCACCACTGCACTACTGGCGGCATGGACATCAGAATAGACTCAGTGCGTCCACCAGAGTGCAAGCCAAAAATGGTGCCGCGGTCGAATATCAAGTTGTATTCCACATAGCGACCACGACGATATTCTTGAAATGCTTTTTCTTCGGCAGTAAAGCTGTCTTTATAGCGACGCTCCACAATCGGCAAGTAAGCATCAATGAATGCATCACCAACTGCGCGCGTCATGGCAAAGCTTTGTTCAAAGCCAAGATCATTAAAGTCATCAAAAAAGACGCCGCCAATTCCGCGAGGCTCTTCACGATGCTTTAGGTAAAAATATTCATCACACCATTTTTTAAAGCGTGGGTATAGATCTTCACCAAAAGGATCCAAAGCATCTTTTGCTGTTTGATGAAAGTGTTTGCAATCCTCATCAACGCCGTAATAAGGTGTGAGATCAAAGCCGCCACCAAACCACCAGACCGGCTCTTTGCCGGGAGCTTGCGCAATAAAACAGCGCACATTCATATGGGTGGTTGGTACCTTAGGATTGTTTGGATGAAATACCAAAGAAACACCCATTGCCTCAAAGCTGCGCCCTGCAACTTCTGGGCGATGGTGGGATGCTGAAGGCGGCATTTGATCGCCACGGACATGCGAAAAGCCCACACCACCTTTTTCTAAAATATTGCCACCATCCAGAATGCAGGTACGTCCATAACCCTTTAACTTGCTATCCTCTGGCTTTTCCCAGGCGTCCACCATAAAGGCTTTGCCATCAAGTGCACTCATTGCAGTAGTAATGCGATCTTGCAGGCCTAAAAAGTAATTCTTTAGGGCTGCAATATCAATTTGAGTATGTTCAGTGGATGACAAGGTTTAAAGATCTTCGTATTGGATGTGATGAATTGCTGAAGTTATTTAACTGCGCGATAGCCAATATCTTTGCGATATTGCATGCCATCAAACTGGATCTGAGAAATAGCGTCGTATGCTTTTTGTTGCGCACCACGAACAGTATCTGATAGGCCTACTACACACATCACACGACCACCCGAGGTAAGAAGCTTGCCATCTTGAAGATTGGTACCAGCATGAAAAGTCAATTGATCTTCAGTATCGGCGGGTATGCCGGTAATGACATCACCATTGCGTGGGGTATCCGGATAGTTATGGGCTGCGAGCACTACGCCTAATGCTGTGCGACGATCCCAATCTAACTCCACTTCATTGAGCGTGCCATTAACGGCATGATCGAGAGCGTTTACTAGATCGCTACGCAGGCGGGCCATGATTGGCTGTGTTTCTGGGTCACCCATGCGACAGTTAAATTCCAAAGTCTTAATCTTGCCGTCTGGAGAAATCATGAGACCTGCGTAGAGGAAGCCGGTATAAGGAATGCCGTCAGCCTCCATGCCCTTAACAGTAGGCATGATGACTTCACGTAAAGCGCGCGCATGAATTTCTGGAGTGACAACTGGAGCAGGGGAGTAAGCGCCCATACCGCCGGTATTAGGGCCTTGATCAGCGTCGAGTAAACGCTTGTGATCTTGGCTGGTAGCTAAGGCTAAAACATGCTTACCGTCGACGAGCACAATGAAGCTGGCCTCTTCTCCAGTGAGGAATTCTTCAATGACAACGCGTGCTCCTGCATTGCCTAACTTGTTGTCAGCGAGCATCCTGTCGACAGCCGCATGCGCTTCTGCTAAATCCATGGCTACAACTACGCCTTTGCCAGCGGCAAGACCATCAGCCTTGATCACAATTGGCGCACCCTTTGCATCAATATAAGCGTGAGCCTCTAATGCGCTAGAGAAGGTTTGATATTCCGCGGTTGGAATGCCATGTCGTTTCATGAACGCTTTGGAGAAATCTTTTGAGGACTCCAATTGAGCAGCTAGTTGGGTTGGCCCGAAGATGCGCAATCCATTGTTGCGGAATACATCTACTATGCCTGCGGCTAGTGGGGCTTCAGGACCCACTACTGTGAGATGAATTTTTTCACGCTTGGCAAAGTCCGCGAGCTCTTGAAGGCCGGAGATGGGGAGATTTTCAATTCCCGCAGCAGCGTGTTTCGCTGTGGCAGTACCGCCATTACCAGGTGCTACATAGACGGTTTGAACTTGTGGGGATTGAGCCAGCCTCCATGCCAATGCATGTTCACGACCACCGGATCCAACTAAAAGAATTTTCATGACGAGCTAAGAAATAAGTTAATAAATAGGATTTATAAATTCGATGACTTACAAGGATGCGTTCGTAAATACTTCTTGAACATCATCCAAGTTCTCAAGGGCATCCAATAGTTTTTGCATGCTTTCAGCTTGCTCGCCCTCGAACTCAGTTTCAGTTTCTGGGCGCATTGTCACTGTGGCAAGTTCTGCTTTTAAGCCTGCTTGGGTGAGCGCGTCTTGTACTTTAGAAAAGTCAG
This sequence comes from Polynucleobacter sp., assembly GCF_044342855.1. Lineage (GTDB taxonomy): Bacteria > Pseudomonadota > Gammaproteobacteria > Burkholderiales > Burkholderiaceae > Polynucleobacter. The sequence goes on from NZ_JBIIPA010000014.1 coordinate 21,652, forward strand.
GTACTGGTGTGAGTACCTCAAGTGATCCATCATCATGGGTAATAACATCTTCAGCACCAGCATCTAGGGCGATCTCCATGAGTTGATCTTCATTGGTGCCTGGGGCGAATAGCATTTGACCGCAGTGCTTAAACATAAAAGCAACTGAACCCTCGGCACCCATGTTGCCACCATTTTTTGCAAACGCATGGCGCACTTCAGCAACGGTGCGGGTGCGGTTATCAGTCAAGCAATCAACGATGATGGCAGCTCCATTGAGACCATAACCTTCGTAACGAATTTCTTCGTAGTTCACGCCCTCGAGTGAGCCTGTACCGCGTTGGATTGCCCGCTGAACGTTGTCATTGGGCATATTGGCATCTTTTGCCTTATCGATTCCCAGTCGTAAACGTGGGTTCGTGGCGATATCGCCGCCGCCTAATTTAGCTGCAACCGTGATTTCTTTGATGAGTTTGGTCCAAATCTTGCCGCGCTTTTCGTCTTGACGACCTTTGCGGTGCTGAATATTGGCCCATTTAGAATGGCCGGCCATACGGGTAAGTCCTTTTGAGTAATGTGGCTTGAAGACCTCATTTTAAGGGCTTCTGAGGCCAGGAATGGGGGTACTACAACTTTTTTGTTACACTCTCACCTCTTAGTAAGCTTCAATGCAGTTTTTCCTCTGCAAACACCTGCCCCGGTGATGGAATTGGTAGACGTGCCGGACTCAAAATCCGGTGCCGCAAGGCGTGGCGGTTCAAGTCCGCCCCGGGGCACCATCTCCAATAGGCCGTTATTTACGCGCCGAGATGCTCTAAATCTTAAATCTCGTAAGTTTCCGACTCGCTATTCATGGCTTGCTCAACGATTTTCTTCGTGAGCGTTGGTGAGAATAGTTCGATGAAGGTGTATACAAAAGAGCGTAAGTAAGCTCCTTGTTTGACACCCAAATGCGTTACGTTGTTGCCAAATAAGTCCCCAACTGGAATAACTCGGAGATTGCGATCTCGATCTGCATCGTAGGCTAATCCAGCCACAATGCCCACACCCATTCCAGTTTCGACGTAAGTCTTAATCACGTCCGCATCGATCGCTTCCAAAATAATGTCAGGACTGAGATTGCGTTGCCCAAATGCGGCATCAATCTTGCTGCGACCCGCAAATGCTTTGTCGTAGGTGATGAGTGGGTACTTCGCAATTTCTTCTAGGGTAATTGTTGCTTGATTGAGCAGTGGGTGACTCAGTGGCACCATGACAACATGTTGCCATTGGTAGCCTGGAAGTGCCAGTACGCCAGGAGTATTGGCAATGCCTTCGGTTGCAATTGCAATATCCGCACGATCATGAATCAGTAGCTCCGCAATTTGTCCTGGGCTTCCCTGTTGAATGCTGACCCGAACCTTTGGAAAGCGTTTAGTAAATTCAGTCAGCACCTTTGGCAAAGCGTAGCGGGCCTGTGTATGAGTGGTGGCAATGACGAAGTTACCTTGATCTTGACTGGCAAAGTCTTTGCCAACCCTTCTTAAAGTTTCCACTTCATCCAGAATGCGTTCAATAGAGGCAAGGATGCGTTTGCCTGGCTCGGTGAGCGAGCGAATGCGTTTACCATGGCGTCGGAATATTTCTACACCCAGCTCATCTTCTAACTCAATGATGGCCTTAGAGACCCCAGGCTGGGAGGTGAAGAGCGCTTTAGCGGCAGAGGTTAGGTTGAAGTTCTGTCTTACGGCTTCGCGAACAAATCGAAATTGGTGCAGATTCATATGAATTCCATTCGTTATATCAACTGCGATATAGAAATGAAATTCTATATGATTTTGAGGTATTAAGCTCTAGATACCCAGCGTAAACCCACAATCGCCAAGATGAAATAAAGCAATGGTGGTGTTAGGGCGGTAAGCAGTGCGGGCCAAGAACCCAATAGCCCAACATTCGAGAAGAGGGAGTTAAAGAGTTGAAAGCTCATGCCTAGCATGATGCCGCCAAACACCTTGATGCCAACGCTACCGGCGCGAACCTTGAGGTACGCAAATGGCAGTGCCAAGGTCAGCATAACGAAGATCGTAAATGGGTAGATTACTTTTTTCCAGAACGCAATTGAGTGACGCTGGGCGTCTTGCTTGTTATCCCTTAAGTGCGAAATGAAGCGACCTAAACTAAAGATCGACATTTTTTCTGGGCTGACTAAAAGTACGCTCAAAATTTGAGGTGTGACTTCAGAATTCAGGCTGACGATCGGGTGCACAAAAGTCTGTGCTGAATAGACTGGGTTCAGTGGATCAGTCTGTTTAGTTTCTTTAAAGCGAGTTTCGGTGACATCGTCCAGAATCCAGGTTCCCGTATGATCAAAGCGTCCGGAAACTGCGCTACGAATAGAGAGTAGGCGATACGCATCATCAAACTCATACATGCGAATATTTTTAATTTCGTTATCTTGTTCGATCTTGCCAACGTTGACATAACGAACTCCCGGCCTAATTGGCCCGCTACCGTCTTCATCTCGTAAACGATCTTTTACCCACACCCCGGTTTTAAATTGGGAGCTATAAGATGAACCTAAAGCCTTCATGCGAATCTGCTCTGACAGATTCTCGGTATAGGGTCCTAGCCATTCACTCATGACGAGCGTCAGAACAACTAAAGGTAATGAAATTTTGGCTAAAGTAGTTAAGCCTCTGCGTATATCTAGTCCAGCAATGCGCAAGATCGTGAACTCGGACTGGCTTGCTAGCATCGCAAATACATAAATACTTCCAATCAAACCGGCGATGGGAATGATCTCGGAAATGCGACTTGGAGCTTTTAATAAAACATGCAGGAGCGCTAATGGCAGGGTGTATTGACCCTTTACCGAACCAAGCTCGCTGAGGATGTCAAAAAATAAAAACAGTGCCACCAAGGCAAATAGGATGAAGCCAAAGGCAGCATAGATCTGCCTCGCTAAGTAACGTTCAAATATGTAGGGGAATAGATATTTCATCTATTAGCCAAGAATGAAGGAAGTTGACGGCGCCACCACTTCAGCGAAGGGTTGATGCGATTGCGAATGAGTAGGAAGGCAATGCTAAAGGCCAGGGCGTGTATGGGCCAAGCTGCTACAAAAACATTTACTTTCCCTTGTGATACAAAGTTTTGTGTGAGGTTGAGAAGGTTGCTATAGATGAGGTAAATCAGTACCGCATAAAACATCGCGGTGTAGTTACCAAGCCTTGGGTTGACGTAGGCAAGCGGTATCGCAATTAACACTAGCCCCAAAGCCATCAACGGTAAACCGATACGCCAAAGTAATTCAGCGCGATTGGGATTGATGGTGCCGGGGTTGGAATCGTTCCAGAGTTCGGAGACTGTTTTTTCGCGATCGCGTGGAGCTGGATCGAGGACGCTTTTGCTTTGAATGTGAGTGCTGTACTCAGCAAACTCCAGAATTCTGAAATCTGGTTGCGTGGGCACTCCCTCATAGCGGCGACCATGATTGAGTACGATGGATTTGCCACCCCCCTGTGCTCTTTCAATAAATCCAGTAGAGGCAACAGCGACACTCAGTCGACCATTTTTGGTTTCAGCGGCAAAGATATTTTTCACTTCGCTTTTATCGACATCTAACTCCTCAATAAAAAATACGCGCTCCGCTTTAGCTGACTCTTTAAATTGACCTGCGGCAACCATAGAAACGTCACTACGTTGCTGAAATCTTTGACTAATCAGGGTGGATTCACGATTAGCCCAAGGCCAAACAAAGAGAGCCAATAGGGCGATGATGATGATGAGGGGTGTCGCAAAACGTAGGATTGGTCGAATTAGGCTGGCAATACTGAGGCCGCTAGCAAACCAAACAATCATTTCGGAATCTTTGTACCAACGCACGAGCACTATTAGGACGGCCACAAATAGAGAGACCGTCAGCAATACAGCCATGTAGCCAAGAGTCGCTAGCGCTATGAGAACTAGGGCATCTTCTGGGTTTACTGCGCCATTTGCTGCAAAGCCCAGAATTCGGATGACTAGGGTGGTAATCATGATGGTTACTAAGACCAAAAAAACACCACCAGTCGTAAAACTGAGTTCGCGGCGAAGGGCTTGGTGAAAAATCATGAATAGATGGTGAGTTGGCTGTTATGGGCTCGCTTAAGATGTGAACCTGCATCTCGGAGGATAATGGATAAACACCCATTTTTTCCCTTGAATTGACTTAAAAATACCGTAAGACATTATGACTATTCAATTTAGCACCAAGATTTTCGCGCAAGCCGATCTAAATAACCCCAAACAACTTAAGGCGAGCCTAAGTACTCTATTGGCACAGAGCTCCGATTGTCTGGTTTTGGCCTACTCAAAGGTAGATTTAGACGCTTTATCGGCTGGCAAGTCCAAGTTAGGACTTTTAGTCGAATTGGATCGCTTGCTTGGTGGCTCGATCACCCACGCAAATTTGGTGGGCGATCTTGATGGTCAGTCAGCCTCTACCTGTGTAATTCGTGCTGAAAAATCCTGGGCAACCTCTGGCGCAAAGGTTAAGCGCATACTTTTGGTATCCCTGGGAGATGTTGCTCCTGCTGGCGCACGTAGCCTCAATGCCTATTCAAAAATTGCTCGCGCCGCATTAAAGCAGTTAAGTGGCGGCTCCATTCAAAGTGCTTTGTGGTTTATCCCCAGTTTTGCTTTGGGGCACCGTGCTGAGTTCGTCGCCGAAGAGGTGCGCCTGACGATTCAATATGCTGGTGATCAGGCATATCGCTTTGGAGTGCGACAACCTGCCATGAAATTCAAGGCCAAAGATAAGGCAGATACTTTTACTCATCTCATTTTTGCAGGCAACGACACTTGTGCGAAAGAGTTGAAGGCGGCTGTACCAGAGGGTGCAGCAATGGTGGAGGGCATGAACTTAGCCAAAGACTTGGGTAATTTGCCTCCGAATATTTGTACGCCAACTTACTTAGGAAAAGCGGCGCAAGGCCTAAGCAAAAAGACTGCACTTAAGGTTGAAGTTTTAGGTCGCAAGCAAATTGAAGCATTGGGTATGGGCTCATTCTTATCTGTAGCTAAGGGTTCGGATACGCCGCCACAATTTATTGTGATGCGACACCAAGGCGGCAAGGCTGGCGAGGCACCGATTGTGTTGGTAGGCAAGGGAATTACGTTTGATACCGGCGGAATTTCCTTGAAGCCTGGTGAAGCTATGGATGAGATGAAATACGACATGTGTGGTGCTGCATCTGTGATTGGAACGATGTATGCAACCGCCCTGATGAAGTTGAAAAAGAATGTCATTGGCGTCATTCCGACTTGTGAAAATATGCCATCTGGCCAAGCTACTCGTCCAGGTGACATTGTGAAAAGTATGTCTGGACAAACAATTGAGATTCTGAATACGGATGCTGAAGGTCGCTTGATCTTGTGCGATGCCCTAACTTATGTAGAGCGCTTTAAGCCTAAGGCTGTGATTGATGTGGCTACTTTAACGGGTGCTTGCATGATTGCATTGGGTCACGTGCATAGCGGCGTGTTCTCTGATGACGAGGGTTTGGTCGGTGCACTTACTAAGGCGGGCCATGCTTCTTTAGATACCGTATGGCGTTTACCTTTGGATGCGGCATACCACGAACAACTTAAATCTAATTTCGCAGATGTGGCCAATATTGGCGGACGCCCAGCGGGTAGCGTTACTGCAGCCTGCTTCTTATCGCGCTTTACCGAAAAATATAAATGGGCTCACTTAGACATCGCTGGTACCGCTTGGAAAAGTGGCGCCGCTAAAGGTTCAACTGGTCGCCCAGTGCCATTGCTCGTAAATTACTTGCTAGAACAAAAGTAGAAGACAGCGCTGATGGCCCGCATTGATTTTCATAGCAACGTTAGCGATAAGCTGGAATACGCCTGTCGCTTAACACGCAAGATCTGGAGTACTACACCCGCTGGCGAACCCGTGCGTCATATCGTGATGGTGGGTGAGAAGGCGGATCTCAAAAAGCTAGATGAGCTTCTATGGGCATTTAGTGCGGTGGATTTCTTGCCCCATTGTTTTATTGATGATGAGGCGGCAATGGATACACCCATTTTGCTGACAGATGATTTCTTGTCACCAGCTTTATCTCAGTTACCACATGCAGACGTTCTGATTCATTTGGGAATGCGTATGCCATCTGATGTTCCAGGGTTGCTTGCACGCTTTCCTCGTCTCGTTGAGGTGGTGACTATCAATGAAGCAGAGCGCCTTGCAGGTCGCGAGCGCTATAAGGCCTACCGTGACTTAGGTCATGAGTTGCATAACTTTGATCAATCTAAAGCGTGATGATTAGCCGCTACCAAGTATGCTGATTCATCCAGAATTTGATCCTGCCGCAATTCGTATTGGCTCGTTTGCCATTCATTGGTATGGCTTGATGTATCTCTTGGCCTTTGCTCAATTTTTGTTGCTAGGTCGTCTGCGCATACGCGCTGCACGCTATCAATCTTTAGGTTGGTCATATAAAGACCTTGAAGATCTTTTGTTTGCCGGCGTTTTGGGTGTAGTGCTTGGCGGTCGTTTGGGTTACATCCTGTTTTATATGCCTGCTTACTATTTTGCAAACCCTCTGAGCATCTTCAAGATATGGGAAGGTGGCATGTCCTTTCATGGTGGACTGCTCGGTGTTTTGCTGGCCTTACTTTGGTTTGCTTATCGTCGCAAGGTTTCATTTTTTGTGGTGAGTGACTTAGTTGCACCACTGGTGCCTTTTGGTTTGGCATTTGGTCGCTTAGGCAATTTCATTAATGGTGAGTTGTGGGGTAGGCCGACAGACTTGCCTTGGGCCATGGTGTTTCCAATGGTTGACTCCATACCCCGACATCCTTCTCAGATCTATCAGTTCTTTGGCGAAGGAATTTGCTTAGGCATCATCCTTTGGATTTATTCCAGCAAGCCACGTCGGGTGGGGCAAGTTTCAGGATTATTTTTGTTGGGCTATGGGCTTTGCCGCTTTTTGGCAGAATTTGCCCGTGAGCCTGATGCCTTCTTGGGTCTCTTGGGCCTTGGCCTATCCATGGGGCAGTGGCTTTCTCTGCCCATGATCATTTTCGGAATTTACCTTATAGTTAGAGTAAATGCGAAAAACGGCAGCTATCAGTAGTTAAAAACAGTTTTTCTGGGTCTTTTGTAGTCAATTCCTTAAGATTGGCTAGATTCCCCATGAAGCATCAGGTTTTTGATGAATTTGCCCAATTTCTGACTATTTTCACTTCAATTGAAAGACATCCATGCTTGAGAAGTTAACCAAAGCTCGAAATTTGTCCAAGGCAAATAATGCTATTAAGCGTTTGATATCCGAGAGGGGCGAATCGAACGCGCTCAGCATGGCTGATGACGTGGTCAATAACTATCGTAAATTAACTAAAGATCAGTACGTATCTTTCTTCACTTTTCTTTTTGAAAAGCTAAATCCTCAGGCTGACGCGGTGTTGAAAGCGGCGCAAAATTTTGTTGCTGATTCCAGTGCGCGCAATTACATCCAATTGCAAAAAGTTTCCGAGTCTCCTCGCCAAGAATTTTTTCGTCGTCTTAATCGCGCAAGTCAAGGCACTGCCGCTGTAGTAGAAATGCGCCGAGATTTATTGCAATTACTTGATAAAAAACCAGAGCTAGCTGCAGTCGATTTTGATTTACGCCACCTCCTATCCTCATGGTTCAATCCAGGCTTTCTAAAAATGCACCGGGTTGACTGGAAATCTCCGGCTGAGGTGCTCGAGAAGCTCATTAAGCATGAGGCAGTACATGCTATTGATGGTTGGGATGATTTGCGTCGTCGCCTCCAGCCAGATCGTCGTTGCTTCGCTTTCTTTCATCCTCAGCTTCCTAGCGAACCTCTTATTTTTGTTGAGGTTGCGCTCTTGCCTGAGATTCCAACGGTGATTACTCCGTTAGTGGACAAGAGGGCGGATGTAGTGGATCAAACCTCTCAATACAAGGTTGCCGTTTTCTATTCGATTAGCAACTGTGAGCCTGGGCTTCGTGGTGTGTCGATGGGTAACTTTTTAATTAAGCGGGTAGCAGAGCAATTACATGCTGAATTTCCCGGAATAAAAACATTTGTCACGTTGTCGCCGATTCCAGGATTTATGGATTGGGTTGCTGCAGGCGCTAATTTGGGTGAAGGTGTGCCGTCTGAAAGATTAAAGCCGAACCTCAAGGCAGCCAGAGATACTGCATTAGCAGTGTTAAAGCTTGAGAGTCAATCATGGAGCGAGAGCTTAGCTGGGGGCTGGCATCCTGATCTGGCTTCTGAGAAGGAAAAAGAGGCGTTGTTATGCTTAGCAGGCATCTATTTAGGCCTCGCTTCAACTGCGCGCGATGGTAATCCGGTAGCGAAATTTCATCTTGGAAACGGCGCGAAACTCCATTTAATCAACTGGGCGGGTGATTTATCCCGCAAAGGATTACGCCAGTCTGCTGGCCTGATGGTGAATTACCTGTATGACTTAGGAAGCGTGGAAGATAATCATGAACGCTTCGCCAATGGTGAAATTGTGTATTCCAAAGCCGTAGGTCGCTTAATGGCGCCCTAGTGTTAAAGCTAGGGCTAACTTCTGCTGAAAAGCGGAAGTCCCCTTAGAATCAGGGGTTAATAGTTAGTTGTGAAAACAAAACCAACGCAATAGTTGGTAAAAGATAAAGGAGACAAGCATGTTTACTAAAACAAACAGCAATTCTGTATTCTCATTGAGCACCTTGAAAAAAGCGCTGTTTTTAATTTGCGCAGCCCCCCTTGCCGTAATGGCTCAAGAGTGGCCAAACAAACCCATTACTTTTGTTGTGCCTTTTCCTGCTGGTGGGGGTACTGATGCCTTTGCCCGTCCTTTGGCTGCGCAACTAACAAAGCAGTTGGGCAAACAAATCATCATCGATAACCGTGGCGGCGCTGGCGGTACATTGGGTGCATCCTTGGCTGCTAAAGCAGCTCCAGACGGCTATAGCTTTTTTGTTGGTGCAGCTCATCATGCAATCGCTCCTTCCATGTATCCAAACTTGGATTACGACATTGAGAAAAGCTTTATCCCAGTTGCAATGATTGCTAGCCCACCTCAAGTCATCGTGGTGAACCCAAAGAATGTTCAAGTTAAAAACTTAAAAGAATTTATTGAGCTCTTGAAAAAGAATCCAGGCAAGTTCAACTACGCTAGTGCTGGTAATGGCTCTTCACATCACTTGGCTGGCGAGCAGTTCAAAATGTTGACCAAGACCTTTATTACCCATATTCCTTATCGCGGTGCAGGCCCGGCTATGCAAGACCTGATTGCAGGCCAGGTGGATGTGGAGTTTGATGGTTTAGGCTCATCAGCAGCACAAATCAAAAATGGTTCAATCGTTGCTTTAGCGGTTGCATCACAGAAGCGTTCTGCTGCATTTCCAAATGTACCTACAGCGGCCGAGGCTGGTTTAGTGGGCTACGAGGTGTCAACTTGGTATGGCCTGTTTGCTCCTAAGGGAACTCCTCAGCCTATCGTTGACAAGATGATTGCTGAGGTGCAAAAAGCACTCAATACCCCTGAGTTGAAAACAATTTGGACCAATAACGGTTCAGATACACCAACTTTGACTGGTGATGTTTTTGGCAAATTTGTATCCGCAGACATTAAGCGTTGGGCTGCAGTGGCTAAGGCCTCTGGCGCAAAGCTTGATTAACAATTTGATTTAATTTACTGGTTTGGATTTGAGGCTCTAATGAATTTATATTCCTTATTGGAAAAAGGTTTTCCAAAAGATAAGCAGGCATGTGCACTAGAAACGCATGATGGGTTGTATTACTCCTGGAGTGATCTAGAGCGCGCTACTGCCAAAATGGCGAACCTTCTCAAGAGTCTCAAACTACCCGCAGGATCTCGTATTGCGGTGCAGGTTGAGAAATCTCCTGAAGCGCTCTTTCTGTACCTCGCTACTATTAAGGCGGGCTACGTTTATCTGCCTCTGAATACCGCTTACCAAGCAGCAGAAATTCAATACTTCTTAGAGAATGCTGAGCCTGCAGTCGTAGTTTGCAGTAGCAAGAATTTCTCCTGGGTATCTAAGGTTGCTTTTAAGGCTGGCACTAAGCATGTCTTTACTTTGGATGAAGATCGCAAGGGCACTCTATTGGAGCGCTCTGCTGGTCAAAGCGATAAGTTCAAAACAGTCGCCGTTAAAGATGATGACTTGGCGGCAATCTTGTATACCTCCGGCACAACTGGCCGCAGCAAAGGCGCAATGTTGACCCATAAAAACTTGGGAAGCAATGCTCAAGTGCTACAGAAGTTTTGGGGTTGGAAAAAAGGCGATGTTTTATTGCATGCACTCCCGATCTTCCACGTTCATGGATTATTTGTGGCTGCGCATGGTGCATTAATTAACGGCAGCAAAATGATTTGGTTGCCACGATTGGATACTGCGCAATTAATTCATCACATGCCGAACTCCACTGTGATGATGGGTGTACCAACGTTCTATGTACGCCTACTTGCAGATAAGGGTTTCAGTAAAAACGTTGCACGCAATATGCGTCTGTTTGTTTCTGGCTCCGCGCCCTTGCTGACTGAAACATTTAATTCTTTCAAAGAGTTGATTGGCCAACCGATTCTTGAGCGCTATGGCATGAGTGAGACCGTGATGTTGGTTTCTAATCCATACAAAGGCAATCGCGTAGGTGGATCAGTGGGCTTGCCTTTACCGGGCGTCAAAGTTCGCGTGGTGAATGAGGGTAATAAGCCATGTGGTGTTGATGAAATCGGCAGCATTCAGGTTAAGGGTCCAAATATATTCAAGGGCTACTGGCGCATGCCAGAAAAAACCGCTGAGGAATTTACCAATGACGGCTGGTTTAAGACTGGTGACGTCGGTCGCTGGGGTGGTGATGCCAATGGCGGTAAAGCGCCTAAGGACTACCTCTGCATCGTTGGTCGCAGCAAGGATCTGATTATTTCTGGTGGCTATAACGTCTATCCAAAAGAAATCGAGAGCTTTATTGATGACATGGACGGCGTAGATGAAAGTGCTGTGATCGGTATTCCACACCCAGACTTTGGTGAGGCGGTAATCGCGGTAGTAGTGCCAAAAGCAGGCGCTAAATTAGATGCGCAAGCAATGATCGCCACACTCAAAACGCAAATTGCGAATTTCAAGATTCCAAAGCGTTTAGAGATTGTTGCTGACTTGCCCCGTAACGCTATGGGTAAAGTGCAGAAGAATATTCTGCGTCAGCAATACACCAGCTAACAGCAGAAAATACTGGCTTAGAAACCGAATGCCTTGCGGCTTTCATTAAACATGAAGGCCGCAAGCATAAACAGCATCACACCAAAGATGCGTTTGAGTTGAGCTACATTGAGTTTTCTGGCCATTTTTGCGCCAAGCGGGGCGGTGAATATACTGACCGCCACAATGCAGAGTACTGCTGGAACATAAACAAAACCCAGTGAGCCTGCGGGAAGGTTGGGGTTGCCCCAGCTTCCATGCATGTAACCGATCGTGGCTGCAGCCGCAATCGGAAATCCTAATCCCGAAGAACTTGCCATAGCGGTATGTGGTTTTACATTACACCAAAGCATGAATGGCACGGTAATAAATGCTCCGCCTGCGCCAACCAAACTGGCAATCACTCCTGTTAGCGCTCCGAATGAGAAAAGTCCAAGGGTTCCTGGCAAATCTCTTCCGGCCGCAGGTTTTTTATTGATGATCATTTGTATCGACGTGTAGATGATAAAAATGGCAAAGAATAGAGATAGCCAAGAGGTATTGATTGCTTCAAAAATCTCACTACCGCCAACAAGACTGCCAATCACTAGACCTGGGCTGAGTGATGCCACCAACTTCCAATCGATAGAGTTGTGTTTGTGATGCGCCCAGATTGCTGAGGTAGTTGTAAAGAGGATGGTTGCCATCCCAGTTGCGATGGCCATATGTACGATGACATTTTGACCGAATCCTAAATGATTAAAGACCACAATCATGAAGGGTACCAAAATCATGCCGCCACCAATACCCAGGAGTCCTGCTAGGAAGCCAGATATGCTTCCACACAACATCAGCATTGCGATATCGGTTATTGACATGAATTCCCCGCCTTAGCCGCTAGGCCGTCATCCTGAACCCTAAGGTTCAAGGTGGAACGGCTACTCTGCTTCGGGTGCATTAAGAAGTTCAGGGAGTGAACAGCGCGAAGCTGCCACTGTGAAGATTCAAAACGCTCACGCCCACAGTGTAAAGATCGTTCCTGATGCTTGCGCATCGGTTCAAGGAGCTATTGGCCTTGGCGAACCAGGCAGGGAAAGGCTTTGCATCAGAGCATCCACTTGATCTTCCAGAGTATGAATTTCATTCTGGAGTCGAGCAACCTCTTCGGGATTGGAGGTGGAGGATGTGCTCTGCGCAGTATTTTGTTGGGGTGTTGTTTGCAACTTAATAAGATCGCCAGCAATCTTAAGTGCAGCCATCATGCTGGCGCGCTCAATGCTGCGGTTACCACCGTTAATTGCCAGCTGAATTTGTTCGTCCACTAATGTGCATGCTGCGCGAAGTAATGGCTCATGTTCAGCGCTGGTTGCTAATGTGATCTTTTGACCGGCGAGGGTTACTTCAATGCGTTGTTGGCTCATTGTCATCCTCTGGATTGGTTGGTGTCACGGGCTCGCCGAGTAAGTTCAATTGACGTCCGTCACTTTGTTCTGGCAGACGACTTAAAATATGCTGTATTCGTTTTTGTGCATTCTCAATTTTCGTTTCAAGCTGGCTGCGATCTTGATGTAGCGCCTTAACGGCATCGGAGATCAGTTGAATTTTCTTGGATAGCCTCTGTAGTGATACAGCTATCGAATCAGATTCAGTGGAGTCGCTTGGGACGTGAGGGGTGTACTCGGTCATATAGGCATTGTAGCCTCAGGGAAAAGCTTTGTGAAACCTCCGATTTTGGGCTTAATTGGGTAAAGCTATCCAATCACTGCCAAGCTTTTCTAGGTGAATACGGCCATCAAATAAGCTTATGAGGGCTTGATGGGTTGCAGGATCTTGACTTGACCCTTGAAAATGCAGTTTGCCCCTATTGAGCATGACCACATGGTCGGCTCGGAGCGCAAAATGGATTTCATGCAGCACCGTTACCAAGGTTTTACCTTGCGCCAGCAGATTACCTTGCCATTTTAAGAAATCGGCTTGATGAGGTGGGTCTAAATTGGCTAGTGGCTCATCCATCAGGAGGATGTCCGAGTCCACGGCAAGAAGACGGGCCAATAAGACTCGCTGACGTTCGCCCCCTGATAGCTGATGCAACGGGCGTTGATGTAAATGCCAGGCATCAGTATGTCGCAAAGCTTGCTCAACTACGGTGTGATCGGTCTTAGAAGGCAGGTGCAGCCAACCTTGATGAGGTAGACGTCCCAGCATAACGGTGTCATACACACTAAGAGAGTCGCCAAATTCATCTGCAGTGTTTGAAGCTTGATCAAGCCAAGCTATTTTCTTCGCAAGATCCTTGTGAGTGAATGATGAAAGATTGACCTCATCAATTGTGATTAACCCATCACGCTTGAGTAAGCCCATCATTGCTTGTAGGAGGGAGGATTTACCTGCACCATTAGGTCCAATGACGCTAGTCCACTTTCCCTGGGGAATATCTAAATTCAGGTCAGAGAGGACGGCGCATGGGCCTCTATATACATTGAGTTGGCAGATTTTCATGAGCGCGCTCCAATAGAGGTGCTTCTCAGTAGAACCAGTAAATATATGCCGCCTAAGACCGATGTCACAACGCCAACTGGAATTTCAATTGGCGCAAAGAGAGTGCGTGCAATCAAATCTGAGCTCAGTAATAAGATGCCACCGCCCAGGCAGGAGAATACAAGTTGAATTCTTTGCCGCCCACCAGAAAGCTTTCTGACTAAGTGCGGAGCTGCCAACCCAACAAATGCTACTAAGCCAGTTTGCGCAACAGCGCAGCCAGTTCCAAGCGCAAGAACGCCAATCAAAACCAGACGTAGTTGGTCTAGTGGCAAGCCTAAGGTGCGGGCAGTATTTTCTCCGAGTGATAACGCGTCAAGTGCAGGGCTGATGATGAGAGTGATTAAAAAGCAAATTAATAATGCAATCGCCATAATCTCGACACCAGACCAATTCAGCAGCGTTGTATTGCCCAGCATAAAAGATTGAATACTTTGAAATAGATCCGGGCGTATGAATGTAAATAAAGAATTTGCTGCGCCTAAGATCACGCTAATCACCACTCCGGACAATAAGAGGCGCAAGGAGCTGCGATATCCGCCAGCTAAAACTAGTGAGGCGAGAACGCCAATTAGCGCCCCAAGGAATGCGCCACCATTAAACCCAATGATTTCCATCCAAGAGTTACCAAGATAGGCAAAGCAAAGAATGCTACTCACACCAAGCAGTGCGCCAGATGCGCTCCCAAGGAGATAGGGATCGGCTAAGGGGTTACGAAATAGGCTTTGTGCAATACCGCCAGCAAGTCCCAGTAGAGCTCCAGCAAGATAGGCGCCCAATGATCGCGGAAGTCGAATGTCAAACAAAATAGTTTGATCCGATCCTGGCAAATTCCAACTGGAACCTACGCTTCCAAGCAGGGTCCCAAGCAACACTAGAGCCGCGCTCAGAATGAGGAGTCCTGATAACTTGCCAAGAAAATGATTTTTTTGCATTACCGAGATGATGACATTTTCTCTTGGATGCAAGCGGAAATAATTAGTGCAGCCTCTCCCATGCGTGGTCCAGGGCGAACCAAGACATCATTTTGTTGGCCGGTAAACACACAAATTCGGTTCTTAGAAACTGCTGGAATGGAATTCCATCCAGGACGCTTCTGAATATCAGCTGCCGTTGATTCAGTCGGGAGAATGACATCGGGTTTAGCCTGCACCACAAACTCAGGATTAATTTTTGGAAATGGACCAAGCGATTTTGGAATGATGTTCACCAAATCCAATTGAGTCAGAATTTCACCAATAAAAGAGGTGCTGCCAGCGGCAAAGGGCGCAGGATTGACTTCAAAGTACACGCGAATACTTTCACCCTTAGTTGATAGCTGTTTATTAGCGCGCAGGATTTCTTTCTGGATTTGATTCCATACTCGACCGCTCTCGGAGGTCCCTAATACAAGATCTAGCTTCTGAAGGGCGCGTTCCTCGTCACTCATCGATTTAACATCTAGTACAAATGTGTTGATGCCTAAGCCATTTAATCGAGTAATCACCGGAGAGGCTTTCTCTAGCAATACAACATCTGGCTTGAGCTGCACAATGCGCTCGATATTGATTTCACCCATGCCACCTAGCTTAGGCAAATCCTGAATTGATTTTGGCCAATTGGAGAATCGATCAACACCAACCAAAGCGCTGCATTTACCTAAAGCACAAACAGATTCGGTGAGGGAAGGTAGCAGACTCACAATGCGCTGAGGTGGTTTATCAAACACCACTACAACGCCTCGATCATCAGTCACCGAAACTGGCGCTGCAAAAACAGCCAATGAAAATCCCAGAAGGAATAAAAGAGCTCCGACGATAAGATAGCGAGAGCGAATCGAGGAAGCCATGTCGTTGAAAATATTCTAAATTTAGAAGTTATATTTTGCGGTTACAAAATAGGTTGTTGGTGTTGTAGGGTAGTGGTAATAGCCTTTAACGGTGTCATAGCCACCTGTTGTTGCGTAGGAATTTCCACCAATATTTTTAACTATAAATTTAGCTTCGAAAGTCTTTACTTTATAGCTGGCATATACATCTGCAGCTACATATGATGGAATCTTTGCCAATGAATTTGTTATGTTTGGGTCGGCATCGTAGTTTTGATTCCCCACATAATTAATCACTGCGCCAGCACTCCATGCGCTATTAAACATGTACTGGGCTCGAACATTTAGAAGTAGATCTGGGGATAGTCCGACACCTACCCCGGCAGAGGAGCCGGTGCTAAAGGTGGATCTTTGAATTTTTCCGCCAGCTGCTAGAGTTAGATTTCGGGTGATGTTGCTTGAGGAGTCAAAAAGGAAACCCGTACGATTGATGTTGCTGATGGTGTTAATGTTTCCATAGGTGGCCGGGTCGTAGCGAATTTCATTTTGCGTGATTGATTGGAAGATGAGGGCTGAAATGTGAGATTGATAAATGCTCCAATCACCTCCAGCTGAATATGTTTGAGAAATTTGTGGTTTTAGAATGCCGTTGAATATCGGCGCGCCATAGCCTCCATTCGCATTTGGATCAAATCCCCAGAATTCATCTGTATTTGGAAATCGATAAGACTGATCCCATTTGATGAATATTTTTTGTCCTGATTGATAGTTGTAATTCAATGCAGCATTGCCAGCATTAGCTGAGTATTTTTGACTTGCAGTAATTGCTGAGCCAGACGAGAAATCATTTGTAGACGCATTCTGCGCTTGATGTCTGAAGCCCCCGCTAGCTTCTAATCCATTGACCATTCTTAATGGAATTCGTGAGACGAGATACACCGATTGATTGATGATGCCTGCGTTTTGCTGAAGACTGGTCGTGCCAAAAGTTGAGCCTGAAGAGCTGCTTTGAGAGGCTTGATTAAAGTCATATCCAACAACCGTTGTCCCCCACTCACCAAAGTTTGCTTTCACCTTTGGAGAGACTGCAAGCTGCCAGTTTGGATATAAAAGATAGTAAGGTGAGGCCGGGATATTGGAGTTGGAATTTTTATTTGAATATGTCCCATCAATATCAAAGGTAAGTCGATCAGTGAGGGCTTTAATAAAGCCAGCCCTAATTCCCGAGTTATCGGTGGTGGTGGTCGATCCAATAAATGCAGCTCTAGCAGATTGAGGGTTACCTGTTCCCGCTTGACCTAGTACCGACCCTGGCGTCTGAGAGTGTGAGTGGTTAAAGAATATGTCGGCATAGATTTGATCGATGCCACCCAGTGCTTGAGTTAATTTGGCATCAAATGAGTAGGCATTTGCTGCTGAGTTTTGTCTCCACCCATCTGTATTTGATGTATTGGCAGTAAGTTGAATTGTTGTGTCATTAATCTTGTTGCGCAAAATTGCATTGCCAATTACGGTGTTGTAGCTTCCATAAGTAACTGAGGTTTGGTTTAGATTTTTTGCGCCGCCATTGGTAATGATGTTGATAACGCCTCCCACGGCTCCATTTCCGTATTGGACACTTGCTCCGCCTTGTAGAGCCTCAATTCGTTCGATTGAGTCTATTGGGATAGATTCCCAGTTGATGGTGCCCGAATCTATAGGGTTTAATCGTTGTCCATCCACCAATATCAGTGTGGTGCTGTTTGCAGTAGCGCCGTAGCCGCCCATATCTACCGAGGTATCGAGATTTAGAGGGTTGCCACTAGAGTTTTTGACATTCAAGCCACCAATCTGCGAGAGCACCTCTGGAATATTGTTCGAGCTTGAATTTGCTATCTCATCACGTGTAATCACTTTGACATTGGCGGGAGCTTCATTGAGGTTTTCTTCAAAGCGTGAGCCGGAGACTATTACTGTCGACTGAGAGTTTTGAGCTGCCGAATTGAATGTTATTGCTGCGCCGCAAAGTAGGGCAACTAGCGTTTTACTGCTGAACTGCTGCTTCATGATGAACCTTCTGCCTTCGAGTCACCTGGCTCACTTCCCCGTAAGCTGGGTCGAACAGAATTCCACTTTATGAGAGTTCAGGCGTCAATTGGGCATCAGACCAGTTTGTTTGGTGATGCTTCATCGGCGCGCGAGGGTCCCCGTCCGCAAAATTCCACCTGTCTTGGCCGGTATCCGGGCTAGTAAATCTCAGAATCTGGCCTTCCCATGCAATTGACGCGCACAGTGGCTTACTCAGACTCCTGACACCTTCACCTGAAAGTTAGGGCGCATTTACTTACCGTTGCGGGGGCAGCACACGTTTAGTGTTTCCCGTTTAACTTTATTGCGCTGCAATAAAGCACCACGACCCCTGAATTCTAGCTCAGACCGGGGTCGAATCGGCCTAAAACCCTAAAAAAGCCTACAATAAGGGCTCTAGGATTAAGGATTCATGACGGCATTAGACAAGCACCCCGAAAAAAACCTGATTCGTTTGCAGCTGAGCCAAAACTCGGTGTTAAAAAGCTTGGATCCTGAAACAATGGCTGATTTAGAGCGCCATTTAGTCATTTCAGACCTCAAAAAATCAGAAATCCTGCTTCATCAAGGTGATCACCAGATGGAGCAGTACTTTGTGCTGGACGGAATCTTGAAACGCATTGTTTCTAGTGCCGATGCAAAAGAGATGATTTTGCGTTTTGCTATCGAAAAAGATATTGAAACGAGCTATGCAGCTTGGCGCCTCAAGACGGCGGCCCCATACAGCATTGCCTCGGTAACCAAAGCCCGTGTTGCGCGTATGCCGCTTAAGAAGTGGGCCGAGTTTTTGGATGCCCACAAGCCTCTCAAAGAAAGCTTTGAGTTTGAGGTCATGCGCCTCATGAGCGAGATCATGGCCCATACGATCACCTTGCATATGCTCGACGCCCCAGGCCGAGTAGAGCGGTTTTTACGTAAATACGAAGACTTATTTGAGCTTCTCCCCAAGAAAGAGCTGGCTGCCTACCTCAATCTGTCCCCAGAGACTTTGAGCCGCCTAAAAACAAAGCATAAAGAGCTCTTTATCTAATTAGAAACCCCCAGTTGCTTCTAGATTTCAGGGGAAATTGACCGAAGTCAATGATGAACGCCGGCCCCAGGCTTAAGATTCATCTCAGCCTCAACGGGTAAGCTTATGGTTGCCCGTGGCACTACTAATAACTTAATTGGAGACAGTTAGCGAAAGCTAAGTTGCACTGAACATCTTGTGCGTTCGGGCGGTGTAATTAACTATAAATTTCTATGACAACAGATAATCAAAATACCCAAGTCACCGATGGCTTCCATCTCGTTATTGATGCTTTAAAAGCAAATGACCTAGATACTATTTTCGGTCTCGTTGGTATTCCAATTACCGACTTGTGCCGTTTGGCTCAAGCTGAAGGGTTGCGCTTCATTGGTTTCCGTCACGAACAGCACGCAGGTAATGCTGCAGCAATTGCTGGTTACATGACTCAAAAGCCTGGTATTTGCATGACTGTGTCAGCACCTGGTTTCTTAAATGGTTTAACAGCCTTGGCAAATGCCACAGTGAACTGTTTCCCAATGATTTTGATTTCTGGTTCAAGCGAACGTGAAATCGTTGACTTGCAGCAGGGTGATTACGAAGAGATGGATCAGCTCAATGCGGCTAAGCCATATTGCAAAGCTGCATATCGTATTAATCACATTGAAGATATCGGTATTGGTTTTGCGCGCGCTATTCGTGCAGCTGTTTCTGGTCGTCCGGGCGGCGTGTACTTAGACTTGCCTGCACAACTATTGGCTCAAACAATGCCAGTGGAAGAAGCTAAGAAGTCTATCTTCAAAGTGATCGATCCAATTCCACGTCAAATCCCTGCGGCTGATGCTGTAGAGCGTGCCTTGAATGTATTGAAAGGCGCCAAGCGTCCATTGATCCTCTTGGGCAAAGGCGCTGCTTATGCTCAAGCCGATGCGGATATTCGTGCATTGATTGAGAAGTCTGGTATTCCTTACTTGCCGATGTCGATGGCTAAAGGTTTGTTGCCAGACAATCACCCACAATCTGCTTCTGCAGCACGTTCATTTGTATTGGCTGAAGCTGATGCGGTGATGTTGGTTGGTGCGCGTTTGAACTGGTTGCTTGCACACGGTAAAGGTAAAACATGGGGCAAAGATCCCAAGAAATTTATCCAAATCGATATTCAATCAAACGAAGTGGATAGCAACGTACAAATTGATGCTCCATTGATTGGTGATATTGGCTCTGTTGTTGGTGAGCTCTTAAAAGGAATTGCTGCTGTTCCTAAGCCAAGCGCTGAATGGATTAGCGCAATCAATGAGAAGAAAGATAAGAACTTAGCGAAGATGGCTGAGACTCTTGCCAAAGAAGCTTCACCAATGAACTTCCACGGCGCATTGCGCGCGATTCGTGATGTGATCAAGAAGAACCCAGATGTGAACTTGGTTAACGAAGGTGCAAATACACTCGACTATTGCCGCGCAATTGTGGACATGTATAAGCCACGTAAACGTTTCGATTCCGGTACTTGGGGAATTATGGGTATTGGTATGGGCTACGCCATTGGCGCTGCTGTAACTAGCGGCTTGCCAACAGTTGCGGTTGAGGGTGATAGCGCATTTGGTTTTAGCGGTATGGAGTTGGAAACAATTTGCCGTTACAACTTGCCAATCGCTACAGTGGTGTTTAATAACAACGGTGTGTATCGTGGTACTGACGTAAATCCAACTGGTGGTGCAGATGTTGCTCCAACAGTATTCGTTAAAAATGCCCGTTACGACAAGATGATCGAGGCATTTGGTGGTGTTGGTTACTACGTAACTACTCCAGCTGAATTAGAAGCAGCTTTGACTAAAGCAATTGCTGAAGGTAAGCCTGCTTTGATTAATGCCGTGATTGATGAGACAGCTGGTACAGAGAGTGGACGTTTAACTAACTTGAATCCATCAACTGCAGCAGGTAAGAAGTAATCCGAAAGCAATTAATCAGTAATTTCTTAAGAACAAATTTAGCAATACACAAGCAAGACCTTAAGGAGAATCAAACATGACTAAACCATTAGACGGCATTCGTATCATCGACTTCACACACGTACAGGCAGGTCCTGCATGTACTCAGCTATTGGCTTGGTACGGCGCAGATGTGATCAAGGTAGAGCGTCCAGGTTCTGGCGACGTAACTCGTAGCCAGTTACGCGATATCCCAGGTGCAGATGCTTTGTACTTCACTATGTTGAACGGTAACAAGCGTTCTTTGACTTTGGATACTAAGACTCAAGAAGGTAAAGAAGTTTTAGAGAAGATGATCAAGACTTCTGATGTGATGGTTGAGAACTTTGGTCCAGGCGCTTTGGATCGTATGGGTTTTAGCTGGGCACGTATTCAGGAGTTAAATCCAAAGATGATCATGGCTTCTGTAAAAGGCTTTAGCGATGGTCACTCTTATGAAGACTTAAAAGTGTATGAGAACGTTGCTCAGTGCGCTGGTGGTGCCGCTTCTACAACTGGCTTCTGGGATGGTCCTCCAACAGTTTCTGCTGCTGCTTTGGGCGATAGCAATACTGGTATGCATTTGGCAATTGGTATCTTGACTGCATTGATGCAGCGTCAAAAAACTGGCAAAGGTCAAAAAGTTTCTTGCTCAATGCAAGATGCTGTATTGAACTTGTGCCGTGTGAAGTTGCGCGATCAACAGCGTTTGGACAAAATTGGCTACCTCGAAGAGTATCCACAATATCCGCATGGCACATTCTCTGATGTAGTTCCACGTGGCGGTAACGCTGGTGGTGGCGGTCAGCCAGGTTGGGTATTGAAGTGTAAGGGTTGGGAAGCAGATCCTAATGCCTATATCTACTTCACTATTCAAGGTCATGCTTGGGAGCCAATCACTAAAGCTTTGGGCAAACCAGAGTGGGCAACAGATCCAGCCTACATGACTGCTGAAGCGCGTCAAGATAAGATTTTTGACATCTTCGCAACAATTGAAGAGTGGCTCAAGGACAAAACTAAGTACGAAGCTGTGGATATTCTCCGCAAGTTCGATATTCCTTGTGCACCAGTACTCTCAATGAAAGAATTGGCTGCATCTCCTGATTTGCGTAAGAGTGGTTCTATCGTTGAAGTTGACCACAAAGTTCGTGGCAAGTATTTGACAATTGGTAGCCCAATCAAGTTCTCTGATTTGGAAATCGAAGTTGGTCCATCACCAGTATTAGGTGAGCACACCAATGAAGTATTGACTGACCTTGGCTATAGCGCTGATGACATCGCTAAGTTACATGCAGCAAAAGCGGTTTAATAACAATTAGCATTACTTGTTTTAGTTTTGAAGGCGCTCCTCGTGGGCGCCTTTTTTATTCACCTAGATCAAGCTAATGTCTATAGACTGACAGTATGAAAACGAATATTGATTTAAACCAATTGCTTGACTGTATTGGTGACGCGGTAGTGGTTGCCGATGCCCATGAAAAGATTGTTCTTTGGAATGCCGCTGCCACCAGAATTTTTGGCTATTCTGAGGAAGAGGCGCTTGGCAATACCTTGGATTTGATAGTTCCCGAGCGCCAACGTCAAAGGCATAACGAGGGTTACAGCAAATCCATGGAGACAGGAACTACACGTTACGGCACTTCATTATTGAAGGTTCCAGCAAGGCACAAAGATGGACGTACTTTATCCATCGCCTTTACCGTGGGCATGTTGTTTGATGAGAAACATCAGGCTAATGGTGTGGCCGCAGTGATTCGTGATGAGACTGAGCGTTTTGCCGAAGAAAGGGCTCTTAAAAAGCGGCTTTCTGATCTTGAAAATCAATAAATTTGCACTCAAATAGCTAATATGGGGCATCCCTTGCTAGATGTGCTCAATAAGTAGGCATGCCATGTTGCACCGCAATCCGCCGCTGGCAAAATTGGCTTAATTCAAAATTTCAATCTTATTAGGACTTTAATCATGGCAAAAGCATTAGAAGGGGTGAAAGTCCTCGACTTTACGCACGTTCAATCCGGCCCAACTTGCACTCAGTTGCTCGCGTGGTTCGGTGCGGATGTAATCAAAGTTGAAAAATCAGGTGAGGGTGATGCCACTCGCGGTCAATTGCGTGATATCCCTGATGCGGATAGTTTGTATTTCACCATGTTGAACCATAACAAACGTTCAATCACCGTGAATACCAAAACCCCAAAAGGCAAAGAAATTCTAGAGCGCTTGATCAAAGAATGTGATGTTCTGGTTGAGAACTTTGCTCCTGGCGCATTAGATCGCATGGGATTTTCTTGGGAACGCATCCAAGAACTCAATCCGATGATGATCATGGCATCTGTAAAAGGTTTTGGTCCTGGTCCTTACGAGGACTGCAAAGTTTATGAAAACGTAGCGCAGTGTGCTGGCGGCTCAGCATCGACTACTGGTTTTGATGATGGCCCTCCTATGGTGACTGGTGCTCAGATTGGTGATAGCGGGACCGGCTTGCATTTGGCGCTCGGTATTGTGACTGCGCTATATCAACGCACTCACTCTGGTCGCGGACAAAAAGTATTGGCAGCAATGCAAGATGCAGTATTAAATTTATGTCGTGTGAAGTTGCGTGATCAACAGCGCTTAGAGCGTAACGGCACAATGCAAGAGTACCCACAGTTTCCAAATGGCGAGTTTGGTGACTCTGTACCCCGCGCTGGCAATGCCTCTGGCGGTGGTCAACCTGGTTGGATTGTCAAATGCAAAGGCTGGGAAACAGATCCTAATTCCTATATGTATGTCATCGTGCAAGCCCCAGTTTGGGAAGCGATTTGCAAGGTAATCGGTCGTGAAGATTGGATTACAGATGTACGTTTTGCTTCACCAATGGCCCGCTTGCCGCACCTGATGGAAATTTTCGGTGAAATTGAAAAATGGACAATGACTAAGACGAAGTTTGAAGTCATGGATATTTTGAATAAATACGATATTCCTTGCGGCCCAATTTTATCGATGAAAGAAATTTCAGAAGAGCCAGCATTGCGTGCTACTGGAACTGTTGTTGAAGTAGATCATCCAATTCGTGGCAAGTACCTCACTGTGGGTAATCCAATCAAGATGTCTGACAGCCCAACAGACGTTACACGTTCACCGTTATTAGGTGAGCATACTGATGAGATCCTTAGTGAATTGGGTTACTCAACCGATGAGTTGATTAGTCTTCGTCACGATAAGGTGATCTAAGATGCGTGTTGCGCTGATTGGGAGTGCGGATTTTGGTAAAGCGGCCTTAGAGGCTTTTTTAGATCGTGGCGACGAAGTTGTTGCCGTGTTTTGTCCGCCGGACAATCCAAAATCAACCAAGCCTGAAGTGCTTAAAGAGGTGGCGATTGCAAGAGGCTTGACCCCCTTGCAATTTGCCTCTCTTAAAGGCCCTGAGGCAGCGCAAGCAATGATTGATTGCAAGGCTGATATCTGTGTGATGGCCTATGTGCTTCAGTTTGTATCGCAAGAGCTTTGTAAGATTCCAAAGCACGGCACTATTCAGTATCACCCATCACTCCTACCTAAGTACCGCGGCCCTAGCGCCATTAATTGGGCGATTGCATTGGGTGAAGAGAAGGCGGGCTTAACTATCTTCCGCCCATCCGATGATTTGGATGAAGGTGAAGTTATTTTGCAAAAAGAGGTCGCTATTGGTCCTGATGGCACCTTGGGCAAGATTTACTTTGATCATCTTTTCCCGGATGGCGTGAAGGCGTTACTTGAGGCTGCCGATCTCGTCGTTGCCAATAAACATCAAGAAATTGTTCAGGATGAGTCACAGGCAAATTACGAGGGCTGGTTTGATGCGAATGCCGCTCAAATTCATTGGGCTACTCACATTAGCCAGATCTACAACTTAATTCGTGCATGCAATCCTGCGCCTGGCGCTTGGACTAAGTTTGGCGAGCAAAAAGTGCAGATCTACGACTGTCACAAGCATGTAGCAGCTACTTTTGGTTCAGTCAAGGGCAAGCCTGGTGAAGTTCTCAAATTACCCTAGATTCTTTCTTTGTCACCTGCCATGGCGGACAAATCGAAGTCCTTAAAGCAAAAGGTGCCGCAGGAAAAGTAACTGGCGCTGAATTAGCTAAAGAGTTGGGGTTGGAGGTGGGGCAGTTCTTTACACTGTAAATCACAGCATAAATCAAATACCTAGAAACTAGATTTCTAGGTTATCAATCAAACGTGTTTTACCCAACTTAGCAGCCGTCAGAATCACTAGCGGCTCGCCAGCCTGCAGGCTTTCGTTAGAGGCTGGAGCCAAATCGCTTTGCTGGCGAATGGCAATGTAGTCCGGTTGCCAACCACGACCAGTGAGAAGATCTACCGCGATTTTTTCAATCTCGATCAGTGAGTACATGTTGCGCTGACTCAAATCTAGTACGCGTGCACGAACTTCTTGCAAGGCCCTCTGTAGTGCAGGTGCCTCTGCACGCTCTTCAGCAGAGAGGTAGCCATTGCGAGAGGAGAGGGCAAGGCCATCTTCAGCACGCACTGTTTCGCCGGGGACAATTTCTACAGGTAGTGCAAACTGCTTAGCCATCTGACGAATGATCATCAGCTGTTGGTAATCTTTTTTTCCAAACACGGCGACTTTGGGTTGAACGCAAGAAAGTAATTTGAGCACAACTGTGCAAACACCTTTAAAGAATCCGGGGCGGAATTCACCCTCAAGGATGTCACTTAATTGCTGTGGCGGATCTACTCGATACTCTTGGGGCTGTGGATATAAGTCGCGCTCAGTTGGCGCAAATAGGATGTACACACCTTCTTTTTCTAACTTATCGATATCTGCCTGCATAGTGCGCGGGTAGCTATCAAAATCTTCATTTGGACCGAACTGCAATCTGTTTACAAAGATGCTGGCTACTACCGGGTCACCATGTTGTCTAGCAAGGCGCATGAGGGATAAATGACCTTCATGGAGGTTGCCCATAGTTGGCACAAAGGAGGCGCGATTTTGTCCACGCAAGTGGTCACGTAACTCTTGTATGTCACTAATTATTTTCATGCAACAGGAGTGTAGGCGAGGCGCACATAAATCGGTGCGTATGGCTCCGCTTGGGTAATTTCCACTAAAGCTTCGCGTGAGAGCTCAAGCATGGCAATGAAGTTGACGATGACAACCGGAATGCCTTTGCCAGATTTAATAGCTTCTTCAAATAGCTCGCCGAACTCTACGAATTTAGTACTTTGCAAGCGGCGCAAAATGCGTGTCATGAAGTCGCGTACGGACAGCTCTTCGCGAGTAATGGTGTGGTGCTGGTTTAGTTTTGCGCGGTGAAGGACATCACGCCAAGCTATTTGTAAGTCGTCTTGATTAACGTCTGGCCAGGTAACTGCAACGGTTGTATCCACATGGCCATGGGCGATCTGGAAATCACGCCCTTGCTGTGGAATTTGATCGAGCTCTTGAGCGGCCAATTTCATGCGCTCGTACTCTAAGAGGCGGCGAACCAGTTCTGCGCGTGGATCCTCAACCTCTTCATCGCTATCAGCCTTCTTCATTGGCAATAGCATGCGAGATTTAATCTCGATCAACATGGCGGCCATCAGCAAGTATTCAGCTGCTAACTCTAAATTGTGATGACGGATTTGGTCGATATAGCTCAGGTACTGTTGAGTCACCTGCGCCATTGGAATATCAAGGACGTTGAAATTCTGTTTGCGAATCAGATAAAGCAGAAGATCGAGGGGGCCTTCAAATGCTTCTAGAAAAACCTCTAGTGCATCTGGTGGAATATATAAATCTGTAGGAAGCTTAAATAATGGCTCGCCATAGAGTTTGGCGAATGCAGAAGACATGCCATCGGTAACCGATGGAGTGCTATCTAGCAATTCGGATTGAGCGCCCGGCTCGGCTCCCAGCTCAGTCATTCGAATACACGTAAGCGCGTTGCTTTAATTTGGCTGCTTTGGCGCGACGCTGGTCTTCGGTGGTCAAAGGCTCTTTATCCCAAAGTAGGGCGCGACCTGCTTGCTGACCTGCTTCGAGGTCCGGTTTCTCGGATTTAAGCTCATTTAAGAACTGGGTGAATTCGGATGTATATCTAGCCATCATATTTCCTAAAATTCTCAATTAATTCAATAACTTGCAAAAATTACTGCGCAGCAACTATCTGCCTAGCCCATCATTATTAACGATTTTCCCTGCAAACCTGCTGACTTTTTGGCTAATTCCTGGAAATTAGCCTAATTGGGGTCGTTTTTAGAGGTTTGCTGCCAATAAAGCCTCGATTTGAGGCGCTTCGACCCGGGTCATGAGGTGTTTATAGGCCTTGATCGGATTTTGGCTGGAGAGCGGTGTTTTAACGTCATTCCAGGTCATGGCTGGAACCGAGAGGAAGTCCTCAACTCCAGCTGTGACTTGAGGCAGTACTGGCTTGAGATAGAGGCTTAATAAACGGAATGCCTCTAAGGTCACGCTACAGACTCGCTGTAAGTCAGCTTCACGCTCGGTATCCTTAGCGATTTCCCAAGGTTTGTTTTCATCAACAAAGGCATTGACCTTGTCGGCCAGTTCCATGGTCGTGCGCAGTGCTTTGGCATATTCACGAGCCTCATATAGCTCAGCAATTTTTTCACTCGCAGATGCAATCTCAGCCAGTAGTGGATTGTTCATTGCTGCATCAGAAACGACTCCACCAAAACGCTTAACCAAGAAACCGGCGCTGCGACTCGCGATGTTGATGTACTTTCCTAATAGGTCGCTGTTAACTCGAGCAACAAAGTCTTGAAGATTTAAATCTAAATCTTCCATGCTGTCATTCAGTTTGGTTGCAAAGTAATAGCGGAACCATTCAGGATTAAAGCCAGACTCAATCACGCTATGCGCAGAAATTAAAGTGCCACGGGACTTACTCATCTTTTCGCCATCAACGGTGAGGAAGCCATGAGCAAATACATTGGTTGGGGTGCGATAGCCTGCAAAGTGCAGGGTCGCTGGCCAAAAGAGTGTGTGGAAATAGAGAATGTCTTTACCGATAAAGTGGTATTGCTCAGTAGTCGTATCAGGTCTGACCCACTCCTCAAAGTTCAAGCCTTTACTCTGGCAGTAGTTGAGGAAGCTGGCGTAGTAGCCGATTGGTGCATCAAGCCACACATAGAAGTATTTACCTGGTGCATCAGGGATTTCAAAGCCAAAGTAGGGCGCGTCACGGGAGATGTCCCAGTCCCCAAGCTTACTATCTCCAGGCTGCCCAACCCATTCTTTCATCTTGTTGCGAGCTTCCGGTTGCAGCGGAGTTTTGACTTGAGTCCACTCGCGTAAAAATGTTTCGCAGCGTGGATCCGATAACTTAAAGAAGTAATGATCGGAAACTTTTTTAATAGGCGTTGCGCCACTCACTACCGAGAATGGATTCTTTAAATCGGTTGGGGAGTAGGTTGCTCCGCACTTTTCGCAAGAGTCGCCGTATTGATCTTTGGCGCCACACTTAGGGCACTCACCTTTAATAAAGCGATCCGGCAAGAACATCTCTTTAACTGGGTCATATGCTTGTTCAATCGAGCGCATTTCAATTAAGCCAACATCGCGCAACTTCAGATAGATGCTTTGAGATAGCTTTTCATTCTCAGGGCTATCTGTCGTGTAGTAGTTATCAAATGAAATTAAGAAGTCATCAAAGTCGCGTTTGTGCTCTTTCCAAACATTCGCAATGAGTTCCTTAGGCGTGAGACCTTCTTTTTCAGCGCGCAGCATAATCGGCGTACCGTGAGTGTCATCAGCGCCAACATAGTGCACTTCATGACCACGCATTCTCTGGAAGCGTACCCAGATATCCGTCTGAACATATTCCACCAAATGCCCAATGTGAATCTGGCCATTGGCGTATGGCAGGGCGGAGGTAACTAGCAGGCGACGTTTAGGGCTACTCATGCGTACTTAAATAGAAATAATTTCAACAAATGCGAATACCAGATTATGGGGCTTGGGGCCTCACTTCAGCACCAATTTTAGTCTGCGGTTAAAGTGAATACCGATTTGAACCTATTTAAGAGGTGTTTTATGGCTTTGCCCCACAACATTCAGATGTCTCACGCTTCCGTGCCTTTGGTGCACGAAGTGCAGGTCATGGATGAGGCAGGGCGTATCAAAACCACCCATATTCCTGGGGAGCGCTCTTTAACCATTTATTTGGATAAACGGGAAGTTGTCACCCTGATGACCTTGGGAAGTGCCCCTGAGGCCCTGGTGCTGGGCTATTTGCGTAATCAGCGCCTAGTTGAGTCGCCAGACGATATTGCCAGTATCCAAGTGGATTGGGAGACTGATTCAGCAGCTGTGAAGACCTATCGCAGCACGGTAGATATCGATGCTCTTACAAGTAAGCGCGTAGTAACTACGGGTTGTGGCCAGGGCACGATGTTTGGTGGCTTGATTGAGGAGATGGCGCAGATTAGATTGCCAGATGGCCCTCAATTAACCCAGGAGGCAATAGTCGCCCTCATCGACAGCATTCGAGTTCACGACACTATCTATAAGAAATCCGGCTCCGTACACGCTTGCGCTGTATTCGAGAGAGAAGGTAAGGACAGTGTCCGTCTACTCCACTTTATTGAGGATGTTGGACGTCACAACGCCGTTGACTCTATCTCTGGACTGATGTGGCTTGCCGACAAGCCGGGCAAAGATCTGATCTTCTTTACTACGGGGCGTCTTACCTCGGAGATGGTCATTAAAGGTGCTCAGATGGGCATTCCATTCTTAATGACTCGGTCTGGCATGACCTTAATGGGCCTGGAGCTTGCCCGGAAGACCAACCTCACCTTGTTATCTCGCTGTTCCGGCAAGCATTTTGAGATCTTTAATGCCCCTGAGAGGGTGATTTTTACCTCCCCGCCTGCCACCTCGTAAATTCGTGGGCATATGGCCTGCGATGGTTTTACAATTCGGCCATGACTATTAAATCTGACCACTGGATCCGCCGCATGGGCGAGCAAGGCATGATCAGCCCGTTTGAACCTGGGCAGGTCCGCCAAGATGCCGCCGGGCAAAAAATTGTGAGCTATGGCACTTCAAGCTA
This sequence comes from Polynucleobacter sp., assembly GCF_044342855.1. Classification (GTDB taxonomy): domain Bacteria; phylum Pseudomonadota; class Gammaproteobacteria; order Burkholderiales; family Burkholderiaceae; genus Polynucleobacter. Next base: position 51,227 of record NZ_JBIIPA010000014.1, read on the forward strand.
TGGCTATGACATTCGCTGCGCTGACGAGTTCAAGATTTTTACGAACATCAATAGCACCATCGTTGACCCTAAGAATTTCGACGAGCAGTCGTTTGTGGATTTCAAGGGTCCGGTTTGCATCATTCCTCCAAACTCTTTTGCCTTGGCAAGAACCGTTGAGTACTTCAAGATTCCACGTAGCGTATTAACTGTTTGCGTTGGTAAGAGTACTTACGCGCGTTGCGGAATTATTGTGAACGTGACTCCCTTTGAGCCTGAGTGGGAAGGTTACGTCACACTCGAGTTTTCTAATACGACTCCATTGCCTGCAAAGATTTATGCCGGTGAAGGATGCGCGCAAGTTCTGTTCTTTGAAAGCGATGAAGTATGCGGTACATCGTACAAAGATCGTGGCGGTAAGTATCAAGGCCAAGTCGGCGTAACTCTGCCGAAGACTTAATCTGCTCAATCTGCTTCATCGCCATATTGGCGAACTTAAAGGCTACTCATGAAATTTCGTTTCCCAATCATCATTATTGATGAGGACTTTCGCTCTGAAAATATTTCAGGTTCGGGTATTCGCGACCTAGCGGAGGCGATTGAAAACGAGGGCATGGAGGTGATTGGCTTAACTAGCTATGGTGACCTAACATCCTTTGCCCAGCAGGCCTCGCGCGCTTCTAGCTTTATTGTGTCGATCGATGACGAAGAGTTTGTTTCTGACTCTGAAGACCATGACTTACCCGCATTAAATAACTTACGCGCATTTATTACAGAAGTGCGCAAGCGTAATGAAGATATTCCAATCTTCTTGTACGGCGAGACTCGTACCTCACGTCATATGCCGAACGACATCTTGCGCGAGTTACACGGCTTCATTCATATGAATGAAGATACGCCGGAGTTTGTGGCGCGTCACATTATTCGTGAAGCAAAAGTTTACCTAGATTCATTAGCCCCACCATTCTTCCGTGCGCTGACTAATTACGCCTCTGAAGGTTCTTACTCTTGGCATTGCCCAGGCCACTCCGGTGGTGTAGCTTTCCTGAAGAGTCCAGTGGGCCGCATGTTCCATCAATTCTTTGGCGAGAACATGCTTCGTGCTGACGTTTGTAACGCAGTGGAAGAGTTAGGTCAGTTGCTGGATCACACTGGTCCTGTATTACAAAGTGAGCGTAATGCTGCGCGCATCTTTAACGCCGATCATTTGTTCTTTGTGACCAATGGCACATCTACTTCAAATAAGATTGTTTGGCACTCTACTGTTGCTCCTGGCGACGTGGTATTGGTTGACCGCAACTGCCATAAGTCAGTGATTCATTCGATCACGATGATGGGCGCGATCCCGATCTTCTTAATGCCAACCCGTAATCACCTTGGCATTATTGGCCCGATTCCAAAAGAAGAGTTTGAGTGGAAAAATATCAAGAAGAAAATTGATGCCAACCCCTTTATTAAAGATAAGAATGTAGTGCCTCGTGTCATGACGCTCACGCAAAGTACCTATGACGGTATTGTCTACAACGTCGAGATGATTAAAGAAATGCTCGACGGAAAAGTCGATTCATTGCATTTTGATGAGGCTTGGTTGCCGCATGCTGCATTCCATCCTTTCTACAAAGATATGCATGCGATCGGATCTGATCGTAAGCGCACTAAAAAGAGCTTGATGTTTGCTACCCAATCAACCCACAAGTTGTTGGCCGGCCTCTCACAAGCTTCTCAAGTGTTGGTGCAGGATGCAGAGGATACAAAGCTTGATCGTGATTGCTTCAATGAAGCCTATCTGATGCATACCTCCACTAGTCCACAGTACGCCATCATCGCTTCTTGTGATGTGTCTGCTGCCATGATGGAGTCTCCTGGCGGCACTACGCTGGTTGAGGAATCTATCGCTGAAGCGATGGACTTCCGCCGTGCGATGCGTGAAGTGGATGATAAGTTTGGCGCAGACTGGTGGTTTAAGGTTTGGGGCCCAGATCACTTAACTGAAGAAGGTGTTGGGGGGCGCTCCGATTGGATTCTGGAACCTAATGCCAGCTGGCATGACTTTGGCAATGTAGCCAAAGATTTCAATATGCTTGATCCAATCAAGGCGACTGTTGTCACCCCTGGTTTAGATATCGAAGGAAACTTCGGCTCTATGGGTATCCCAGCCAGCATCGTTACAAAATATTTAGCTGAGCATGGCGTGATCGTGGAGAAGTGCGGTTTGTACTCCTTCTTCATCATGTTCACTATCGGCATCACCAAGGGTCGTTGGAATACCTTGGTAACTGAATTACAGCAATTTAAAGATCACTTTGATAAGAACGCTCCATTGTGGAAGGTATTGCCAGAGTTTGTTGCTAAACATCCTCGTTATGAGCGCGTTGGTCTAAAAGACATCTGCCAGCAGATCCATGAGTTTTATAAGAGTCGCAACGTGGCCCGCATGACTACAGAGATGTACACATCAGACATGGTGCCAGCGATAATGCCTTCAGAAGCTTGGGCCAAGATGGCGCACAAAAAAGTAGATCGCGTTCCTTTGGATCAACTCGAAGATCGTATAACTGCAATGCTAGTGACCCCGTATCCTCCAGGTATTCCATTGCTGATCCCGGGTGAGCGCTTTAATAAACGCATCATTGACTATCTCTACTTTGCTCGAGACTTCAATGAGCGATTCCCAGGCTTTGAAACTGATATCCATGGTCTAGTGAAAGCAGATGTCGATGGACGCAGTGAGTACTACGTTGATTGCGTAAGACAAGAGCCAGATATCACTTTGTAATTAATTCCTACTTAATAAACAGCCACCCCGCTGAACTGACCCCCAAAAGTTGGACGTTATGTCCAACCAAGGGGGTTTTTATGAGCAAGTACAGCAAGCAGTTCAAGCTAAAGGTAGTTAAAGAGTTTTTAAAATTTGGCGGTCTTAAGCGGGTAAGT
>NZ_JBIIPA010000036.1:0-15505 GCF_044342855.1 Polynucleobacter sp.
ATCTTGATGAGATTGCCTGGAGACTCAATACCAGACCCAGAAAGAGTTTAGGATTTAAGTGTCCAGCAGAATTGTTTACAACAGAAGCATTTAATTTTAAAGGGCATCACGCTTCACTTTTTGCACTTGCTCATTGAAACCGCCGAAGTTCTAGAAAAACTTCAAATGCATAAAAGGGTATATGGGATATTGGGACTTGTATAGCGAGATGGCTATTCGCCTTCTTCTGGCACTATTAGCCGGAACAATTTTGGGTTTAAATCGCTGGATGCATCACAAATCCGCAGGCATCAGAACCCACTCACTCGTAGCGATCGGCTCAGCTACAGCAGTACTTTCTATCGGCCATCTTGGAACAACAGATGTTCAAGCTCTAAGTCACGTATTACAGGGTCTAATCACTGGTTTAGGATTTTTGGGTGCAGGTGTGATTATTAGGGAGCGCAGCTCACATCGAGTCCATGGTCTGACCACTTCAGCCAGCATCTGGTCTGTGCCTTAATTGCCGCAGCCTTCGGGGCTGGTGAGCTCATTTTGGGCGGTCTAGCGCTGTCTACAATCCTTATCACCCTCATCATAGGAGGGCCACTAGAGCAACTATTCAGCAGGCTCACTGGGGTCAAGCGGGAATCAGAAATTTCTCCAGATCCCGACTAAAAAGTGCATTTAAAGGCAAAAAAAGCAGTTTTGTCATATTACTTTGCTAGCATCTGATCATTCTGATTACTTTTACCTGGAAATGCCATGAGCGATTACAAATATGAAGATGCTGTAAAACAGCTTCAAGAGACAGGTGCCATCGGCTTACAGGACTTTAAAAATCTTTCTTACGAAGATTTGAATGAGCTTCTCGAGGAAATCAAGGTGTGGTGTCTCTATGCCAACGGTAAGCTAGATAAGCTCCCGAAAGAATCCAAAAAGAAAAAGGATAAGAAAGACAAGAAAGACAAGAAGGATAAGAAGGATTAAGTCGGTAAAGCTTTCTTAAGTAGCAATACGCTCTTTAGGGAAGCGTAAAGTAAACGTACTCCCCTTGCCGGGCGCACTCTCAATAATTAACTGGGCTTGATGTCGATTAGCAATATGCTTGACGATTGCCAATCCAAGCCCTGTTCCCCCTGTATCTCTAGATCTACTTCTATCTACCCTATAAAAACGCTCAGTCAGTCTAGAGAGATGCTCTGAAGCGATTCCAGGGCCAGTATCAGCAACAGAGAACTCACCCTCTCCACTCTCGTTCAAGCGCCAATTGGTGGTAATTGAACCAATATCTGGAGAGTAGCGGATAGCATTGGAAACGAGGTTGCCAAATGCTGAGAGAATCTCTCGTTCTTCACCCATCAAATTACATGGGCTAGAGACCTCAAAATTAAAGGCATGATGCCCTTGAGAAAGCGCCTCAGCATCATTCTTGAGCAAAGCCATTAGGGTTGGAATATTCATTACCTGCATCGGAGCAGGCAAAGTATTGGACTCAAGATTTGCGAGAGTCAATAAGTCCTCAACCAAACTCTTCATACGCTGAGCCTGAGACATCATCATCTCAAAATATTGACTTTGTTGTGCCTTGTCCAAATCGAGTGATTGCATTGTTTCTAAAAAACCCATCAATACAGTAATTGGGGTTCTCATTTCATGAGAAACATTAGCTACGAAGTCTCGTCGCATAGCATCGGCTTTTTGCAAATCAGTGACGTCCTGAACCAGCAAGAGATGCCGCTTATCGCCAAATGGAAAGACTTGCAACATCAGACTTAGGTTTGCACCCCGCCCCATTCGCTCAAGCAACAATGGCTCCTCAAATTGACGCTTATAGAGGTATTGAACAAATTCTGGGCGACGGATGAGAAAGTTAATTCTTTGCAGCGCATCACGCTTAAAGTTCAAACCAAAAAAACTCTCAGCAATGGCATTGCACCATTCGATTTGATCCTGATCATCCAACATCACAATGCCATTGGGCGATGCCTGAAACGCCTCAATAAAACGATCATGCTGCTTTTCTATCGTTCTAATTTCTTGCTTAAGATTTCCAACTAAACGCTGAAGGCGGAAAAATATCTCTTCCCAATAACCACTAGGCAAAGGCATGGTTTCAACAGCATCGGCAACAGTGTATTTTCGTAAGCGAGCCAAATTTACATAAGAATAAATGAGAGGGATTGCCAGCACACAAATTGCAGCCGTAATGGCTGAAAAAGGGCCAAAATTAGCTAATGCCAATGAAGCGGCAACAAATGCCAAGAAAATGAGCAAAGCAAAACGAGTGATAACGGATAACATACGACAATCTTAGAGCATCTAGGCAGCAGCGGGCAAAACCGCCTTTAGAGGGCCCACTTATTTAGGTCTGGGTAGGTATCTTGGTAATTCTATAGCCACTTCCCCGCACTGTCTCAATGTAGCGATCACAATCCGAGGGGGCCAAAGCAGCTCTCAGCCTTTTAATGTGGACATCGACTGTACGCTCTTCGATATAGACCTCATTACCCCACACCTTATCGAGCAAATTTGCTCTTGAATGCACTCTTTCAGGATTGGCCATCAAGAATTGAAGTAGCCGATATTCTGTCGGCCCCAATGAGACAGTTTGTGGCTCCATATTCGGCCATACAGCCATCACACGATGCGAGAGAGGGTCGAGTCTTAATGGGCCAACGGATAGCGGTCCAGTATCTTCAACTGGGGTTTGGCGGCGCAATAGCGCTTTCACGCGAGCAACCAACTCTTTTGGCGAAAATGGCTTTGTAACATAATCGTCAGCACCTGAATCCAGACCCAAGACCTTATCGGATTCCTCGCTTTTAGCGGTAAGCATCAGAATTGGCAATGAGCGAGTGCGGTCATTAGCTCTGAGTTCGCGAGCAAACTGAACACCTGATTTGCCTGGCAACATCCAGTCCAAAATTAGCAAACTAGGTAGTTCATCTCGCATCATGTTTAAGGCAATATCAGTTTGCATTGCCTTTTCAACAACATATCCAGCATGAGTTAAATTGATCGCAATCAGTTCTGCGATAGAAGGCTCATCTTCAACAATCACTATGCGGTGAGTCATCATGGGTTCCGTAGGGGTGCTGATTATTCTTTGTTTGCCTCGCGTACTAAATCCTCATGCGGAATATGACGCACATCAGAACCTTTAGCAATATAGATTACAAATTCAGCGATATTTTTTGCATGATCACCAATACGCTCAATTGCTTTAGCAATTGTCAACATATCTAAGCCAGTTGAAATAGTATGTGGATCTTCCATCATGTAGGAAATCAGCTTGCGTACAAAACCCCTGAACTCTTCATCAATTTGGCGATCTTCCTGCACAACATCTGCAGCAGCAATCGTATCCAAGCGAGCAAAGGCATCCAAGCTACGACGCAATAATGAAATCGCCATTTGACCTGATAAACGAATTTCAGCAACGTTAATATTGTGGGTTGCACCAGACTCAATCAAACGCTTCGTTCTCTTGGCAACACGCTCCGCTTCATCGCCGGCACGCTCAAGATTGGTAATCGCTTTAGAAACTGCCATGACTAAACGTAGATCTCGTGCTGTCGGTTGGCGGCGTGCAATTAATTCCGTACAAGCCAAGTCGATCTGAATCTCTAGATCGTTAACCATCTTCTCATTTGCAACAACAACATTGCAAGTTTCAATATCCATTTGCGTAAAGGCGCGCATCGCCGTTGAAATCTGTGATTCAACAAGGCCGCCCATTTCTAGCAAACGACTAGAAAGGGAATTTAAATCTGCATCGAATTGTGATGAAAGGTGTTTATCTGGCATTTATATCTCCAATTAACCGAAACGACCGGTAATGTAATCTTCTGTTTCTTTACGCTTAGGCTTGATAAAGATTTCATCTGTCTTACCGTACTCAATCAGACTTCCAAGGTACATATATGCAGTGTAATCGGAGACGCGAGCTGCCTGCTGCATATTGTGGGTAACGATGGCAATCGTGTATTCATGCTTGAGCTCATTGATCAACTCTTCGATCTTGCCTGTAGAGATTGGGTCTAAAGCTGAAGTTGGCTCATCGAGCAGGATGACGGATGGTTTTACTGCAACACCACGCGCAATACAAAGACGCTGTTGCTGACCGCCAGAGAGGGATAAGCCGCTTTGATTGAGCTTATCCTTAGCCTCAGTCCACAAAGCGGCTTTATTCAAAGCCCATTCAACACGCTCATCCATTTCAGAGCGAGAAAGTCTTTCATAGAGACGTACCCCAAAGGCAATATTCTCATAAATGGACATTGGAAACGGTGTAGGTTTTTGAAAAACCATACCGATGCGTGAGCGGAGCAAATTTAGATCTTGTCCAGGCTCCAGGATATTTTGGCCGTAGAAGTTAATTTCCCCTTCTGCGCGTTGACCTGGATATAGGTCATACATGCGGTTGAGGGTTCTGAGCAAAGTAGATTTGCCACAACCAGATGGTCCGATGAAGGCAGTAACTTTACCCTCTTCAATATCCAAATTGATATCTTTCAGACCCTGAAAGGATCCGTAAAAGAAATTGAGGTTACGCACTTCAAGCGCATTCTTGACCTCATGCTGCGTCTCTTGATTTGTACTCATATTTGTTCTCACTCCTTGACTATCAATCTGATTTAAGTCAAACATTGTTTTCATATTGCTCATCATCCCTGGACTTTCTCGCGGAAAACTACTCGAGCTAGGATGTTTAAGCCCAATACAGCAAAAGTAATTAACAAGGCTCCACCCCAGGCAAGTTCAACCCAGTTATCGTAAGGACTCATCGCAAACTGGAAGATCACAACCGGTAAGTTCGCCATTGGGGCGTTCATATTGGTAGAGAAGAATTGGTTATTAAGCGCGGTGAACAACAAAGGCGCTGTTTCACCACTCACACGAGCTAGGGCTAACAAGATTCCCGTCATCACACCACTTTGAGCAGCCCTTAGGGTAATCATGAAAGCCACTTTCCACTTTGGAGTACCCAAGGCATAGGCAGCCTCTCGCAAGCTTCCAGGCACCAAGCGCAACATATTCTCTGTCGTACGCACAACCACTGGAATTGCAATCAAAGCCAAAGCGATCGTGCCGGCCCATCCTGAGAAGTGGCGTACTTGAGCAACTACAAAGGCGTATACGAATAAGCCAATCACAATTGATGGTGCTGAAAGCATGATGTCAGTAACAAAACGGGTGATGGCAGCGATACGACTGCGATCACCATACTCAGAGAGGTATAGGCCAGCTAAAACACCAATCGGCGTGCTGATCAGAGTACAGCAACCCACCAACATCAAACTTCCAACAATCGCGTTAGCTAAGCCACCGCCCTCAGATCCCGGTGCCGGGGTACTTTGGGTAAACAGAGTGATATCTAGCGCAGAAAAACCTTTAAAAATTAATACGCTCAGGATCCAAAGCAAAAAAACCATACCTAAACCCATAGCAAACATGGATAAAGCTAAGCCAATTTTATTGGCGCGCTTACGTCTCGCAAAAACTGCTGGATCAATATTTGTAGTGCCGTTCATGTTTTTAAGCCCTGCTTCTTCTCCATGTTGCTAAGCATCCATTTAGCGAATGCCAGCACAACAAATGTGATTATGAAAAGTGCTAAACCCAATGCAAACAAAGAAGATAAATGATTACCTGCCTCAGCTTCGCCAAACTCATTTGCGAGCGTTGACGCAATTGAAGTTCCTGGCGCAAATAAGGAAGGTGATAAACGGTGTGCATTACCAATCACAAAGGTCACGGCCATCGTTTCACCGAGCGCCCTACCTAGACCCAACATTACGCCACCGATGACGCCAGCCTTGGTGTATGGAAGAACGACATTCTTCACCACTTCCCAAGTTGTGCAGCCGATTCCATAGGCAGACTCTTTTAAAACTGGAGGAACAATTTCAAACACATCACGCATTACGGATGCAATGAATGGCAGAATCATCATCGCTAGAATCAGACCGGCACAAAGAATCCCGATACCATTAAATGCACCTGAAAATAAGATTCCTAAACCGGGAATCTGACCCAAGGTCGCAGCCAAGGCTGGCTGAATATATTCAGCAAACAATGGGGCAAAAATAAAGAGGCCAAACATACCGTAAATAATGGATGGAACCGCTGCTAGCAACTCTACCGCAGTACCCAATGGTCTACGTAGAGGGCCAGGACAAAGCTCAGTAAGGAATACGGCAATACCAAAACTGAGTGGCACAGCTATCAATAAGGCAATCAAAGAAGTGACTAAAGTACCGTAGATGGCAATCAGGCCACCAAACTCGCCATTAACAATATCCCACTCCTGGGTAAAGAAAAATCCAATGCCAAAGGTGCTCAAGGCTGGCCAGGCATTACTTACCAAGGACACCATGATCCCAAGCAAGGCGATTAGCACGGACAAAGCAAAAAATTGCGTAATTCCGTGAAATAGAAAATCTTGAATACGCTGCAACTTAGCAATTCGAAGCGCTTGCGGCGTCGGTGCTGAGTGAGACTGGGTCGATTCAATCATAAATTGCACTTATTTAAATATTGAAACAGCCCCACTTTCGGTGGAGCTGTTTTTAAGTGATAACTAAGAAATCTTAATCATCAATCCTTACTTAGTTACAACCTTTGAAAACACATTCTTGCGAATGAAGTCTGTTGTTACATCAGGCATCGGTACATAGTCCAACTCTTCAGCCATCTTCTTGCCATCCTTGAATGCAAAGTCAAAGAACTTAATCACTTCAGCGGCATTCGATTTGTTTTCTGGATTCTTGTAGATCAAGATAAAAGATGCGCCAGTGATTGGCCATGATTTAGCGCCAGAAGCATTGGTAATGAATGTACCCATACCAGGAATCTTAGACCAGTCTGTACCAGCAGCAGCTGCAGCAAAGGTGAGATCGTCAGGCTGAACAAATTGACCATCTTTATTCTTCAAAGAAACGCTAGTCATTTTATTTTTCTTAGCATATGCATACTCAACATAGCCAATTGCACCTTTAACGCGTGAAACGTTTGCAGCAACTCCCTCGTTACCTTTGCCACCTACAGATGAAGCTGCCGGCCATTTAACCGCGGCGCCTTCACCAACTGCATCTTTCCAGTTTTGGCTAACCTTAGCTAAGTAGTTTGTAAAAATTGCAGTAGTTCCAGAGCCATCTGCACGATGCACTACAGTAATTGGCAAGTCAGGCATCCTCATACCTGGGTTATTCAACACGATACGCTTGTCGTTCCAGTTGACAATAACGCCCTGAAATATGTCAGACAAAGTATCTGGAGATAACTTGAGCTCGTAAGGCTTTATACCTTCAACGTTAATTACTGGAACAACACCGCCAATAATTGCTGGAAACTGGAGTAAACCGTCTTTTTCTAAGTCTTCGAACTTCACTGGATTGTCGGTTGCACCGAAATCAACAGTCTTCGCTTTAATTTGCTTGATACCACCGGAAGAACCAATAGATTGATAGTTCATATTTGAACCGGTTTTTGCTTTGAAAGCTTCGGCCCATTTGGCGTAGATCGGGTATGGGAATGTTGCGCCAGCACCGGTCATATCGGCTGCGAATGCAACTGGTGCAAATGAAATCGCACTAATTACTAGCGCTTTTTTCAAGAATGAGTTCATGCGGATCGTTCCTCAGATAAATAACGCAACATTGCGATAACTGAACGATACGTTTTGAGTATGACCCTTTTATGACAAGTGTCAAAAAAGAAATAAATCCAATAAAATCAATGATTTAGATAGTTGGCACTAAATTAGCAATGCTCTTAGCAGAGCTCATAGCCACATTGCCGTCTTGGGCTTCAACCATAACCCGCAGGACTGGTTCTGTGCCTGAGGCACGGATAAGTACCCTGCCAGTACCCTTGAGGTCACTTTCAACCTGGCTTACCTTGGATTTAAGGGCGCTATCCGTCTTCCAGTCATATCCTGCCTTGAATTTGATATTCAAGAGCACTTGGGGGAAGATTTTTACGGAGTCTAGCAATTGAACCAGACTCTTCTTGGCCTGACTCATGGCCGCTAGGACTTGTAATGCGGCAATGGTGCCATCGCCAGTTGAATGTTGATCTAAGCACAGAAGATGACCCGAACCTTCACCACCAATAATCCAGCCTTTTTGTTTGAGCAATTCCAATACATAGCGATCTCCTACATTGGCGCGCTCAAATCCGATACCCAAACCTTTGATGGCGTTTTCTACCGCGAGGTTGGTCATTAAGGTGCCAACTACACCACCCATTACTTGACCACGTTCGATGCGGTCTTTTGCGAGTACGTATAGAAGTTCATCACCGTTGAACAATCGACCCGAGGCATCGACCATTTGCAAGCGATCGGCGTCACCATCTAAAGCAATGCCAAGATCTGCTTTGGTTTCTTTAACTTTAGCAATTAATGCTTCGGGGGATGTCGCACCAAAGCCATCATTGATGTTGCGGCCGTCAGGTTGAATGCCAATAGAGATGACTTCAGCGCCAAGTTCATGAAAGACATGCGGTGCAGTATGGTACGCAGCGCCATGTGCACAATCTACAACTAGCTTCATGCCTTTGAGATTGAGCTCACCCGGAAAGGTAGATTTACAAAACTCAATATAACGACCAGCAGCATCGTCTAAACGAAATGCCTTACCCAATTCTTTTGAGCTAACGCAGCCCATCGGTTTTGCTAGCTCAGCTTCAATAGCCAACTCAAACTCATCACTTAACTTTCCACCTTCAGCAGAGAAGAATTTAATACCGTTATCTTGATAGGCATTGTGTGATGCTGAAATCACTACACCTGCAGATAAGCGCAATGCTTTAGTAAGGTAGGCAACTCCAGGGGTCGGCATTGGTCCACACAACATCACATCAACACCAGCAGCGGCAAAGCCAGCCTCTAAAGCAGCTTCCAATAAATAACCGGAGACACGGGTATCTTTACCAATCAGAATTTTGCAACGCTCACCAGGCTTTGCCTGGCTACTGAGTACTTTGCCCGCAGCATAGCCGAGGCGCGTGATGAACTCCGGAACAATCGGAAATTGCCCTACTTCACCGCGAATGCCATCAGTGCCAAAGTATTGTTTTTTCATAGGCTTGATTATAAAACTTGTGTGTATTTAGCCAAACAAGTTAATTCTGGACCGCTTCCCAGAGCTTTAAGGAGTCAACCGTCTCCTGGACGTCATGTACACGGATGATTCGAGCACCCCGATCAGCAGCCAGAATGGCAGCAGCAACACTGGGTGCTACGCGGTCATTGGTATCACGACCCGTTAACTTACCTAACATTGATTTACGGGAGATCCCCGCCAGAACCGGATAACCCAATTGCGAGAATTGATCAAAATCAGCCAGCATCTTGAGGTTGTGCTCAAGACTTTTACCAAAACCAAATCCAGGATCAATTGCAATTCTATTTTTAGCAACGCCTTGATCCTCAAGCAAAGCAGCGCGCTCTTGCAGAAACGCTTTTACCTCTGCGATGACATCTTGATAGTCAGGATCAAATTGCATGGTTTGCGGGTCACGCTGCATATGCATTAAAACAATGCCGCACTGTTTATCTGGATTGCTTTTATCACTCTCGATAACAGCCTCTACTGCACCCTCTTGTCGTAAAGCCCAGATGTCATTGATGCAATCCACTCCGGCCTTGAGCGCTTGGCGCATGGTCTCAGCTTTATAGGTATCGATTGATAGCGCTACGCCACAATCTTTTAAAGCCTCAATCACTGGCAAGACACGATCCAATTCTTCTTGTAGAGAGACTGGTTCAGCGCCGGGGCGAGTAGATTCTCCGCCGATATCAATCATGTCTGCGCCATTGGCAATCATGCGTTCAGCTTGAGCAATAGCATCGCTTACGGTTCTAAACTGGCCACCATCCGAAAATGAATCTGGTGTGGCATTGAGAATACCCATCACTAGCGGGCGTTGACGTTTACTAAAGTCAAAAAGAAAACGCCCGCAACGCCATGTTGCGGGCAGAGTTTGCTTCATCACCTTGCTATTGGCTTGAAGCTAATTAAGCAGTCGCTGGAGCAGCGCCCGCAGCAGGACCTGGCGTTCCAGCAGAATTACCAAACTGGGTTGCTGGTGGCGGCTTTGGAGTACGCGGTGGACGACCTTCCATGATGTCGGTAATCTGTTCAGCATCAATGGTTTCCCATTCAAGCAAAGCAGCAACCATTGCTTCAACCTTGTCACGGTTTTGCTCGAGGATAGATCTTGCCAATGCGTATTGACTATCGACCAATGCACGAATCTCTGCATCCACCTTTTGTTGTGTCAACTCAGAAACGGTCTTTGAGCTAGTACGGCCAAACATGCTTTCAGATTCAGTATCGACGTAAACCATCGTACCCAAGCTATCACTCATACCGTAGCGGGTCACCATGTCGCGCGCCATTTTGGTAGCACGTTCGAAGTCATTTGAAGCGCCAGTGCTTGAAGAATGCAAGAACACTTCTTCGGCAGCGCGGCCGCCAAACAAAATCGCCAACTCTTCCATCATGCGGTCTTTATACAAGTTCACACGGTCAAACTCTGGCAACTGCCATGTAACACCTAGCGCCATACCGCGCGGCATGATGGTGACCTTGTGCACTGGATCTGCTTTAGGCAATACCTTAGCAACCACTGCATGACCAGACTCGTGATACGCCGTATTACGACGCTCTTCTTCACGCATCACTGCAGACTTGCGCTCAGGACCCATATAGATCTTGTCTTTGGCATCTTCAAAGTCTTTCATATCTACTGCACGCTTATTACGACGTGCTGCGAACAATGCTGACTCATTTACCAGGTTTGCCAAATCTGCGCCTGAGAAACCAGGGGTGCCGCGCGCTAATACAGCTGCGTCAACGTCTGGATCAATCGGAACTTTGCGCATATGCACTTGAAGAATTTGCTCACGACCACGAATATCTGGCAAGCCAACGTGCACTTGACGATCGAAACGACCAGGACGTAATAAGGCGCGATCCAATACATCTGAACGGTTAGTTGCAGCAACAACGATCACACCGCTATTACTTTCAAAACCATCCATCTCAACAAGCATTTGATTCAAGGTCTGCTCACGCTCATCATTACCGCCGCCCATACCGGCACCGCGATGGCGACCAACCGCATCGATCTCATCAATAAAGATGATGCAAGGAGAATTTTTCTTTGCGTTCTCGAACATATCGCGCACGCGTGATGCACCAACACCAACAAACATCTCTACAAAGTCTGAACCAGAGATAGCGAAAAATGGAACTTTTGCTTCACCCGCAATTGCACGTGCCAGCAAGGTCTTACCAGTTCCCGGAGGGCCTACTAGTAATACGCCATGCGGAATGCGGCCACCAAGCTTTTGAAACTTTTGCGGATCTTTAAGGAAGTCGACAATCTCAAAGACCTCTTCTTTAGCTTCATCACAACCAGCAACATCAGCAAAAGTAACAGTGTTGCTGTTCTCATCAATCAAACGCGCCTTGGATTTGCCGAAAGAGAATGCTCCGCCCTTACCGCCGCCCTGCATCTGACGCATCATGAAGAACCAGAAACCAATAATCAATAAAGTCGGTCCAAGGTAGTACAAAGCAGAAACCAATATATTGGGTTCGTCATCTGCTTTACCAGTAACTTGGACGCCGTATTTCATTAGATCGCCAACCATCCAAATATCTCCCGGGGAAATGATGGAATATTTGTTGCCGTCGTTTGGAGTGACTTGCAGTGTGCGACCTTGCACATCAACTCGTTTGACTTTGCCAGCTTTGGCATCGTCCATGAATTGAGAATACGTGACCTGATTCTGATCTTTAGGCTTATCAAACTGTTTAAAAACAGTAAACAGCACTAGACCCACAATGAGCCACACACCGATTTTTTGCAACATATTGCTATTCAAAAGGAGACCTTTGCCGGATTAATCCGGGAGTTAAAGCGGATTGCTATACCTAAGTATTTGATTCTACTACCAGGCTTTTTCAAGAGCTGAGAGCCAATTTATTTAATAAACCCCTACTTTCAGGGGGTTATTTAGGCGGCTTGAGATCTCGGCCAAGTAAAAAGATTTCAGAAGACTTCGCTCTGGACGCTTTTGGCTTTCTGGAGGCTACTGTTTTAAAGACTTTTTTAAAGGATTCCACGATTTGGCTGTAGCCACTACCGTTAAAGCACTTAATCAATAAGGCGCCTTCTGGCTTGAGGTGCTGAACCGAAAAGTCCAGGGCGATTTCAGCTAAAAAGGCCATTCGAGCAGCATCTGCCACGCCTACCCCAGAAAGATTGGGGGCCATATCGGACATCACGAGATCGACTTTTCCACCCGCATCGGCTGGTAAGAGCGCCTCTAGCGCCTTTAAACCCTGGTCTTCACGAAAGTCTCCCTGAATAAAGGAAACGTCTGCAATATCCTCCATCGGCAGAATATCGATCGCAATAATGATTCCATCTGGCTTGCCGGATTCAATATTGGGGTTGTTTTTACCAAGCTCAGTCAGGCGATTACGGGCGTACTGAGACCAACTCCCAGGAGCGCTCCCGAGATCCACAATAGTCATGCCTGCTTTGATGAGTCGGTCTTGCTCATCTATTTCGCTCAGCTTATAGACGGCTCGTGCGCGATAGCCCTCTTTTTGAGCCATCTTCACGTAAGGATCATTTAGATGATCCTGCAACCAACTTTTATTAAATTTATTCTTTGCCACAACTTACCCACTTTCGGCGTCCATTTTCCTTGTTTATGCCCTACAAGGCAAAAGGAATCGACGTAAAACATCTTGATATGAGTCTATATGAGGCCGAAAGCCCTGTTTTACAAGCCCTAATGCTCTATCATCGAGCTCATGACTGCACTTACCATTACCCCCGCACAACGTAAATCCCTTAAAGCTGACGCTCATGGACTAAGTCCAGTCGTCATGATTGGTGGCGATGGCCTGACCCCTGCGGTCCTTAAGGAGGCTAAGTTAGCGATCTCTCATCATGGCTTGATTAAAGTTCGCGTCTTTGGCGATGATCGCGATGCACGCGTTGCCATCTATGGAGAGCTTTGCGACAAACTCGGTGCAGCGCCAGTTCAGCACATCGGTAAATTACTCGTACTTTGGAAACCAATTGATATTGTTGATGCGGCCCTCTCCAATTTAGGGAGATCAAGCAAGCAGACCAAGAAATCATTGCAGGCACCACGCACTAAACGCCAACCGAATCGTATTGTCGCAAAAGCCGGTGTACGCACTAGTACTTCCGAGAGATCAGATCGACGTTCTGCAGTCAGCAAGTCACCTTTTGAAAGAGTTGCGGCTGCAAAGAGCGCCACTCCGAAGAAACGCGTTCTGCGTGCTGATGCTGCCGAGTCAAAGATTGGTTGGTCATCACCCGGCTACCGCAAAGCTGTTGCAGCGCCTGCACCAATTAAGAAACGCAAAGTACGCATGAGTAGTACTAAGAAGAAATCCTTGGGCTCTTGATACCTAGGGCATGACCAAGTGCTTCAGCAAAAAACGCCGCTAGTCGGCGTTTTTTATTGCTTACCTCTTAGTAAGACGCCAGACCAAGGTGATTCCTAAAAGACTTTGCAACATAAACAGAATGCTAGAGGCTCCGTGTAGTCTGCCAAACAAAGAGCTGAAGGAGACAACATGACTGGCATACCTTGAGCTAAAGCGTTATCTCTGAGGGTGTTCATCCAAGGGATGAAGATAAAGGCGGCTGAAACTGAACATAGCAGCATTGCCAATAAAAGCCAACGAATGAGTCTAAATTGATTGAGGCCGCGATTAACCAAGAGATTAGCCAACACCATTAGGCCGATACACACGATTAAGCTGAGGTAAGCCTCTAATTTGAAGATGCTGCCAGCAACCATTCCAGCAGCTTGACGATCAGTCATCGTACTGAAGATAGCCGGAGCGACTAAGTAGCCCATAGTAAGGAGGCTACCAACCCATAGACCTGAAATCACCATAAAAAGTCTTTGGGCCTCAGCATGTTTCAGAGTCTCTAGAGTCTGCATATACCTTCCTGATAGCCCTAGGCTTTTACTGTTTGGGTTAACGCACGACCTCTAAACCATCCATATATCACTGGCAATACCAAGAGGGTCAAAATAGTCGTCGTAACCATACCACCCACAATGACCAAGGCCAAAGGACGTTGAGCCTCAGAGCCGATCGAGTGAGATAAGGCGGCTGGTAACAGCCCTAAACCAGAAAGTGCGGCTGTCATTAGTACCGGGCGAACGCGTAAAGAAGCGCCCTCCACCATCACATCTTTCATCTCGCCATGCTCGGTAGCGGCGGTCTTATTAATAAAGGAGATCAGAATCACACCATCCTGAATTGCAATACCAAATAAAGATAAGAATCCAAAGAATGTAGAAATACTTAAAGTCTCGCCAGCAAGATGCAATGCAATCACACCACCGATCGCAGCAAATGGCACATTGATCATGACGATCACTGCATCACGGAAATTACCAAAAGCGCTAACTAGCAATAAGAAGATGCCCAGCAATGCCAAAGGCACGATCAGCATCAATTTCTTCTGCGCTTGTTTCATTTGATTGAATTGACCATCCTGTAGTATCCCCCGTCAAGCCGACATTCCTAAAGTGTTGTTTTCTGCCTGCGCTCGATAGTCTCTAGGCGATATTCTGCCAAGCGATCTGTGTGGTCGTTCTTCGTTGTAAATCGTAATCCAGCTTTCTGTAATTTCACGCACCTCCGTAAGGTTTTCAAATAAATACGCATTGAGTACTTCATGACGGTAGGTTTTATTAAAGCGCTCTATAAACGCATTTTGTTGCGGCTTACCGGGCTGGATAAATTTGAGCTCAATGCCTTTAGATTCACACCAACCCATAAAGATGGCAGACCGTAGTTCACTTCCGTTATCCAGACGTATGGCTTTGGGCAGGCCATGGATCTCTTCTAACTGCTCTAAGGTTCGCACTACTCTGGCTGCTGGCAGGCTAATATCGATTTCAATAGCCAAGATTTCGCGGCTGGATTCATCAATGACATTCAGGGTTCTAAAGGGCCTGCCGTAATGCAAGGTGTCGTACATAAAATCCAAGGCCCACATCGAGTTGGCTTCGGTCGGGGCAATGAGCGGAACTCTCGGCATCTTGGGGATGCGCTTCTTAGTTCTTCTGGGTAAGTTCAAGCCCATCTCCTTGTAAATACGCCATACCCGCTTGTGATTCCATTCATAGCCCTGATTGCGCATCCAATCAAAGCACAATCTAAAACCCCAGCGACCATTTTTAGTAACCACTTGATTAAGCACTTCAATGACAGGCTCGTCCGTCTTAGCTCTACTGCTTGGGCGCTCGTAATACGATGACCTGGCCAGCCCCAGATGAGCGCAAGCCCTTGTAATGGGTACTGCTTCTTCGCCAACCAGGTAATCGACTGCATCTCTTTTGCTGGTTGGCGCTAGAGCTTTTTTTCGATGAGGTTCTTTAGCGCTCGGTTATCGTGAGTCAGTTCAGCAACCATCGTTTTATATTCGGAGAGCTGCT
>NZ_JBIIPA010000015.1:0-51980 GCF_044342855.1 Polynucleobacter sp.
CCATCAACCCCAATGCTAAGCTCAATATTGATGCCGCTATACAATCCCAATCCAAGACCCACACCAGTAGTGGTAGTGACCTCATGACCCAAAACAGCTCTAACAGTGGCAAGATCAGTCAAAGCCTTGCCTACGCCACAATTAACCTAAGCAATAGCCAAAACACCAATCCAAGCCCCACTTTAAAGACCGCCGGCGGTATTGTGGTGGGGGTAAGTAATTTACCTGGCAACGGAACCAGCAACGCATCTGGCGGTCCTCTTGCCCATATCTAACACCCTATATATACTTGTTCCATGCAGAGCAATCAATCTAAGCCCTCTATTTCCTCGCGTGTCTTGGCGCGTCAGGCCGATGCCCAGAAATATGAAAAGCTGGCTCGGTTGCATCGTCACGCATTGGTGTTGTTGCAATCGGATCGTCGCCAGGATGTGATTGCTAAGGCGCAAGCTAGAATTCAGAAGTGGGAAGAGCGGGACTTGTGTAGTCGTTTTTATATCGACGCTTGGAAAAGGTTATTGAGCTCAGATCCCTCCCACATGGAGCAAGAAGTTTGCAATAGTGCTCCTCAAGCCCATGCGCTGGCACAAAATTCACCATTTAGCTTTTTGATGAAAGAAGTTCAGTGAACCTGAGTCATATTCATCATGTATTAACTGAAGCTAAAAAGATCACCAACCACTCTGAATACGTGATTATCGGTAGTCTGACCGCTTTAGGTCTTAAAGTTCCTCCCCCAGATGAAATGGTGCGCTCAATTGATGTTGATTTATATCCAAAAGATGATCCGGCTCGCGCAGGTGAGGTTGCAGCGATCATCGGTCAGGGTAGTGCCTTTGAAGATAAATACGGCTATTACGTAGATGCAGCCAGCCCTGATTTACCCACTCTTCCTGATGGTTGGGAAAATCGCTTTGTGGTTCATGATTTTGGTGACGTGAGGGCTCTATTTCTAGAATTGAATGATGCAGCCATTTCTAAATATGCTCGTGGTGAAATCCGTGATCGTATTTGGATTCAGGGGGGCTTAAAAGCAGGGCTCCTGTCAATGCCTACCATTGAGTATCGTTTGCGAGAAACTTCATTCTTGGATGATATGGAGGAAAAATCCGTTAAGCAAAGAATTTCTGAAGATAAAGAATCGCTAAATTTAGATTTAAAAACTTAAAGTTCTGATTGAATGGCCATATCTGCCGTAAGTGCAAGCTAAGCGGATGATCTCTGCTCTAAAGGGTTCTTCGTCATCACGGGGTAATGGCATATAGCGATAGGCTGTTCTCGATAGCCCCGCCAAACTGCAGGCAGACCGTTCAGAGATCTTGTAACGATCCATGAGCAGTTGCGCTGCATTTTTACGTCTAGTGGGGCTTAAAAGTTTCCCTTGATGACTTCTTGGAGCATCACTTCGCGTAGCGATAGGTCTGCCACGAGCTTCTTAAGCCTCGCATTCTCCAGTTCCAAGTCTTTGAACTTCTTAGCTTGGTCCGCCTTGACCAAAGGGAATCCCTTGAGGGGCATGCCGCCGTACATCTTGCGCCAGCGATAGTAGCTTTGGACGGCAAGTAACCTACCCAGTAATGGAGCGAGCACTGCAGCGAACACTACAGCGAACACTACAGCGAACACCAACTCTAGTGCACCTCCCACCATCACCATTGACCTAAAACAACAAGCTTCTTAACATGCGGTTTGTATGACTTTATATTAACCAGACGGCCTGTCCAAAAAATCAAAGCTTATTGGATGTTGTTGGCAAAAAAGAGAAGGCTAGGTTTGGCCTAATATTTTGTGACTTAAAAGTATTTCATAACTCAATGGGACTGTCCCAATGGATAGTAATGAAATACCCTATATTTACCTGTATAAGTTGCTACGACCCATTACGATCTTCTTGGTCTGCTAAGTTCGCCTTGCATGCTGTTAATTAAATCTTCTGCTGTTCTTAGATTGAAGCCTAGGAATTTGCAGGGGTATGGTGATCCGCAAAATGAATTAGAGATGTAAATTAAAGGACTCATAAAAATGCGTCAAAATTTATTTTTTCTTTGCGAGCGCAATTGACTAAGGCTAGTCTGGCATCGATCCGCCGCAGTTGGTTTGCTGATGGTGTGGAGCCCACCAAGAGTTCATTGGAGTTGATAAGCCCCCGGGTATATCAATCTTGGAGTCGTTGTTTGCGTCTGGGTCTGGACCCCGGTCAAAGAAGTGCATTTGGAAATATTATTGGGGGAAGTTTTTTAGAATCGCGAATCGAGCAGCGAGCAGAATTGATTGGGTTAGCAGCGCCAATTATGAATTATTTTTACAGCCTGGTAAAAGGGGTTGGTGGGGTGGTAGTTTTGGCAGATCGTCAGGGTGTAATTATTCACTCTATTGGAGATGCAGAATTTATGTCAAAGGCTGAGCGCGTTTTATTGAAGCCGGGCGCCTCATGGGCAGAGAGGCATCGTGGAACAAATGCAATAGGCACGGCATTAGAAGACGGGGTGCCTATTGCCATTAATGGGCATGAACATTTTATGCGCCCCAATTTCTTTTTGAGCTGCTCTGCCGTACCAGTATTTGATTCCATTGGAAATGTAGCTGGGGTTTTAAATGTATCTACTGATAGTCGAAAATATCATCCGTATATATCGAGCCTTATATCGGTGGCCGCACACAGCCTGGAGAAACAGTTGTTTTTTTCAAGAGCCGCCTCTTATTTTGTTACCGCTAGCATTCATCCATCCCCTGGTGGGCTAGGTTCAATTTCCGAAGGAGTGCTAGGCCTTTCTGAGGACGGAAAAATCGTAGCGGCTAACCTTACGGCGCTGAAGTATTTGGGGATATCCCACCTTGAACTTGGCTCGGAAAAATTACAACAAATTGTGGATATAAAGCTTGAGGATATCTTGAGGTATGGGAGGTTTCGTCCTGAGGGGTATTGCACCTTGCGAATGTATCGAGGGAAAGAGATGGCATTTCAATTTGCTTTAACTGGTGATAAGTCCACTATCTTTTTCGACCCAAAAAGGGAGGCGCCCTTGGCTGAGCAGTTTGTTCAAGTGCCAAGCATTAAAAAGGCTGAGCATACTTTAAAAGCCATATCTAGAGAGATCGCATTAGACGCTTTAGAGGCTGCCAAAGGAAATATCACCAAAGCGGCGAGATCTCTAGGCATTAGTCGAAATACTTTGTACAAGTACATGAGGCAAGAATCGTCCAAGTAAGCCAGCGTAAATCACACTTAGCCCCAATTGTTTAGACAATCAATCTCATGCGTCAGCATTGAGTAGCGTTAAATTTTTGAACAACATTTCCCTGAGCCAATTGGGGTAAGCCCTTTAATCCCCCTATTTTTTTGGCCCACCTGTTTTTATTGGGATCCTCGACTTGTCCTCCATATCAGCGCTGATAGAAGATGAGGGTTGGAGTGCGAGATGCACATGTGGCATCAATTATTAGATGCGTTGGGCTTTTGAAAAAAATAAATATCAACTGGGGGAGGTTGGATTTTGAAAAAATATGTGTCGCCTTGTTTTTCAGGGATTGCGTTGAGGTCTGCTCTATTGTTGTGCGCTTCAATGTGGATTGGCATTTCTCAAGCCGCCGAGACTGTTGAGTCAAATCCGGAATATAAGTCAACGGGTAATGTGTCTTTGGTGAGCAACTATATTTGGCGTGGCCTAACCCAAACCTTTGACAAGCCGGCCTTACAGGCTGGCGGCGAGTTTGAGCATCGTTCCGGCTTTTATTTAGGCGCGTGGGCCTCCAATGTTTCTGAAAAATGGGTTCCAGGAAGTAATTTAGAGACTGATATTTACGCTGGATATAGGGCTGGCATGGAAGATATTAACGCTGACCTTGGCTTGGTTTATGTTTACTATCCTGGCGGAAACTACTCTAAGGCTTTGGGTGGGAATGTTTTTACGCCCTCTAGCCCTAATACGGCTGAAGTCTCCTTGGGGCTGAGTTACAAGGCCCTCTCGGTTAAGTATGGCAGAACTTTAACCTCCTTCTACGGCTGGGCTGTTAACAATTCAGCGCCTGGCGTTTTTTCTTCGGTCGACTCTTCGGCTGGTGTTTATGGTTCAACGAGGGGTTCCCAATACGGTGAAGTCAGCTTGAAGCAGGAGCTAGATGATGGTTGGGGTGTCTCTGGTATTGCTGGACATCAGTGGATTGCAAATAGCGTTAATTTGGATTGGAGCTATTTTCGCCTTGGAGTCAGCAAAACCATCCCAGGGGGATGGGGCGCCGGGCTATTTTATTCTTGGACCAGCAATCCAGCAGCATTTCAATCGTATGGATCCTTGACGGGCAATGGGCAGACGGCCAATGTGGCGGCCCCCAAGATATTTCTTTCTGCTACCCGTGATTTTTAAAAATTCAATACAAGAGGTTAAATATGTCAATTGAAGCTATTAAGCAGACAAAAGAGAGTTTGGCGCACCCCGGTCTGAATAAAACCCTAGGTACTTGGCAGTTGTGGGGCATTGCTGTCGGACTTGTCATCTCCGGAGAATATTTTGGCTGGAGTTATGGGTGGGCAAGCGCAGGAACCTTGGGGTTTGTGGTGACGTCCTGCTGTGTCGCCGCAATGTACATCACATTTATCTTTAGCTTTACCGAGCTTACAAGTCTTATTCCCAATGCGGGAGGGCCGTTTGCTTACAGCCGTCGCGCATTTGGGCCAACGGGAGGGTATCTAGCAGGTTTTGCCACTTTGGTGGAGTTTGTGTTTGCGCCCCCTGCCATTGCCTTGGCAATTGGGGCCTACATCAATGTTCAATTTCCTTCTTGGGATCCAAAAACGGTAGCGGTGGGTGCTTATATCGTATTTATGTCGCTCAATATTATTGGCGTACAAGTTGCGGCTACTTTTGAGTTATTTATTACATCAATCGCTATTTTTGAGTTGTTGGTATTTATGGGGGTCGTTTCTCCTGGATTCTCACTTGAAAATTTTGTTAGAGGGGGCTGGGGTGGGCAAGATGAATTTAGCATCGCCGCAATTCCGGGAATGTTTGCAGCCATCCCATTTGCCATTTGGTTTTTTCTCGCAATCGAGGGAGTTGCCATGGCTGCTGAAGAGGTGAAGGATCCAAAGCGATCCATACCAATTGCTTATGTTGGTGGAATTTTGACTTTATTAGTTTTGGCTATTGGCGTTACGGTTTTTGCTGGCGGTTCTGGGGACTGGACCAAGTTGGCCAATATTAACGATCCCTTGCCGCAAGCAATGCGCTCGATAGTGGGTGAGAATAGTGGTTGGACGCACATGTTGGTATGGTTGGGACTCTTTGGTTTGGTTGCGTCGTTCCATGCAATTATTCTCGGGTATTCACGACAAATATATGCCCAAGCTAGGGAGAGTTATTTACCCAGTTATTTTTCTAAAATTCACCCCAAATATAAAACACCTCATAGGGCAATTCTAGCGGGCGGATTTATTGGTATCGCAGCAATTTATAGTGACGATATTCTCAGTTTTGGTGGCAATTCTTTGACGGCCAACATTGTGACGATGGCTGTTTTCGGAGCACTCTTTATGTATATTTTGAGCATGATGAGTTTATTCAAGTTACGTCATTCAGAGCCCCAGTTGGAGCGTACATTTAAAGTGCCAATGTATCCTTTTTTCCCGGGATTCGCCTTATTAACATCGTCGATTTGCTTGATGGCAATGATTTATTACAACCCCTTATTGGCTGGAATTTTCTTTGGGGTTATGTTTTTAGGTCTGATTGTTTTTTTGCTTACTAGTGGTACGCGCCAATAGGTCTTGGCAGAAAGTACATTATGAGTATTTATTCGCATACAGTAGATTCCACCAATTATCAATTCAAAGACTTAAAAACGCTTTTAGCCAAAGCAAGTCCTTTGCGTTCCGGCGATGAGTTGGCTGGGGTGGCAGCGCAAACAGAGTTAGAGCGCGCCGCTGCGCAAATGGCTTTATCTGATGTGCCGCTGAAAAATTTTTTAAATGAAGCCCTGGTTCCCTATGAGATTGATGAGATAACTCGTTTAATTATGGATGAGCATGATGGCGCTGCATTTGCGCCGTATGCCCATTTCACGGTAGGCGATTTGAGAAACTGGCTGCTTTCAGAATTTGCCACTTCATCTAAGTTGGCTGCGTTATCGCCTGGGTTAACCCCTGAAATGGTTGCCGCAGTCAGTAAAATTATGCGAATACAGGATTTGGTGGCGGTTGCTAAAAAATGTCAGGTAGTCACTACATTTCGATCTACGGTGGGTTTGAGTGGGCGCCTTTCAACACGTTTGCAGCCAAACCACCCTACGGATGACCCTTATGGGATTATCGCAAGCACATTTGATGGCTTGATGTACGCCAGTGGTGATGCTCTTATTGGTATTAATCCGGCATCCGATAATGTCACTTCGGTCAAAGTGCTGTTATCTATGTTGGACGAGCTTATTGGGCTTCATCAAATTCCAACGCAATCCTGTGTGCTCACGCACATTACCAATACGATACAGGCGATTGATCAAGGAGCCCCAGTAGACTTGGTATTTCAATCGATTGCGGGAACTCAGGATGCGAATACTAGTTTTGGCGTGAACTTGGCCCTGCTATCGGAGGGAAGGTCTGCGGGTTTATCGCTACAGCGCAATGCTAAATCCAATCAAGTCATGTATTTTGAGACAGGGCAAGGTAGCGCGCTTTCAGCTCGCGCAAATCACGGCATGGATCAGCAGACCTGTGAAGTTCGCGCCTATGCTGTAGCTCGAAAATTCAATCCATTTTTAGTCAATACCGTTGTTGGATTTATAGGACCAGAATATTTATACGATGCCAAGCAAATAATTCGAGCTGGTCTTGAAGATCATTTCTGCGGAAAATTAATGGGATTGCCGATGGGTTGTGATATTTGCTATACAAATCATGCGCAAGCCGATCAGGGGGATATGGATGTGTTATTAACCATGCTATCGGTTGCTGGAATTAATTTTGTCATGGGCATTCCGGGGTCTGATGATGTGATGTTGAATTATCAAACCACCTCTTTTCATGATGCGATGTATGTGCGACAAGTTTTAGGTCTTCGACCTGCGCCTGAGTTTGAGGAGTGGTTGCGTTTCAAGGGAATATTTCTTGATGAT
The DNA here is from genome assembly GCF_044342855.1 of Polynucleobacter sp. Classification (GTDB taxonomy): domain Bacteria; phylum Pseudomonadota; class Gammaproteobacteria; order Burkholderiales; family Burkholderiaceae; genus Polynucleobacter. The sequence goes on from NZ_JBIIPA010000015.1 coordinate 7,108, forward strand.
TCCGGCATGTCTTTAGCAAACGCAGTGCCTCCATCATTTGGCAGAACATTATCGTTTTCTGAGGGCTGAGGGTATGAGTACACCAGAATCCAATTTTTTAATTGCAAATGCTTGGGCCAATTTAAAACGCTTTACCCAAGCCCGCATTGCATTAGGTCGGGCAGGCATTAGCTTGCCCACAGCACCGCATTTGGAATTTCAGTTGGCGCACGCTAAAGCGCGTGAAGCAATATATCACCCCCTGCCTTTGGAGCAAATTCAAGAGAAATTCAGGGCGGCATCTCAAGACGCTATAGTCGTTCACAGTCAAGCGCTTGATCGCGAGATGTATTTAAAGCGCCCCGATCTTGGCAGGCGTTTGGATGAGCAGTCCGCTTTGCGATTAGTGGAGTATTGTGCACCAGCAGAAAAACCATATGATGTTGTTTTTGTGGTGGCTGATGGTCTGTCCCCTTTGGCAATTGAAAAGAATGCCAATGCGTTCTTGGGGGAATTTTTGCCGGAAATACTCCAACTTCAGTGGCGCATTGCTCCAATTGTTTTGGCCTTAAATGCTCGAGTAGCGATTGGGGATGAAGTGGCCGTGGCACTAAATGCGCGCATGGTTGTTGTTTTAATTGGGGAGCGGCCTGGATTAAGTTCTCCTGATAGCATGGGGGTTTATATGACTTGGGCTCCACGGCATGGGTCGATGGATTCGGAGCGTAATTGCCTCTCCAATATTCGTCATGCAGGAATGTCTTATGCGGTGGCCAAACAAAAGTTGATGTATCTAATGAAAGAGGCTTGCCGTCGATCCTTGTCAGGGGTGGCTCTAAAAGAAGGGGCCCTTCACGGGGTAGGTGTGAATTTATCGCGCCCAAGCAAAAGCCTGTCTGGTTGAGCTTGCAGACAACCCATTGGCGTATTGAGGATGCAATATGGAGAAGGAATTAGTTGTTGATATCCTTAAGCGCTTGCACCTCTATTGCTTGCCATTCCTCGCTTGTGAATAGTCGTGAGCGAGTATGAAAAGCCATTCCAGTTGATCCTTCAAGTGAAAAAGTGCCGCCACGACCCTCAATGACATCAATGATCAGTTGTAGATGTTTCCAGTAGTCATACTGGGTTTTGCTCATGTAAAAAGGGGTCGCCCCTATTTCACCTAGTTTAATATCGTGGGGACCAATTGTGAGGTCGCTGGGTAGATAACAGTTGGCTGCGCTGTTGTCACAGCAGCCACCGGATTGATGAAATAGAAGCTCACCATATTCCGCTCTGAGTTTGGCGATGAGATCGAGTGCTGATTTAGTGGCGATGACCCGTTCAACCATGATAATTCCTTTATTGGAGTGGATATCAAGATCATGTTTTCAATGTCGCGGGGTAGCTAATTTCACCTCGCGACATTGCAATCATGAGGGCTGGGATTTAGAAGAATCCTAGCTTTGATTCGCTGTAGCTGACTAGCAGATTTTTAGTTTGCTGGTAATGATCCAGCATTACTTTATGGGTTTCCCTGCCGATGCCAGATTCTTTGTAGCCGCCAAAGGCTGCGTGCGCAGGATAGGCGTGATAACAATTTGTCCAAACCCGCCCAGCTTTAATGGAGCGACCCATGCGGTAGGCTACATTGCCATTGCGACTCCATACGCCGGCGCCTAGCCCATATAGGGTGTCGTTCGCAATTGCTAGTGCATCGGCTTCATCTTTAAATGTGGTGACCGCTAGAACTGGACCAAAGATTTCCTCCTGAAACACTCGCATCTTATTATGACCTTTGAGTAGGGTTGGCTGCACATAGTAACCATTTTTTAGATCGCCATCTAAGTGTGCCTGTGACCCACCGGCTAATAACTCGGCACCCTCTTGTTTTCCTAAATCTAGGTAGGTAAGAATTTTTGTTAATTGCTCTTTAGACGCCTGGGCTCCCATCATGCTATCAGTATCTAGTGGATTCATATGTTTAATGGCTGCAACGCGTTTAAGCACCTTTTCCATAAAACGTTCGTAGATGCTTTCCTGAATTAGCGCTCGGGATGGGCAAGTGCAGACTTCGCCTTGATTGAAGGCGAATAAAACCAAGCCTTCTATTGCCTTGTCTAAAAAACCATCGTCCTTATCCATGACATCTGCAAAAAAGATGTTGGGTGATTTGCCGCCTAATTCCAGGGTTGCTGGGATGAGATTGTTGGCAGCTGCCTGAGCGATTACCCGGCCGGTTGAGGTGGATCCAGTAAATGCAATTTTAGCGATTCTCTTGCTTGTGGCCAAAGGCATACCAGCTTCACGACCGAAGCCATTCACCACATTCAGAACTCCTGGCGGCAATAAATCAGCAATTAATTCAAGTAGTATTAGGATTGAAATAGGGGTGGATTCAGCGGGCTTTAATACCACGCAGTTTCCCGCCCCCAATGCCGGCGCAAGTTTCCACGCAGCCATCAAAATTGGAAAGTTCCAAGGGATGATTTGACCGACAACCCCTAAAGGCTCATGAAAATGATAGGCCACCATGGTTTCATCAATCTGGGAAAGCGCTCCTTCTTGTGCCCGAATGCAGCCGGCGAAATAGCGGAAATGATCAACGGTTAGAGGAATGTCTGCATTGAGTGTTTCGCGAATGGCTTTACCGTTGTCTACAGTTTCAGCATAGGCTAATAACTCAAGGTTGACCTCGATTCGATCGGCTATTTTGAGGAGGGTATTCGCACGATCTGCTGGTGGTGTTTTTCCCCAAGAATCCGCTGCTTTGTGGGCGGCATCTAGGGCAAGCTCAATATCCTCGGCGCTGGAGCGGGCTGCCCGAGTATATATTTTTCCGCTAATGGGAGTGATGACGTCAAAATACTCGCCTTTTACAGGTGGGATCCACTCGCCGCCAATAAAATTATCGTAGTGGGCCTTGTATTGTATTTTTGCGCCTTGAGCGCCTGGGGCTGCATAGATCAAGATTCTCTCCTAGTGGTTTTGTGTACGTTGCGCGTCAATATAGCAACTGATATGAATTTTCATTAATCCTGAATAGCAGTCAATGAATTGACCTGGGGGAATTTATAAACTCAAAAAAAGAATCAAAATCAAGGGTATTGCCTAATATTTTTTCGGGAAATATGTTCAGTTTTAAGACATGCCCCCTGAAGAGGGTTGGCTTCATCAATCTGAATACCCCTATAAGTATTCCTCCCTATTTTGATAGGTCCTATGGACCAAAAAGCAGGGGCAAATGACAGGATGAAGTTAATCGCCCCCTGGAACCAAAGTGGAGGTGACCTCCTCCCAATAAATTGGACACCCTAAATTAGAAAAAATCGGCGATATTATCCCTAAGGAGGGGTGCGCCATGAAGAGGTCAAAGTTCACAGAAGAGCAGATTGCTTTTGCATTATCAACAATTGGGTGAGTCGCCTTGTTAGCACATACTGGCTCAATAGCTAGATATCGTTAATACCTACATGGACTCAAAAGTCACCAATAGAACTTGACAACTGATCATCGTGAATTGTTTAGAGATTTTTTTGGGGTGTGGATGTTTTGCACAACAGGTGCGCCCATCCAATCTAACATTATTATTTTTGCTGCTGTTAGTACGATTGGGGTATCAGCACCCAGTCGATTAATGGCGCAAGCTATCAGACGGCTAAGTTTCCAGCTGGTCGTGATCGCGCGATGCTGTCAATCGTCTTGGTGTGCGCGCTACTGACTTATGGTGGTGTCTCATTATTGGTTGTTGTATTCGCTGTCTATCCCTTTGCTGCTGAATTATTTCGACAAAGTGATATTCCTAAAAGGTTAATACCGGGAACTATCGCCCTTGGCGCCTTCACCTTTACGATGGATTCGTTACCTGGGACGCCGCAAATTCAGAATGTGATACCAACGACGTTTTTTGGCGCCGATATTTACGCTGCCCCTGCGCTTGGAGTAATAGGCTCTATTTTTATTTTTGTTTTAGGAATGCTTTATTTAGACTGGCGCAGGCGTGCAGCTAAAAATGCGGGGGAGGGCTATGGCCTTGCGCACATTAACGAGCCGGCTCCATTTGATGTCAACGAGCAATTGAGGAATCCTTTGATTGCGGTTCTACCCTTAATCGTAGTGGCGCTTGCCAACAAATTTTTCACCGCGTGGATTCCTGCGGTTTATGGCAAAACAGTTTCATTCGTTCCGGCGGTCATTGGAAGCGCTCCTCCTGTAGTCCAAAGCATTGGGAGTGTCTCAGCAATCTGGGCGGTTGAGGGTGCGTTATTGCTTGGCGTGTTAACGGTACTCATATTTTCATATCGACGAATCATTGCTGGTTTTGCCGAGGGTTCTAAGGCCGCCATTAGCGGCGCTTTATTGGCTGCGATGAATACCGCCTCGGAGTATGGGTTTGGTGCGGTAATCGCTGCTTTGCCTGGATTTTTAATTGTCGCGGATGTCTTAAGGTTAGTACCTAATGTATTAATTAATGAAGCGGTTACAGTGACCGCTTTAGCTGGTATTACCGGGTCAGCATCGGGCGGTCTTGGGATTGCCTTAGCTGCCATGTCCGAGTCGTATATTCATGGTGCGCAGAATGCGGGTATTCCAATGGAGGTTTTACACCGCATCGCTTCTATGGCTAGTGGTGGTATGGATACATTACCTCATAACGGCGCTGCAATTACCTTGCTTGCTGTGACGGGCTTAACGCACCGCGTATCGTATCGGGATATTTTTGCGATTACCTGCATTAAAACTATTGCAGTATTTTTTGTTATCGCCGTCTATTACTTAACTGCTTGGATTTAAGAAATGTAGGGTTATCGAGCGCTGTCTCAATGGATAGCGCTCGATAACCCTAAACATATCAACTTTTTCGCCCTTAAGGGTGAATAATAATCCGCTAATCTTGTCTCGGATTTAATGGTTGATTGCTATTGCCAATTGCTCCGAGAATACAACGCTAAGAGTGCAATGGGAATTAAATGTGAATCTTAAAAATCTGCATATGGAGGTGTTAAATAGTTTTAGGTTGACAGCCGAATTAAGCAGTTTTACTGAGGCGGCAAAATGCTTGTGTATGAGTCAAAGTGCGGTTAGCAAGCAAATAAAGTCTCTCGAAGACTCATTGGGCGTGAAGTTGTTTGATCGCTTTCATCATAGGTTGGCGTTAACTGCCGCAGGCGCTCTTTTATTGGAAAAAATCGAAGCACCAATGAAAGCAATCGAGGGTGCGTTAAATTCTGCAGCGCTGACTGAGTCAAGAAGGGTGATTCGGGTTTTGGCGCCCATCACCCTAGTAGGGCGAAATTTAGTGCCGCAACTCAAGGAATTTAATTCTCGATTTCCGGATGTGAGTATTGAGCTTGTCTCCAGTCTAGCTTCTGGCGCTGATCAAGAGGGGATTGGCGAAGATTGGGATTTTATATTGGCCTACCTAAAGCATCCCGGGGATCACATTCAATTTCGCCGCATTAGAATGGAGCGGCATGTGGCCGTATCGAGTCCATCTTTATGGTTGAACGGCTGTCCCCCGAGCATCTACTCTAGCACCCTATTGCATCTTGCTTACGATGCCAGAAACCCTTCACAGGCTTGGGCGAATTGGCACGGGTCTATTGGTGCGAATATTGGCGAGTTCGCGCCCAGAGGGATGTATTTTCAAACCTTGGAGCAGGTAATTGGAGCGGCTATCACGGGTGCTGGCATTGCGCTGGTAGATGAGGCGATGATTTCACGGGAGCTTAGCAGTGGCGAGCTCGTGAAGGTGTGCGATGAGCATATCGACGGTCCTTATGGATATTGGTTGGCTGATTTGCGAATGAGATCGATGACTAGCGACTTAACCCATCTACTTTTTCGCACCATGCTAGAGCGGGCGGCCGGAGCCCTGTAATCCGAACATGGCATACGACATTAAATGACGCAGGGGTAAACCCGATATTCATAACCAGTTGGAATGCAAGGGCTGAAAAAAAATCCGAATCAAATACATCTTTATCCATTGTCTGTGTTTAAAAATACCTCATCGATTGATGTTTTTTAAATGTGTCTTACAAGGGAGAGTGTTTTGAATATTGGAGAGTCTTTTATTGGGCGTGGTCCGAACGCTGCGCACATCAATGTGATGATTGGAGAAAAGTCAGGCCCAGTTGGCGTGGCGTTTGCTTCGGCCTTGTCATCGCCGACCAAGGGTCACCTGCCTTACATGGTAGTCCTGCAACCCGGTGTGCCAGTGAAGCCGGCGACAGCATTTATTAACAAAGCTGATTTGCGGGGTGAGACTCATGAGTCGATGACATGGGGGCCCGCACAAGCTGGCGTTGCAAAAGGAATTCAAGAATGTTTGCTGGAGGGTGTATTGCCTCCAGAGGCTGAAAATGAATGGAGTGTTATCGCTGCCGTGTGGGTCAGTTGGTCAGCAAATGATGCGAATGAGGTATTTGAAAATAATTATCGCGCTGCTAAAACGGCCGTAACTTGCGCCATGAAAAATTTACCCAGTCTGGCAGAGGTCCGACAAGCGGTTTTAGATGTCAAGAATCCTTTTTACACCCCGGCGAAGTGAGGTTGGCTAATATGGATTACGTTAACTTAGGTCGGTCTGGATTAAAAGTTTCGCGCTTGTGTTTGGGGACGATGACATTTGGAAGTTCAAAATGGCGCCCCTGGGTGCTTGATGAAAAGCAATCCTCTGGTGTGATTCAAGCTTCTGTAGATCGCGGTATTAATTTTATTGATTTCGCAGATTTTTATTCCATCGGCGCTTCGGAAGAAGTTGTCGCCAAGTGCTTGAGCGGCTATCAGCGCCAGCAGTTGATTTACACAACCAAGTGTTTCTATGCGATGAGTCAAGATGTGAATGACAAGGGCTTATCTCGCAAGCATATTTTTGACTCTATTGATAATTCTTTGCGTCGCTTGAAGACTGATTATGTCGACTTATTCATGATTCACGCATTTGATCCAAGCACTCCAATTGAGGAAACCATGCGTGCCTTGTATGATATTGTACTAGCCGGTAAGGCTAGGTATATTGGCGCCTCCACTATGTTTGCTTGGCAGTTCGCCAAGATGAATGAGGTGGCGAGGGTTAATGGCTGGACAACATTTTCAGTTATGCAGTGCCAGTTAAACGCCGCATATCGCGAAGAAGAGCGGGAGATGATTCCTTATTGCATGCATGAAGGGATTGCGGTTACTCCATTTTCACCCTTAGCGCGTGGTTTGCTATCTGGAAATGCGGACTCATTAAGAAACTCCAGCGATCAATTTACTAATTTCCAATATGGAGATGAGGTAAGTCGACAAATTGCTGCAGCTGTAAATAGGGTTGCGTTGGCCAAGGGCGTTACTTCATCTCAACTTGCGCTTGCCTGGGTGCTTGCAAGAAAAGGCGTTACCTCGACATTAATTGGGGTTGAAACAGTCGAGCAGTTGGATGCCAATATAGCTGCGCTAGATATTGAAATTAGCGAGCAAGAGCTATTTGAGATTGATCGCCACTATACCCCCTGTGACGTTATTAATGATTATGTCGAGACTCGGATTTCCAGAGATCCACGCTAAGAATTGGCTCTATCCATTAAGGAGAAATGAAGTGAAAACATATTGTATGAGTATTGCTGCGCTGGTTTGGAGTGTTTTATTGGTTGGCAATGCATCGGCTGCCACTCCATCGTGGTGTGCCGCTGGAAAGCCCGTCAAAATTGCTGCGGTTACATGGGAAAGCGGGCAGTTTTTTGGGGAGCTGTCAGCCCTGATTTTGCGTAATGCCTATAACTGCAAGACGGAATTTGTTACCGGAAGCACGGCGGTTACAGAGGCGGCATTAGTTTCTCAGGATTTACAACTATGGCCAGAGCAGTGGGATAGAACTGAGATTATTAAAAAGGGGGTTATTGCCAAGAGGATTGAATTAGTTGGAAATACCCTAGAGGGCGGAACCATGGAGGGTTGGTTTGTTCCAGAGTATGTTGTTAAGGGCGACCCAGAGAGAAAAATTCCTGCAATAGCGCCTGACTTAAAAACGGTTTGGGATTTAGCGAAATACAAGTCGATATTTGCCGATGATGAAAATCCTGCAAAAGGGCGCTTCCTCAATTGCCCTACCGGCTGGGATTGCGAAATGATCAATAACCAGAAGATGAAGGCTTATAAATTAACCGAAGATTACGTCAATTTTAGACCTGGGACTGGAGGAGCATTGGATGCCACCATTGCTTCAGCATTTGCGCGGGGTAAGCCGTTGCTGTTTTATTACTGGTCCCCTGCAAGCTTGATGGGTAAATACAAGATGTTCCGCCTTGAAGAGCCGGCATATAACGAGGCTTGCTGGAAAACACTTGGTGGCAAAACTACGACGAATAATGTTTGCCCATCAGCAACACCCCCTTACCGTTTGCAAATTGGTGTATCTGCAGGATTTAAGAATGATGCCCCCGAAGTGGTTGATATGCTTTCAAAAATTCAGCTGACCCCGCAAATGTTAAATCAAGTATTGGCTCAAATGTCAGCAAAAAAGCTCGGTGGCAATGTTATGGCTAAAGATTTTGTAAAAAATAATGCTCAGCTTGTTAATTCTTGGATGACGCCAGAAGCTGCGGCTAATTTCAATCTTAACTTCAAATAAAGACTGCGGACTTTGTCATGACTGTAAATATTTTTATTCCCATGGAGTTTTCAAGTAGTTTAAATGAGTGGATTAATAGCTTGGTTGAGACTCACGGTGATTTTCTCCATGCGATATCAGCAGGTTTATTAAAAAACTTACTCGTTCCATTGGAGCAATTATTGACTGGGGCTCCGCCCTCGTTAGTAATCTTGTTGGTAGGAGTTATTGCATTTATTGGATCAAGAAATTGGCTGCATTCTGCTGGTTTTATGGCCGCAATTTATTTCATTGGCTGCTTGGGTCTTTGGGAAAAGACCATGCAAACATTGGCCCTCATGAGTGCATCACTGATTGTTACTGTCATCATTGGTATACCCATTGGGATATTAATGGCATCTCATCGTCAGATTTCTAAAGTAGTTACCCCGATATTAGATGTTATGCAAACCTTTCCACTTTTTGTGTATATGTTGCCTGCGGTAATGCTTTTCTCAATTGGCAAGGTTCCTGCGGTAATGGCAACTGTAATTTATTCAATACCGCCATTAATCCGCCTAACAGAACTAGGTATACGTGAAGTTAATCATGAAATTCAAGAGGCTGCCAAATCATTCGGAGCCTCTTATTGGCAGTTGTTACGTTGGGTAAGTCTTCCTCTGGCGCGCCCTGCAATTATGACGGGCATTAATCAGGCGACGATGATGGCTTTAGCTATGACTGTAGTTGCCTCAATGATTGGCGCCAATGGCTTGGGTGAGGACATCTTAGGGGGCTTAACCAATTTGGATTTTGGCAAGGGAGCTGCGGCTGGAGTCGCTGTTGTGATTTTGGCCGTTGTGATTGATCGAATCACGCAATTGTACGGTCGATCTGCACGTGCAAAAAGCGCGCGTTTGGTAAATTGCAAGCGAGGTGAAAAGTGATTGAGGTTCAAGGTATTTATAAGGTTTTTGGTGAGCAAGAAAAGCTTGCGCTTGAAATGGTTAAGCAGGGCTGCAATAAAAAAGAAATTTTGCTGGACTCTGGATGTACGGTGGGTTTAAGGGATGTCTCTTTTAGCATCGCACATTCCGAAATCTTCGTGGTGATGGGCTTATCTGGCTCTGGAAAATCTACATTGGTAAGGCATTTCAATCGATTGGTTGAGCCCAGTGCCGGCATTATTACCGTCAGTGGCGAGAATATTTTGACTCTGAGTGGTGCGGAGCTGGCTAATTTTCGTAGAAAAAAAATTAGCATGGTGTTTCAGAGTTTTGGTTTGCTGCCTCACTGGAACATCGTTGATAACGTTGCTTATGGGCTTTACGTTCAAGGATGCAATCAGAAAGTGGCTCGCGAAAGAGCAATGCCATGGCTTGAGGCTGTGGGCTTGGAGTCTTACGCCAATCAATACCCAGATGAGTTATCGGGTGGTATGCGACAGCGAGTTGGTTTAGCTAGGGCATTAGCGGTTGATGCAGACATTATCTTAATGGATGAGGCTTTTTCTGCGCTTGACCCCTTGATTCGTTGCGAAATGCAAGATTTGCTTCTATCCCTGCAGGCCAAACTTCAGAAAACAATTGTATTTATTACTCATGACATCGAAGAGGCTGTGAAGTTGGGTGCAAGAATTGCGATCCTCAGGGACGGGGAGCTAGTTCAAGTGGATGCGCCGGCTCAAATGATTGCCAATCCAGCCAATGAGTATGTTCAGCAATTTTTCAAAAAATACCGCGCTTAAGTTGGCGCCTTTAATAAGACTCATGTTAGGAGGTATTCATGCTTAAAAAATGTAGATTATTAGTATTGCCCATCTTGATTCTCACCTGCGGTTTGGCAATTGCTGATGAGGTGCCTGAATCATTTGCAGCGCTACCTCCAGACGGAAAGTTTGAGCTAAATGGGGCACTTCGCTTTAGGTATAGCAATGAAAACCCTGCGAGACCCAATCAATCCGGTCAAAACGCAGGTCTTGATACGATCATTTTGGGGGCAAAGTACGACTCCAACACCTTGTTTGGATCTGTGCAGTGGCGTTTTTATGGTGGGGCGTATCCTTACACCCCTACCAATGGGTATATGGGAAACAACGCTCAAATCGGCAGCGTCAACTTTCCGCAAGAGGCTTACTTGGGTTACAAGATTGATCCTAACAATTCTGTAACCGCGGGTATTATTCAAACCCCATTTGGTATTGGGCGCTTTTGGGATAGCACCTTCTTTGAGGGCATCGGTTTTGCCATGGGTATTCAGGATGCCTATAACATGGGCGTTAGCTGGTTACATACAGATGGCCCCAATAAATTTGATGCGGCTTTGCTATTAGGTGATGCCGGAAATTTTGTTGGGCCCTATGGAAATGATCGGTATTCCTCGAATATTTCAATGCCAGGTTATCAAATTGGGCCAGCAACACTCTCGCCCAATGTTAGCGGCACTAGCAATATTGAAAAGCAATCTTTAGTTGCACGGTACACCCGTGAAATTAGTGCTGGAGGTTTTAAACATACGCCAGGTCTTTCTGCATGGTATGGATTTATACAAAATACCAGCACTAATAGCATGGGCGATCGTCTCTATGTGTCCCTATTTGATAGCATTAATTACGGGCAATGGAATGCTAAGTTAGCGTTGACACCGATCATCATTCGACCTAAAAATCCAAGCGCAGTTGGTGATAACGTTGTGACAATGGGGGGTTATGATGGCTCATACAACATGGCCTCAAGAGGTTTGCAGTCATCGGCTGATATTAGTTACACCTTTGCACAGGCACTTGGCCCAGTCACTGGTATTACTCCTTATTTAAATTACAGTCGCTACGACAAAAGTGCTCAAGGCTTCTTAGCGACTGAGCGCTATATCGGCGGCGTGAGTTTTTCCTGGGGCAAAGTCTTTACCGCTGTCGAATATCGACTTGGAAAAAATGATCCCTATACCAACCCTTCTGGCAACTATGAGCAAGGGCTTGGTCGCGGAGGAAGCAATTCCTGGGACAAAACCCTTTATGCAAACGTAGGCTATTACTTTTAATAAGTGGAAAAATAGAAATGAATCAAGCAAAACTAAAGCGCTCAGACTTATGGATTGAAAATATCAATGGAAAACCAAATGCAGGGCAAGCTAGTTATCCCGTATTTAACCCTGTAAATGGGCAAGAGCTTGCGCGCATACCTTCTGATGGCTATGACCAAACGATAGATGCAATTGCTATTGCTAGACAGGCTTTTCCACTTTGGAAAAAACAGCTAGCGAAAACGCGCTCTCAGTTATTAAAAAAATGGCATGATTTAATTGTAAGTAATGCCGAAGACTTGGCAATAATTATCACCACCGAGCAAGGTAAGCCAATTGCTGAATCACGTGGCGAGGTAATGTACGCAGCTTCATTTATTGAGTGGTTTGCGGAGGAGGCTAAGCGAGCCTACGGAGATGTAATACCAAGTCATAAGCCCGGTGCAAAAATCATTGTTACCAAAGAGCCTGTAGGTATTGTTGGGGCAATCACGCCATGGAATTTTCCGATGGCGATGATCACCAGGAAGCTTGCGCCAGCATTGGCAGCGGGCTGCGTAGTTGTTTTAAAACCCTCAGAGGAAACCCCTCTCAGTGCGCACGCACTGATCGCCTTAGCTCGAGAGGCTGGAATTCCGGAGGGTGTTTTGCAGTGCGTTTCTGGAAACCCTGTGCAAATTGGCGCAGCTTTAATGGATTCCAAGGATGTGCGCAAAATATCCTTTACCGGGTCCACGAGAACCGGTAAGTTGCTTGCGGAGCAGGCTGCTAAAACAATCAAAAAGCTCTCGCTAGAGCTGGGTGGGAATGCCCCCTTTATTGTTTTTGAGGATGCAGATATTGATGCCGCAGTTGAGGGCGCGATGGCGTCTAAATTCCGAAACTCTGGTCAGACTTGTGTATGCGTAAATCGCTTTTTTATTCATAATGCAATTTATGACGAGTTTTCAACAAAGCTGGCCAAGGCGGTAGAGGGGCTTAAGCAGGGTGATGGATTTGCTGAGGGCGTGAATCAAGGACCTCTTATTAATGCTGCTGCAATGGAAAAAGTCTCCAGTCATGTTGAACAAGCGGTCTCCTTGGGCGCCAAGGTAATAGTTGGTGGCTCCAAATCCGAGTTGGGTGCTTTATTTTATAAGCCCACTGTATTGTCAGGCGCGACGCTAGAGATGGCAATGGCGCATGAAGAAACATTTGGTCCGGTAGCAGGACTCTATCGTTTTGATAGTGACGATGAGGTTATTCGCGCTGCAAACGATACTGATTTCGGGTTAGCTGCTTATTTTTATAGCTCTAATTTAGCGCGCGTTTGGAAGGTTGCTGACGCGCTTGAAGTTGGCATGGTTGGCATTAATGAAGGCGTTATTTCTACCGAAATTGCCCCTTTTGGCGGTGTAAAGGAATCCGGTGCTGGGCGAGAGGGTTCTAAGTATGGCTTAACCGACTATATGGAAACCAAATACATGCTCATGGGCGGTTTAAGCGTTGATTAATTTAGCGACTGCAATTGAACATATTTATGCGGTAACGGGCCCAGCCATGTCTTTGGCCTATCTGCCGCAAATTTATAGTGTTTATAGAGATCAAATGGGGGCCCAGTCGATCTCTCTTTTCACCTGGTTTTTGTGGACATTATCCCTAGGCATAACTTCTTTGTATGGGTTGTTGGTAGTAAAAAATTATCTATTTTTTTTAGCCTCTTTGATGAGTTTCGTAGGTTGCCTATTGGTTTTTATTATCGCTTCACTGCGCAGAATTCAGTACTTAAAAAGCCAGGGCATTTCTCATGGATAGGCATTATGACTTTATCATTGTTGGTGGCGGTAGCGCCGGTTGCGTATTGGCCAATCGGCTTTCTGAAAATGCCAATCATCAAGTTCTATTGATAGAATCCGGTCCGGTAGACGGCGGGATCTACACGAAGATCCCCTTAGGTTATGGAAAGACATTCTACAAATCCTCTATTAACTGGATGTATGAGACAGAGCCGATACCCACACTAAATCAGCGTAAAAATTATTGGCCACGTGGTAGAGTTCTTGGGGGCTCATCAGCAATTAATGCCATGGTTTACATTCGCGGGCACCAGAGTGATTTTGATAGCTGGGCAAGTGATGTTGATTCTTCTTGGTCCCATCAGAATGTACTGCCGTACTTTAAAAAGTCTGAAGACTATTGTTATGGGGCAACCGAGCATCATGGAAGCGAAGGGGGGATGAGAGTTTTTGACCCGTCGGCCGAGATTCATTTGCTCAGCAAAGCTTTTTTAGGGTCTTGTCATGCGCTTGGATATCCGCTTACACCCGATTTTAATGGCTTGCAGATGGAGGGTTGTGGCCCTTGGCAAATTACAACCAGAAATGGACTGAGGGAAAGTGCTGCGACAGCATTTTTAAAGCCTGTCTTGCGAAGGTCTAACTTGACAGTTCTTACAAATACTCAAGTTAAAAAGATTTTATTTAAGGGGCGTCAGGCGGTAGGCGTTCGCTGTATTAACGGTGCCAGAGAGTTCAGTATTAAATGCGGCAAGGAGTTGATATTAAGTGCTGGTGCGGTTAATACCCCTAAGTTGCTAGAGTTATCAGGTATTGGCGATCGAAATATTCTTTTGCCATTGGGGATCGAGATGGTGTTGGACTCGCCTATGGTCGGGAAAAATATGCAAGACCATTTGGCGTTAAGTTGTTTTTTTAAGTCGACTATTCCAACCTTAAATCAATCTCTAGGCAGCATTGCAGGACAGATGAAAGCAGCCGTTCAATACGCCTTTACCCGCAAAGGACTCTTATCAATGAGCGTGAATCAGGTTGGCGCTTTTGTGAGAAGTAGGGATGGTTTAACTAGCCCCAATCTTCAGTTGTACTTTAATCCGATTAGCTATGACACAGCTCCAGCCGGGAACAATCGCAAGGTAAAACCCGATCGTTTCCCGGGTTTTCTAATCTCCTTTAATACTTGTAGACCAACCAGTGTTGGTCAGGTACATATCAAAGATGCCAACTACAGCACACCCCCTGCAATTAACCCCAACTACATAAGTACGACCGATGATTTACGGGATGTTTTGGATGGGTATCGTATCGTAAGGAGTATTGCTGGTCAGCAGCCCCTTAGCAATTTTGTTGCAGAACACCACTTTCCAACGGAGCGCGAGTTAAGTGATGATGATTTAATGCAGGATTTTAGATCTCGCGCCAGCACCGTTTATCACCCCTGCAGTACGGCGCGAATGGGCAAGCAAGTTGAGACATCTGTACTTGATGGTCGACTACGCGTTCATGGAGTTGGGGGCTTGAGGGTGGTTGATGCCTCTGCTTTTCCAACAATTACATCGGGCAATATCAACGCCCCCACCATTATGTTGGCAGAAAAGGCCGCAGATATGATTAAAGAGGATTGGATTAAGTGAATACATGCACTTCTTATATTGATGGTCGGTTTTTACCGGCAGATGAGCAGCATTTAATGCCAGTGATTAATCCGCAGAACGAGCTTATTAGCGGGCAAATTTCTATGGCTCAAATTTCTGATGCCCAGCGAGCAGTTGAGGTGGCGCATGGAGCGTTTGAAAGTTACTCTATCACGAGTCTTGCTGATAGGCGCCGACTCATGGAGTCTTTGTTGGCGGTCTATGAGAGGCGTTATGAGGAAATGGCGCAAGCTATTTCACTAGAAATGGGGGCGCCAATAGACTTTGCAAGCAAATCACAGGCGGAATGCGGACTGGGTCATATGCGCACTGCGCTAGAGGTATTTGATAGTTATCCATTTGAGCGATCCATTGGTAATCGGGCAAAGTTACTTGCTGCCCCTGTGGGAGTTACGTTGCTGATCACCCCATGGAATTGGCCCATCAATCAAATTTTCTCTAAGTTGGCACCCGCCTTGCTTTGTGGTTGTACGGTAATTCTCAAGCCTAGCGAGCTTGCGCCATATTCGGCTCAGCTGGTTGCCCAGTTTATTGACGAAGCGGGCTATCCGCCAGGCGTGTTTAATTTAATTTATGGTGATGGTGGAGTGATTGGACCCGTGCTTTGTGAGGCGCCTCAAGTTGACCTTATTAGCTTTACTGGATCGAACGCAACTGGCGCAATTGTTGCTGGTATGGCCGCGAAAGCTTGCAAGCGCTCCTTGCAGGAGCTGGGTGGAAAATCGCCCAATATTATTTTTGCTGATGCCGATCTATCTAAGGCGGTGAGGGCTGGTGTACAGCATTGCTTTAGCAATGTTGGCCAATCATGTAATGCCCCTACAAGAATGTTGGTGGAGCGCTCAGTTTATGACCGTGTTGTAGAGATCGCCATTCAAGCCGCCCAGTCCATAGCTATCAATCTTCCCAGTATTGCAGGCGGTCATATAGGCCCTTTGGCAAATTCACGCCAATATCAACAGTTCCAAAACTATTTGGAAATAGGTTTGACAGAGGGCGCGCGCTTAGTATTTGGCTACCAAGGTCGTCATCGAGATTTTCAGTCCGGGTATTTTGTCTCGCCGGCTATTTTTACAGAGGTAAGTCCAAATATGCGTATTGCGCGTGAGGAGGTGTTTGGCCCCTTGTTGGTCATCATTCCATTTGTTAGTGAGGATGAGGCGATATCCATGGCCAATGATTCGGAGTATGGATTGGCTGCCTATATTCAAACGGGTGATCATGAAAAGGCCAAGAGGGTAGCCCGGCAAATTCGTGCTGGCAGTGTTCATATTAACGGCGCATATCAGGATTATGATTCGCCTTTTGGGGGCTTCAAGAAATCGGGTATAGGTCGCGAATGGGGGGAGTTTGGCTTCCATCATTTCACTGAGTACCAGTGTATTAATGGTTATCACGAAGAGGGGGCGGTGCGCTAATGTTTGTTCAAGAAGTCAAAACTTTTGTAGTTGGAAATCCACCCCCTGGGTTTGGGGGGAGATATTTTGTTTTTGTAAAACTCATTACCAATACTGGAGTGGAGGGTGTTGGAGAGGCCTATTGCGTACCATTTAATCCGCATCTTGTCGCAAAGATGATTGAGGATGTCGCGGGCCGCTATCTAGTCGGGCGCGATCCATTTGCCATCGAGTCTTTGTGGCGCAGAGTGTATTCCAGCGGTTTCTCACAACGTCCGGACATCACATTGATGGGGGTATTAAGCGCTATTGAGATGGCTTGCTGGGATATTGTGGGCAAAGCTTTGGATAAGCCGGTTTATCAGTTGCTCGGTGGCAAGGTGCGCGATCGCTTGCGCAGCTATACCTATATCTACCCTAAGGAGGGTGATAAGACTGATGTATATCAAGACCCCTATTTAGCCGCAGAAAGGGCATTAGAGTATGTCGAGATGGGCTTTACGGCACTAAAGTTTGATCCTGTTGGGCCCTTTAGCGCATTTGATGGTCGCCAACTTTCTCTTGAGTCTTTAGCGCTTTCCGAGAAATTTTGCCGTTTGTTGCGCGAGGCGGTGGGCGATCGAGCGGATTTATTATTTGGAACCCATGGCCAGTGCACGGCTAGTGGCGCCATTCGCCTGGCAAGGGCGATTGAAAAATACGATCCATTGTGGTTTGAAGAGCCTACGCCACCAGATTCAACTGAGCAGATGGCATTAGTGGCGCGTGCGACATCGATTCCTATTGCAACTGGTGAAAGGTTAACTACCAAGTATGAGTTTAGAAGGGTGCTTGAAACTGGCGCAGCAAGCATACTGCAAATGAATCTTGGTCGCGTAGGTGGGATTTTAGAGGCGAAAAAAATCGCGGGCATGGCTGAGGCATATCAGACTCAAGTGGCCCCGCATCTGTATTGCGGCCCTATTGTGGGTGCGGCGAATATTCAGCTATCCACTTGCATTCCCAATTTTCTAATTTTAGAAAGTATTTTGGATTGGACGGGTTTTCACGCCCAAATATTAAAGCGCCCCATTCAATGGGAGGGTGGATTTGTTATCCCCTCAAATGAGCCTGGTCTGGGGGTGGAGTTAAATGAGGCCGTCTTAGATCGACACCCCTATCATGGCGATGCATTACATTTAGAGATGGGTCAAGACCCTGTGATTTTCCATGATTGGTCGCGTCAGGTTAGGGTTTGATGAGGCGGATTTTCTATCGGCATGCCTCTTGGGTATGATTTTCAATGGACCTTATTTTCCTCCTATGGTGAGTGCAATGCCCCACCATGGAAGTGTTACGGCGGACGCCGTGGCGTGGTGAAGAATCCCCCGATCAATGAAGGGGTGCGACTCAAAAAAGCAGTGCTCAGCATCGCATGAGGGAGCATGAGAGATGATGACAAAATTGAAGAAAATATTGCCCTATAAAAAAATGGTCGACAGGATGCTAAAGAGCTCGCCCGCCAAGGCCGAGGTGGATCAACTATTTCGCGAAAAATCTACCATTCTCGATGAGATCCCTGTCGCCAGAAAAGAGGCGGAGTCACCTCAAGTCCGCATGAATGGGGATTGGTTAAGCGTGGGCTATCAAACGGGGCAATTGACAAACGGTATGTTTAGGAATGTACAGTTTAATAAGTCGCCCACCCCTAGGTCGCTACCTAAAGTATTTCAAGCCAATCTAAGAAATGTAGCCGATAAGGCATTCGAGTTTGACGGTCATGCACTTGGTATGACTCTCATTGATCGGGGGAGGATTGTTTATCAACGTTTTAATCACACCGATGCTAATACCGAGTTTATGGGCTGGAGCATGTCAAAAAGCCTTACTAACATATTAATCGGGCAGGCATTATGTGCAGGCGACATTACCTCTTTAAACAGCGCGGCCAGTCAATTTGTGCCAGATATTAAAGGCACGGCTTATGGAGACTCCACGATCAAAGAATTGCTCACGATGAGTTCTGGCGCCTTCGCTCCAGATCCATTAACAGGGGAGCATCCAGGGGATTTTTATGACTGGACCCATGGGTTTAAAAGTCAGAGGAATTTAATTCATCTATATGGAGCGAGTCGAGGTGAGCGCGGTAAGTTTGCTTATGACAATCTCAATTCAGATGTCTTGGGTCTTGTATTGGATTCACGCAAAGACAGAAGAATCTATATGCAAAATTTGTTAAATCAAGCTGGTGTAGAAAAGGAAAGTCACTGGATGGCGGATAAAGAGGATGTTCTCCACGCCTCCTATGGCTTTGGGGCAACATTGGACGACTGGGCAAAGATTGCTCAATTGTCTCTAGATATGCTCAGAGGTGCTGCTGATATTCCCAATAAAGAAGGCATGCGTCAATTTATGTCTGATGGGGTGGCGCAGATTATTTCTCCCAGTGAAATCGGGAGCCCTAGCCGCTATGGTTGGGGGTATACATGGACAAATCCTAAATACAAGCAGGGTTATGCTTGGTTGGGTGCTTACGGGCAGGCTGTGTGGGTGCATCCCGATACGCAGAGGGTATTAATCGTGTTCAGACATCTCAAAAATAGCTCTTTTTATGAAAATATGGAGCTCTGCATGTTTGAGCCATGGGTTTTGGGAAAATTTGACCGACCCAATTAGCTGCAATGGGTTATTTTTAATGCCCTGCATAAGTCGAAAAACCTGATAAAGCCGCTTGGATTGAATGAGTCTAACGTGTTTTTTTAGTCATTATTTCGTTGATCGTAAATAACTCATCAAGATAGGCTTGCAATTTGAGGTAGGGCTTTAACGGCAAATTGCGCCCTGAGTTTTTTGATTGAGGGTTGAGTGGATTTAAATAAGTTGGTGTTGAGCCAGCATCCACATTACATCCACCCATTGCACTTGTTAGATCGCCTTTAATGTTGTCTTCGCGATTTAGTTGCGCAGCTCAAGGCGCTGCTCAACCGGTTGGTGTTAATCACGCTGTCCCAATAGATAATTGTTAAATTCATTGATATATATCAGTATTGAAAATTATGAGCATTGCTTCATCGTCGGGTTTGACTGCGTTGGACTCGACTTTAGTATGCATGCGGAAGATTAATATTTATGGATGCTAATTTAAGATTATGGATATTGCTCAGTATTTAGAAAAATCGAGAGAAATTAATAAAGCATTTGATTTGGAAAGCGACCGTATTCGAAAAATGCTTGATGCTATATTTATCAAGAGCCGTGACCAAAAGATCACCGTCAGTTTGATGATGGATGAGTTATATGTTGGATCAAGAGCTACTTGTCATAGCGCCTTAAAAAGATTGTCGACGCAGGGGTATATTTCGGTTAAATCTTTACCTAGCAAGGATGGTAGACTTAAGTACATCAAACTTACTAAAAAAGCCCACGCCTATTACAAGCATTTGAGTGAAGTGCTTTGATGTAGATGTTACCTTCTTAATCCCAGCTAACGGTTAGTAGCGTTGTAATTCCGCCAACAAGACTAGCAAATGAGCCCATACAAAGGCTCTTAGAGAGTTTTTGCCTAAGCATTGCACAGATAATAAATGTGCACACAAATGGGATTATTAGCTCAATTGCTAGACTCATCTCAAAGGCAGACCAACCCCACTTTGTTCCCGCTATTATTCCCAGTCGGTTCAATATTGCGCCGATTGACCCAACCACAACCCCCTGTATAGCGGCATGATCAAAGAATGTTTGTTTGTGAAGTGACGTCATCGCGCTGAAGTGGAATTTTCTTTTTTGGAGGCCCTTAATAGGGCGCGTCTTTTTGCTTTAGTCGCAAGAAGAATTTTTTTTGATCTTCTTCAAGTGTGTTCAATAGCCCATTGCTTTGTGCTACTAAATAAGCGACGGAATTTTCCCAGACCAACCCTTGAAGTTTTTTTCTATGATGTAGGCAATACTGGTAAAGCAGGGTGCAAAAGGGGCATTGCTTAAAGCGCTGTTTTCGCACACTTATTTTGGGTTGCATACTCTATTTTCACGGAGATTTATCCGCATTTTTGCTTGTATTTGGGTTAACCACATTGACTGCCAGTTCATTGAATCATGCTTCAGCTGGCGTCACAACTAGCCATTCAGATAGCATGAAACGGGCGTTTTATTGGATTTTCGGATTTTCGCAAGGCGCAACATTTTTCATGGGCCTTGGGTTTTCCTCAACAAGATCTCTACTGTACCCGCTTTTGTGTCAAACCTCAAGACCATATCTTAGATACCTCCTGGGGCGCAACGCAGTACACCACCCCTATCATGGCTAGGGTGGAGCAGGGCTACGAAGCAGGTAAGATCTATTACTTTGAAGGACAAGCTAACCAAGTCAATGGCAAACTCATGACCGTATCCGAAAATACCGCCAACACCAGCCTTGCTAACACCCAAGAACAAACCCACTTGATCTCTAGGGAACCTGGCGCCTTAGCTTGTCGCTAGGCGAGGGTGATTATTGATGATAGGATGGGGGCCGATGGACAGTCAAGTAAGCGTGCCTTGCGCAGACCCTCGCGCATTGCTAGATCGGTTGGGTAATACCGTTCCCTGCGGTTTATACGAGTATACGCTGGGCAAGGATGGCGTCGGCATATTTCACTATGTCAATAAACGTGCCCTCGAAATTTTTGAGATAGATGATTTTGAGCTCACCGACTTTAATCGGCTTAGTTTGTCAATGTTGCGCCCGGAAGATGTTGAAAAAGTAGTTGCACTTGATCGGCAAGTGAATAGAAGTTTTGAAATGTTTTTTATCGAGGTTGAAATTACCACCCGGTCTGGTAAGTTACGTTGGATACGTATGTCATCTTTACCTAGCGGCGATCGACTTGGTGACGCAGCGATATGGTCTGGCTATATTCTTGACATTACAGAGGAGAGGCGTTTGCGTAACGAGGTTATGCAAAGGGAATTAGAGCTGGTGGGGGCGGCCAACAAGGCCATTCGTTTTGGTGAAATCGAAAGCCTAAACAACCGCTTAGAGAGTTTGCTGCAGGAAAAAAGTGCACTCTTAAGATCAACGGCGGCGTATGCTAAGGCAAATAATTTGGGTGCTTTGATTAGCTCTTTGGCGCATGAGCTAAATAATCCGCTGGGCGCCATCTCTATACATAGCCAAAGCTTGCAAATGGCAGTGGCTGATATGAGGCTCAATGGTGTGAATATAGAGGTAGTTGACGCTCTCGATGAGATTGCATCAGGTTTGCTTGGGGCCGGCAAGAGGGCTGCCTCTGTGATATCAAATTTACGCAGTTTCTTTGTTCGTGGAGAGCTTGGTGTGGCGCGGTTTGATATAAGCTCTTTGGTAAATGGGGTATGTGAATTATTACGCCGCGAGATGGGTGTTAATCATATACATTTGCATCGATCAGTGCAGCCAAGCATCCGCATTCAGGGGGATAGAGGCCAATTACAGATGGTTTTTCTCAATGCGCTCAATAATGCGATTGATGCCTTACGTGAGTGGGGTGGAGAGCGTCAAATTTTTATTAGCTTACGCGAGGTTGACGCGCATATCTTATTTGAGGTTCGAGATACCGGGCCTGGATTTAAACGGGGCACTCTTAAAAAGGCGTTTGAGTTATTTCACACGACAAAAGAGAGGGGAATGGGTGTGGGCCTTTGGTTGTCTCGGGAGATTGTGGGCAATCACCGGGGTGATATCACTCTCACTAACGAACCTGGTGGTGGGGCTGTGTTGCGTGTATCACTGGAGAAGGAGTAATGCGCGCTTAGCTTTGGGTATCTGAAGGGCTTCTTATTTAAGAAGTTGTTGTAGCTTGCGGTGGGTTGAGGTGAGCGCCTGAAGTGTTTTGATGCCCAGTTTTTCCATTGCCCTAGCTTTGTGGGGTTTAATAACTGATTCTGATACGTTGCGGTCAAGGGCAATATGCTTGATGAGTTTTCCGTCGGCCAACTCCTGAAAAGTCTCCTTTTCTTTTGGCGTCAGGGTATGGAATCTCGCAATTAGATGCCTATCTTTATCGTCATCCTCTAGTGTTTTTTCAATAAACACTTTGAGCTCGAGCAGTTCGAATGGTTTTAATAGAAATTGATAGGCACCGTTTCTCATCCCATCAATAATTTGCTGCGGGCGACTTTGACCGCTGATGAAAATTATTGGGGTCTTAACCCCCAATTTAATCAGTTGATTTTGCACGTCAACCCCGCTCATTTCTGGCATCTGCATATCAAGCAGAATAACTCCAGGCGATTGAATTTCATGGGCTTGATGAAGAAATTTCTCTGGCGAGGAAAAAATTTTCGTTTGATAGTTCATTCGCTCTAGGGCCAATCTAAGCGACCATCGAACATTCTCGTCATCATCGATGAGGTATATGGTGGCTTTGTTTGTGTTGGGCGAGGGTGGGTTGAGCACTGCACCTTCTAATGATGGTAGTTATTTATTCTATTTATCTTAATTTTATCATTTTTCATAGAATCCATGGTGGCAAGGGTTTTCATGGGTGGCTTATGGGGTAGTAGTCGAAAACCTTGGTTTCCTATACATTTCTGGCTGTAAATATGAATTAAAAGATGGGAATGGAGGTGTTGGGTGGCTAAATTTAGATCTGAGCATGATTTATTAGGCGAGGCTTTTGTCCCTAGCGAAGCGTATTGGGGAATTCATACGCTTAGGGCGGTTGAGAATTTCCCCATATCAGGACTTCCGATTTCCAGTTATCCGGAACTCATTAGAGCCTTAGCTTATGTAAAGGAGGCTGCGGCTACGACTAACATTGAACTTGGCCATCTTGATCAAGCGCATGGGGCTGCCATCATCAGGGCGTGCCGAGAAATTGCGGAGGGTGCCCTCCATGAGCAATTTGTCGTGGATGTTATTCAGGGCGGCGCTGGCACCTCGACCAATATGAATGCGAATGAGGTGATAGCAAACCGAGCCTTGGAGATGTTGGGGCGAGAAAAGGGTGACTATGAAGTTCTCCACCCCATCAATCATGTCAATATGTCGCAAAGTACGAATGATGTCTATCCAACTGCTCTGCGCTTGGCAACATGCTTTGCGATACCAAAGTTGCTAACAGCCATGTCTGATTTGAGGCACGCATTTATTGATAAGTCCAAAGAGTTTGATGACGTATTGAAAATAGGTCGTACTCAATTGCAAGATGCTGTACCCATGACCTTGGGGCAGGAATTTTTAACATATGCCGTGATGCTTGAGGAGGATGAGGCAAGGTTGCGCGAGGCAATTGATTTAATGCGGGAGGTCAATTTGGGCGGCACAGCGATTGGTACGGGCATCAATACCGACGTGAAGTATGCTACGCGCTCTGTGGCGCTGTTACGAGAATTATCCGGGGTCGAGCTTCGTTTATCTGATAATCTTATTGAGGCTACACAAGATTGCGGTGCTTTTGTTCAGCTCTCTGGGGTGCTAAAAAGAATTGCAGTAAAAATATCCAAGGTTTGCAATGATTTGCGCTTGCTTTCCAGTGGGCCGCAGTCAGGTTTTAATGAAATTAATTTACCCGCTCGTGCGGCTGGCTCCTCGATTATGCCTGGTAAGGTAAATCCAATTATTCCCGAAGTGGTTAATCAAGTTGCTTTTGAGGTGGTAGGAAACGACATCACCATCACCATGGCTGCTGAGGGTGGTCAACTGCAATTAAATGCATTTGAGCCCATCATTGCACATAGTATATTCAAAAGTATTGAGCACTTGGTTGGCGCCTTTACCACCCTGCGTATGCACTGCGTGGAAGGCATAACCGCCAATAGAGAGTTTCTATTGGAGCGCGTCAGCGCATCAGCTGGTTTGGCGACAGCGCTCAATCCTCATATTGGCTATGAAAATGCCACATTAATTGCCAAGAGGGCTTTGGCCGAAAATCGCTCCGTCAAGGAGTTGGTGCTTGAGCTTGGCCTTGTTAACGAGGCTGATCTTGAGCGCCTTCTTCACCCGATTTCTTTAACTACCCCAGGCATCTAGACTTTTAGCAATAGGACGAATATGAACTCCAAAAAACTTACAAACTTTATTTTTTTCGCGTTGCTATTGGGGGTGGCGGTGGGCTATCTTGTCAATGCCAATGGAAGTGACTCCGGATTTGCCGCTAAATATGCCTCCTACGCCGCCATCCTGACCGATATTTTTATGCGGCTCATCAAAATGATTATTGCCCCCCTTGTCTTTTCAACCCTGGTGGTTGGCATGGCTCGAATGGGAGGCGCCGCGGAAATTGGGCGCGTTGGGTTTAAAACGTTTGGCTGGTTTATTCTTATGTCGACGCTCTCCCTATTGATGGGATTATTGTTGGTAAATTTTTTCCAGCCCGGAGTGGCTTCGGGTTTAGTGTTGCCTGATGCTGGGGCGGCTGTTAGTCTAAATAAGTCCAGCTTAAATTTGGCGGATTTTGTACGTCATGCATTTCCTGCTAGCATCATGGATGCAATGGCAAAAAATGAGGTTTTGCAGATTGTAGTTTTTTCTCTCTTTTTTGGGGTGGCTGCCGCTGGCTTTGGTGATCGTGCTCAGGAGTTAGTTCGCAATCTAGACATGCTTTCGCACATCATGCTCAAGATCACAAGTGCAGTTATGAAGTTTGCGCCAATTGCAGTGTTTGCCGCGGTATCTGTGGTGATTGCAAAAAATGGCCTCTCTATTTTGCTGGTTTACGGCAAATTCATGTTGAGTTTCTATGCTGCAATATTGGTGCTTTGGTTTGTCATCATTCTCGCCGGATTTGCGGTTCTAAGGACTAAGGTATTTCGACTGGTTTCTATGTTGCGTCAACCCCTATTGCTTTCTTTTACGACCGCAAGCTCCGAGGCTGCATACCCTGTCACGCTAGAACAGGTTGAGCGATTTGGCTGCAAAAATAAAATTGCTTCTTTTGTTTTACCAATGGGATATTCATTTAATCTTGATGGTTCAATGATGTATTGCACTTTTGCCGCGGTCTTTATTGCTCAAGTGTATGGCATCGATATGCCGCTCTCTGAGCAGCTCTTGATGCTGTTGGTGTTGATGGTGACGTCCAAGGGTATTGCGGGTGTCCCGCGCGCGTCTTTGGTTGTAATTGCCGCCACCCTCTCGCAGTTTGATTTGCCTGAGGCCGGAATTTTATTGATATTGGGCATTGACCATTTTTTGGATATGGCTAGATCAGCGACTAATGTTTTGGGTAATGGTGTTGCAACTGCCGTGATATCGAAATGGGAGGGTGAACTTAAGGCCTAAATAGTTTGGCGGTTAAGTTTCTTTGGGCGCATGGCAAGGGTTTGCTCTAATTAATAGATCCTCAGTTGAAAATGAGTGGGGAATCGATGGGACATGGTTACACATTGGCCGGAGTATTCACGATAAATTTGAATGGAGGATTGAGTGCAGGCAACTAATTTCTCTTTAACCCAGTACTGCAAAAGAATTGCTTATGATGGCGAGTTAAATGCGGACGCAGCCACCATCCATCAGTTGATGCAACATCAACTGATGACCGTCCCTTTTGAGAATCTCGATGTGCAGGCGGGAAAGATCATTTCACTGGTACCAGAGGAGATCGTAGAAAAGATCATCGAGCGCAATCGAGGTGGATACTGCTATGAAGTAAACGGTCTTTTTGCCATGGCCTTAGAAGCGCTTGGAATTGAGTATCAATTTATAGCAGCGCGGCCGATGTTTTATCCAGTTAGACGCCCAAAAACTCATATGGCAATTGTGGCGAAAATTGATGGCAAGCAATGGCTTTGTGATCTGGGGTTTGGCTCATATGGTGTTCGTGCGCCGATTGATTTGGGGGAGTGTGAGAAGTCGATTAAACAAGATTGCGATCTCTTTATGCTAAACAAGTCTGGTACGAACGAGTATTTGTTAAGCGCGTGTGTTGAGGGTTCCTGGGCAAAGCAATATGCCTTTGATTTATCGCCCTGGGAGTGGATTGATTTTGTTCCGGCAAACTACTTAAACTCGACTCATCCTGATGCGATCTTTGTGCAAAAGAGGTTGGTGATTATCCAGAATGTATCTGGAAGAATTATTCTCCTGGGAAATGCCTTGAAGGTGGTTCATCAAGAGGATGTTACCAAGCTAGATGTTGAGGATTCAGATTTGGATCAGGTATTGCAGACCTATTTTGGCCTATCTGCAGCTAGGGTCGTATAAAAGATTCGGGTATCCGCGCTATGTTTTCAAGGGCCAATCCTTTTTAATGGGCATATTTAAGCAAGAATGGCGATAGTCAACATTTGAAAGACCCATGAATTATGGCCTGTCAGATGCACCTGCGGTATTTCCTGATGTTTCGGCGTTGGCCAAATTTGAGTTATTTAATGCGGCAATGAGAGGGTGAAGGAACATCTGTTGTTCCGGGGATTGAAGGTTAATCATAGCGTGACCCTTATAGCAATGAGTCTTGAGGGTTTTACTGAGCTGTGGGCGCCTGAAGCGTTGAGTTGACTCACACTCTGAGCGCCTTGATAAGTAGCTCTCTATTATTTATGTGGACTCCTATGGGGCCATTGACTGATTGACTAAAGATGAATCTAAAGCATATTGAGGCATTTAACGCCATTATGATTACAGGCTCAGCTAGCGCTGCTGGGAAATTGCTTAACATATCGCAATCAGCTGTTACCCAGACCGTTCAACATGCCGAGCTGCGTTTGGGGTATCAGTTATTTTCAAGACAAAGTAATCGACTGGTTCCAACGGGTGAGGCTCATTCCCTATATCCAGAGGTGCAAAAAGTCATACAGCAGCTTGAGTCCGTAAGGCGGCTTGCACAATCCTTAAATGGTGGCGGGGAGTCGCAGATTAAGATATTGATTACCCCTTCCTTGGCCACTAATGTATTACCTAGGGCTTTAAGTGCATTTAGGAATAAGTTCCCAAAGATATCTATATCAATTAGAACATTGCATTCTGGCGAAATTGCTAAGGCGATTGCTCTGCAAGAGGGTGATGTTGGGATTGTGTATGGAAGTCAGGGGCACCCTGCCTTGATTGAGGAAAAAATCGCTGTCGGCAAATTGGTTTACCTAAGTGGGGCAGGCAGAGGAGGTATTGGGCGTAAAACCATCTCCCTTGAAGAAGTAGTTCGCAACCCATTTATTCGTATACACGAAAACGATCACTTAGGTGCAATGTTGGCGGCTCAATGCTTGCATTTGGGTTATCGACTGGAAGGAGGTATTGCCGTGCAAACTCATCACATTGCCATGGTTTTAGCTGAGCAGGGTTTTGGGCCCGCTGTTGTGGATTCCTTTACAGCCTTTACGTCGAAAACAAAATTGGATTTAAAAATTTTGATGCCCGAGATACCCGTGGAGATTTGCTCTTTAATCTCTCGGGGGGCTGGATTAGCAAATTCCAGCGCTTTCTTTATAGAGGCATTCAAAGCTGTGGCTTCGACACATTGGTTTGATGCTGATGATTGATTAATCTTCGCCTGATTTATATTTCTCCCAGGGCTAGGGTTTATGCCAACATAAGAAAAGCTAATGCTGCCTAAGCTAAAAGTAATCAACGGCTACTGATTAATACCCTAAAATTTTCCTTATACACATTGAGGAAAATATGAAAAAAAGTCTATCCACAAATACTGCGTTTATTAGCATTGGCTTTATCTCTGCCGTAATATTTTCTGCATTTAGTGCAAATGTAATTGCTGACTCAGTCTTGGATAGAGTCAAGTCATCGGGTGTCATGACGATTTCCTATAGAGAATCTTCAATCCCGTTTTCATATTTAGGTGATAACGGGCGTCCAGTTGGGTTTAGTTGGGAGATTTGCAACAAGATTGCAGATGAGGTAAAAAAACAAGTTGGTAGACCTGATATGGTAATTGCATCTCAGGCTGTTACCTCACAAAATCGCATCCCGCTACTGCAAAATGGAACAATAGACTTAGAGTGCGGTTCAACAACCAATAGCTCTGAGCGCGCCAAGCAGGTTGCCTTTGCGACCAACTATTTTTATACCGGGACACGATTTTTAACTATGGCCAATAGCGGCATTAAGTCTTTTGCCGACCTTAAGGGCAAAAAATTGGCCGTCACAACTGGCACCACAAATTATCAGGTCCTCAGAAAGTTAAGTGCCGAGCAAAATATCAGCCTTGAGCTGATAGGCGCAAAGGATCACGCGGATGGTTTATTGATGGTCGAGTCTGGAAGGGTTGACGCATTTGCTATGGACGATATTCTTTTGTATGGCTTGCGCGCCTCATCAAAGGATCCCAAGCGACTTATGGTTGTGGGTGATCCAATTCAAGTTGAGCCATACGCAATTATGGTGAATAAGGATGACCCTCAATTTAAAGCTTTGGTAGATAGCGTTATTGCGAATCTCATGAAATCGGGTGAGTTTGATAAGCTGTATAAAAAATGGTTTGAATCAAACATACCCCCAAAAGGGATTAATCTGAATGCGCCAATGAGCAAAGAGCTCAAGGCTAATATGAAGGCGTTATCTGATAAGCCTGCGATCTAATCAAATCCTTCCGATCAATGCGTTCTAACTCTAAGGTTGGGTCGAGGTCAACCCAGGAGTGGTTGCCAAGCCAAGCTAAAAAAATGGGGATATTGGGAGTATTGGGTGGCATGGGACCATTGGCCACTGTTGATTTTATGTCCAAGGTAATTTTGCATACTCCGGCTAGCCAAGATCAAGATCATATCCCCATGCTTGTCAGCTCAATTCCACAGGTGCCAGATAGGACTCTTGCATATAGAGGGGAGGGGGCCTCTCCTCTTGAAGCGATGCTGCTCAATGTTAAGCGACTCGTTGTTGGAGGGGCTAATGGCTTGGTAATCACTTGCAATACAGCGCACTTTTGGTTCGATGAAATTAGAAAAGCAGCGAAACTTCCAATGATTCATATTGCAGATGCTGCGCTAGAGACTGCTGCAAAGGCGACTGGACATCATCCAACTTTGGGATTGTTGGCAACCGATGCAACTGTAGCATCGGGACTCTATTTCAGTCGAGAGGTAAGTGATGTATATGGTGGGCGAATTCAGGCTGAGTGGGTTTTGCCGACAGTCATAGAGATGAATGAATTGGTGATGCCGGGAATTATGGCTGTAAAAGCCGGAAATATTCTAGAGGGGAGGCGACTTCTTTCTCGAGCTGGAAGCTGTCTTAAGCGGCGCGGCGCTATAGCCTTAGTGTTGGGTTGCTCTGAGATTCCAATCGTCCTTAAGTGTGAAGATCTTGATATTTTGTTAATTGACGCTACTGATGCCTTGGCAGAAAAAGCGGTTAATTGGTCTATGAACTATGGTTTTAAAGGCAGCGGGCGGAAGAATTGAAAGTAAAAAATAAAGGAAGTGTATGTGTCATTGGCGCTGGAATTATTGGTGCCACCACTGCATATGCGCTATCAAAAGAGGGGTGGTCTGTTACGGTTGTAGACTCGAATCAAGAGGCTGGCATGGGTGCTAGTTTCGCTAACGGGGCCCAACTGAGTTACTCTTACGTTGAGCCGTTGGCAACCCCAGAGACGCTAAAAAAAATCCCCGTTTGGCTGCTCTCGCGCAGTAGTCCAATACGCTGGTTACCCCAGTTTAATTGGCGTCATATTTTGTGGCTAGCTCAATTCATTTCATATTGCAATGCGAGTAAGGTCAAGCGCACCACAAAGGAGTTGCTGCGGATATCCCATATAACCCAAATGAATTTGGATAGTTGGTTAAGAGATTTAAGCATTGCTGGCGCCGATGTTTCGCTGGAGAAAACTGGAAAGTTAGTTGTTTATAGGGAGGCCAGTGAATTGGCTGCCGTAAACAAGCAGATTAAACTCCAAAAAGAATTTGGCTGCCACCAGGAGATTTTTACTGCCGAGCAGTGCGTTGAAAAAGAGCCATCCCTATCAAGAATAAAACAGGATATTGCGTTCGGTGTATACACCCAAAGCGAGGAGGCTGTTGACTGCCATGCGTTATCCAAACAAATTTTGAAACGTTCTGATGTGCATGAAATTTACATGGCAGAAGTTTTGGATTTTATTGTTGAGGGTGAAAAAATTAAGTCAGTTAACACAAGCCAAGGTGAGATTGTTGCTGATCAGTTTGTTATTGCGGCGGGGAATGACGCCAATACATTGCTGCGCAAAATTAATAGGAGTTTATTGATAGAGCCAATCAAAGGATACAGCGTGAGTTTTCCGATTGTGAATATGGATTTAGCGCCAAATGGATCAATTACTGATCAAAACCGTAAAGTGGTATTTGCCAGAATAGGGACTACTTTAAGGGTTGCTGGATTTGCTGAGATTGTGGGTCGTAATTTGAAGCTTGATAAGGCTCGAATTGATTCCTTGGTGGCTGAAGCTGAAAGAGTTTTCCCTGGCGCCATAGACCCCAAGAATTTCTCTTCCTGGACGGGCATGAGACCTGCATCACCATCTGGGGTTCCCTATATTGAAAATATTGGGCATAAAAATTTATGGGTAAATGCTGGACACGGATCTTTGGGTTTAACTTTATCCGTGGGGTCAGCAGTGCTCTTGGTTCGAAAGATTGAAGAGTCCGTTGAGTCTAGACCCTTTTCAATCTCCTGACGATGAATTTTTCTAGTTGCCCTTGTAGTGATTCCATGATGACGTCTCTTCGAGTTGTCGTGCCGTGGTCGCGCGCTTTGGCTGCAATTCTTAAATAAGGGAGAATCCTTTGAATTACGCGTTTGATTGGTCGATATTTTTAAGGGGCGTAGGTGGTAAGGAGACTTACCTCACATGGTTGTTAAGTGCCTGGCAATGGACTCTAGTGGTTGCAATATGCGGCTTTGTAGTGGCGCTTATTTTGGGTTTTGTGATGGGTGTATTTAGAACAACTGGTAATCGGTATCTGGTTTTTATTGGAGCAGCCTGGACTGAATTATTTCGCAATATTCCTCTCTTGGTGCAGCTATTCCTTTGGTATTTTGTGGTGCCAGAGTTATTGCCAATTGCTAAAGCTTTACCAAGTTTTATGTTGGTTGTAATGGCCTTAGGACTATTTACTTCATCTCGCATTTCTGAGCAAATAAAGGCCGGGATTAATGCCATTCCAACAGGCCAGACTAATGCGGCGCTTGCCCTTGGTCTTACTAAAGTTCAAATGTATCGATATATTTTGCTCCCAGTAGCATTTAGGGTGATATTGCCGCCCTTGACTAGTGAGGCTATGAATATTATCAAAAATTCGTCTGTTGCATTTGCGATTGGTATTGCTGAGTTAACGATGTTTGCGATGCAGGCGCAAGAAGAGACATCGAGGGGAATTGAAATCTACCTCGTTGTAACGGGGCTATATTTTTTATCTGCATTTATTGTGAATATTCTGTGTGGTTTCCTTGAAAAGACGATTCTGATTCCAGGCTTTGCGGGGGCGAAATGATTGATTTGGACTTTAGCTTTCTCACCTTAAGCGTCGTTTCAACATTCATTCTAAGAGGACTTACTTTTTCGCTATACCTAACAGGCATTGCCATGGTTGGTGGGGTCATTATTGGAACGGTTTTGGCGATGATGAGGTTATCTAGCAGGCGGTGGTTAAGCGTGCCAGCATATTTATATGTAACCTTATTGCGCTCGATTCCATTGGTGATGGTTATCTTATGGGTTTTCTTATTAATCCCCTTGTTTACTGGGAAAACTTTAGGTGCTGAATACTCTGCAATTATTACTTTTACTCTATTTGAGGCTGCGTATTATTCTGAAATCATGCGAGCTGGTATTCAGAGTGTTAGAAAGGATCAAGCAAGCGCGGGATATGCTTTGGGCATGACTTACTTTCAGTGCATGCGGTTCGTTGTTTTACCTCAAGCGCTGCGCAATATGTTGCCAGTGCTGCTTACTCAGACTATTGTCCTTTTTCAGGATACTTCCCTAGTTTATGTTATTGGTGCCTATGATTTATTAAAGGGTTTTGATGTAATATCCAAAAACTTTAATAGGCCAATTGAGGCTTACATGGTTGCAGCTATTCTGTATTTCACAATCTGCTTTGGATTTTCTTTGGTCGTGAAATCCATTCAAAAGAAAACACAAATCATTCGCTAGGAATTTCATATGATCGAGCTCAAAAATATTTCAAAATGGTATGCCAACTTTCAAGTTTTGACGGATTGCACAACTAGCATCAACAAGGGTGAGGTGGTGGTGGTTTGTGGGCCATCGGGCTCGGGCAAGTCCACTCTTATCAAGACAATTAATGCCTTAGAGCCATTTCAGGCTGGTGAGATTACGGTGGATGGAATTCAACTTCATGGCCTAAAAACAAATTTGCCAAAATTGCGCTCCCGAGTTGGGATGGTGTTTCAGCATTTTGAGTTGTTTCCACACCTCTCTATTACTGAAAACCTCACTCTTGCGCAAATGCAGGTTTTGGGAAGGAGTAAGTCGGCGGCATTGGAGCATGGGTTGCAATATTTAGATCGGGTTGGTTTGAGTGCACAGAAGGATAAGTTTCCTGGTCAGCTTTCCGGGGGTCAGCAACAGCGTGTAGCTATTGCGCGCGCGTTAAGCATGGACCCTATCGTCATGTTGTTTGATGAGCCAACATCGGCGCTAGACCCGGAAATGGTTGGAGAAGTTTTGGATGTGATGGTTCAGTTGGCCAACGATGGAATGACTATGATATGTGTTACCCATGAAATGGGTTTTGCAAAAAAAGTTAGCGATAGGATCATTTTTATGGATCAGGGAAGAATTATCGAAGACTGCAGCAAAGATAAATTTTTTTCCGATCCCGTTGCGCTCTCCCCGAGGGCGAAGGATTTTTTATCCAAAATCCTTCATCATTAATGCACATTTTATTTCGCATGAAATCGTATTTAAATAATTAATTAAAGGAGTTTGTAATGGGCGTAGAGAGAAAGTTAGTTGGTCCGAGAATGTCGGATATTGTGATTCACAATGGCGTCATTTATCTGTCAGGGAAGGTGCCTGGAAACCTGGCTGTGGGCATTCAAGAGCAAACGAAGGAAGTGTTAGCGACAATTGAAAGATTACTTGAAGAGGCGGGCTCCGATAAAGCGCATTTATTGCGTGCTGAAATTTGGCTATCATCAATGACTAATTTCGCCTTGATGAATGAGGTTTGGGATTCATGGGTGGTACCAGGCTCAACTCCCACCAGGGCAACGGTTGAAGCAAGACTTGCGCGGCCGGAGTGTTTAATTGAGATTATGGTCACTGCCGTGGTAAAGGCGGAATGAGTTAAAGCAAAATCCCGCATGAAATTCACAGCACATCTACTGTGCGACTCCTTTTTAATGGGGGATTATCAAAATCTCCCGCCTCGGGTGGCGCTGCAAATCAACGTGAGCCATTTAAATTTACATCGCCTTCGTCAGGCTAAGAAAGAATTTTTTATCAAAAAAATAGGGTCAGCTCAATAAAATCCTAGCTCTCAGGTTGGTTGGTGTGTGGAAGTTTTTCAATCTATATATTAAAGAGAAATTCTTTTTTCATGAACTGTACAAGCTGTCTTAATAGATAGCTAGGAAATACCCATGGACGGGAGTTCTTTGGTTCTGGGTTGCCTTAAGATGCAATCTGCAATGTTAATTGCTCTATCTCCAGCTTCTTACAACATTAAATAATGAGAGACATCTCAATGGGTGACATGGATAAAAATTTGCGCAATAGTTCTCGTCGACAACTGCTGAAAGGTGCCCTGATTGGGGGTGCGGCAATAGGTGTTCCAACCATCTCCACGGCGCAATCCTTAGTGGGGGGTAATGCTGGCGATGCATCTATTCCCGTGGCGGCTTATGTTTTTTTTACGCCCGGCGAAGCCAGTTTTATCGAGGCCATGGTGGATCATATGGTGCCTGCAGATGAATTCACTCCCAAGGGGACGGATTTAGGGGTTAATGTTTTCATCGATCGAGCTCTGGCGGGAAGTTGGGGGAAGGGGGATCGCATGTACATGCAGGGGCCATGGCGCGAGGGCACCCCATCTCAGGGCTACCAATCTCCGTTATTGCCTTCTCAGATGTATAGAGCTGGAATTGCCGGCACCAATCAAGCCAGCGAAAAGCGCTATGGTAAATCCTTTGATCTTTTAGATGCCTCCCAAAAAGAGGGGATGCTGAAATCATTAGAGGCGGGAAAGGTTCAATTCGATAGCGGCCTTTCATCTAAAGCCTTTTTTGATGTGCTTTATAAGTCGGTTGTTGAGGGAATGTTTTCAGATCCTATTTATGGTGGTAATGCCAATAAAGCCGCGTGGAAAATGCTTGGTTTTCCTGGTGTTGTACAAACAAACGCCAGAAATATTATTGAATATAAAAATAAACGCTACTCACCAAAAGTGCTGAGTATTGCTGACATGAGCTAAGGCGCTATCGTGACTAAAAAATTTCCAGAAGTAGATGTAGTTATTGTTGGCATGGGCTGGACGGGCGGCATTCTGTCTAAAGAGCTTTCCGAGTCGGGCTTAAAGGTGCTTGCTTTAGAGCGGGGTGCGCCACGATCGGCCGAGGAGGATTTTTCAGTTCCTCGCATGAGAGATGAGTTGGAGTTCGGCTCTCGGCATGGATTGATGCAGGATTTACGTCGCGACACTTTGACTGTTCGCAATACCGTGGACCAAACGGCTTTGCCAATGCGTCAGCTCGGATCATTTCTGCCTGGCGAGGGATTGGGTGGGGCCGGCGTTCACTGGAATGGACATACTTGGCGTTGGACTGATATGGAATTTAAGATTCGTTCAATGTATGAAGAGCGATATGGTAAGAAATTCATTCCTGAGGATATGACGATTCAGGATTGGGGTATTACTTATACAGAGCTAGAGCCGTATTACGATAAGTTTGAAAAAACGGCAGGCATTTCTGGCAAGGCTGGCAATATTGGGGGCGTCACTCAAGAGGGCGGCAATCCATTTGAGGGTCCACGTAAGTCTGGTTACCCACTCCCGCCTCTTGAGCCAAGCCTGGCTTGCGATATGTTTACGAGCGCCGCAAAGAGCATGGGCTTGCATCCATTCCCCATGCCAACCGCTAATGCGTCTAAGCCTTACACCAACCCAGATGGTGCTCAGTTGGGGCAGTGTCAGTACTGTGGCTTTTGTGAGCGTTATGGCTGCGAGGCTAATGCCAAAGGAAGTCCTTTAATTACCGTGATCCCATTTGCAATGAGGCAGTCTACCTTTGAGTTGCGCACGCATAGTGTTGTCACTCAGGTGCATATGGATAAGGTGAAGAAGGTTGCTACTGGCGTTAGCTATACCAATCTTCAAACGGGAGAGGAATGCTTCCAGCCAGCCAAGATTGTAATTTTGGCGGCGTATGCATTAAACAATGTCCATCTAATGTTAACTTCTGGCATTGGGAAGCCTTACGATCCAGTTTCACAAAAAGGGGTTGTCGGTAAAAATTACGCTTATACAACCGGTACAGGCGCCACATTATTTTTTAGTGACAAAAACTTCAATCCATTTATGTCTACTGGCGGCCTATCTATCTTGGTGGATGATTTCAACGGCAATTGGAATTTTGATCGCTCAGGTCCGCAGTTTGTTGGTGGCGCAACCATCAATGGCGGTATGAATCACGGAAGGCCGATTCAATACCATCCTGTGCCTCCTGGTACGCCACGCTGGGGTAAGCCCTGGAAAGAGGCAATGTCTAAATGGTATTTGCGTTCGATGTCTATTGGGTCAAACGGCAGCGTAATGGCAAATAGATACAACTATCTTGACTTGGACCCTACTTACCGTAATGTACTTGGGCAGCCTTTGATGCGAATGACATTTGACTACAAGCCAAATGAACATCGACTCTCAAAATTTACTGCCCAAAAGATTAATGAAATTGGTAGGAGCCTTAACCCCGAAATCATGACGGCACCAAACCCTCGTGTTGCTCCGTGGTCTGTGGTGCCATATCAAAGCACTCACAATACCGGTGGGGCGATCATGGGTACCAATCCATCAAACAGCGTTGTCAATAAATATTGCCAATCGTGGGATGCTCATAACCTATTCGTTGTTGGCGCTTCACTGTTTCCACATAATTCAGCCTATAACCCGACAGGTCCAGTGGGCGCTTTGAGCTATTGGGTCGCTGACGCAATTAAGAATAAGTACATCAAGAATCCAGGTTCACTCATATAGGGAAATAATAATGAAAGTTGCATTATCAGGAGTTTTATTTTTATTTAGCGCAATTGCATCCGCGCAAGACGCATCTGTTGGTAAGGATTTATTTCAGGAATGTGTTGCTTGCCATAGCATTAAGTCTGGAGAGAATCTTGTGGGTCCAAGTCTTGCGGGGACATATGGGAAAAAAGCGGGTGCAGCAGAAGGATTTCGATACTCTGGTCCCCTTAAGAAAAGTGGCCTTACTTGGGATGAGGGCGCCTTAGATGCTTACATTGCCAATCCTCAGGCTGCCATCCCCGGAACTCGAATGCCCTACTCAGGCATGTCTAGCGCAGAGAGC
Organism: Polynucleobacter sp.; assembly: GCF_044342855.1. GTDB lineage: Bacteria > Pseudomonadota > Gammaproteobacteria > Burkholderiales > Burkholderiaceae > Polynucleobacter. The sequence continues at coordinate 43,902 of NZ_JBIIPA010000015.1, forward strand.
AGAAAAAATCTGATTGCCTATCTGAGGACGTTGTAATGAAAATCCCAGCCTAGGGTTCGGTAGATTCTTTGGGGTTTTAACTAAAGTTATTCGGTCAAAGCCAAAATCGATTGGCGTGTTGGTTATTCTGCATTGGTTAATACGGATGTTGAAACCGCCTTTGCTAGCGAGGTGGTTATCAACACTTTCGGAGCTTCAAATGTCAGCAAGCAAGAGCCTGCATTGGCGGAAAGCGAAGATTTTGTTTTTATGTAGGAAAAGATTTCGGGGTCCTATTTCTTTATTGGTCATGGTGACGGCAGCTCTCATGGTGCCTGCATGATTCAGAGCCCAGAATACAATTTTAATGATTTGAGTCTTCAGAACGGGGCAAAGATGTGGGAGTCCCTAGTTGAGTCTTTCCTTGCATTCAATATAGCTTGATTGCAATATTGCTGTATGGAGACGAATATGAATCACGGTAAATTAGCCCTTAATCCATTTGAAAAATCACCAGCCCGATCCAAATTGGTGTCAATACGATTGGTTGCGGCAACGGTTTCTGGCAATGCTTTGGAGTTCTATGACTTCTTGGCTTATTCATTCTTTGCGGTTTATATTGGAAAAACATTTTTTCCTGCAACTTCAGAATATGCATCCCTGCTTTTATCGGTGGGGGTGTTTGGCGTAGGGTTTTTAGCTCGTCCCTTAGGGGGATTTTTGATTGGTGGGTATGCTGATCGGGTTGGAAGAAAGCCGGCAATGTTACTCACCATTGCTTTGATTACCGTAGGCACTCTTGGTTTAGCAATTACGCCATCATATGAGTCGATTGGCATGGCTGCCCCTATCTGTGTGGTGATCTGTAGATTGATTCAGGGGCTGGCACTGGGTGGGGAGGTGGGTCCTTCAACCGCCTTCCTCATTGAAATTGCACCCCCCAATAAGCGTGGCCTTTATGGTGCATGGCAGCTGGCTAGCCAGGGATTGGCGGCATTATTGGCGGGTGCGATTGGCATGCTCCTAACGACCAGCTTACCTTCGCAAGAGATGCAGGCGTGGGGCTGGAGAGTTCCATTTGCCTTGGGTTTATTGCTCATCCCGGTAGCGATCTATTTGCGTAGGTATATGCCGGAAACATTGCAGCATGGTGACATAGCAAATGGCGCGGCAGCGCAAAAGATGGGTTTAAGAAAATATCGGGGGATTATTGCCTTAGCTATTTTGGTCATTATGGGGGCGAATGTATCAACCTATGTGAGTCATTACATGACGACATATGCTATTTCCACGCTGCATTTTGCGCCAACAGTTGCCCTTGCTGCCACAGTTGCCGGTGGCTTGGCCACATTTATCTTTGCGATCATTGGTGGGTGGCTCAGTGATATTTATGGGCGCAGGCCGGTCATGATTATTCCGCGTGCATTAATCGCATTACTGACGTACCCAGCATTTTTGTATTTAAATACCTATCCAAGCACTACTTCATTGTTGGTAATAACGGCATTCTTGGCTGCCTTAATTGCTACCAGCACTTCAGCATCCATCTCCGCGATTCCTGAATTATTGCCTAGCCATATCAGAGCTTTAGGTCTTTCTATTGCTTACTCAGTAAGTGTGGCTATTTTTGGGGGCTCAACTCAATTAATTATCACTTGGTTGATTGGTTTCACGGGTGACCCAACCTCGCCCTCTTGGTACGTTACCATCATCAGCCTGATCACGTTGATTGCAATGTATGCCTTACCAGAGGGTCGCGATAAAATGTTGAATCTTTAGTGCTGCAATGGATTATTGGTGATATCGGGAGAGACTGCTGGTATTAGGCTGGCAGCGCCGAAGGAGCAACCGCCCCGGAAACTCTCAGGCAAATGAACCGGTATCAATTTGAAACTCTGAAGAGTTGTTGGCTAGCGTCAGCCAGCGCACCGCAGGATCAAGCAAATGCCTTGTGTATTTGTGAATATCTCAGGTCCAGAACAGAGGGGGCTCCTTGGGTATTGGCCTGGGAAAAATTGACGTTTTGGAGGTTCAGAATGAAATCATTTGTCATTATTGGTGGCGGTATCACTGGCGTCACCACTGCATACGTTCTCGCAAAGCGCGGTTATGATGTCACCCTCATCGAGCGCCATCGTTATGCTGGGATGGAAACATCTTATGCTAACGGTGGTCAGCTTTCGGCTTCCAATGCTGAGGTATGGACCCATTGGTCTACCATTGTGAAGGGTATGAAGTGGGCTTTCAAAAAAGATGCCCCTCTATTAATAAACTTGAAACCAGATTGGCATAAGGCTTCATGGTTCGCTGAATTTATTTCATCAATACCTAGCTACAAAAGTAATACTGTTCAGACTACACGTATGGCGATAGAGGCCAGAAAATATCTTCTGTCTTGGGCAAAGGAAGAGGGTATTGATTTTGATTTAAAGCGTGAGGGAATCTTGCATATCTACCGGGATAAGCCAGGCTTTGATCATGCTGCAAATGTATCAAAAATGCTGGCTGATGGGGGTTTAGACCGCATTTCTGTGACACCAAATGAGATGAAAGAAATTGAGCCTACCTTGGCTGGGAAATACTACGGCGGCTACTTTACTGAAACAGACTCAACTGGAGATATTCATAAGTTTACTTTTGGATTATCCGAAGCTGCCGCTAGTTTGGGTGTAAAAACCATCTACGATCATGAAGTAACTTCAGTTAAATCGGATGGTAATCGCGTCAACCTGACAATGAGAAAAGCTGGGCAAGTTAATGAACTCATTTTTGATAATGTGATTGTTTGTGCGGGGGTTGCTAGTCGCAGTATTGCATCTCAGCTGGGTGACCGAGTTAATGTCTACCCAGTTAAGGGCTACTCAATCACAGTCAATTTGAGCGATAAGGCAAGCCAAGAGGGTGCGCCCAATGTCAGCCTTTTGGACGATGAGACAAAGTTGGTTACTAGCCGCCTGGGACTTGATCGCTTCAGGGTTGCTGGAACCGCTGAATTTAATGGCGTCAATCGTGATATTCGTTCTGATCGAATTAAGCCATTGGTTGATTGGGTTAATGGATGTTTCCCCGAGGTAAGTACTCGCTCGATAGTTCCATGGGCAGGTTTGCGCCCAATGATGCCTAATATGATGCCAAGGGTTGGAAGGGGCAATAAACCTAACGTTTACTACAACACAGGTCACGGCCATCTTGGTTGGACGCTATCAGCCTGCACCGCTGAAATGATTGGTGATGTTATTCAGTTTGGAGGGGCGTCTGCTAGTACGAAAGTGGTGCAAGTTTAAATTCCTCTATACATCACTGGGTGCGCATTGCATTAAAGAAAATTAAGATGCGACCTACGAAATCAAAGCCCTATGGTCAAGCATTGCGTAATCGCAATGCATTGGATGCTGCGAGCCTGATTATGCAAAGCGCAATTTCGCGCAACGAATCTAGGGGCGGGCACTTTAATGAAGATTTTCCAAGTCAAGCCCACCCCAATAAGACATCGATTGACGGCATGAATAAATCCTACTATCAAGGTTAATCAGATGATCATTTTTATTCTTGGCGGAACTATTGCGGGCTTATTGGCGGGTTTGTTTGGGATTGGAGGTGGGGCCTTAGTGATCCCTATATTAATTGGCGTTTATAAGGCTGCCGATATGAGTTCAACCGACTCTATCCGCCTTGCATTTGGCACCTCTCTAGCGATTATGGCCTTTACGGGGCTATCATCATTTATAAGCCAGCTAAAGGCTGGCAATGTAGATTTAGGGTGGTTCAAAAAACTCTATCTTGCCTCTGGAATTGGTGCATTCATTGGGGCTTTGATTGCCACGCAGATTCCTGGGATATGGTTAACAATCGCGCTTACGGCGATGCTCTTTTATTTTGGAATAAAGCTTCTGGGGTTGCTGTCTGGCAGCATGGAGGGCTCACCGCTTTTTGCACGTTTTTATGTTGTTGCTGGATTCTTTTCTGGGGCAACTTACTCGTTAGCAGGCCTGGGTGGCGCTTCAGTGATGACGTTTTACTTAATGAAGGTGGGTTTACCATTGCGCAAAGCCATAGGCACTGCTACAGGTGTTATTTTGCCAATTTCCTTGGGGGCTGTGATGGGGTTTGGCATCACCTCGGGAATGCCGCATGATTGGCGCTGGGGTTATATTGATCTATACGCTTTATTGTTAATGAGCTTATGCTCAATTCCCGCCTCTAAAATAGGGGTGAAATTGGCTGGACTCATTTCAACCACTTACCTGAGAAAAGCATTTGGCTTATTGATGGTTGGGTTGGCGATTAAAACAGCAGTGGTCAGTCTTGTGTAGCCCCATAGACCTGCTCTATGGCGATCTTTGTAGTGATATTAAATATTTAAGGTTTAGATGGAAGCAATTCGCATTCAAACGTGGGGGCAGTTTATTGACCTTATTTCACGGTTTGATGGGTGGATCTTTCGAGGTCAAGAAGATGCAAATTGGTCACTAGATTCTTCTTTATCGAGATATCTAGCCCAATACATTCCCGACGCAAGGGAGTGGCCGATTCGAGAGGAGCGGGCCCTGCGTATCTTTAGGCGCAAGGCTCATAATTTTCTAGATGATCCCACTGTATTGGATGATGATTTGCGTTGCCTTGCCTTAATGCAGCATCATGGGGCCCGCACTCGAATGCTTGACTTTACCAAGTCGCCTTTTGTGGCCGCATTTTTTGCGCTCTGTGATGCCAAAAATGATTGCGCTGTTTTTGCATTGGATACTCCAAGACTCTGGAGAAGGTCCCCAATGCAAGACCCTGAGTTAACAAGATCCACTATTGATCCAAGAGCTAAGGGCAATTTTGCCAAATATTTTTTACCTAATGCCCATGAATTGCTATGGGTTGGCGAACCCAGGCAAATGGATCGAAGGCTAGTAGCCCAGTCGGGTACTTTTGTGGTGCCAGGGGTATTAAATAAGACCCTTGACCAAATTATTGATAACTATCAAACAGACCCGGGGTTGATTAAGAAGATTATCCTCTCGCAATCCATGCGCTTTGAGGCCATGCAGGCACTCTATCGCATGAATATTACCCATTCAACCCTATTCCCTGACTTGGATGGTCTTGCGCGATCGATGGCTTATGAGCTAGAAATGACGTGGGTTGGTTACAAGAACGATTAAGGCCGGTTCTTGGTTGGCAGAGTCGTTGATTGATCCTTCACAAATATTGGTAACATCACCCAAAATGATGTCTTATTGAAAATGAAGAGTCAATCTTTTGCAATAAATGCAGCGTTTATTGTGGCGACCCACGCCGGAATGAATCACCAGACCACTTTCTGATGGAACGACTGCCAACTTTGAATTGGAATGAGTGGCAAGGTAATTCCCCCCCCTCATTAACCACCGCCCTCAGCAGTAGGATTAATTAAGCAACCATGGCTCAATCTACAGCAAGCCTACGACTTGAAGGTGGCCCAAAAGGCGGTGGCCAAGAAGATCGAAAGGGAAGTGCAGCCTTTGCATGTTTAATCGCTATCAAGGAGTGTATTTCTAACTCCGCCCCCTTGAGGTCCTCCCAGCATCTGAGGAATTTATAGGACTTGTAATGCCGGAGGGGGCTTAACTACTTCAGGTTGGATTTTCAATCATATACTGGCTTAATAGCCAGCTATGATTAATACCTACGTAAGCTTCAAAATCACCAATAGAAATTCATAATTGCCACTTTGCTAGGGCCTCATGCGCTAGCTTGGCTTTATTCATCCACTTGAAGGCGATTGATCATGATGAATTACTTGAAGATTTTTGTGGCGATATTGATGTGTTTCGCAATGGGCGCATTTGCTCAATCCAACGTTATTATTTTGGCTACTGGCGGTACGATTGCTGGCGCCGGTGCTCAGTCGACCAATAGTGCGAGTTATCAGGCAGCCAAGGTTCCAGTGGATCAGCTTTTGCTTGGCGTACCTGAATTAAACAGGGTCGCTAAAGTGAGGGGTGAGCAAGTGTTCCAAAAGGCCTCTGAGAGTTTGACGGATGAAGATATTGTTTTGCTTGCTAAGCGGGTAAGTGCCCTGGCAAAGCGGTCGGATGTCGATGGAATCGTGATTACACATGGTACGGATACGTTAGAGGAGACCTGTTTATTTCTGTCGATAACTGTCCATACTGATAAACCTGTGGTGTGCGTTGCCTCTATGAGGCCTAGTACGGCCATGAGCGCCGATGGACCGCTGAATTTACTAAGCGCAGTTACCGTCGCCGCTGATCGACAGTCGCGCGCCAAGGGTGCTTTGATAGTGATGAACGACGAAATCTTGTCGGCTCGCGATACCTCGAAAATGATGAACATCAAGCCAAATGCCTTTATTTCACCTTGGGGGGCTTTGGGAATGGTGCTGGAGGGCAAGACGTATTATTTTCGGACCCTGGCAAAGCGTTTTGGTAAGCATTCAGAGTTTAATATCGATGAAATCAGTACTTTGCCCGATGTTAGGGTGATCTATGGTCATGGCAATGCAAAGTCGGACTTATATTATGCGGCAGCGCAAGCGGGTGCGAAGGCGATTATTCATGCGGGGACGGGTAATGGTTCTGTTGCTGGCGCCGTCACTCCCACCCTATTGGAGTTGCGCTCCAAAGGCATGCAGATTGTTCGCAGCTCCCATGTCAATGCGGGTGGATTTGTGTTGAGAAATGCGGAGGCCAATGATGATCAAAATGGATGGGTTGTTGCGCACGATTTTAATCCGCAAAAGGCTAGAATATTGACCGCACTTGCCTTAACTAAAACCTCTGACCCAAAAGAAATCCAAAGAATATTTTGGGAATATTAAGGGCATTGGGTTTTGCATCAATCCCGAATCTGACCTGCGTTGATTTTTAGTGTCGCCCCAACTGGCAGTGGTGCTAAATTGACAGCAGTTCAGCTGTTGTTGCCAAGCATGCGCCGCCAAGTGACCGCCTTCTTTTGGGGTGTGCCTCAGGGGTAATTCAAATTGTTATTTATAAAAACAGCGCTAGTGCAAATGGGCTCAATACAATACTTGGAAAATTGGAGCTTCTTGGCGGTGGCAATAGTTTTATGTTCGAAATTAATATTGCCCAAATGACCTGTCAAATCGGCCTATCGCAAAAATCCTATCATGAGAAAAATCTGAGATCGACTTGCGCATAGCAAAATTAATCCCCAAATAAAGCAGAATTCTTTTGAGAAATTACCTTTTAGAGTCTATCTATTGCATAGGATTGGTGTTGACCCCTAGGGATGCTAACCGGGGTTATGTAAGCTCCCTGTTATTCCCTGTAATTTCCCTGATAGCGGAGTAGCATACAAAGACGGAATGGGTGCTGACTGCACCCACCACCAAGAAATATCAAAACCCCTCGGGTGGTTTTTCATTTGGGATCAGCTATCCCAACTTCAACAAAATGACCCCAAGCAGAATCAATGCGGCGCCAAGCCAGCGAATTGGATTGTTGGGGTCACCAAAAACTAATACACCAATAGCAAAAGTACCCACTGCACCAATGGAAGTCCATACCGCATAAGCTGTTCCAATCGGGATGCCTTTTAATGAATACCAAAGTAAGAATCCACTAAGCGCCATACTTGTTCCAGCGAAGGCCATGCCCCAGATTTTCATGCTGTCATTGTCCGATAGCTTTAATCCAAGCGGCCAACCAATCTCAAAAACACCTGCCATTAATAGAGATAGCCAGTACATGTTGATCCTAGAGTTAATCAAAGAGCTTATCTTATCAAAGTTTCTCGAGCCGTAAATCAGGATTAGGTGTTTTCGGCTCAGTCGATTCCGCCCTGGGCCACCAAGAAACACTAAAACCACCCGAATGAACTGACCCACAAAAGTTGGACGCCAAGTCCAACCAAGGGGGTTCAGTTTTATGAGCAAATACAGTCCGCAGTTCAAGCTAAAAGTAGTTAAAGACTATTTAAAGTCAGGCGGCCAAAGGCGGCTTGCTCATTTGTATGAGATCAATACCTCTGACATTCGTAAATGGACTCTAAGCTATCAATCGAACGGACTCTCTAGTCTAAAAAAGAGGGTTTATCAGCACTACACTCCCGAGTTCAAGAAGTCCGTTATTCAATACGTTAAAGCTCATG
>NZ_JBIIPA010000040.1:0-11805 GCF_044342855.1 Polynucleobacter sp.
ATGGTAATGACACCCTCTATGGCAATAATGGAGATGATTTTCTGAGCGGTGGTAACGGGGATGACTCCCTTGATGGTGGCGATGGTAATGACACCCTCTATGGCAATAATGGAGATGATTTTCTGAGCGGTGGTAACGGGGATGACTCCCTTGATGGTGGCGATGGTAATGACACCCTCTATGGCAATAATGGAGATGATTTTCTGAGTGGCGGTAACGGCAATGACACCATGGATGGCGGCGACGGCAATGACACCGTCTACGGCAATAATGGAAATGACTCGCTGTTTGGCGGCAACGGCAACGACATCATGGATGGCGGCGATGATAATGACACCATTAATGGCGACAATGGCGAAGACTTACTATTTGGCGGCAATGGCAACGATACGTTGAGAGGCGGCAATGGCAATGACGCCTTGGTTGGTGGCAATGGCAATGACGCCTTGGTTGGTGGCGCAGGCAATGATCTCTTGAATGGCGATGATGGTGATGACACATTATTTGGGCAGGCTGGATCAGACACTCTTTTGGGGGGTGATGGCAACGACAGTTTGCTCGGAGGGCTAGACGGGGATTCCATCTCCGCAGGCAATGGCAATGACTATATATACGGAGACAATGGCGACTTCAATCAATTGGGTGGCGACGACACCATTGACGGCGGAAACGGCAATGACACCGTGTATGCCGAGGGTGGAAATGACTCAATTGACGGCGGTGACGGAGACGACTACCTGGTTGGCGACACAGGCAATGACACTCTTAGCGGCGGAAATGGCGATGACACCATAATAGGCGGCGATGACAACGACCTTCTAAGTGGCGGAAATGGTAGCGACTACCTGGTTGGCGACACAGGCAATGACACTCTTAGCGGCGGAAATGGCGATGACACCATAATAGGCGGCGATGACAACGACCTTCTAAGTGGCGGAAATGGTAGCGACTACCTGGTTGGCGACAACGGTAACGACATCATTAACGGTGAAAATGGCGACGACTTTCTTGAGGGCAACAACGGTGATGACCTCATAGATGGCGGCTACGGTAATGATGTGATTTATGGCGGGGATGGTGATGACGCCACTGACGGCGGCGAAGGCGATGACTTTATTGATGGGGGGGACGGTAACGACTTGCTCAAAGGAAATAATGGTAACGACACCATCGTTGGCTACCTCGGCAATGACACTTTGCTGGGCGAAAACGGTAACGATGAACTGTTTTCCGGGTATGGCGATGATTCTCTTGAGGGGGGCGATGGCGATGACACGGTGTATGGGGAAGAGGGGGATGACATCCTCTATGGAGGCAACGGTGACGATTCCATCGTGGGCGGTGACGGCAAGGACTCCCTTTATGGAGGTGATGGCGATGACTTCATGGATGGCACGGAAGGTGATGACTATCTGGAGGGTGGTAATGGGGATGACTCGATTCAGGATAGTAGCAATACCAACGACACACTCGTAGGCGGAGAAGGCAATGATTTTCTATCCGCCGGCGAAGGGGATGACTTGCTCCTTGGTGGTAATGGCAATGACCTTCTGCAAGGGTATGGCGGATCTGATACGCTGTACGGAGCCGCAGGAAACGATCGTTTTTACTGCGCCTACGACTTAAGCTTGGCTGGAGAATATTGGTTTTATGGCGAGGATGGTGATGATGTTTTTTACATCCAAGAATGTCCGGTCAATATTCATGTGGACGGTGGAAACGGCTTCGACATCATCACCTTCGGCGCAAACTTTAACGACCTTCGGGTTAGCTATGATGATGTAAACACAAGGTCTTCGGGAACGATTGCTTATGTAGATCAATACAACCAGGCTCGCCTACTCGACTTCAAAGATATTAATGCCATTCAATATAACGTCCCACTCAGTGGAAATAACTATCTATGGATAGACAACACCTCCCTAGTATGCGGGGATGGTAGGGATACAATTTTTGGTAGCGCAGGGGTCGAGACAATTTTCAGTGGATCTGGGGACGATTACATTGATGGATTGGGTGGCAATGACATCATTAATGCTCAAGAAGGAAACGATATTGTCATCTATCGTGACAACGTCTCAGGGCAAGCCGCAATAGATTTCGGCTTAGGCATAGATCAACTGCTGCTCGCGAACGATACAAGCAACTTCACGCTGGACTTATCGACGACCAACCTGGAGGCACTAGAGGCGATCAATATCACTGGCGCCGGAGTCAATGCGAATAACACGCTGATTCTTTCAGCCGAATCCATTACCAATCAATTTGATATCTTTACCAATGTGGCGGCTATTAATGGGGGCGGCAATCTCAGATTTCAGGATGTCTGGCAAAGATTTAATGGCTATACCGCATCTGAACTATCCACCACCTTCGGGCAAAGCTATGGCTTTATTGAGGGGCATACTTACCACGAATACAGGTCCGCCAGTATGCCAAGTGGTTTTGGCCTCTATGTAGACGATGCGCTAACGGTACTGTAATTACTGGAAAGTTGATTAATATACATATCAACAACTTATCATGTCATACCCCGTTGGGATGCAATACACCACATGTCACCACATTAGGCGACATGTGGCACCCAACAAACTCTGGGGTTGCCTGATAAAATGAGCTTACATCAAGCCCTTAGGTTGGTCCTCTCAACATCCCGAGCCCGGAACCCACGAAAAAATAGGTATGGCTAATGATCTCACGCAAAAGAAAGCTGGATTAAGCTTGGAGGCATCGAAGAAAATTCGCGTTGCATTGGTTGAGGATCACAATGAATTTCGACTTCATTTTGAAGAAATCATTCTTGAGTCATCGGAATGCTCCCTTGCGTGGTCAGTTGGCACAGGAAAAGAGGCGTTAGATCAAGTTAAAACTTGTGATTTTGATGTTCTGCTTTGCGACCTAAACCTTCCGGATATGAATGGCATTGCTGTCGTGGAAGCGGCCAACGCGCTGTGTCCTGACTCAAATATCATGATTATCAGCCTTTTTGGGGATGAAGCCAGTGTCATAGAAAGTCTGGGGGCTGGCGCAAAGGGTTACGTCCTCAAGAATGACTTACCGAATAATTTAATACGCACCATTCAAGACCTGACCTTGGGACACTCACCCATCAGCCCCCAAATCGCCAGAGGACTATTAAGAAAATTTCATTTAATTGAAGACTCCTGCGACAAAAAAAATCCACTAACCCCAAAAGAGTCCCTAGTATTGCAATTGTTGGCCGCTGGGAAATCACTAAAAGCAACAGCCCAGGAGCTAGGGAACTCCGTAGCTACCATCAATGGATATACAAAATCCATATATAGAAAACTAGGGGTTAACTCAAAAATGCAGGCCGCCTACATTGCCCGTCAAAAAGGCTGGTTTAAATAAATGCATAAAATTACCTAGTCCAATGGGATAAGCAAATGAATTACTTTCAACTAAATATGGCCCTGGTTAAGAATAAATTGTGCGCCACCCTCCTAAACCCTTATCTTATTTGCGCCATCTTAACGCTAGCAGCGCTTTACTTGCCGGCGCTAGGAACACAGACACCCGCCGGGGTAAGATTAATTCTCGATGCTAGGGTTAGCTATGTTGACTCCAAGACCCCCCCAAACATCAACGACCACTCTTGGCAATCAACAAACCTCCCCATACAAGCAAAGCACTTTGCCTCAAATACGCCTTACTCCATGTGGGTGGAAATAGAAATAGATCAGAGCGATCTGCTAGGAAATCATTTTGGCATTCTTATACCCAAACTTCCAGATGGGGGGGCCGCATACATCGATGGGGTTGAACTATTTAATGCCCCAGGATCAACACCAAACCAGCAAGTCAAATTACACGCGCCATTAATATCGAAAATTACCATTGATAAAACCAAAGAAAAACGGCTTTTGCTTATCAACATCCACCCCCTAAACTCACTGGGTGATCTAGGGCCAATCTACATTGGCAACACAAGAGCCATTTTCAATTTAATGCTCAATTACTATAAATGGGATGAGGTATATCCAAAGATAATCGGAACTATCTCCCTCTTTTTTGCTGCGGCATGCCTGATCCTCGCCCTGCGGAATAAAAACCTGTCAATGCTATGGGTGGTATTTACAACATCACTTTTGGGACTGGTTTGGCAGGCCACATTAAGCATTGAAAATCTTACCCTGCAATTTTGGCTAGGCTGGAAACTGTCAGCATGGGCGCTATTTCCAGCGTTAATATACTGCCTCCTGCGCCTGATCTTCTTTTTAGCAAAAGTAAACCTCCCTTTATATGTAAAAGTATTTTTACCACTCATCGCAATTCTTGGATCAATCACTTTTTTCCTGGATGAGGCTTTTGCAAAGCAAGTTCGGGAAGGTCTATTTCTATCCCTATCACTTCTCTTGGGTCTAGTTTTAATTCAGCTTCTCATGAAATCGGTCTCAAGAAAAAGCTGGGATATATTTTGTATTGCGATTTTATTCGCCACTTCTTCACTAACAATCCTCAACGATGCCCTCAGCTTGAGCGGGATGATTGTTAGCTTAAACCCCATCCTAAGAGGCTTGGGTGTAGCGGAATTTCATTTAGCGGTGAATCTTGTTAGCTATCTGCTTGCAGGGCCGTATCTACTAACACTCTGTATGAGTATATTTTCCATTTTTCAAAATCAACAAAAAATGGAGGCGCATATAGCCAACGCAATCAAATTAGAGCGGTCAACTATTCTTCGAGATTTGCATGATGGCCTAGGATCAACACTCACCTTGGCTAGCATTCAAGCCCAAACTGGACGATTGACCCTAGAGGGAGCAAAAACATTGCTCAATAACTCATTAGATGATTTAAGACTTATCATTAATGGCTCGCCAAATGGCTACGCAGATCTACCAGCCATGATCAGCATTGTTGCCAGCCAACTAAAGGCGATTCATGGAGAAGGTGGAGGTAATGTTGAAATCCTAACCGACCTGCCAAACCCCAATCAAGCAGGTCCCCCACTCTCAAGCAAGAATGCAATCAGCCTAGCCTATGCCATTCGCGAGGCCCTGACGAACTCGCTAAAACACTCAGATGCAAATCAAATTAAAATTAAATTACACTACGCGAATAGTCGAACCTATATTCAGCTAAGCGATAATAGTTCTACAGGATTTAATGTTGAAGCTCAGCAAAGCATGCGTCGCGGTAATGGCTTAAAGAATCTGCGCGCAAGGGTCTACTCCATGAACGGAGATATAGAAATAAAATCAAGCGCTGGGGGTACGCATATCTCCATTGACATACCAGAGCAGCGTTTTCAGCAATAAGTAGCGGTCAAGCGCTTATTGGCGCGGATATCAACCTAATGGAATAAAGCACTCAATGCGTATTTATTTGAAATCCTCAGGGAAGTGCTTGAAATTACAGAAAACTGGATTACCATTTATAACGAAGAAAGACCTGGCCTCCCTTTTGTCAGAATACCGCCCAAAGACTATCGAGCACCGGCAGAAAACAACACTTTAGGAATGTCTGCTTGACGGGGGATGCTAGAGTGCGGATTCTATAACGCCATGGGGCGCATCAAAATTAGCTTAGCACTTGCTCTTGGAGTGCTTATGCCCTCATCGTGGGCTGATACATTCTCGCCCCCACCTCTAGCGCCCGACAATATAAACGCCGTTGGGCGTAGGCCGATAAAACCGATCTATATAAAACATCAGTCACCCCCAACCCTCAAGATTATCAACCCAAAACAATCAACTCGGACATCCCCCTTAGTTAATTTGCAGCAATCTGAGCGCATTCGCCACTGTCTTCAGTCTTCATCGCAGACTCCATCATGCGTCAGTATTTACGAGGGGTTTTATAAGCATGAGAGTGCCATGGAAGATGCTGCGGCGGCGGCCAATATTTCACCTGCACTACTAAAAGCCATTGTAGGCATTGAGTCACACTACAACGATAAGGCAAAATCAAGAATGGGGGCAATTGGCTTAATGCAGCTAATGCCGCAAACCGCAGCAAGTTTAGGTCTAAATAAAGAATCCACGCGTGACCCAGTGGCCAATCTGAATGCTGGTGCACTGCATCTACAAAAGCTACTTAATCGATTTTCGGATCTAGAAATGGTGATTGCAGCCTACCTCTTGGGAGAAAATGCATTTCGCAATCAGATACCCCAAAAAGCCATGGGCTATGTACAAAATATCCTACTACTCTATCGCTACTTCGACGATCCCATTAAACCCGTAGGCGTGCGCTTAGAAGAAAAATAGCAAGCAGTCGAAGACGCAATCAATCATCAGGAAAATACCTTAGCCGCCATCAGATCAAGATAAATCGACCCTGTAAATTCTGTGTATGTTCAGAGGGGTCTGATTACAGCAATCTTGCTGCTGGCCCCTGCGAATAAAATGAGCAAGCCCACTATTTGCGCACCTAGAGCCCACCAATAAAAGGGTTGGATTCAAAATCCAACCCTTCCAGGAGCGGCGAGTTCATGATTTAGCGCAAATTGTCGCAATCACTAGATGTAGACTATCTCTCACCAAGCGACTCATTGAGAGTTTTGGTTAAAGGCTTTAAGATAAACGAGAGGACGCTACGAAGGCCAGTTTTAATATCAGCTGTAGCAGTCATACCAGGTCTAACCTCAATATCACCAATCGCCTTCCCTTTATACTCTGCCTCACCTATGCTCACCTTAATCCGGTAATAAGTTACGGGACCAGCTTTACTCTCCTCCACCAAGGTGTCTGGACTAACATAAGTTACAACCCCATTCATTGCACCAAAAATCGAGTAGTCGTAAGCATCTAACTTCACCTTTACCTTAAGCCCCGTCTTCATGGCAGCCATATCAGATGGCTTAACCTTAGCTTCAATTACCAAATCACTTTCGGTGGGTAAGATTTGTAAAATTTCATCGCCTTGGCGAACCACGCCGCCAAGGGTGGTTACTTTCACGTTTTTCACAATGCCAGCTGCGGGCGCAATAATATCAGTGTGCTCGAGCAATTGCCTCCTATCAGCCAATATCTGCTCCTGTGAGTTTCTATCCTCCTCCGCCTTATTGAGCTCTGCGCTGGCATCCTGAAAATACTTATTGCGCTGGTTGATGTACTGGGTTTTTGCCTCATTTAGCGCACGACGCAAACGCAGTATGTCAGCCTTGCTAATGTCACCAAATTTTTCAAGCGGCAAGTTCATATTTAGCTCAGCATCAGCAAGTTTGATGTTATCCCTCAAAACCTGGGTTTGCTCCATAAAACCGCTGCGCCTTTGCTTGTACAAATTCATTTGGGTTTCATATATATCAGGGTAGGCCTTAGCAATATTGGCGTCAAAGACAAGATCCTTCTCTGCTATCTCCGCCTGCAAGCGAGCAACAGTCAATTTTAAGGCCATTACCTTACCCAAGGTCTCTGAGTAGGCCGCCGTAGCCCTCTCCTTCTCCAAGACGGCAATAATCTGCCCTTGGGAAACCTTATCACCCTCCTGCACTAACATATCGGTCAGCACGCCACCATCGGCGGCCTGAACTATCTGAGTGCGAGAATTGGCGATCACTTGACCTTGGGCATGTATAACCTGATCGATATTAAAGATTGTCGCCCACAAAAATAGTGTGACTAATAAGACCCCAGTTACCCTGAGAATAATGCGAGGACCCCGCAGGGATGAGTGATCTGTTAGTGCAAAAACCCTATTAACGCCAGCTTGGAAAAAACCCCACGCCTTCATTGCGGATGGCTCTATACGCAAGCGCATAGCCTTGGCGCGCACCCCAAGCCAATCGATACTCCGCAGTGCCCATCGACGGTAAACGGGCACGACTTTTTCTTTTTGATCTTGCTCCGTAGCTATCGGATCTAAATCTTCACTCATGCTAAGCGCTCACTTTCCATTGACTTGTTTGAGAGCTTTGAAAGTACTTCATCACGCGGACCGTCTATTAATATCCTGTGATTGGCCACCACAATTAAGCGATCAACTAGCGGCAATAAACTTGCCTTATGGGTGACGATCAACAGCGTATCTTCCGGTCTAATTTCACCGCGCATAGCAGCAATGCAAACCTTTTCGGTAGTGCTGTCCATGGATGCAGTAGGCTCATCAAGCAACCAAATACTAGGGTGACTAATAAGCAAGCGGGTAAACGCCACCAGCTGTCGCTGCCCACCAGAGAGCCCCTTGCCACCCTCAGCAATCATCATATCCAAACCCTTAGGGTGACTTGATATAGCGCTGAGCAGGCCAGTTTTTGCTGCCGCCTGTTTAATTACGTGGTCACCAGGATCGGGGATGCCAATTAATAAATTCTCACGTAAGGTGCCACTAAACAAGCGATGATCCTGCTGCAAGTAACCAATTTTTTCACCTAAGAACTGCCTGGAGATCTGATCCAAGTCCAAACCATCCAAAAGAATTCGACCCTCATTGGCGCGATACATTCCAGAGAGCAGGCGCAATAAAGTAGATTTTCCAGAGCCAACAGGCCCTAAAACACCAATCTTTTCACCGGCACGGATAGACAAGTTTTTTATTATTAAGGCCTTAGGGGAGCCTTGGTAAGCAAATCTAACCAGCTCCAAGTCGTAATTACCAAGCAGACTCTGCGGCACCAGAGGTCGATCCATGCCATGATTATCAACCTCATAAGCGAACACCTTCTCAAGCAAATCCAGCGCCGCTTTTGAGTGTGCGCCCTGCACAATCAAGCCAGGTATCTGAGAAATCGCAGCCAAAGCCCTGCCACTTAATATCGAGCAGGCAATCAAAGAGCCCATGGTCATATTTCCCTCTGCCGCCCAGTAGGCGCCAACAGCGATTAATCCAATATAACTTGCCTGCTGCAATAAACCAGTGAGATAACCACTCTTCTCAGTAAGACTCCTCAAAGCCATCTCGTGATGCATTGCCTCGGCCGTAATATCAATCCACTTAGATAAAACGCCCCAATTGCCGGCGCCAGACTTAATGGTTTCTGCACCCTCTATCGCCTCTACTAATAAGCCGGTTTTCAAATTTCCGGCAGCGGTCCCTTGCGCCGCATGACTATCCACCTTGCCGCGCATTACCAAACCAAAACCAATTGCCACAGCGAAAAAGGTGAGCGGGACTAAGGCCACGAGCGGCGAGCCAATTAGCATAATCATGGCTATAAATAGCAAGCTAAATGGTAAGTCGACCATTAAATAAAAGGTTGAGGTTGACAAGAAGGCGCGCACAGTTTCATAACCACGCAATTGCGCAGACAAAGATCCAACGCTACTAGGCAACTGATCCAATCGAATGCTGAGCAACCTGCCTACTATCGCCCTCGACAGCCGGCTGTCCATATTAACCACAACGCCGTCCATCAAATAAGAGCGAGAAACTTTGATTAACAGGTCAAAAAATAGCGCGATGACAACACCTAAAGTTAAAACAAAGAGGGTTGAATAGCCCTGCGTTGGAATCACTCGATCATAGATTTGCATTGAATATAGGGAGGTGATAATCGCCAGCAGATTAATCAGCGCACCAGCACAAGCCGCCTCTATCAATGTTTTTTTATGACTTAGAAATTGCTTTTTAAAAAGCTCAAAAACCGGCCTCGCCTTGGAGCCTGACCGCAGACCCTCGACTTGAAAACGCAAACATGGCAAGCTCAGGTCTGTTGGCATCTCTAGCATTGAACCATTCAGATCAACCAGCCACTTATTCTGCGCAGTCAGGGTCCGAATAACACCCCAACCAACCCCTGAAACCCAAGTAATCGCAGGCAATCGAGCTGGATCCGGGGTTTCATACAGCTCCACACCTTCAACACCAGATTCAAGCGCAATCTCTTGAATAAGCCCTTGCCAAAGACTCTCGGGAACACTCTCACCCTCAGCCAAATCCGACTCAACAGCAACGATTTCAGAAAATCGCGATGCGGCCTTTTTTACTGCATCATGCAACTGAAGGCGATCAACCTCCTTGCCTTGAGTTCGACTAGCAGTGGAAATAACCCATGCCGCAGACATCAATAAATCATCGGCCCTTTGAATTGCCTGTGTATCAATTTGAGCCGGTGCACTGCCGGCAACAATATCTAGCGTTGTCATTTTGAGCTTGCTTGCTTCATATAATCAAAATCCAATGTTCCATTAATAATTACCTGCAGACGTCTGCTAGCACCCAAGGCCGAGGCCTGAGCATCAACCAGCGCCATGCGAGTTTGAGTTTGCTCTCTGACGGCATTCATCAAATCTATCCAGGACTTGCGGCCCACTAAATACTGACGATCATATGAATCGCTAATCACCACACTCAAGCCGGCCGAATCTTTCAGGCTATCGGCCTTGAGCTTGGAGTACTGATATTCGTTGAACTCGGCACTCCATGTGCTGGTCAACTCGCGTTTTGTGGCCTCCACCATTTCCGCAGCGGAGCGCGCTCGGCTAAAGGCTGCGCCCGTAGTTGCAAACGAAGCAAGCCCGGACCCAGGGCTATATTGAACAACAAAGCCCAGCAAATCATAGCCTGGCGCACCCGGCACATAAGGGTTTCCATATTGTCTCTGAGCCTGGAAGGACACTTGCGGCAACGCGCTAGCACGAGCTTCTCTAGCCTCGGCCTCAGCAGCTTCTGCCTCAAACTTGGCGCGGGCAATTGCCGGACTATTGAGTATTATTTTCTCAAGCACGTCAGAGCCAGTTGGCACAGCAGCCATAGCGGCAATTCGGCCCACCAAATTAGAGCGCTCCAAGGGATAACCAACCATTTGAGAAAGGGTTGAGAGTGCCGTTTTTTCCGCTGAAATCTGCGTCTCCAGGTCGGCGCGCGCCTGAAAAAGACGCGATACGCCCAAATCTCGATCAACGCCAGAGGCAACGCCACCTTCAGCTCTACGAGTAATTAATCCCGCAAATTTTTCATGCAGCCGAACACTATCGTCCAACGCTAATATTTTTCGATATGCTCGAAACCACTCAGCATAGGTGGTAATCAAGCGCTTGCTTACATCTTCACGCGTCTCTAGTAGGGCGTAGTCAGCCGCAGAAAGCCTTGCGCTAGCCCTGTCGTAAGCGGCAAGTAGTCCGCCGCCCATAAAAATAGGTTGATTTAATCCTATCGTAGAAGCAGAACGATTGCCGCCCATGCTAACGCCATCATTGTAGGCCATTTGATTGCGCTGACTCGAGATGGATGGCGCAGGCAAAAAACGTAATTTAGAGGCCGTCAGGTCAGACTGGGCAGCCTCTTGATTCGATTGCTTGGAAAGAATGGTTGGATATGAAACCATGGCCTGAGACAAGAGCTCATCTAGAGAAAGAGATGTTGCCATAAGCACCCCCGGCATTAAGAAGGCGCCAATGAACGCAGCCCACCGAATACGGGTGACGAGATGAAGTCGATATTGCAAAGGGAGGTCGATGGTCATTTTCCCGCATTCACACAAAAGTAACGCTGCTGTAACCGTCAAACTAAGCACCCGCCTTACTCACATAAGCGCACCCCCTTAGGGGCGCGTTCATTTAAAATTTTTAAAAGTAGCAAAAACTGCAATAGATATGAAAAATTATCCTGCATATACTGACCAATCGCATATTATTTGATAGATTCACTCAAATTGATATTGGCTATTGAGCTAATATCAATTTGAGTGAATGCCCTCATCGATGCCTCCAAATAAACGGGTCATTGAGTCAATAGGACTTTATTTGGCCCAGCAAAGATGATTCATTAAGAAAAATTTTGCCGCAGCCTTTTCCCGGATCATCAAGACCCAAAACCAAGTCGCGGGGACTTGGCTAGCTCCAAGGGTGCACCAGGGGGTATAAACCCCTGGTGCGGAAATCTTTTTTAAACCACATT
>NZ_JBIIPA010000051.1:0-2502 GCF_044342855.1 Polynucleobacter sp.
AGCATCATTGTGATAAACATTAAAGACTTCTCCAGCATTGGTGATTTGGCCTGTTTTTGACCAGTGATCATTGGCTGAGTTCACTAGATCAACGGCGTCACCAAGATCTCCTACTACCTTGAGCGCAATATTGGCATTTTGTAATGCGGTATTGCCTGTGGTGATTTGAAGAACGTCCGCTAGAGCGACTGTGAGTTTGTTTGCTCCTATACCGGTGAGATCAATCTTTTCTACTGAGGATAACTGTCCTAAGCTGATTGTTTGATCAGACCCCGTCATGAGTGCGATGTCATAGTGAGAGTCTGTACCGATGGTGGGGGTGGGGGTGATCTTATGGGTGACGGGGGTGCTATCGACGGTGGCGAGTAATGTTAAGGTCGCGGTGGTGGGAGCAACTGAGCCGGAAACGCGAACAATTGCCACATCAATATCCCCGGAATTATTACCTGCAACATCGACCATTTTCGCTGAAATAATTCGATCACCAGAAGTCGCGGATGCATCCTGCAAATTATCGTATTGCAAAAGGGTTAACAAACTCTGATAAGCCCCAAGCTTAGCGCTAAGACTGGACAGCTTAAGCTGTCCAGAAGCCCCGAGCCACTCAACGGAAATTCCATACTCAAGGGAAATATCCCCAAAGCTCTTTCCCCTAAACAGCAAAATATCCTGGCCAGCCACATACCCAGCGCTAATGCTAATCAACATGGAGGACAGTCCATCAAAATCATCCTGAAGGGACGCTTGCCCAACCAAGGAAACTGGCGCACCGCCATTGATGCCGCTCGATAAAAGCTCGCGACCCAAAGAATCATACATCTTATGGTAGACACTAGACGTTACACCGCCATCAGTCGAGGTATCCCAACTAATTACAAGATCCCCATTTTTCAGTAACGCTGCTGCTGGGCGGTTTTCGATTCCAAAACCAGCGCCATTAATATGAATTTCTGACCCAAGAGCCTGTCCAGAAGCATCAAAACGTCGTGCAAAAATATCGGCATCCCCTGTTGAACTTGAGCTTCCAACCCAAACAACTATAAAGCCACCATCAGATAATGTTTGAATCGTTGGTGCCGATTGGAGGTCGTTTGCGGAAGCATTTACCCTAAACTCCTCACCCTTAGGCGCACCGCTCGAAGTCAGTACCCTCGCATAAATATCGGAATCATCCGCTTGATTGCTTTGCCAGACAACAACGATATCACCGCCAGCCAATTGCGTTAATTGAGGTAGCACCGCAGAGCCACCACCAACCACATTGACTGCTGCATTAATCTGAAACTCCGGATTAGCAGCTACCCCTTTCGAATCATAAACTCGGGCCGCAATGTTGTATCCAGTCGAGCCGGTGTCAGCACTAGTTTGCCAAACTGCCAAAAATCCACCCGAATCCAGAGCTGTTGTGACTGCAGGTGAAATTTGACGGCCTGCTGTTTGCGTATTAACCTTAAACTCGGTGCCAATTTTATTGAACCAAGCATCATAACGTTGCGCTGCAATACCAAAATCAGGGTCTGATGGTGAAGCGTAATTGTAGGTATTCCATAACGCAACATAAGTACCATTTTTTAAAGCAACCATCTGCGGCCCTGATTGCTCATTAGCAGTTATGGTATTAACACGCACTTCACCGCTGAGCTCGGATCCCGTTGAGCTAATGCGCTTCATAAAAATATCGCCAGCATTTTGATGTGTACTTTGCCACATGAATAAGATATCGCCGTTGGACAACCCCATTACGGTAGGATTTCTTTGATCCTTAGCGGTAGACAAGTTGACCAAAAATTCTCCGCCCGATTTGGCGCCGCTGGCATCGTATTTCTGAGCGTAGATACCATAATCGCCATAATTATTATCCTGCGCAAGACTCTCCCAAACCACGATATACCCGCCATTTGACAATGCGGAAACACTAGGATTTCTTTGATCACTAACAGTGCTGGTGTTAGTAAGCCTATCGGGCAAGATAAAGCTTGCGGTTGGGGGAGAAGAATCGTAAATATAAGTAACTGCACTACTAATTAAGCTAGGGTTACCAGCAAAATCAACCTGACGCACCGCATATGTATGACTACCCCCCTTTAATAAAAAGAATGTTCCGGCACCAACAACCCAAGCCCCACCATTCACTTGATACTGCCAAGTAGCGCCTGCTTCTAAACCGCTCACGTTCACTACGGGGTTATTGGTAATGCCATCGCTTGCTGATGAACCGCTATCGATCGCCAAAGTAATGGTTGGTGCTATTGCTACGTTATCAAATACAAAGGTTTTAGCTGCGCTTACTGCAGAAGTATTACCTGCCACATCAATCTGACGCACGCTATAGGTGCTTGAGCCAGTGCTCAGGTTAAAGCTTGTGCCAGTACCATCAGTCCAAGCGCCACCATTCACTTGATACTGCCAAGTAGCGCCTGCTTCTAAACCGCTCACGTTCACTACGGGGTTATTGGTAATGCCATCGCTTGCTGATGAACCGCTATCGATCGCCAAAGTAAT
>NZ_JBIIPA010000016.1:0-48834 GCF_044342855.1 Polynucleobacter sp.
ACTTACCCGCTTAAGACCGCCAAATTTTAAAAACTCTTTAACTACCTTTAGCTTGAACTGCTTGCTGTACTTGCTCATAAAAACCCCCTTGGTTGGACATAACGTCCAACTTTTGGGGGTCAGTTCAAGGCGGGAGTTTTATTAATACTGGGGGTTGATCACTTCTTGGACATGGCACGCTCTGCAACCAATGTGTTGGGCAATGGATTGGCTACTGCGGTAATCTCTAAGTGGGAGGGCGAATTAGACCCTCACCAATCCAAGCAATAAAGTAAGGAATTTAACTTCTTCCGGTGCTTCCAAAGCCGCCTGCACCACGACTACTTTCTGTGAACTCCTCAACCACTTTGAGTTCTACTTGTTGGACAGGCATGACTACCAATTGAGCTAATCGCTCCATTGGTTCGAGTTTGAATGCTGTAGATCCGCGATTCCAGGTGCTGACCATCAGTTGGCCTTGGTAGTCAGAGTCAATTAATCCCACTAGATTTCCGAGAACGATTCCGTGTTTATGGCCTAGGCCAGAGCGCGGGAGGATGAATGCCGCATAGCGTGGGTCTTCTACATAAATTGCTAAACCTGTTGGCACGAGTACGGTTTGGCCAGGAGCAATTTCAATAGCCTCATCAATGCAGGCGCGCAGATCTAATCCAGCGCTACCAGGCGTTCCATATGAAGGTAATTGATCGCGCATGCGCTCATCGAGAATTTTTACTTGAAGTTCTTGCATAGAATTTCCTAAAGCGGGATAAAAATAATTGAAATGAGTTTTAGATGAGACTAGATTTTTTTAGCGACTATCTGAATTAGCTGACGTGCGAGTTGTAGCTTTTCAGCTTTAGCAATTTTCTTGCTACCACCCTCATCAATGATGAGGAGTTGGTTGAGATCGCTACCAAAAGTATCTGGGCCAATATTGCCCACTACCATCGGAATGCGCTTGCGCTTACGCTTCTCTTCAGCATGTTTTTGGAGGTCGGTGGATTCAGCTGCAAAGCCCACGCAATATGGATGCGCCTTACCATCTTTGGATTTGACCGTTTTAGCCATAGCGGCAAGTATGTCTGGGTTGGCCACAAACTCTAAGTTTGGAGCTTGCTTGCTATGGCGTTTAATCTTTTCTTTCGCTGGCTTGGAAATGCCCCAGTCAGCAACCGCAGCAACTGCAAAGAAAATATCGCAGTCGGAAGATTGCATTGTGGCTGCGTGCATTTCATTAGCGCTGACTACATCAGTGCGGGTAATTTTTCCAGTTGCAACTAGTGGGGTATCCAAATCGCAAGGCCCAGCGACGAGATGAACTTCTGCGCCAGCTTCAACAGCTGCACGTGCGATTGCAAAGCCCATCTTGCCTGAGCTACGGTTAGTGATGCCGCGTACGGGATCAATAGCTTCAAAGGTGGGGCCGGCAGTAATGAGTACGCGTTTACCTACTAATGGTTTTTTTTGAAAGAAGGCAATCAGTTGCTCTGTAATTTCAGCGGGCTCGAGCATACGTCCATAGCCCACTTCGCCACATGCCTGAAAGCCACTTGCTGGGCCGAGTAATGTAACTTTGTCCGCAATCAGTCGCTCTACACTTCTTTGTGTAGCCGCATGTTCCCACATTTGTTTATTCATGGCAGGAGCCAGTAACAGTGGGCAATCTCTTGCTAGGCAAAGGGTTGTCAGTAAATCATCTGCTAAGCCAAGAGAGAGCTTAGCCATGAGATCCGCGCTGGCCGGTGCAATCAAAATCGCATCTGCCGCTCTAGAAAGTTCAATATGAGCCATGTTGTTAGCAATGCTGCTATCCCATTGGCTGGTGTAAACAGGATTACCTGTGAGCGCCTGCATAGTGACTGGAGTCACGAATTGCTGTGCAGCTTCTGTCATCACCACTTGCACGCTCGCCCCTTCTTGCATCAACTGACGCGCTAGCTCGGCAGACTTATAGGCTGCAATGCCACCGGAGATACCAAGAAGAATTTTCTTATTTAAAAGTGATTGCATGGCGCCGGCTTAAAGGGGTTGGGAAGTTTTGCCAAATGACTTACTTAGCTCGCCCCAAATAATGAGGACTGCACCGATGCAAATAGCGCTATCAGCAATATTGAAGGCTGGCCAATGCCAGTTAGCGTAATGCAGGTCGATAAAGTCCACTACAGCGCCATACATGATGCGATCGAGGACATTGCCTAGTGCGCCACCCAGAATGAGGCTGAGGGCCCAACAGAGCATTTTGTCGGCTAGGCTCTTACGTAGTAACCAGAGAATATACGCGGAAGCTACTAAGCCAAGGCCGGTAAAGAACCAGCGCTGCCAACCAGAACCCTGCGCTAAAAATGAGAATGCTGCCCCTGGATTAAATAGTAAGAGCCAGTTCATAAATGGCAAAACAGGTTCAGGTACGCCTAACTGCAAATTACTTAAGGCGGACCATTTGCTCAACTGGTCTAGCAACAGCGTAACAATTGCAATCGCTAGATAACGGAGAAATGATAGGTTTGCGTTCATATATCTTTTTTACGCAAATAAGCGTGCTTCGCCATTACCAAAGAGATTGCCAATGCAGCGGCCACACAGCTCTGGATGTTCAGCATTCGCACCAATATCTTGAGTGTGGTGCCAGCAACGACCACATTTCTTATATTGGCTGCCGCGAACGAGCACTTCAAGGCCTGCATGACTGAGCTCTATAGTGGCGCTCGAGGTGATGGTTACAAAGCGCAAGTCATCTTTCAGGGAATGCAGAATTGCGAAATCAACGTCACCAACTTTGATGGTAAGTTCGGCTTGCAAGGATGAGCCTACATTACCCGCTTCCCGTTCAATCTCAATTGCTTTAGTTACTTCGGAACGAATTTCACGTACACGGTTCCATTTGGCAAGAAGTTCAGTGGCTTGAGCGATTTCTGGGAAAGCGCCGAATTCTTCCATGAAAATGGATTCACTTAACTTCTCATCCGCACCATGCGGGAATGACAACCAAGCTTCCTCAGCAGTAAAGGATAGGAACGGTGCTAGCCATTTAAGTAGATTGCGCGTGATGTGGAAGAGGGCGTTCTGTGCCGCACGACGCTCTTTCGAATCTGGCGCACTTGTATAGAGACGGTCTTTCAGAATATCTAAGTAGAAACCACCTAAATCTTCTGAGCAGAAAGTCAGCATGCGCGCTACAGCCGGCTGGAACTCATAAGCCTTGTAGTGTGCCTGCACATCTTGCTGTAACTGATTGGCGAGTGCAACAGCATAGCGATCAATCTCTAACCATTCATTGGCGGGTATCGCATGCTTGCTTGGGTCAAAGTCAGATAGATTGGCCAATAAGAAACGCAATGTATTACGAATACGGCGATAGCTTTCTACAACACGTTTTAGAATCTCATCAGAGATGGTCATCTCACCGGAGTAGTCAGTAGATGCAACCCAGAGACGAATAATCTCTGCACCCAACTTATCGGCAACTTGCTGTGGAGCAATCACGTTACCAACAGACTTACTCATCTTGCGGCCTTGGCCATCAACGGTAAAGCCATGCGTTAGGAGTGCTTTATATGGTGGCTTGCCATCAAGCATGGCGCCAGTGAGTAAAGAGGAGTGGAACCAGCCGCGGTGTTGGTCTGAACCTTCAAGATATAGATCGACTAAACGACCATCTGCGTTTTCAGCTTCAGGGCGATAGAGTTCATTGCGGTGTGAGCCACGAATCACGTGCCAGTGTGTAGTTCCGGAGTCAAACCAGACATCTAAGGTATCGCGATTCTTCTCGTATTGAGCGGCTTCTTCACCAAGCAATTCAGCTACGTCAAGTTTTTGCCAGGCTTCAATACCTTCTTTTTCAACATGCTTCGCAATTTCTTCAAGCAATTCGACTGTTCGAGGATGTGGCTCACCACTTTCTTTGTGAACAAAGAAAGCCATTGGTACGCCCCACTGACGCTGACGTGACAAAGTCCAATCAGGGCGGTTGGCAATCATGCTATTCAAACGTTGTTTACCCCAGGCCGGGAAGAACTCCGTGTTTTCAATACCAGCCAATGCAGTCTCGCGCAAACTTGCGCTGCCGTCAGATGGTTTTTTGTCCATGCTTGCAAACCACTGTGAGGTCGCGCGATAAATAATCGGCGACTTGTGACGCCAGCAGTGCATGTAGGAGTGGGTATAGGTCTTGTCTCGCAAGAGGCTTCCTGCCTCACGCATGGCTTCCACAATCTTCGGATTAGCTTTCCAGATATATTCATTGGCAAAGAGTGGCAACCAAGATGCGTAGACACCATTACCCATGACTGGGTTCAAGATATCTTTATCAGCTAGTTTATTTGCTTTGCAAGATTTAAAGTCTTCCTCACCATAGGCTGGTGCAGAGTGCACAACACCAGTGCCGGTATCGAGCGTGACGTACTCAGCGGGATAGATTGGTGAGAGGCGCTTGTATCCCTCATGCAATGGAGTGAGCGGATGCCAGAAAGAGATGTTGGCTAGCTGACTACCCAAGCAAGTGCCAATCACTTTGCCTTCAAGACCAAAATCTTCCAGGCAAGTTTCTACACGGTCTTCAGCCAAGATGAGTAACTTATCGCCAGTGTCTACAAGGGCGTAGCTGAGCTCGGGATGCACATTGAGCGCTTGGTTTGATGGAATGGTCCAAGGGGTTGTTGTCCAAATCACGATCATTCCAGGCTTAGCCGGAATCTCAGGCAGACCAAATGCTTTTGCGAGCTGTGGGCGCTGTGCATCATCAAAAGCAAAACCAACGTCAACTGTTGGATCGGTTTTATCTTGGTACTCCACTTCAGCTTCAGCTAATGCAGAGCCGCAATCAAAACACCAGTTAACAGGCTTTAGGCCGCGGAAGACATACCCCTTTTCCCAGATCTTCCCAAGCGCACGAATTTCATCGGCTTCATTACGAAAGTTCATGGTGAGGTAGGGGTTGTTCCAGTCACCCAAAACGCCTAAGCGCTCAAAGTCGATCTTTTGTTTATCTACCTGCACTTGCGCATAGGCACGCGCCTTGGCCTGTACTTCAGCCGTCGGTAGATTTTTACCAAACTGTTTTTCAATCTGAATCTCAATCGGCATGCCATGGCAATCCCAGCCCGGGACATATGCTGAGTCAAAGCCCATCAACCAGCGGGACTTCACGATCATGTCTTTAAGAATCTTATTTACTGCATGACCAATATGAATATCACCGTTTGCATATGGAGGGCCATCATGCAAGATGAACTTCGGTTGATTGGCATGAGCCGCACGAATTTTTTCGTAAAGTTTATTTTTCTGCCATTGGGCAACCCATTGAGGCTCACGCTTTGGGAGGTCTCCCCGCATCGGGAACGACGTCTCTAGAAGATTGACGGGATAAGAGTTTTCTTTTTCAGACATAAGATTTTTTCTGGAAATAATTTCTGGCATGCGCTGCATCAGATGCAATCGCTTTTGTAAGGGTTTCGAGGTCAGAGTACTTCACCTCATCGCGGATTTTTTCTAAGAGCTCTACAGTAATAATTTTTCCGTAAACATCTGCGTTGTAATCAAAGATGTGTGTCTCGAGGAGAACGCGACCTTCATCTTCGACTGTTGGTCTTACGCCAAGACTGGCTACGGCGGGAAGTGCTTTATCACCAAGCCCCAATACCTGTGCGGTGTAGATGCCGGAGCATGCAGGCTTGCGGTGGTGGAGATGATTAGCAACAGCGAGATTGAGTGTGGGGAAGCCTAAGGTGCGCCCCAGCTTTTGTCCATGAATGACGTGACCAGAAATTCCGTAAGGACGCCCCAATAATTTGGTAGCTTGATCCATATCCCCATTAGCCAAGGCATTGCGCAATGCTGAGCTGGAAATTCTTTCACCATCTTCTTGCACAGTGTGAATGCTGGAAACTTCAAAACCAAATTTTTCCCCAGCTGCTTTGAGGCTTGCAAAGTTGCCGGCGCGTTTTGCGCCATAGCAAAAATCATCCCCAATCAAAATCCATTTCGCGTTGAGTTGTTTGACAATGATTTCAGAAACAAATTCTTCTGGAGTCAGCTTGGCAAATGCTTTGTTGAAATGCTCCACCACTACGCGATCAATACCAATGTCTGCAAACGCAGCAAGCTTGTCACGCAAATTCAGAATCCGTGGGGGCGCTTGTTCTGGGGAGAAAAATTCTTTAGGGTGTGGCTCGAAAGTCATCACACAGCTAACTAAGCCACGCTCTTGGGCGCCATCCTTCAGTTGCTTGAGCAGGGCGCGATGACCCCTGTGCACGCCATCGAAATTTCCGATGGTTAAGGCACAAGCTGGTCCTGCAGAAAACTGGGTAGGGCCACGGAATACGTTCACAAAATCGCTTTCAGGGTCGCTTTCGGGGTAACCATCAATTATATTGTGGGCATGCCATCTATCGTCACCTTAATCTCAGGCCGCGGATCCAATTTCGAGGCCATCGTCAAAACAGCTCAAAAAGAGCAGTGGACCGTCACTTTTGCTGGGGTGATCGCTAATCACTCTGCAGCTAAGGGCCTTGATTTTGCTCGCTCCCAGGGCATTCCTGCCTTTGCTATTGAGCACAAAGAGCATGCCACGCGCGAGTCCTTTGATGCTGCCCTTATCGCAAAAATCGATGAATTGGGTGCGGATTTGGTCGTTCTAGCCGGTTTTATGCGCATTCTGACCCCGGGCTTTATTCGTCATTTTGAGGGCCGACTCATCAATATTCATCCCGCCTTGCTACCAGCTTTCCCGGGTTTACATACCCACGAGCGGGCTTTGGAGGCTGGCGTAGCCGAACATGGGGCCAGCGTGCACTTCGTGACCGAAGGTGTGGACGAGGGCCCCATCATCTGCCAAGCTTCAGTTCCAGTGCTTCCGGGCGATGACGCGGATAGTTTGGCGGCGCGAGTTTTAGCTGCTGAGCATCGGATTTACCCGCGGGCCGTAAAATGGTTCCTAGATGGACGATTGCGAATAGAAGGTAATCAAGTTCAGGTTCAACCACCGGAGTCGCAATTAATAAAATTATGAGTAAAGAACGTTCATCCCGCGGAGCTAGCGCTGGCAATAAATCTGGATCGAGATCTGGATCACGCTTAGGCCCACAAAAAAGTTACGCAACTAAATCTAAAGATCCATTGCGTCGCCCAGAGCGTCGTAATGCGAGTGGAAACATCATTGCGCCTGAAGGCCAAAAGAACTTTTCCAATGCCAAGGCTTTGCCTCAGCATGCAATTCATTTGGAGCGCTTGCTTCCAGAGTTGTTGAACTTTGAGCAGCCTGCTGATCGTGTTGTGAGTCGGTATTTCCGCTCAGAGCCGCAGCTGGGTAATCGCGATCGCGCTTTGATTGCTGAGAGTGCTTTTGCTATCTTGCGCCGTAAAAATGAGTTCTCACAGTTCGCTTCAAGTGGCGAGGGCTCGCAGGCTAGACGCTTAGCCCTATTGGGTTTGCTGTCTGCTTTATCTGAAGGCGGTTTAGGTTCTGCAAACCGTGCTGAGAGCGCGATTGCTGACTTGGCCCACGTATTGAAGACGGGTGAGTACGAGTGGTTGCAACGTTTTGCAACTGTCGATCCATCGGCGCTCAATCCTTTGGTTCGAAATAATTTACCTGAATGGTTGTGGGATGCTTTTGGAAAATATCCTGGCGAAGAATCTCGTGAAGAATTAGCTAAATCACTCATGCATCCAGCGCTTTTGGATTTGCGTGCGAACACCATGAAGACAACTCGCGAACAATTACTCGCAGAGATGAATGCTCTTGGTGGACGCTATCAAGCAATACCAACTCCATATGCACCAGATGGTGTGCGCATCATGGGTAAGCCCGCTTTGCAAAATACCGTTGGCTTTAAAGCGGGAATGTTTGAGGTTCAGGATGAAGGTAGTCAGTTACTGGCTTACTTACTCGCCCCTAAACGTGGCGAGATGGTAGTGGACTTTTGTGCAGGTGCGGGCGGCAAGACTTTGGCGATTGGGGCAATCATGCGCTCTACAGGCCGCTTGTATGCTCTAGATACATCTGAGCGTCGCTTGGCCAATTTGAAGCCACGACAAGCCCGTAGCGGCCTCTCTAACGTGCATCCTGTATGGATTGATAGCGAGAATGATTCTAAGATCAAGCGCTTAGCTGGCAAAATTGACCGTGTTTTAGTGGATGCTCCTTGTAGCGGTATGGGTACTTTGCGGCGTAATCCAGATCTCAAATGGCGTCAGACCCCAGAGGGTGTTCTGGAGCTCAATCAAAAGCAGATGAATATCTTGGCCTCCGCAAGCCGCTTGCTCAAACCAGGTGGTCGCTTGGTTTATGCCACCTGCAGCCTATTGCCACAAGAAAACCAGCAAATTGCAGAGGATTTCTTGGCAAAGCACCCTAATTTTGAGGCTGTTCCTGCAGCTGAAGTTCTTAAGCCATTGTTTCCAAAGGATAAAATTCCTTTAGGATGTAGCTCTGATAACCCTTGGTGGCAGTTGTGGCCCCATATTCATGGTACGGATGGCTTCTTTGGGGCTGTTTTTCAGAAAAAAGCGGCTGTTTCTGCAGTAACTGTCGATAAAGATGACGAAAAGTCGGTAAAAGTCAAAAGCAAGAAAGCCGCTAAAGAACTAAAATAAGGGTTTAGACCTCTTCGGGGATACCCTTTTGAATACAGTTTCAGGTTTTGATGCATTTCTCAGTTGGCTTGCTAATGGCTACTTAGATTGGACTTGGTGGCAGATCCTCGTTTTTACGCTGGTTGCTACTCACATCACTATTGCTAGTGTCACCATCTTTTTGCATCGCTGCCAGGCGCACCGCGCTTTGGAATTGCATCCCATCATGTCCCATTTTTTTCGCTTTTGGCTATGGCTGACAACGGGCATGGTGACTAAAGAGTGGGCAGCGATTCATCGCAAACACCACGCCAAGTGTGAGACTGTGGATGATCCACATAGTCCGCAAGTTCTCGGTATCAAGACCGTACTTTCTCGCGGCGCCGAGTTGTATAAAAAAGAATCACGCAATCAAGAAACCTTAGATAGGTTTGGTCATGGCACGCCAGATGATTGGCTCGAGCACAATATCTATTCCAAGTTTTCTTGGCAAGGGGTTGCTTTGATGTTGATCATCGACGTGTTCTTGTTCGGCGCAATTGGTTTAACGGTGTGGGCGGTGCAGATGCTGTGGATTCCGATTACTGCTGCTGGAATTATTAATGGCATTGGTCACTACTGGGGTTATCGTAATTACGACTTCGAGGATGCCTCAAGAAACATTTTCCCTTGGGGAATTTTGATTGGTGGTGAAGAGCTACATAACAACCACCATACTTTTGCTACAAGCGCTAAGCTCTCTAGTAAGTGGTACGAGTTTGATATTGGTTGGATGTACATTCAGATGATGAGTGCAGTGGGCTTGGCCAAAGTGAAGAAGACTTCTCCAAAGCCAGTTCTAAGCGACTTACGTCCTGCCGATCAAGGTACGCTCGAAGCCATCATTGCTAACCGTTATGAAATCATGGCTCGCTATAGCAAGACTCTGAGCACTTTCTTTAACAATGAAGTTCAGCATATGCAAGTCTTGGCTGCTCACTTAAAAGATGCACGTGCCTGGCTAGGTAAAGATGAATCTCGTTTGACTGAGGATGAAAAAATCAAACTGGAAGAGCTGATGGCAACGAATGCACAGCTGCGAAAGATGATTGAGATGCGTCGTGATTTGCAGGCGATCTGGAGTCGTTCCAATGCTACGGGTGATCAATTGGTTTCTCAGTTGCATGCCTGGTGCCAGCACGCCGAGGAAAGTGGTCTATCGAGTTTGCGCGACTTCTCATTGAGATTGCGTCGCTACGCTTAAGGGAAAAATCTAGACAATAAAAAACCCGCTGAAGTAGCGGGTTTTTTATTTGCTACAAATAAATATCGAATCGATAAATTACTTGAGCTTTGTTTCTTTGTAAGCAACGTGCTTGCGAATGGTTGGATCGAACTTCATGATCTCCATTTTCTCAGGCTTTGTACGCTTGTTTTTTGAAGTTGTATAGAAGTGACCAGTACCAGCTGATGACTCTAATTTGATTTTTTCTCTGCCGCCTTTAGCCATTTGTGCGCTCCTTAAATTTCGCCACGTGCGCGGAGATCAGACAACACAGCATCAATGCCGTTCTTGTCGATAACGCGCAAACCAGCATTGGTTAAGCGCAAGCTAATCCAACGGTTTTCAGATTCAACCCAGAAACGACGATTTTGCAAATTCGGCAAAAAGCGACGCTTCGTTTTATTGTTTGCATGGGATACATTGTTGCCAACCATCGGCTTCTTCCCAGTGACTTGGCAAACTTTTGCCATGACATAACTCCATTAATTGCGAAAAAAGAAGATTGTATCAGTCTCCGAGTACTTTGATCTACCCTTAATTAGGTTTAGTTTTGGGGAATTGGCTATCTAGCTAGTAATACTGGTCAAAAATGCTCAATAAGTTAGTGATTACTTCTAATTAAAGTCATTTTTCATAAGACCTGCATCTGAAAATGAGAAAAAAC
This sequence comes from Polynucleobacter sp., assembly GCF_044342855.1. Taxonomy (GTDB): domain Bacteria; phylum Pseudomonadota; class Gammaproteobacteria; order Burkholderiales; family Burkholderiaceae; genus Polynucleobacter. Next base: position 10,485 of record NZ_JBIIPA010000016.1, read on the forward strand.
CGCTCTCACTGACAATGCAATGGTCCAAGAGGGGAATATCCACCATTTGTAAGGCTTTAGACAGCATTTTGGTTAATTCCTGGTCGGCTATGCTGGGAAGTGGGTTTCCGCTTGGGTGGTTATGGGCCACGATGAGGGCGCTGGCGTTCCTTGCAAGGGCTTCCTTAAGGATTTCTCGGGGGTAGACCGCGGTATGGGTCAGGGAGCCTCTAAAGAGCTCCTGGCACTCAATTAGGTGCAGACGGGAGTCAAGGTATAGGCAAAGAAAGACTTCATGTGGCAGGCGCCCAAATCGGGCTTGCAAGAACTCTTTGACATACCCAGGCGATGAGACAACAGACTCCTGGGAGAGAGTTTTCTCGAGACTGCGCTTTACGAGCTCATAAGCAGCTTGAATTTGTGACCACTTGGAAATACCCATGCCATGAATCTGGGTTAATTCTTCTGGGGTGCAGGACAGTAAGCGCGGCAAATTGCCGAAATGGTGGAGCAGATCCTCGGCCAAGGCCACCGCAGATTTGCCTTTCACGCCAACGCGTAGAAAGATCGCAAGCAGCTCAGCATCGCTCAGTGCTGCCGCCCCAAGGGCGCGGAGTTTCTCGCGAGGCTGATCGATTTTTGGCCAATCCGTAATGGGTGAGTGCACGCTGGGGTCGGGCCTAGATACAATTACCTTATGACTAAGCTTACGGTTTTGCCCAACTCCTTCTTGACTCTCAACTATCGGCTGACTTTGCCTAGTGGGGATGATTACATCAATACTTTTATCGATCGCCCTGCGACGGTGCTGATGGGTTCTGGACAATTTGCGCCTTGTTTTGAAAAGGTGTTGATTGGATTGGCTGTGGGTGAAAAGAAAAGCGCCTTGTTGCCGCCAGAAGAAAGTTTTGGCGAGCGCAAGGAAGAATTAATTCAGTGGGTTTCTTTGGGCGCGCTCAAAGAAGGTCGCGATGATGATGCGGAATTTAATCCCGGCGACGTGATTGAATTTAATGCGCCTGGTGGCGCGCAATATGCTGGTGTATTGCAATCGATTAACGAAGAGGGTGCTTGGTTTGACTTCAATCATCCGCTTGCTGGAAGGCCCGTTACCTTCGAAGCAGAAATCGTCGCGATTCTCTAACGAATGAGTAATCAAGCCCCAGCAGAAATTTTGATGGCACAACCCCGCGGCTTTTGCGCGGGAGTTGATCGGGCAATCAATATCGTTAATGAAGCTCTGACGCGCTTTGGCGCGCCGATTTATGTACGTCATGAAATTGTTCACAACGCCTATGTCGTAAATGGACTGCGTGAAAAAGGTGCCGTATTTGTCGATGAGCTGCATGAAGTGCCTAAGGGCGGCATCGTCGTGTTTAGCGCTCATGGCGTTTCTCAAGAGGTGCGTAAGGATGCTGAGGCGCGTGGACTGCAGGTGTATGACGCTACTTGCCCCTTGGTCACCAAGGTTCATCTTGAGGTTGTCAAGATGTGTAAGGATGGTTTTACGGTCTTGATGATTGGTCATGCTGGGCACCCTGAAGTTGAAGGCACGATGGGGCAGGCAACAGAAGGCGTGCATCTGATTGAAAAAGTAGCTGATGTTGCTAAGCTGCCTTTTGCTGAGAATGAAAAAATTGCTTTTGTAACGCAAACCACACTCTCCGTAGATGAGACAAAAGAAATCGTCGACGCCTTAACCCAAAAATTCCCAAATATTGTTCAGCCACGCAAGCAAGATATTTGTTACGCCACTCAAAACCGTCAAGATGCTGTGAAATTTATGGCACCTCAAGTTGAGGTAGTTATTGTGGTGGGAAGCAAAGCAAGTTCGAACTCGAATCGCTTGCGTGAATTAGCTGAAAAGTTGGGTGTACCTGCCTACATGGTGGATGCCCCCGAACAACTGCAAGCAGAATGGTTTACCGGCAAGAAGCGAGTGGGTCTTACTGCGGGTGCGTCGGCTCCAGAAAGTCTAGCGCTCTCGATTGTGGAAAAGATTCAGGAGTTTGGCCCGCGATCTATTCGCAATCTTGAGGGTGTGGTCGAAGACATCACCTTCTCGCTGCCAAAGAATTTAGTTGGCTAGTTATAAAAAATAAAGGAGCCTTAGGCTCCTTTATCGCATTTTATCGAGATGCTTTTAGGCAACTTGCTTGAGCAACTCTCTCAAGATATTGCACATCTGACGAATTTCATCATCAGATACATTCAGTGCGGGCATAAAGCGCAACAGATTAGGTCTTGGCGAGTTAATGAGCAATCCCTCTGGACCTCTGTCGCGAGCGAGTTCAACTAGCTTACCGCCAACATCACTGCTCAACATGAGGGCGCGTAACAAGCCTTCGCCGCGCTCACCTTCTAAATTAAATTCTGCGGAGATGGCTAGCAATTCTTTGCTCAGTAGCTCGCCTTTAGCGCGAACAGACTCCAGAAAACCTGGCGCTAATAGTTGTTCGATCACGCTGATACCAACAGCAGTCATGAGTGGGTTACCGTTATAGGTGCCACCTTGATCGCCTGGAACGAAGCAAGCAACTGCATCAGTTGCTAATAGCGCTGCCAGAGGAATGCCACCACCAATGCCCTTACCTAGGGTCATGATGTCTGGTTCGATACCGTAATGTTGATAGGCAAATAATTTTCCAGTACGACCACAGCCAGCCTGCACTTCATCCACGATTAACAAAATATTGTTTTCTTTAGTGAATTGACGCAGGCTTTGCATAAATTCTTTAGTGCTTGGGATTACGCCGCCTTCGCCTTGAACCGGCTCGAGCATGACTGCAACGGTTTTATCAGTCACCAGTTTTTTGACGGAATCTAAATCATTTAAATCCGCTTTTGGAAAGCCGGGAACTTGTGGAGCAAACATGGTGTCCCAGCCCGGCTTACCAGATGCGCTCATAGTGGCCAGGGTGCGGCCATGAAAGCTGTGGTCAAAGGTAATGATTTCAAAAGCGCCAGACTTATTGAGTTGACCCCATTTACGTGCCAGCTTGATAGCGCCTTCATTTGCCTCGGCGCCGCTATTAGCAAAAAACACTTTATTAAAGCAGCTGTTATCAGTTAGTAAATTAGATAAGCGAATCATCGGCTCGTTATAAAAAGCCGGACTTGGATTTATAAGCTTCTTAGCCTGTGCATTCAGCACTTCAATCATGCCTGGATTACTGTGACCGAGACAATTCACAGCCCAGCCTTGCAAGAAGTCTAAGTAACGCTTGCCATTGTTATCGGTGAGCCATGAGCCTTTACCCTCGACCATGACCAACTCTGGGCGCGGGGTAATAAACATCACTGAATGGGCATCTACGGATTGGGCTGGCTTATTCATATCGTGTGCAAAGTGAGATCAAATGAGGTTTCTATTATCGCGCTTAGTCAGTTAGTTTGTGGCGAGGTCTGCTGCGCTGGTAAAGGAGTCCGCAAAGAATTCGTCTTCAGGCAGCTTGCATTGAGATGAAAAGTCCTGGCGGGCTGCATTGACCATGACGGGGGCGCCACAGGCATAGACCTGGTAAGGGCTCATATCAGGATGGTCAGAGATCACAGCTTGATGCACAAAGCCTGTGCGCCGAGTCCATTGATCCTCGGGGAGGGCATCTGAAATGACTGGGATGTATTTGAAGTCTGGAATGTTTTTTGCCCATGACTGACAGAGTTCATCGAGGTAAAGGTCACTGGGACGACGTCCACCCCAATACAGATGAATAGGGCGATGAATCTTTTTGAGCTGCATTTGCTCAACGATAGACTTGATTGGTGCAAAACCAGTGCCTGCCGCAACCAAGATAATCGGCCTCTTGGAGTCTTCTCTGAGGAAGAAGCTGCCTAAAGGCCCTTCAAAACGCAGGATATCTTTTTCTTTCAGTACCGGATCTTTTGCACCAAAAACAAAATCGGTAAAGAGCCCGCCCGGTAAGTGGCGAATATGTAGCTCGAGAGGGCCCTCTTGATCGGGGGAATTGGCAATGGAATAAGCACGACGTTGCCCATCTTTGAGTAGGAACTCTAAATATTGCCCAGCCAGAAATTGAAAGCGCTCAGTAGCTGGTAATTGCAATTTCAGAATCGCTACGTCAGCACTGGGTTTGGTGATCGCATTTACGCGACAGGGAACCTTGCGGATGGCAATATCGCCAGCGCCTTGAACTTCACGAGCTTCAATGAGGAGGTCTGATTTAGGGTGGGCGCAGCAAAACAAGATGCCTCCAGCAGCTTCATCAGCAGGGCTTAATGCTGCAGCACTATGTTGGCCATGTTCTACCTGACCCTCTAGAATCTTGCCTTTGCAAGAACCGCAGGCACCGTTTTTACAGCCATAGGGAAGGGTGATGCCCTGCTGTAAGGCTGCTTCCAAAAGGGTCTCATCCTTTTGGACGGTAAATTGTTTGCCGCTCGCCTTGAGCGTGACTTGGTAAGACACTCTCATTCCTTTCAATAAATCGTTACGATGTGACCTATGCAATCTTTTGGTAAATCTCGAATCCTGATCGTTGGCTGCGGCGACATTGGCCTACGTGTTGCTAAGCAGCTTGCTCGAAGTCATCGCGTGTATGCCCTAACTTCCCAGAAAGCACGTTTTCAGGAGTTGAGAGCGGTTGGCGCGATTCCGATTTTGGGGGATTTGGATAAGCCCGATAGCTTGTGGCGCTTAAGTGGATTGGCACAAACCATAATCCACTTGGCACCACCCCAAAATACAGGTCATCGTGATTACCGAACTCGCAACCTCCTACGAATTTTATCCCAAGGCTTAGATACTGTTGGGCGCTTGATTTATGTGAGCACCACCGGTGTATATGGCGATCATGCGGGTGGCAGAGTGAGTGAAGTGACGCCCGTGAATCCCCAAAGCGAGCGAGCCAAGCGGCGGGTAGATGCAGAAAATTGCCTGGGTCTTTGGGCCCCTGCTCACGGCGTAGTGCTCACCATTCTGCGTGTGCCGGGCATCTATGCTGCCGACCGACTGCCAGTTGAGCGTATTCAGGCGGGCACGCCTGCCTTAATTGCATCTGAGGATGCCTACTCAAACCATATTCAGAGTGATGATTTAGCAAGGTTGATTTGTGCCGCCGTGTATCACGGTAAACCACAGCGTGTCATTAATGCCTGTGACGGTGGTGAAACCAAAATGGGTGATTACTTTGATGAAGTGGCTAATGCGTTTGGTTTGAATCGACCACCAAGATTGCCGGCTGAGCAGTTGGAGAAAATCGTATCCCCGATGCTGTGGTCTTTTATGCGGGAGTCGCGACGCGTTACAAATACACGACTAGCAGAATTAAAAACCCCGCTACGCTATCCCAGCGTCGCAGAGTTTCTGAAAACTATTTCCAAGAATCCTTAAGGCCAACCGTGCGGTTGAATACCGGTTGACCTGGTTTGGAATCGCTTTGGTCTGCAACAAAGTAACCGTGACGCTCAAACTGGAACCGATCTTCTGCTTTAGAGTCCTTCATGCAAGGCTCTAGGTAGGCAGTAATTGTTTGTTTGGAATTCGGGTTGATAGCATCAAGGAAATTCTTATCACCACCATCCGGATGCGGATCATTAAACAGGTGGTCATAAAGACGCACTTGTGCTGGCACAGCTTCTGCTGCGCTGACCCAATGAATATTGCCCTTCACCTTGTAATTATTGGAGCCGGGGGTGCCGCTCTTACTATCAGGGAAGTGAGTCGCGTTAATTTGAATCACATTGCCATTGGCATCTACTTCAAAGCCAGTGCACTCAATCACAAAGCCATGTCGTAAGCGTACGCGTCCACCGGCTTGATTACCAATCGGTGGATACAGTCTAAAGAATCCCTTAACAGGTTCTTTCATAAAGTCATCCTCTTCGATCCACAATTCTTTTGTGAAATGAAACTCGCGATTGCCCCACTCGGGATGTTGTGGATGACGCGGAGCTGAGCAAGTTTCGCTCGCAGATACATCAAAGTTTTCAATCACGAGTTTGAGTGGCTTAAGAACCGCTGTGGCACGCGGGGCCTTGGCTTCAAGGTCATCCCGTAGTGCTTGATCTAGGGTGCTCATATCGATCCAGCTATCCGCTTTGGAGACGCCAATGCGCTCACAGAACAATCGAATGCTCTCAGGCGTATAACCTCTACGACGAATACCTACAATCGTTGGCATCCGTGGATCATCCCAGCCATCAACCTGTTTTTCTTCTACCAATTGCAGTAACTTGCGCTTGCTGGTGATGGTGTAAGTTAAGTTGAGGCGGGCGAATTCATATTGATGTGGAACTGGAGTTTTGAAGATCCCTAGTTCTGCTAATGAGGCTACGATCCAGTCGTAGAGCGGACGATTATTTTCAAATTCCAATGTGCAGATAGAGTGTGAAACATTTTCCAGTGCATCAGAAATGCAGTGCGTGAAATCATACAAAGGATAGATGCACCACTTGCTACCGGTGCGGTGGTGATCAGTGTGACGAATGCGATAAACCACGGGGTCACGCATCACAATATTCGGATGCGCCATATCAATCTTCAGCCGCAGAACATGTTCACCGTCTTTAAATTTACCATCACGCATCTCGCGGAATAAAGCCAGGTTCTCATCGGGAGTGCGGTCACGGTAAAGACTATTTTTTCCAGCTTGGCCAAAGTTGCCGCGATTGGTATGAATGTCATCCGCACTTTGACTATCCACATACGCTTTGCCATTCTGAATCAGAATTTCTGCAAACTCATAGAGTTGGTCAAAGTAATCACTTGCGTGATAAAGGTGTGTACCCCAATCAAACCCGAGCCATTTAACGGCGTCCAAAATACTGTCGGCGTACTCAATATCTTCTTTAACTGGATTGGTGTCATCCAAGCGCATATTGCAACGTGCACCGCCCGCTTGATTGTTGTAATCAGCGGCTAAGCCAAAGTTCAGACAGATACTTTTAGCGTGACCAATATGGAGATAGCCATTAGGCTCTGGTGGAAAACGCGTAATGATGGAGGGGATAGCTTGACCGCTGCGATCGCTACGGTTCTGGTAGGCGCCACTCGCCAAGTCATGATCGATAATCTGGCGCAAAAAGTTGGAGGGCTCAGCAACTGTGCTGGCAGGCGATTTAGAGGGTTTGCTATCTTGGGACATGCGCCCATTGTAGAGAAAAGACCCGCCAATAAAGAAAAAGCCCGCAAACTGCTGCGGGCTCGTTTCTGGGAAGCATTCGAGAATTAATCTTCTACGAAAGCCTCTTCACGGGTTTTCTTAACCGCTGGTAGAGCCACGATCACAACCAAGAGGGCTGCTGCGATGAGCAATCCTAAGGAGAGTGGGCGGGTTACGAAGGTTGTGAAATCACCGCGTGACAACAATAGGGCGCGACGGAAGTTCTCTTCCATCATTGGCCCAAGCACGAAGCCGAGCAGCAATGGAGGCGGTTCGCAACCGAGTTTGAAGAATAAGTAACCAATCAAGCCAAAGCCTGCAGTTACATAGACATCAAATACGGTGTTGTTTACGGTGTAAACACCGATACAGCAGAACACCAGAATCGCTGGGTAGAGGAAGCGATAAGGAATCTTCAAGAGCTTTACCCAAATACCAATAAGTGGCAAGTTCAAGAGAATCAACATCACGTTACCAATCCACATGGATGCGATCAGACCCCAGAACAAAGCTGGGTTGCTGGTCATCACTTGTGGGCCTGGCTGAATGTTATGAATCGTCATTGCACCAACCATCAAAGCCATCACCGCATTTGGTGGAATACCCAAAGTGAGTAATGGGATGAAAGAGGTTTGGGCTGCAGCATTGTTTGCTGCTTCAGGGCCTGCTACACCCTCAATCGCACCTTTACCAAACTCATGGCTGTACTTAGAGGATTTCTTTTCAACTGAGTAAGCACCAAACGCTGCTAAAGCCGCACCACCGCCTGGCAGAATTCCCAGGATCGAACCGATAGTGGTGCCACGCAAGATTGAAGGAATCATTCGCTTCACATCAGTCTTGGTTGGGATCATGCTGGTAAGTTTATTGAGGAAGCCCTCGTCATCACCAGTTTTTTCAAGGTTGCCCATGATTTCTGCAAAACCAAACACGCCCATTGCAACGGCTACGAAGCCAATACCGTCACTCAATTCAGGGATGTCAAATGCATAGCGGGATACGCCTGAGTTCACGTCGGTACCAATCAAGCCCATCAAAAGGCCCAAGATGATCATGCCGATCGCCTTGATCAAAGAGCCTGAGGCCAGAACGACCGCACCAATTAACCCCAAAACCATTAGGGAGAAGTATTCGGCAGGACCAAACTTAAAGGCTAGCTGAGAGAGTGGGGCAGCAAAAGCAGCCAAAACCAATGTAGCAACGCAACCAGCAAAGAATGAGCCCATGCCGGCAGTAAAGAGGGCTACGCCCGCTCGACCATTTCTAGCCATTTGGTAGCCATCAATCGCCGTAACCACCGAGGACGTTTCCCCTGGGATATTGAGCAAAATTGCAGTTGTAGAGCCGCCGTACTGGGAGCCGTAATAAATACCAGCCAACATGATCAAAGCAGCGATTGGGGGCAATGCATAGGTCGCTGGCAACAACATCGCAATTGTTGCGATCGGGCCTAGGCCTGGCAAAACACCAATCAAGGTGCCTAAAATACAGCCGATAAGGCAATAGAGCAGGTTTTGTAAAGTAAAGGCGGTATCAAAACCGAGGGCTAAGTTAGCAAATAAATCCATCTTTCAGAGTCCCGGTTCGTTATTGTTGTAGGAATACAGGCAGGAGTGGGAACTGAAGCTTGAGACCCACAACAAACACTGAATAGGTAAAGATCACCAAGAAGCCTGCATTGAGCAAGGAGCCTTTCCATGTGAACTCTTTGCTGGCGCTGGCAGAAACTAGTACCAGGACCACCATAGCCACCAAGAAGCCCATGCGTGGCAATAAAAAACCGTAGAGCACTACAGAACCTGTAATTTGCGCAATGATCTTCCAGTTGAACTTGGGGATGGACTCAATTGCAGCTTTAGCGCCCATGGACTTAACGAGTACTAAAAGTCCTAACAAGGTCATCAGAATGCCGAGATAGAAGGGGAAGTAACCTGGCCCCATTTTGGCGGCAGTGCCCATTGGGTACTGCGTGGCTATCACTGTAAAGAATATGCCGATAACCATGTACATGATTCCAGCGCCAAAATCCCGTTGATTGCGAATTTTCAAGTTGAACTCCTTATATCGACGTAAGCGCCGATCTATTTATTGATGTTACAGGATTGTAAGGCAGTATTGAGGGGGGTTTGCCCCTGACTAGTGCCAATGCGATAATTATTCGCATGAAAGTCTCCCAAATTCGCCAGGCATACCTGGACTACTTCGCCCAAAAAGGCCACCAAATTGTCCCTTCCAGCCCTGTGGTGCCTGGAGACGACCCAACCCTGTTATTTACCAATGCAGGGATGAACCAGTTTAAGGACGTCTTTTTAGGTTTTGATAAGCGCCCCTATAACCGCGCTACAAGCGCCCAGAAATGTATTCGTGCTGGCGGCAAACACAATGACTTGGATAACGTCGGCTACACAGCCCGTCATCACACCTTCTTTGAAATGCTGGGTAACTTCTCCTTTGGGGATTACTTTAAGAAGGATGCTATTCAGTTTGCCTGGGGCTTATTGACAGAAGTATTCAAACTGCCGGAAGAAAAGCTGCTCGTTACCGTCTATGCGGAAGACGATGAGGCTTATGAGATTTGGAATAGGCAAATCGGCGTTCCAGCAGAGCGCATTATTCGCATCGGCGATAACAAGGGTGCTCGTTACGCTTCAGATAATTTCTGGATGATGGGTGATACGGGCCCATGCGGTCCTTGTACTGAAATCTTCTACGACCATGGTCCTCACATTGCGGGTGGCCCTCCGGGAAGTCCTGATGAAGATGGTGATCGCTATATCGAAATTTGGAATAACGTATTCATGCAGTTCAATCGCGATGAAGCGGGCAATATGCATCCATTGCCTAAGCCTAGCGTGGATACCGGCATGGGTCTTGAGCGTATCGCCGCAGTTCTGCAGCATGTGCACTCTAACTATGAGATCGATCTCTTTGTTAATTTACTCAAAGCAGCGAAAGAAGCTGTTGATGCGGCCGGTGGTGAGAATTGCGATCCAACAAGTCCGTCACTTAAAGTCATTGCAGACCATATTCGTGCATGTAGTTTTATTGTGGTGGACGGTGTCATTCCTGGTAATGCTGGTCGTGGATATGTCCTACGTCGCATCACACGCCGTGCAATTCGTCATGGCTATAAATTAGGTGCACGCAAATCGTTCTTCTATCAACTCGTGCCTGCTCTTGTAAAAGAGATGGGTCAAGCTTATCCAGAGTTGCAGGCAGCAAAAGATAAAGTCAGTGAAGTGATTAAGCGGGAAGAAGAACGCTTCTTTCAGACGATTGCCAATGGCATGGAAATTTTGGAGGGCGCGCTTGCTGGTGGCGCCAAGACGGTTGATGGTGAAACCGCTTTCCGTTTGCACGACACCTTTGGTTTCCCATTGGATTTGACTGCGGATGTGTGCCGCGAGCGCGATGTCACGGTTGATGCTGAAGGCTTTGATTTAGCTATGCAAAAGCAGCGCGATCAAGCAAGAGCTGCTGGTAAGTTCAAGGTGGCTCAAGGCTTAGAGTATTCCGACAAACCAACTCAGTTCCACGGCTACGACACCTTGAAACATGAAGGCGCCAAAGTAACCGCGCTCTATGTTGATGGCTCTGCTGTGCAGTCTGTCAAAGCTGGTGATGCTGCAGTGATCGTTTTAGATAACTCTCCTTTCTATGCCGAGTCTGGTGGGCAGGTTGGCGATAAGGGCGAGTTACGCAACGAAGCAGTGCGTTTTGCAGTTGAAGATACTTTCAAGATTCAGGCGGATGTTTTTGGGCATCAAGGTGAAGTGCAAGAGGGCGAACTCAAGGTAGGTGATGCAATCAGCGCCTTAGTGGATATCGAGCAAAGAACTGAAACGATGCGTAACCACAGTGCTACACATATTTTGCATAAGGCATTGCGTGAAGTATTGGGCGACCATGTGCAGCAAAAAGGATCTTTGGTTGATGCGAGCAAAACTCGCTTTGACTTTACTCACAACGCACCTATCACTGCACAAGAAATTCGTCGGATAGAAGATATTGTGAATGCCGAGATTTTGGCTAATACTGCTACTTCCGGAAAAGTCATGTCTTTGGATGACGCACAAAAAACTGGTGCCATGATGCTCTTTGGTGAGAAGTATGGTGACGAGGTGCGCGTGCTTGAAATCGGTAGCTCTAAAGAGTTATGCGGTGGAACCCACGTTGGACGTACGGGCGACATCGGTGGCTTGAAGATTGTTTCTGAGGGCGGTGTTGCAGCTGGGATCCGTCGCGTTGAGGCAGTCACTGGTAGAAACGCATTGAACTTCTTTCAAGGCTTAGAGGACAAGATTAACGAGGCAGCGACGATTCTCAAAACCCATCCAGGTGATTTGGTGAATCGTGTTGCCCAGTTGCAAGAGAGTTTGCGTCAGGCTGAGCGTGAGTTGGATAAAGTGAATTCCAAACTGGCTGCTAGCCAAGGTGATGAATTGGCTACACAAGCAATCGATGTCAACGGGCTAAAAGTATTGGCGGCGCGCTTAGATGGTGCTGATGCGCAAGTTCTACGCGAAACCATGGATGCCTTGAAAGCGAAGTTGAAAACAGCTGCCATTGTCTTGGCTTCTGTGCAGGGCGATAAGGTGAGTTTGATTGCTGGTGTGACTGCAGATTCGATTGCTAAAGTAAAGGCAGGCGACTTGGTGAACTTTGTGGCTCAGCAAGTGGGTGGTAAAGGTGGCGGCAAGCCAGAGATGGCGATGGCTGGCGGTACAGACCCAAGCAAGCTGGGCGCGGCCTTAGCTGGTGTGAAAGATTGGGTGGCCTCTAAGTGAGTGATGCTATCGAATTCAATCTCGAGGTAGATGCTATTGGCATGAACTGCCCACTCCCAATTTTGCGTACCAAGAAAGCTTTAGCCACAATGCAGTCTGGCGAAGTGCTGAAAGTGAAGGCAACGGATTCTGGTGCGGCACATGACTTTCCTGCGTTTGCAAAGCAGACTGGTAATGAACTGCTATCAAGCACTACAGAGGGTGATGTACTGGTTTTCTTCCTCAAGAGAAGATAAGTTGCGCTGGAACTCTCAGCACCAAAGAAAAAGGCAGAAAGTGATTTCTGCCTTTTTTGCTTTTCTCCTCTTGGAGATTCATTGTGAAGCCTAGGTTAAAGAGCGGCTCTTTAAATACGCTGCGAACTCAGCGCTCACCTCTGGGTGGCGCAAAGCAAATTCCACTGAAGCCTTGAGATAGCCTAGCTTGCTTCCGCAGTCATAGCGCACGCCATCGTATTCGTATGCAAATACAGGCTCTTCCTTGAGTAAGGCGGCAATAGCATCGGTGAGTTGGATCTCTCCACCGGCACCAGGCTTTACATTGCGAATATGATCAAAGATCTTAGATGAGAGTACATAGCGTCCTACCACCGCAAGATTGGAGGGGGCATCAGCTGGCTTTGGTTTTTCAACGATGCCATCGAGGCGGTAGATCCCTTTGCTGACCTCATTTCCTGAGACAACTCCATAGGAGCCGCTCCTGGAGGGATCAATTTTTTCAACAGCCAATACTGAGCCATCTTGCTCTTCATGAACTTTTAGCATTTGAGAAAGCACTGGAGGATATCCATCCAACAGATCGTCCGCCAAAATGATTGCAAAAGGTTCATCACCTACCAGCTTCTCGGCACATAAAACAGCATGCCCTAAGCCCAATGGTTCGGATTGTCGTATATATACGCAATCAACATTGTCTGGTTTGACGCTACGCACGAGATGCAGGAGTTCTTGCTTGTTTTTGGCTTCAAGGGCCGCCTCTAATTCGTAAGCCTTATCAAAGTGATCTTCAATTGCGCGTTTGCTGCGGCCGGTAACAAAAATTAATTCAGTAATGCCGGCGGCAATGGCTTCATCAACCGCATATTGGATGAGCGGTTTATCCACAACATTGAGCATCTCTTTCGGACTTGCTTTAGTGGCTGGCAAAAAACGTGTGCCAAATCCAGCAACCGGAAATACAGCCTTGGTTACCTTTTTGGATTTGAAATGTAATGTCATGGAGAATCCGTTCTTATTTAAGACGTTCTAATTGTGCAACAAGCTTCTCATGGTTTTGCTCAAAGCCGGCAAGACGCTGTTTCTCTTGGGCAACAACCTCTTCTGGAGCGCGAGCCACAAAGCTCTCATTGCCAAGCTTGCTGCGTGCTTTAGTGATTTCGTTGGCCAAACGTTCAATTTCTTTGCCCAGACGAATTCTCTCGGCTGCTATATCTACTTCAATTTTGAGTAATAGCTTGAGGTTGCCAACTAAGGCCATTGGTGCGCCTGGGGCGTCCCTCTCTAAAGCAGATTCGTCATCGTAGATTTTGACTTCAGATAACTTAGCCAATGCAGTTAAATATGGACTTGCCTTTTTCAAGAAGTCTTGCGGCCCACTAATCCAGAGGGGCACTTTGAGTGCGGGAGAGACTTGCATCTCGCCACGCAGATTACGGCAAGCGTCCACAATTGATTTAATTTGGGCAACCCAAGCTTCACTTTGCTCGTCAACCTTATCGAGTTGAGCAACAGGATATGGCTGCAGGGCAATCGTTTGCTTATCTTGCTTGGCCAACCCTTTACCTACTTTAGGTCCGACGGTTTGCCAGAGGGTTTCAGTGATGAACGGAATGAGCGGATGCGCCATGCGCAAGATAGTTTCTAAAACGCGAAGTAGCGTGCGACGAGTGGCGCGTTGCTGTGCAGGGGTACCAGTTTGCAACCGAACCTTTGCTAATTCCAGGTACCAATCGCAATACTCATCCCAAACAAATTGATAAATGCTGGTAGCGATATTGTCAAAGCGATAGTTCTGGAAGCCCTTGGCAACATCGGCCTCCGTTCTTTGTAATAAAGAAACAATCCATTTATCCGCCTCTGAAAAGTCGAGATAACCTTCTGGACCGCATTGGTTGTCACATGGCGCAAAGCCATTCTCTTCATCATTGCCGGGGCAGTTCATGAGAACAAAGCGGGTAGCGTTCCACAGCTTGTTGCAGAAGTTTCGATAGCCCTCGCAGCGTTTCTGGTCAAAGTTAATGTTGCGACCCAGTGATGCGAGTGAGGCAAAGGTAAAGCGCAGGGCATCCGTACCAAACGCAGGAATACCTTCCGGAAACTCTTTCTTGGTTTTCTTGCCAATACTTTCAGCTTGCTTTGGATTCATCAAGCCGGTAGTGCGCTTGGCAACTAAGTCTTCAATCTTGATGCCATCAATCAAATCAATTGGGTCCAAAGTATTTCCCTTGGACTTACTCATTTTCTGACCTTCCGCATCACGTACTAAACCGTGCACATACACGGTATTGAACGGAACCTTGCCGGTGAAGTGGCAAGTCATCATAACCATTCTGGCTACCCAAAAGAAAATAATGTCAAAGCCGGTTACCAGTACCGAGGATGGTAAGAAGTGATTGAGCGCAGGTGTTTCTTCTGGCCAACCTAATGAGCTAAATGGCACAAGTGCTGAGCTAAACCAAGTATCCAAGACGTCTGGATCGCGATTCAGTTGACCGTTGTAACCGGCAGCAACAGCCTTGGCTTTAGCTTCCCCTTCAGAGCGGGCTACAAAGATCTGACCATCATCGCCATACCAGGCTGGGATTTGATGGCCCCACCAGAGTTGACGAGAGATGCACCAGTCCTGAATGTTCTCTAGCCACTGCGTGTAAGTGCTAATCCAATTTTCTGGAACAAGCTTGATATCGCCTTTGGTAACGGCATCTAATGCAGCGCCAGCGATAGATGAGCCTGGTTGATATTTGTTATCAGGGCTTGGTTTGGATACTGCAACAAACCATTGGTCAGTGAGCATTGGCTCAATGATGGTTTGAGTGCGATCGCCGCGTGGCACCATCAATTTATGTGGCTGTACTTTTTCCAATAAACCGGCAGCATCTAAATCAGCAACGATTTGTTTGCGTGCAGCAAAACGCTCAAGTCCTTGATAAACAGCCGGTGCGTTTTCATTAATCTTGGCATCGAGTGTCAAAATATTAATGAGTGGCAATTGGTGGCGTTGTCCGACGGCATAGTCGTTGAAGTCGTGCGCAGGTGTCACTTTCACTACACCGGTACCAAAAGCTAAATCAACATAGTCGTCCCCAATAATCGGAATCTCGCGATTGCATAGCGGCAGTTGTACTGACTTACCAATGAGGTGTTTGTAGCGCTCGTCTTCTGGGTTGACCATGACGGCAACGTCACCCAATAAGGTCTCTGGGCGAGTGGTAGCAACGGTCAGGTGTCCGGAGCCATCTGCTAATGGATAGCGGATGTGCCACATTGAGCCATCTTCTTCTTCGCTCACTACTTCTAAATCGGAAACTGCAGTTCCTAAAACCGGATCCCAGTTCACTAAACGTTTGCCACGGTAAATTAAGCCTTGCTCATGTAAACGAACAAAAACTTCGACAACTGCTTTGGACATCTTGCTGTCCATTGTGAAATATTCTTTACCCCAATCAATCGAAGCGCCTAAGCGGCGAATCTGACGAGTGATGGTGTTGCCGGAAGTTTCTTTCCACTCCCAGACTTTTTCTAAGAACTTCTCGCGGCCTAAATCGTGACGAGAAACTTTCTGTGCATCGAGCTGGCGCTCAACAACAATTTGAGTGGCGATACCAGCATGGTCTGTGCCTGGAACCCATAGGGTATTTTTGCCAGACATGCGGGCATGACGCACCAAGCCATCCATGATGGTTTGGTTAAAGGCGTGACCCATGTGCAGGGTGCCGGTCACATTCGGTGGCGGCAACTGAATTGAGAAATCTCCCTTGCCCTCATCTAGGGTGGCGTCGGCAATGCCTCGGCGCTCCCATTCCGGACCCCAATAAGCTTCAATTGGGGCGGGTTCGTAGGATTTGGCTAGTTCGTCTAAGGAGCTAGCCGCTGATGAATTAGGGGTATTCGAAGCATTTGGCATATGAGGCAAATTATAATTGGGGCGATGTACTCAGACCTACTCGCAAACCTTAATCCAGAACAACGCGAGGCAGTGACCCTCCCGCCAGTAAATGAAAATGGCCAGGCCCAGTCAGCCCTGATTTTGGCTGGCGCTGGTAGCGGAAAGACCCGCGTCCTCACGACCCGTATAGCCTGGTTGATCCAAACGGGCCAGGTTTCGCCTATTGGTGTCTTGGCGGTGACCTTCACCAATAAGGCCGCTAAAGAGATGATGTTGCGCTTAAGTGCCATGTTGCCCATCAACACCCGGGGCATGTGGATTGGCACTTTCCATGGTCTTTGCAACCGTTTGCTGCGCGCACATCACAAAGAGGCGGGTTTACCGTCCACTTTTCAGATTCTGGACACCCAAGATCAGCTTTCTGCCATTAAGCGCCTTTTGAAGGGCTTAAAGGTCGATGACGAGAAGTACCCTCCTAAGCAGTTGCAATACTTTATTGCGCATGCCAAAGAGCGTGGTCAGCGCGCCAAAGAACTCTCTCTAGGGGACGACTTCCAGGCCAAGATGGCTCAGTTGTACGAAGCGTACGATGAGCAGTGCCAGCGTGAAGGTGTAGTCGACTTTGCCGAACTCTTGTTACGTAGCTATGAATTACTCAAACATAATGAAGCGATTCGCACGCACTACCAAGAACGCTTCCGCCATATCTTGATTGATGAGTTTCAAGATACCAATGCTTTGCAATACGCTTGGCTCAAATTACTCTCTGGCCATGATGCTAGTCGCGTTAATGTCAGCGGCATGGGAAGCAGTGCGGTATTCGCAGTGGGCGATGATGATCAAAGTATTTATGCTTTCCGTGGCGCAGATGTGGAGAATATGCGCCTCTATGAAAAGCAATATCACCCGTTGATGGTCAAGCTTGAGCAAAACTATCGCTCGCATGGCCACATCTTAGATACCGCAAACTATCTCATTTCCAACAACACGGATCGCCTTGGTAAAAACCTGCGCACCGATGCAGGTCATGGTGAGCCAGTCCGCATCTATGATGCACCGAGCGATCATGCAGAAGCCGCTTGGCTTGTAGATGAAATCAAAGCCTTGGTGAATAGCGGCATCAAGCGTACTGAAATTGCTTTGCTCTATAGAAGTAATGCCCAGTCACGCATCATTGAGCATGCCTTATTTTCTGCAGCGATTCCCTATCGTGTTTATGGTGGACTGCGCTTCTTCGAGCGCGCTGAAATTAAACACGCTTTAGCCTACCTCCGTCTTTTGGAAAATCCAAATGACGACACCTCTTTCTCACGCGTAGTGAATTTCCCAACACGCGGTATTGGGGCGAGATCGATTGAAGCTGTGCAGGATGCAGCGCGTGCGCAAAACGGTTCTTTGTATTTGGCCGCGTCCACATTGGATGGCAAAGCGGGCGCAGCTTTAGGTGGCTTTGTGCGCTTAGTAGATCACATGCGTGAAGCTACTCGCCACAATACTTTGCCGGAGACGGTGGAGTTCGTGATTCAACATAGCGGTTTGATTCAGCACTATCTCTCAGAGCGCGAAGGTCAAGACCGCGTAGAAAACTTACAAGAATTAATTAACGCGGCGACCGCATTTATTGCGGAAGAGGGTTATGGCCAAGATGCCACTGCAGCCACACTACCAGGCGAAAATGCCCCTGGTATAGTGGAGGTCTCACCATTGGCGGCATTCCTCTCGCACGCATCGCTTGAGGCTGGTGATAACCAGGCTCAGGCAGGTCAAGACGCCGTTCAGCTCATGACAGTGCACTCAGCTAAAGGCTTAGAGTTCACCTCCGTCTTTATTACAGGTTTGGAAGAGGGCTTGTTCCCACATGAGAACAGCATCAACGAACAGAATGGTTTAGAAGAAGAGCGACGTTTGATGTATGTTGCGATTACCCGCGCCAAGGAGCGTCTCTACCTCTCCCATACGCAATCACGGATGTTGCATGGCCAAGTGCGTTACAACATGCCATCTCGTTTCTTGGAAGAGTTGCCATCGGACTCGCTGAAATGGCTTACTCCAAAAGTAAAAGATGCTCGCTGGGGCGGTACTACTGGTGGAAATGGCGGGCGCTCAGGATCTACTTGGCAAGATGGTTACACCCGTCAGCGCGAGTTTGGATCGAATGACTTCTTTGATTCTGGCAATGAGCGTGAGCGACCTGCAAGACAAATTGGCCGCGTAGGCTCTGCCTCAACTTCCGTTACCCGAATGGCATCACCGCCACGCGGCAACTATCCATTTACTATCGGCCAGAATGTCTTTCATACCAAGTTTGGTGAGGGGCGCGTGACCGGCTTAGAGGGTAATGATGCGGATGCGCGTGCTCAAGTGAACTTCAAGCGCCATGGCGTCAAATGGTTACAGCTCAGTATTGCTAAGCTTGCAGCGATAGACTAAGCAACCGCCTAGGCAATTAAGGTTGCTGATTCTTTTTCAGCAAAGCAGGCTTTCCAAGTGGCAAAGAAGGAGCAATGCATTACTGTCAATCCCGCCATAGAAATGGGGGCGATGATGAATGAGGCAGCTTGACCTAAATCTAGTGCATCAAAAATAGAGCCAATCGTTAAGGGGATTGCAATTAATACCGCACCCCAAATGGCGATATACAAAAAGAATGCACCACGATTTGCCCAGCAAGCAATGGCGCTAGAAAAGAGCGCTTGCGCTACTGGCATATCAGCCCAAGCAACGAGTACGGGAGAGAACCACGTCAACATTGCTACCGGGATATATAGCAAGCCGCCAAAAAAAAGAATCAGATAAATCTGACGAACTACTTCTGGAGTGATGGGCTTATCGTTCGTCATGAGTGGAATGAGTAATTCAAAGTCCACTAACATGCTTAAGATAAAACTCAGGGCCAAAATGAGTGCCGCATATACCAAGCCTAATTGCAAAATGCGTTTACGAATTAATGGCGAGGATTGCAGGGCAATGACATATACCGACGGACGAATGCGTTCTTTTTGAATGGCTTGGCGGCACGCAGTCATAAAACCAACTGACAAAGTGGGCGTGAGTAATAAGACAGCAAAAACACCAATCACCGGTACGAGCACTGCTAGCTGCGCCACAAATACATACATGAATACCAACATCAAAAAACCCAGAGGGTTTTGTTTGAACAGCCAAATGCCTTGACGTATCCAGGTGTAACCTTCTTTTGGGGCGACAGAGTTTAGTTTCATATTGCTTTGCGGCTTAAGAGAATATTTTCAAAATGACGAGGATCATGTGGTGTGAGCATTTGCGCATCACGTGGCAAGTAAAAATCCCACAGACGTGAAATCCAGAAACGAAGGGCTGCAGCGCGAATCATGAGGGGCCAGCTCGCTTGTTCTTCCTTGCTGAGTGGGCGAACGGATTGATATGCATCCATTAGCGCTTTAAAGCAAGCGGGGTCTAAGTCTTGTTTGTTTTCAGCAAGGCACCAATCATTTGCGGTCACCGCCAAATCAAATAACCATTTATCTGTTCCGGCGAAATAAAAGTCGAAGAAGCCGCCAAGCTGGTCTTGAGAACTATCGCTCGCACCCTGGGGGTCAAACAGCACGTTATCTCTAAACAGGTCGCAATGGCTTGCCCCTTGTGGCAGTGATGCATAGGCTGCAGAGGCAAAGAATTGTTCTTGAGTGGCAAGCTCAGTTATGAGTAATTCTTTTTGCGCATCACTTAAATGCGACAAGACTTGCGGAACTGTTTTTTGCCACCAAGACAGGCTACGTAGATTTTCTTGAGTGCGTTTGAAGTCGCTACTGGCCAAATGCATCTTTGCCAAGTTTTCACCAACTAAGGCGCAATGCTTTGCTTCAGGCGCCAGTCTGGAAAGGCCTGGAAGCTTGCTCACAATCGCTGCGGGTTTGCCTTTGAGGGTAAATAGAATTTGCCCTTGTTTATTTTCAAGAGGCTTAGGTACTGCAATGCCTTTATCAGCCAAGTGGCGCATTAACTCTAAGTAGTAGGGAAGTTGCTCTGCTGATAGCCTTTCGAAAATAGTCATAACATATTCTTGTTTCTTGCCATCTTTTTCGGTATCAAGAAAGAAATTAGAGTTTTCAATACCACCATGAATTCCACGAATATCGCTAGCCTGCCCAATATCAAAATCATTTGAAATCCAAGCGGAGATATCGTTTAATTCAATGGGGGTGAAGACAGCCATGACTAAAGATTAAAAAGGAATGCTGATGCTCGGTATGCTGAGTAGTTCAGTTTCTTTTGGTACGCCAGGCATCACTGTTGCCGGCGGCGCCATTTCATAGCTGGTGTAGCGCGTCTTCACGTCCACTTGCGTTGGTGAATTGGCATCCTTGTATTCGGTAACTTCAGTACCAGTCACCTCTTTGTGCTGAAAGCTCGGTTTACGGCTTTCGGGCGCATTTGTCACTTGTGATGCGCTTACTGGGGGTGCTAAAGGCTGACTATTAATGCGCTGCAGCTCAGATGGGCTAAGCGCCTGAGAATTGCTCTGGGCGTGTACTGAATTTAGGCCAAAAGAGGCAAAAGCAAGCAAAAAGCTTGTTAGAACAAGGGCTTGGCTCACAGAAGAGTGGAGTAAGTTAGTTAGAGCATGCATCATTTTTCACCTTTTTAGGCCTCTTTTCAGGGGGGATTTGAACCTGATCTGTAGGCAGTTAACAACTAGATTGTACGATTGCGGTATGACTAAACATAGACTCTTGTTGGTAGACGGTTCTAGCTACCTTTATCGCGCCTTTCATGCCATGCCAGACCTCAGAAATGGGGCGGGTGACCCAACCGGGGCAATCTATGGGATGGTCAATATGATGCGCCGAGCTCGCTCAGAGCTCAAGGCCGACCATATTGCCTGTGTTTTTGATGCCAAAGGTAAGACTTTCCGGGATGAAATGTACTCTGAGTACAAGGCGCACCGCTCCCCCATGCCAGAGGATCTGGTTAAACAGATTGAGCCGATTCATGCCATGGTGAAGGCCTTGGGCTGGCCAGTATTGATGGTTTCCGGGGTTGAGGCTGATGACGTGATTGGAACCTTGGCTTGCCAAGCCACCCAAGCCGGCTGGGAAACCATTATTTCTACTGGTGACAAAGATCTGGCTCAGTTGGTGAATTCTTCCGTCACTTTGATTAATACGATGACCAATGAGAAGCTCGATATTGACGGTGTCATTGCAAAATTCGGCGTACCTCCCGAGCGCATCATAGATTACCTTTCGATTATTGGGGATACGGTTGATAACGTACCCGGTGTTCCGAAGGCTGGCCCTAAAACAGCAAATAAATGGTTGGCTGAGTTTGCTGATTTAGATAATTTGATGGCGAATGCTGATCAAGTAAAAGGCGTTGTCGGCGAGAATCTTCGCAATAGTTTGGAGTGGCTCCCACAAGCGCGTCAGCTCATTACCGTCAAAACGGATTGCGATTTATCTCCCCACCTTCCAGGCTTGGATGATCTTCATGCAAAACCTGAAGATGCGCCGCTCTTGCGCGAGTTATTTGAACGCTACGCATTTAAAACTTGGTTGCGTGATGTAGAGAAGCAAATGGGTGGAGCAGCTCCTGGAACCAATGGTGGCTTTGATTTAGCTGGCAGCCCGATTAAAAATACTACTGAAGAAAATATAAAATCTGCAGTCAAGAAGTTTGGTCCCACTGCCACAGAGGCGACAACTGCCTTATCGCAAGAAACGACTGATTTGCAGGGTGCGATTGAAAAACACTATGAGTGTGTTGTCGATGAAGCAGCATTAGATCGTTGGATTAAAAAAATTGAAGGCGCCGATCTTACGGCGGTGGATACAGAAACTACCAGCCTAGATGCGCTGGCTGCAGAACTTGTTGGCATCTCTCTTTGCGTCACTCCTGGAGAGGCTTGCTACATACCAGTGGCGCATCGTAACGGCGAGGCTCAGCTCAGTCGTGAATTAGTTTTAGCGCGCATGAAGCCTTGGCTAGAAAGCGCTTCGCATTTGAAGGTGGGTCAAAACCTCAAGTACGACAGCCACATCTTCGCGAACTACGACATTACTTTGCTGGGTATTGCGTTTGACACCATGCTGGAGTCTTATGTACTTGAATCGCATATGCCGCACAACATGGATAACTTGGCTGAACGACATCTCGGCATGAAGACCATTAAGTATGAAGAGGTGTGTGGCAAAGGTGTGCATCAGATTGGCTTTGATCAAGTTGATCTGAAGATTGCTACAGGCTACGCAGCAGAAGATGCGGACATTACCTTGCGTTTGCATTTAGCTTTGTGGCCGCAAATTCAGGAGAGCCCAGGCCTTCTATACGTTTATGAAAATATTGAGATGCCAGCAATGCGCGTCCTTGGCATCATGGAGCGTAATGGGATTCGGATTGATTCAGGGCTGCTGTCTAAGCAGGGCCAAGAGGTTGGTAAACGCTTGCTGGCCTTGGAGGGTGAGATTCATAAGTTAGCAGGGCAACCTTTCAATATTCAGTCTCCTAAACAGATTGCGGAAATTTTGTTTGGGCAGCTAGAACTTCCAGTAATTAAGAAGACGCCATCAGGCGCGCCATCAACCGATGAAGAGGTGTTGCAAAAACTGGCTGAAGACTACCCGCTGCCTGCCCGTATTTTGGATTACCGCAGTCTTGCTAAATTGATGTCAACATACATTGAGAAGCTGCCACGCATGGCTGACCCTAAGACAGGTCGAGTGCACACGAGTTTTTCTCAAGCGACTGCAGTGACGGGGCGCTTGGCTTCTAGTGATCCAAACTTGCAAAACATTCCCGTACGCACGGAAGAGGGCCGTCATATTCGGGAGGCGTTTATTCCAGCTGAAGGTTGTAAGTTGCTCTCAGCCGACTACTCTCAAATTGAATTGCGCATCATGGCGCACATTGCCGAAGATGAAAACTTGCTAGCTGCATTTGCTGCTGGTAAGGATGTCCACCAAGCCACAGCAGCTGAGATTTTTGGTGTGCCATTGGAGGCTGTTAATTCAGAGCAGCGCCGTTATGCCAAGGTGATTAACTTTGGCTTAATTTATGGCATGAGCGCTTTTGGTCTGGCTGGAAACTTGGGTATTGAGCGCTCTGCAGCCCAAAACTACATCGCGAAATACTTTGATCGCTATCCAGGCGTTGCTCAATACATGGAGCGCACCCGCTTGGAGGCAAGAGAGAATGGCTACGTCGAGACGGTGTTTGGCAGACGCCTATGGTTGCCTGAGATTAAGGGCTCGAATGGCCCTCGCCGCCAAGGTGCAGAGCGTGCGGCGATCAATGCACCAATGCAGGGGACTGCAGCAGATCTGATCAAATTGGCTATGGTTGCCGTCGAGAACTGGCTGGAAAAAGAGCAGCTCAAGACGCGTATGCTGCTCCAGGTGCATGATGAATTGGTATTTGACGTACCCATGGATGAGCTAGAGCTCTTGCAGGCAAGGCTGCCAGATTTGATGTGTAAGGTGGCCGATCTAAAGGTTCCTTTGGTGGTTGGTATTGGGATTGGCGATAATTGGGAAGAGGCACACTAAATCAGGGGGCAAAAATGACAATTAAAAAAGATCAAGATTCAAAAATGGTGTCTAGCTATAGAAGAGTTTTTATGAAGGCCTCCGCTATTACCGCAACATCTATAGGCATTGGCTTTGTTGCTGCCTCTGAGCCAGTTTTAGCTGCGGCGATTGAAACAGACTTTATCGGTATTAAAGCTGGCGAACAAATGATCCCTGTCGGCAGCTTTCAGTTGCCTGCTTATGTTTCTCGTCCAGAGAAGGCAAAAGGCAATTTGCCAATCGTGATTGTGGTTAGTGAAATCTTCGGTGTGCACGAATACATTGCTGACGTCACACGTCGTTTTGCAAAATTAGGCTACTTGGCGATTGCCCCGGAATTCTTTACTCGCGCTGGCGATCCGAATACTTACGGCACGATTGCTGAGATTCAGAAAAATATTGTTGCCCCAACTACGGACACACAAGTACTGAATGATTTGCAAGCAGCCTTAGTTTGGGCCGGCAAGAATGGCGGCGATCTGAAAAAAGTGGGCGTCACTGGATTTTGCTGGGGTGGCCGCATTACTTGGCTCTCAGCCACGCTGCCTCAGGTTAAGGCTGGTGTAGCTTGGTACGGCCGTGTCATTGGTGAAAAAACAGAAGGCAATCCGCGCCATCCAGTGGATATCGCTGCCGATCTGAAAGCCCCTGTGCTGGGCTTGTATGGCGGTGCTGATACTGGCATCTCTTTAGAGAGTGTTGAGCAAATGCGTGAAGCGCTGGCAAAAGCAGCTCCAAAAAATCCAGCGGCTAAAGCCTGTCGTTTTGAAATCTATCCTGATGCACCGCACGCCTTCCATGCTGACTACCGCGCCACTTATCGCGAAGGTCCTGCTAAAGATGGCTGGGAAAAGTGCATTGCCTGGTTTAAACAAAACGGAGTTGCATAATTTCTATGTCAGTACTGCAAAGCATCTTGTTGGTAACAGCGCTAGCGGGAACCGCCAGCGTTCTCGTTGCCGCAAGCTTCTCTTTGTCTTTTTTATCAAAGATGGTCCACGGCATGGTCAGTGTGTCAGTTGGTATTTTACTTGCTACTGCTTTGCTGCATTCTCTGCCTGAGGCATTTACGATGGCGGGCGCAAGCCCTCAGTTGCTATTTGCTACTTTGCTTGCGGGGCTCTTAGGCTTTTTCTTGTTAGAGAAAATTGCATTACTGCGCCATAGTCATCACCATGAAGGGGATGGCCATGATCATCACCGTGGCCATGATGCTGAAGTTGCGGGACGGAGTGGCTGGATGATTCTGGTCGGTGACGGATTGCATAACTTTGTTGATGGTGTTTTGATTGCTGCAGCATTTATGGCGGATTATCAGGTGGGTATCTTTACTGCGATTGCCATCATTGCGCATGAGATTCCTCAGGAGATTGGGGATTTCATCGTATTACTTAATGCGGGATTCTCTCGAACTCGCGCATTGATGTATAACTTCATTTGTGGTTTGTCTGCGGTAGTGGGCGGCGTACTGGCTTACTTCTTCTTAGAGAAGGCTCATGCAGCAATGCCATATTTACTCGTGATTGCATCAAGTAGCTTTATTTACATTGCTGTAAGTGATCTCATTCCGCAAATGCATCGACGCCCATATTGGGCTGAGTCTTTACGTCAAACGATTTTGATTGCTTGCGGCGTTGGCTTTGTAATCTTGCTCTCGCTGCTGCATTAAAGCGCCACTGGCCGGCTTGGATCGGCACACCATTCACTCCAGCTGCCTGCATATAGACGTGAACCCTTGAGCCCAGCGATTTCCATGGCAAGTAAGTTGTGGCAGGCCGTTACCCCAGAGCCGCACTGGTGAATCACTTCAGAGGCTTTGGTGGATCCTAAGAGGGCATGAAAATCTTTGTACAACTGCTCCGAGGTTTTGAAAGATTTGCCGGTGAGATTTTCTCTAAAGCAGGAATTGATTGCGTTGGGAATATGTCCGCCAACCGGATCTAATGTTTCATTCTGACCATGAAAGCGATCGTTTGCACGAGCATCAACGATGACACTTTCTTTGCTTTGTAGGTTCTGCATAACCCCGTCTACTAGAACTAGTCCAACGTAAGGCATGCTTGGTACTGGAGTGCTTGTAGCCTGAGGTTGGCTTGGCAGGGTGCTAATTGGGCCATTCCAAGCATCTAGGCCGCCATCCAACACTTGAACATTGGCATGACCAGTTGCCTTGAGCATCCACCACAAGCGACTGGCATATACGGAGCCTTGATTGTCGTAGGCGATCACCAAAGTTTTTGAATCCATTCCTAAGCGGGATTTTGTTAGCGCCCAGGCTTCAGGAGTTGGTAGTGGGTGACGACCATTTTTACCGGTCTTGGCGCCAGATAAATCGTGATCTAGATCGACATAGAGCGCGCCTGGAATATGACCCTCTAAATAAGACTTTCTGCCTGCTAGTGGGTCGACTAAATCAAAGCGGCAATCACATAGCAACACATTCTCGCCACTATTGAGGATTTCTTCTAACTGGTTTGCAGTAATGAGAGGCGTCATGATGGCTTCCTAATGTGTGCGATGGGTATTGCTGGATTATGCGCCTTGATAGTTCATGGCACGACGGTACCATTCATGGAAATGCTGCATGCCATCTTCCATCGGGCTTTGATATGGACCTACTTCATTTTGACCACGGGCTAACAGAGCGGCGCGACCAGCATCCATACGCTCTGCAATCTCATCATCCTCAATACAGGTTTCCATATAGGCTGCACGCTCTGCCTCTACAAACTCACGCTCAAAAAGGGCAATCTCCTCTGGGTAATAAAACTCAACCACATTACGTGTTTTATTCGGACCCATGGGGTGCAATGTCGAAACACATAAAACGCCTGGGTACCACTCCACCATCACATTGGGGTAGTAGGTCAGCCAGATAGCGCCATGTCGCGGCGTCTTACCCTCATGGTGGCGCAATACCGCTTCATGCCACTTTTGATAAATCGGAGAGCCAGGCTTCTCTAGATTTTTGTGAATGCCAACAGTTTGTACGCTGTGCCAGTCACCGAATTCCCAGCGCAAGTCTTCGCAAGAAACAAACTTACCTAAGCCTGGATGAAATGGAACGACGTGATAGTCCTCAAGATAGACTTCAATAAAAGTCTTCCAGTTGTAATTGCATTCATGGACTTCAACGTGATCCAGCACATAACCTTCAAAATTAAGATCATCAGCTACGCCGAGCTTGGCAAGATCAGTGCGCACGTCACGCGGACCTTCAAATAAGAGTCCTTGCCAATTTTGCAAAGGCGATTTGCCTAAATTGAGGCAAGGCTTATCTTCAAAATGGGGTGCGCCCATAAGTTGACCATTTAAATCGTAGGTCCAGCGATGCAATGGGCAAACGATGTTGTCTGCTTTACCTTTGCCATTGAGCATGAGTGCTTGGCGATGACGGCAGACATTGGAAAGGAGTTCAACACCCTGGGCATTGCGAACCAGCAGGCGACCTTCATTTTCTGAGGTCAAAGTTTGATAAGAACCAATCTCAGGAACCATGAGTTCGTGACCAACATAGCCTGGACCCTGCTTAAAAAGCAGTTCAATTTCACGCTGATAGAGATCAACGTGAAAATAGGCCGAAACCGGCAGTTGTAAGTTGGACGGCGCAAGTTGCTGCGCGGTAGCCAGATTAGCCATTCTCCCCACCCCCGAAAACGTCAGCCGAAGCTAAGCGGAATAACCAATCCAACCATCGACGGATCGATATTGGAAAGGAAGGAGGGAATTATACCCATCTGACCCCCGTCTCGCTTTAATATGTAGGGCTACATCTGTAAGAAATTTGAAGGAAATAAGCCAATGCCAGCAAAGAAATCTGAGGGTCAGAAACCCGGTCTTGAGGTTCAAATCGACCCCAACTTGCGTTACGAGCAGGCTGTAAAAGAGCTAGAAAAGCTGATTTCTGACATGGAGTCTGGCAAATTCTCTCTGGAGGAGACACTTTTAGCTTATCAACGAGGCGCTGCCCTCTTAAGGCATTGCCAAGCCATGCTTGCTCAAGTTGAGCAGCAGGTCCGGGTATTTGAAGCATAAGTCACGCGCAAATTAAACCCTCATGAACTGCGCACTTTCATTTGATGATTGGGTTCGCGCTCACGGGCAGCGAACTGAATCGGCTTTAGATAATTTGCTTGATGCTGCCGATGCCAATCCTCCGCGTTTGCATGAGGCTGTGCGCTACGCCGCTCAAGGTGGTGGTAAACGCATTCGCCCTCTCTTGGTTTATGCCGCTGGTGCATTGAGTGATGACACAAATCAAAGTGCATTGGATGCTGCTGCTGTGGCAATTGAATGCATTCATGCTTACTCTTTGGTGCACGATGATTTACCGTGCATGGATGATGATGATTTACGTCGTGGCCGACCTACAGTTCACAAGGCCTACGATGAGGCGACTGCTTTATTGGTTGGCGATGCATTGCAAACTCGCGCATTTGAGATTTTGGCAAATGCGCGGTGTGATGCTGATACACGATTGGCCATGATCAGTGCTTTAGCCAGTGCATCTGGTTCGCGCGGGATGGCTGGAGGTCAGGCGATTGATTTGGATAGTGTGGGCAAGAAATTAGATCTGGCCGGCTTAAAGCAAATGCACGCGATGAAAACAGGGTCTTTGCTTTCTTGTTCGGTGCAGATGGGCGGTATTGCTGCCAAATTGAATCCTGCCCAAATGCAGCTCCTCCAAACTTACTCCGAAGCTTTAGGTTTAGCCTTTCAAATTGTGGATGATGTTCTCGATGCTACTTCGGATAGTCAAACTTTGGGCAAAACCGCCGGGAAAGACGCTGCCAATCACAAGCCTACCTATGTGACCTTGATGGGTTTAGACTATGCACAGAAAGCAGCAAAAGATTTGCAAGAAACCGCAATTGCTAGCTTAGAGAGTTTTGGCCCCAAAGCCCAGGCTCTGAAAGATTTGGCTCTGTTGGTAGTTAGTAGAGGCAAATAAGATTACTGAAGATTTGATGACTTTAAATTCCATTCACTCCCCCGCAGACTTAAAAAAACTGCCTCGCGAGCAGCTTGCTACGCTTGCCGATGAGTTGCGCCAGTTTGTCTTGGATTCTGTTTCTAAAACGGGTGGACACCTTTCTTCGAATTTAGGAACGGTGGAGCTATCGATTGCGCTGCACTATGTCTTCGATACGCCGCAGGATCGCATCGTCTGGGATGTGGGTCATCAAAGCTACCCACACAAAATTTTGACTGGTCGTCGTGATCGCATGAATACCTTGCGTCAGTTCGACGGCTTGTCTGGCTTCCCCCGTCGCGCTGAAAGTGAATACGATGCCTTTGGCACCGGACACTCCTCAACGAGTATTTCTGCAGCGATGGGTATGGCACGCGCTTTCCAGACCAAAGGTGAAAAACAAGTTGCCGTTGCGGTGATTGGCGATAGCGCTATGACCGGTGGCATGGCATTTGAAGCCATGAACAATGCTGGTGTATATGACGACTTGCCGCTAGTAGTGATTCTGAATGACAACGATATGTCGATCTCGCCAGCAGTGGGCGCGCTCAATCGACACTTGGCTAGATTATTGAGTGGCAATATTTACTCTGCAACGAAGAAGGGTATTGATAGCGTCTTATCAATTGCCCCTCCATTGCGAGAGTTTGCAAAACGTTTAGAAGATCATGCCAAGGGCATGGTTTCGCCTTCAACCATTTTTCAAGAATTTGGTTTTAACTATTTCGGACCCATCGATGGCCACGATTTAAATGCATTGATACCGATGTTGCAAAACGTACGTCGCTTGGCGCTTGAGGGTCGCGGCCCACAGTTCTTGCATGTTGTGACACGCAAGGGTCGGGGTTATGAGTTAGCTGAAGCAGACCCAGTCCTGTATCACGGCCCCAGCAAGTTCAATCCAGAAGAGGGCGTTCAGAAATCTGCCACTCCTTCCTCTAAAACCTTTACTCAAGTATTTGGTGAGTGGCTCTGCGATATGGCGCATGCCGATCCATTGCTGATTGGCATCACACCAGCAATGCGCGAAGGATCTGGTCTTGTAGAGTTTGAGAAAAATTTCCCGAAGCGTTATTACGATGTTGGTATTGCAGAACAGCATGCAGTGACTTTTGCTGCTGGTATGGCATGTGAAGGGATGAAGCCAGTCGTGGCCATTTACTCGACCTTCTTGCAGCGCGCCTACGATCAGCTGATTCATGATGTGGCGATTCAGGATCTTCCGGTGTTGTTTGCATTGGACCGGGCTGGTTTGGTTGGCGCAGACGGCGCAACGCATGCTGGTGCATATGACATTCCGTTCTTACGTTGCATTCCGAATATGTTGGTATTGACGCCTGCTGACGAAGCTGAGTGTCGAGATTTACTAACGACAGCTTTCCATCAGTCACACCCAAGTGCAGTTCGTTATCCGCGTGGTGCTGGTGTTGGAACTATTCCTTCAAAAGAATTGCGTACTGTGCCATTAGGCAAAGGTGAATTGCGTCGCAAATCCAATGCACCCGCAGGCCAGCGCATAGCAATTTTGGCTTTCGGAACTTTGCTCTACCCAGCACTTGAAGTGGCTGAACAAATTGATGCCTCAGTTGCCAATATGCGCTTTGTAAAACCATTAGATTTTGAGCTTCTCAAATCCTTGGCGCAAGACCATGATTATTTTGTGACAATTGAAGATGGTGCGATTCAGGGTGGTGCTGGCAGCGCTTGCTTAGAAGCACTCTCTGCCATGGGTATCAATAAGCCCCTATTACAACTAGGTCTTCCAGATGAATTCGTGGAGCATGGCGATTACAAACTCTTAATGCGTAAGTGTGGCCTGAACTCTGAGGGGATTGCAAAGGCGATTTCACTGCGTTTCCCCCTGAAAACTGCTGTAAATCCTGTGGCTGCAGGCAAATAAGTCATTTTTGCTTGAAAATAGACCGATGAACGACATCAACACCGCCTTTCTCAAACCGCAAGCCATGCCGGATATTCAATCCTCGCATGATGAGCGTGCTTTACCAATTGAGCAGGTGGGCATTCGGGGATTGCGTCATCCATTAAGTATTCGTACTCAGACAGGCGTAATGCCTGCTGTTGGTAATTTTGAAATGGATGTAGCCTTGCCTGCGCATGTGAAGGGTACTCATATGTCCCGTTTCATTGCGCTCTTGCAAAAACACAATGAGCCCATTGATAGCGCATCTGTAGTTGCAATGGTGCGTGAGATGTTGCCGCTACTCAATGCAACAGAAGGTCGCATTCAATTTACTTATACACACTTCGTAAAAAAAGCCGCACCTGTATCTGGTGTTGAAAGCTTGATGGATTACGAAGTAACTTGGACTACGAAGGCTAAACAAAATGTGTCTGGCGCAATTGACGTTGAGTTAAACCTCCGCGCTTTAGTTCCAGTGATGAGTTTATGTCCCTGCTCGAAAGAGATTTCTGAGTATGGCGCACATAATCAACGCTCACATGTAACGATGTCTGTTGAGCTTGATCCGCAAACCAAGATGACAGTAGAAGATTTGGTTGCAGCCGCTGAGAGCCAAGCCTCTAGCGAGTTGTGGGGTTTACTCAAGCGCCCTGATGAGAAGTGGGTTACTGAGCGTGCGTATGACAATCCAAAGTTTGTAGAAGACTTGGTACGCGATGTTGCTGGTCAGCTTAAAGGTGATGATCGTATTTTGTCTTTAGTGGTTGAGGCTGAGAACTTTGAGTCGATTCACAATCACAGTGCCTACGCCAAAATTAGTCTGACTAAGTAAGCAGCACTAAAACGAGATTTACTTAAGCGAGATTATTACTCGCCAAATCCCAACGGGGTTTGATATCAAAAGCACCCGAAGTAGTTGAGCCATTATTTTCCGCCAACATGCGTAGTGCTCCAGCAAAAGCAATCATCACACCGTTATCGGTACACAGATCGACTGGTGGGTAGTGCACTTCAAACCGATTCTTTTTAGCGCTGGTATTCAGAGCTGAACGTAATTGCAAATTAGCACCCACACCACCGGCGAGCACCAAATGTTTGCAACCAGTTTGCTTCAGTGCCTTTTCTGATTTACTGACTAACACCGCCACCAAGGAATCGACAAAGCTGCGCGCGAGATCCGCATGAAATGTTGCAATTTCTTCGGAATCGGTAATGCCCAATACCTCAAATTTTTTCACCTGGTTCAGTACTGCCGTTTTGAGTCCGGAGAAAGAAAAATCCAAATCTCCTGAATGCAGCATCGGTTTTGGCAGGTCAAATCTTCCAGATTGACCTTTTTCTGCCAACTTGGAAATAGCGGCGCCACCCGGGTAGTCCAAACCCAACAACTTGGCCGTTTTATCGAAAGCTTCGCCAGCAGCGTCGTCTAAAGTTTCGCCTAGAAGTTGGTATTTACCAACTCCGCTCACCAGCATCAACTGGGTATGTCCACCTGAGACTAAAAGAGCAATAAAGGGGAATTCCGGTACTGAAACCCCTAAAAGCGGGGAAAGTAGGTGTCCTTCAAGGTGATGTACCCCAATGGAGGGTAAATTGAGGCCTTGAGCCAAGGATTTGGCAAAGGCGCTACCCACGAGTAGGGCGCCAGCTAAGCCGGGACCCTGGGTGTAGGCCACCGCATCCATATCCTTTAATTTGAGGCCAGCTTCATGCAAAGCATCGTCCAAAAGGGGTAAAACCCGTCTTATATGGTCTCTAGAGGCCAATTCTGGGACAACGCCCCCATAGTCCCGGTGCATGGCTATTTGGGAGTGCAAGGCCTGTCCTAGGATGCCCTGATGCGCTGGGGCGTGGTTTTCCCAGGGGGAGGTGTCATATACAGCCACTCCGGTCTCGTCACAAGAAGTTTCTATGCCTAAAACAATCATTTTTTTGCTTGGTCGTGCTAGAATTGCGTTTCAGTTAATTTTTCGATATTTTTCGAGCATATACGAGTTAAACAAGTATGACTACAGTCCGCCTCCGTGAGAACGAACCTTTTGAAGTGGCATTGCGCCGTTTCAAGCGCACCATTGAAAAGAATGGCCTTTTGACAGACTTGCGTGCCCGCGAGTTCTACGAGAAGCCAACGGCTGAACGTAAGCGCAAGAAGGCCGCTGCTGCTAAACGCCATTACAAGCGTATTCGCAGCCAGATGTTGCCTAAAAAGCTTTACTAATCGAATGTAAAAGCTCTCCTCACCGAGAGGCTTTGAAACCCGCTGACGGTGAAACGCAGCGGGTTTTTGCTTTTGAATCGCCAGAAATTTATTAGATACTGAATACCAGGAAAAATGCCATGAGTCTGAAAGATGAAATCACCGAAGATATGAAAAACGCAATGCGTGCAAAAGAAGTAGCGCGCCTTGGAACTATTCGTCTTTTGCTGGCAGCTATCAAGCAGCGTGAAGTAGATGATCGCATTGTGATGAATGATGCGAGTGTGATCGCTACCGTTGAGAAGATGATTAAGCAACGCAAAGATTCGATCTCTCAATTTGAAAAAGCCAATCGCGATGATTTGGTTGCGATTGAAGCGGCTGAGATGGTCATTCTGCAAGATTACTTACCCGCTCAGTTGTCTGGTGCTGAAGTCGAGGCAGCTGTAGCTGCAGCGGTTGCATCTACTGGGGCTGCTGGCCCACAAGATATGGGCAAAGTGATTGGCGTTCTTAAAGGTCAGTTGGCTGGTAAAGCTGATATGGGAAAAGTTTCCGGTTTGGTTAAAGCTGTGCTTGCTAAGTAAGTTGAAAGCAAACTAAACACTAAGCCTCATCCACTACTGATGGCTCTCATCCCCCAATCCTTCATTGCCGATTTATTAAATCGGGTTGACATCGTTGATGTGGTTGGGCAGCACGTGAAGTTAAAAAAAGCAGGCGCGAACTTTCAAGGTTTGTGCCCCTTTCATTCTGAAAAGTCTCCTTCATTTTCGGTATCACCGACTAAACAGTTCTATCACTGCTTTGGTTGTGGAGCGCACGGCTCTGCCATTAGTTTTCTCATGGAGTACTCCGGACTTGGTTATGTAGACGCCATTGAAGACTTAGCGCGTTCTGCAGGATTGGATGTACCGCGTGAAGAGCGCACTGCGAATGATGTTGCTCGCCAACAGCAAACCATGGCTTTAAGTGAGGTCATGAGTGCAGCTGCAGATTGGTATCGCCAACAACTTAAAGTAGCGCCTTGTGCAGTCGAATATCTCAAGGGGCGCGGCCTTACTGGTGAGATCGCTAAACGCTATGCCTTGGGTTATGCACCTGATGGCTGGCAAGGGCTTGAAGCAGTATTTGGTACTTATGCCAATGATGAAGTAGCAAAGACTTTACTTGAAGGCGGCTTACTCATTCAGAGTGAGCAAACCGATAACAACCAAACAGCGCGTCGCTACGATCGTTTTCGGGATCGCATCATGTTCCCGATTCGTAATCCCAAAGGTCAGACGATTGGCTTTGGTGGACGCATTCTCGATCAAGGTGAGCCTAAGTATTTAAATTCACCTGAGACGCCCCTATTCTCTAAGGGCAATACGCTCTACGGATTGTTTGAAGCAAGACAAGCAATTCGTTCTCAAGAATATGTTCTCGTATGTGAGGGCTACATGGACGTGGTGGCACTCGCGCAATTGGGTTTCCCTAATGCGGTAGCCACATTGGGTACAGCCTGTACCGCGAATCACGTACGCATGTTGTTGCGTCAAACTGATCGCATCGTATTTTCATTTGATGGTGACTCTGCTGGTCAGCGTGCTGCGCAACGCGCATTAGAGGTATGTTTGCCATTAATGTCAGATGACAAAGAGATTCGCTTCTTGTTTTTGCCGACAGAGCATGACCCTGATAGCTATGTCCGTGCTTATGGCGCACCTGCCTTTGAAAAAGTGATCAAGGAGGCAATGTCGATCTCAAGCTTCTTCTTCAAGATTGCTAGCCAAGACCATGAGTTGACTACGCCAGAGGGCAGAGCGCAAACACATCACGCAGCAAAACCTTTATTGTTATCGATGCCGCCAATCGCATTGCGTACGCAAATCTTGCGTGAGCTAGCTATTCGAACAAACTCAGCACCTGCAGAGTTAGAGTCTTTCTGTGGATTGATAGTGGCGCCTGCACCAGTGCAGCAGGGTTCTTATGCAACAACGAATCAACGCGCACCTAATTTCGTGCAAACGAATGGTGGCAATAGAACGCAGGGCGCACCTTGGCAAGCATCTAAGGGCTCAGCAAAAAGAGCCCCAATACAAAATATTCCACCTCCTCAAGCTCCTACCGATTTAGCGGAACAGATGTTGCGAGTCTTGATTCAGTTTCCGCATCTTGGAAAAGCTTTGGGTGCTAATAAAAGGGCGCTTGCTTTGCAGGCTTCTGAATTGCGTTCAGAAAAAGCCTTAGAGCTCATGAAAGATTTATTGAATCAGTGTGATCAGGTTGAATTGATTCCCGGTGAGAATGGCAAGCCACCAGCAGTAGGTGCCGGTGCATTCGCCCTATTCCAAGAGCAGCTATCCCGCAGTGAGCTTGCCCCCCTCTATGAAGTGTTGAGAAAACGCGTCATGGGCTCAGATTTGGAGATCGAGGGTGCGGTTGCGGACTTGGATGGTGCATTTAAAAAGCTCGAGCTAATCCATCTGAAAACAGAAATGACGGAAATCGCTCAAAAAATCGCTGGAAGCACTGCAACAGAGCAAGATCGGGCTCGATATCGCGAGTTGGGCGAAAGATTGAAATTCTCCTAAGAATTTTCTGATTTAACCCTAGAAAAACCCGAAATTTACCCCATATTTTGAGTATGGCATGGGGTAAAAAAGTCGCAATCGACTATAATGCTCTGTTCCCAGAAAAAAACCGATTTAATTCAGCCACTTGCGCTTTATTTTGAAGAAATTTGGGGCAAGTGGACAAAGTAGCTGCGCCTAAGCAGTCGAGAACAATCATCAGTAACGTGAGTAAGTGCTAATAAATGCCAAATATCAAGAAAAAACCAGCAGCTAAATCAGCCAAGCCAGTAGCGAAAGCTAAGGCACCAGCAAAGCCAGCAGCTAAAGCGAAGGCACCTGCTAAACCAGTTGCCAAGGCAAAAGCCCCAGCTAAGCCAGCTAAGGCACCCGCAAAGCCAGCACCGAAAGCAAAAGCTCCAGCTAAACCTGTAGCAAAAGCGAAGACACCAGCTAAGCCAGTGAAGGCTCCAGCTAAAGTGGCTAAGCCAGTAGCAAAAGCACCAGCCAAACCAGTAAAGGCTCCTGCAAAGGCAGTAGCTAAACCCGTTAAGACACCAGTTAAACCTGTAGCGAAGGCTCCAGCCAAACCAGTGAAGACTCCTGCAAAGGCACCGGCTAAAGTCGAAAAAATTGAGGCTGCTAAAAAAGGCAAAGTTGTCGCTCCTAAAGTTGAGGTAGTGAAGGAAGCTAGGCCGGTAAAAGAGGCTAAAGAGACTAAAGGTAAAAAGGCTAAGGAGGTTGAAGTTGAGGCAGCGGCCACTGAGGAAGTAAAGAAGGGTCGTAAACCAAAGGCGGATGCTCCTGCAGAAGGTGCTGAGCCAGTATTGACTGATCGTCAAAAAGCGCGCGAGCGTAAGGCAAAAGAAAAAGCACTATTAAAAGAATTCGCAGCACAACAGTTGGGCTCTGAAGAGCAACAAGAGTTACGTCGTACCCGCCTGAAGACGTTGATCAAGATGGGTAAGTCCAAGGGTTACTTAACTCATGGTGAAATGAATGACGTGATGTCAGATGAGTTGTCTGATGCCGATGCATTAGAAACATTGATCAGCCTCTTGAACGACATCAATATTACCGTTTACGAGCAAGCTCCAGATGCTGAAACACTCTTGCTGAATGAAAATGCTTCAGCAACCACTTCTGAAGAAGAGGCTGAAGAAGAGGCGGAAGCTGCTTTAGCTACCGTTGACTCCGAGTTTGGTCGTACAACTGACCCAGTGCGTATGTATATGCGCGAGATGGGCACTGTTGACCTCTTGACTCGTGAAGGCGAGATCGTCATTGCGAAGAAGATTGAAGCAGGCCTTAAAGACATGGTGATGGCTTTGGCCGCTTGCCCTGTCACGATTGGCGAGATCTTGGTTAACGTAGACAAGATTGCCAGTGGCGAGCTGGAGATTGATCAGTTCGTAGATGGATTGGTTGACCCTAATGCAGAAGATATTAAGCTTGGACCAGAAGAGCCAGAGGTTGACCCAGATGCTGAAGAGGGTGGCGAAGAGGGGGAGGATGAAGGTGGCGGCGGTGGCGGCGGTGTAGCTACAGCCAACGCTAAGCAATTAGAGGAATTGAAGCAAATCTCCTTAGAGAAGTTTGCGAATGTTCGTACACAAGCAGACAAGATGCGTCGTGCATTTGATAAAGAGGGTTACAACTGCCCAGCTTACATCAAGGCACAAGAAGCTATTCGTGGTGAGTTGCTTGGTTTCCGATTGACTGCAAAGAGTGTTGAGAAGTTATGTGACACGATGCGTTCACAAGTAGATCAAGTTTGGAAACTCGAGCGCGGTATTGTGAGCTTGTTGGTGGATAAGGTTGGCGTTAATCGTGGTGAAGTATTAAAAGACTTCCCTAAGATGTCAATGAACCTTGAGTGGACTACTAAGTTACTTAAAGAAAACAAGCCATACATAGCATTGCTTCAACGTAACGTTCCAGCGATTCAAGAACTTCAACAGAAGTTGATCGATATTCAGACCCGTGTTGTTTTGCCACTTCCAGAGTTAAAAGAAGTGAACAAGCAGATGATCGCGGGCGAAAAGCGTGCGCGTGAAGCGAAGCGTGAGATGACTGTTGCCAACTTACGTTTGGTAATCTCGATTGCTAAGAAATACACCAACCGTGGTTTGCAGTTCTTGGATTTGATCCAAGAGGGCAATATCGGTTTGATGAAGGCGGTAGATAAGTTTGAATACCGCCGTGGTTACAAGTTCTCTACCTATGCAACCTGGTGGATCCGTCAGGCGATTACTCGTTCTATTGCCGACCAAGCACGTACGATCCGTATTCCAGTTCATATGATTGAGACGATCAATAAGATGAACCGTATTAGCCGTCAAATCTTGCAAGAGACTGGTCATGAGCCAGATGCTGCAACCTTGGCACTCAAGATGGAAATTCCTGAGGACAAGATTCGCAAGATTATGAAGATCGCAAAAGAGCCAATCTCCATGGAAACACCAATCGGTGATGATGAAGATTCTCATTTAGGCGACTTCATTGAGGATGGCAATACATTGGCTCCAGCTGAAGCGGCATTGCATGACTCTATGCGTGGCGTAGTAAAGGATGTTCTCGATTCATTAACACCACGCGAAGCAAAAGTATTGCGTATGCGCTTTGGTGTTGAGATGAGCACGGACCATACTCTCGAGGAAGTGGGTAAGCAGTTTGACGTTACTCGTGAGCGTATCCGTCAGATTGAAGCCAAGGCTCTAAGAAAAATGCGTCATCCAAGCCGCAGCGACAAGCTCAAGACCTTCCTCGAAGAAGATTGATCCAAAGACTAACGGGCCTATAGCTCAGTTGGTTAGAGCAGAGGACTCATAATCCTTTGGTCCCAGGTTCAAGTCCTGGTGGGCCCACCAATGAAATCAACGACTTAGGGAGAAATTCCTAAGTCGTTTTTCTTTCTGTGCCACCAAGTGTGTAAGCAATCTCCACACAATTTCCAGCGCAACACCAGTAAACGTATAAGCCTCCTGTTGGAGCAATGAACTACTTGGTGGTTGCAAATGGACTGCTTTAAGCTAACGCCATAAAATCTAAATTGAATGGCGCGCTCGAAAAGTAAGTGCAATATTTTTTAATAGGAAAATATTGCATGACAAGTCATTACAAGCAGTTAAGTGGGGTAGAAAGAGCTTTTATTCAATTGGCTTTGA